>CAIYSR010000162.1 GCA_903928895.1 uncultured Rhodospirillales bacterium | reverse complement strand
CAGGATCTGCGCCCCGATGCCGTAGTCGCGCAACTGAGTTCGCGGCCGCTCGGCCCCGGTCAACAGGCGCACCCGCTCGGAAATCGTCGTCGGCTGCATCTCGCGCAGCAGTACGACGGCGCCGCGGCCCTCCTCGGCGATCATCCGCATCGCCGCTCCCAATCGGTTGCGGGTCACGCCGCCGAGCAGGTCGTTCATCAGATCCACGCTGTGCATCCGCACCGGCACTGGCCCGGGCGCCGTCAGATCGCCCTTCACCAGAACCAGATGCTCTGCGTAATCCACCGTGTTGGCATACACCACGAGCTTCCACTCGCCGCCGATCTCGTGATTGAACGTGCCTTCCTGCACCCGTTTCACCAGCTGTTCCGTCCGCCGCCGGTGGGCGATCAGATCGGCGATGGTGCCGAGCTTGAGGTTGTGGTGCTGCGCGAACGACACCAGGTCCGGCAGCCGGGCCATGGTCCCGTCATCATTCATGATCTCGCAGATCACCCCCGCCGGCGTCAGCCCGGCGAGTCGCGCGATGTCCACCGCCGCTTCGGTATGGCCAGCGCGGATCAACGTGCCGCCCTCGCGCGCCATGAGCGGAAACACATGGCCGGGCGTCACGATCTTGTCCCGTCCGCAATCCGGATTGATCGCCACGGCGATCGTATGCGCCCGGTCATGCGCAGAAATGCCGGTGGTGACCCCTTCATGCGCCTCGATCGAGACGGTGAACGCCGTCTGGTGTCGCGTCCCGTTGGACTGGCTCATCAGCGGCAGGCCAAGCTGTTCCACCCGGTGGCGGGTCAGCGCGAGACAAATCAGCCCGCGGGCGAAGCGGGCCATGAAATTCACCGCTTCCGGCGTGGCGAACTGGGCCGGGATGACGAGGTCGCCCTCGTTCTCGCGGTCCTCGTCATCGACCAGGATGAACATGCGGCCGTTGCGGGCCTCTTCGATCAACTCCTCGGCCGAGGCGAGGTAGTCCGAGAGGTTGCGGGTCAGAAATTCACTCATTTGTACTCCGAGAGCCTGGCGACATAGCGCGCGACCGTGTCGATTTCGATGTTCACCGGATCGCCCGGCCGCAGGAAGCCGAAGGTGGTCACGGCTGCCGTGTGCGGGATGATGTTGACGCTGAAATCCGGTCCCCGCACCTCGTTGACGGTCAGCGACACGCCGTCGATGGCGACCGATCCTTTCGGCGCGATGAAGCGGGCGAGCGGCTCGGGGACTCGGAACGTCCAGCGCACGGAGCCATTGACCGGCTCGGCCGACAAGACCTCGCCCACGCCATCGATATGGCCCGAGACGATATGCCCGCCGAGTTCGTCGCCCACCTTGAGCGGCCGTTCCAGATTGCAGCGCGCGCCGACCCGCCACGCCCCGAGCGTGGTCTTGGACAGGGTCTCGTCCGACGCATTGACCGCAAACCAGTCGGCGCCGAGCTCGATCGCCGTCAGGCAGCAGCCTGAGCAAGCGATGGAAGCGCCGACCGGGATCGCGGCGGTCTCGTGCCAGGGGCTCGAGATCACCAGGCGCATGTCGCGCCCGCTGCCGGACGGCGAGATCTCGCGCACGCTGCCGAGCCCAGTGACGATGCCGGTAAACATCTAGGCTTCCCTCCGGAATTCGCTCAGCAGGTCGGCGCCGAGCTGGTTGGTGGAATGGCGCACGAATCGCGGCATCGCGGCAAGCCGGTCGATCCCGAAGGCCGCGGCGGCCGGCAATCCGTCACCGCCCATGATCGCGGGCGCATGGAACCAGGCGAGCCGATCGACCAGCCCCGCCCGCAGCAGCGAAGCCGCGAGCCGACCGCCGCCTTCAACCAGCAACCGGGTGATCCCGCGCTCGGCAAGCGCCTCCAGGCCGCGCCTGAGGTCGATCCCCGCGGTCGACCCCGGCACGTCAAGCAGTGTCACCCCGAGGCCGCTGATGGCGCGCCGGCGGACATGGTCCGCTCCGTTGCGGGTGATGATCCAGGTCGGAATCCGCAGCGCGCTGGCCACCAGCTTGTGGGTCAGCGGTGTGCGCAGATGGCTGTCGGCGATCACCCGGACCAGCGGGACCGACCGCATCCCGGGGATACGGCAGGTCAGCTCCGGATTGTCGGCCAGCACCGTCCCAACCCCGGCCAGGATCGCATCGTGGCGCCCGCGCAATGCGTGCCCGGCGCGCCGGGCCGGCTCTGCGGTGATCCACTGGCTTTCACCCGTGTGGGTGGCGATCCGCCCGTCGAGGGTCGAGGCGATCTTCAGGGTCACCAGTGGTCGTCCGGCGCGGATGCGCGAGAAGAACCCGGCGTTGATGTCATCCGCCTCGGCGCGCAGCACGCCGTCGGTCACCGCCACGCCGGCCGCGCGCAAACGCGCGCTGCCGGCGCCGTTGACACGGGGATCGACATCGCGCGAGCCGATCACCACCCGAGCGATCCCGGCCGCGATCAGCGAGTCCGCGCAGGGCGGCGTCCGTCCGTGATGGCTGCACGGCTCCAGCGTGACATAAGCCGTCGCCCCGCGTGCGGCGGCGCCGGCCATCGCCAGGGCATTGGCTTCGCCGTGCGGCCGGCCCCCCGGCGACGTCACCGCCCGTCCGACCACCCGGCCGTCGCGCACAATGACGCAGCCCACCGATGGATTGGGCCAGCAGCTGCCCAGCCCGCGCCGCGCCAGCGCCAGCGCGGCACGCATATGGGCGAGATCATCGGCGGATGGGGAAACCGACACGGCCGCGCCTAGCCGGCGTCGCCGAGCTTGCCAAGGAACGCCTCGAAGTCCTTGGCCTCACGAAAATTCCGATAGACCGAGGCGAAGCGCACATACGCCACCGCATCCACCTCCTTCAGCGTTTCCATCACCAACTCGCCGATCTGCTTGGACGGAATGTCGTTATCGCCGGAGGCCTCGAGCTGACGCACCAGCCCGTTGACGATGCGCTCGATCTTCTCCTCCTGCACCGGCCGCTTGCGCAATGCGATGCGCACGGATCGGGTCAGCTTGTCCCGGTCGAACGGCACCCGCCTGCCGTCCTGCTTCACCACCACGAGTTCGCGCAGCTGCACCCGCTCCACCGTCGTGAAGCGTTGCGAACATCCGGTGCAGAACCGCCGCCGCCGGATCGCACCGCCATCCTCGGACGGACGGCTGTCCTTCACCTGCGTATCCTCGTGGCCGCAGAACGGGCAGCGCATCGCGTGCTATCCGTAGATCGGGAAGCGCGCGCACATCGCGTGCACCCGCTGCGCGACGGCCGCCTCGATCACGCCGTTGGTGCCGTCATTGGAGGCGGCGAGACCATCCAGCACCTCGCCGATCATCCGCCCGACCTCCTGGAACTCCGCCACGCCGAAGCCCCGCGTGGTCCCGGCCGGCGTGCCCAGGCGAATGCCCGAGGTGATCGCAGGCTTCTCCGGGTCGAACGGGATGGCGTTCTTGTTGGCCGTCATATGCGCCCGCTCCAGCGTTGCCTCGGCGGCCTTGCCAGTCACCCGCTTGGGCCGCAGATCGACCAGCATCATGTGGCTGTCGGTGCCGCCGGTCACGATCGCCAACCCCTGCTCGACCAAAGTGGCGGCCAGCGCGCGGGCATTGTCCAGCACCGCCTGCTGATAGACCTTGAACTCCGGCCGCAGCGCCTCGGCGAAAGCCACCGCCTTGCCCGCGATGACATGCATCAGCGGCCCGCCCTGCAAGCCTGGGAACACCGCGGAGTTGATCTTCTTGCCCAGATCGGCGTCATTGCTGAGGATCATGCCGCCGCGCGGGCCGCGCAATGTCTTGTGCGTCGTCGTCGTCACCACATGGGCATGGGGCAGCGGCGTCGGATACACCCCGGCCGCCACCAGCCCGGCGAAATGCGCCATGTCGACCATGAAGAACGCGCCGACCGCATCGGCGACGGCGCGAATGCGCGCGAAATCAATGGTCCGGGGATAGGCCGAGCCACCGGCGATGATCAGCTTCGGCTTCTCGGCCATGGCCAGCCGCTCGAGCTGCTCATAGTCGATCAGCCCATCGGCCTCGCGCACACCGTACTGCACCGCATGAAACCACTTGCCGGACAGGTTCGGCGCCGCCCCATGGGTCAGATGGCCGCCGGCATCGAGCGACATACCAAGGATGGTGTCGCCGGGCTTCACCAGCGCCAGGAAGACCGCCTGGTTGGCCTGGGCGCCCGAGTGCGGCTGCACGTTGACGAACTCACAGCCAAACAGCTGTTTGGCGCGCGCGATCGCCAGCGTTTCCGCGACATCGACCTCGACACAGCCGCCGTAATAGCGCCGCCCGGCATAGCCTTCGGCGTATTTATTGGTCAGCACCGAGCCCTGGGCCTCCAGCACCGCGCGCGAGACGATGTTCTCCGACGCGATCAGCTCGATCCCGTCCTGCTGGCGGACCAGTTCGCGGCCGATCGCGGCGGCCAGCTCCGGGTCGGTCTCCGCCAACGAAGCAGTGAAGAAGCGCGAGGCGGCAACGTGGTTCATGCGTTGGTTTCCTGGGGGGGCGAGAGCTTGGCGATGCGGGCCGCGTGGCGACCGCCCTCATATGGGGTGGCGAGAAACGCTGTCAGGATGTCGGCGGCGGCCTCTTCGCCGGTGAGACGGGCGCCAAGGGCCAGCGCATTGGCGTCATTGTGGGCGCGCGACAGGCGCGCGGTGGTCGGCTCGTGCGCGAGCACGCACCGGATTTCCGGGTGTCGGTTGGCGGCGATCGACATGCCGACGCCGCTGCCGCAGATCAGCACCGCGCAGCTCGCGCGCCCTGCTGTGACGTCGTGGCAAGCGAGGTGGGCGAAATCGGGATAATCGACCCGTTCCGCGCTTGCGGTGCCGCGGTCGAGCACGATGCAGCCGGCGCGCTCGAGCAGCGCCTGCACGGCGGCCTTGAGGGGAAACCCGGCATGATCGCAAGCCAGCGCGACGACGGGAGTATCTTGTGAAAGAACGATGTTCGGCATGATGCGCCTGTATCACGGGAGCGGTCGCCCGTGTATTGCCTGCCCGCCGAGCGCACGCAATGCCGGCATGCAGGGATGCCCCGCAAGGCAGCAGAACGCAAGCTTTTAGTTATGCAATATAACTGATATATTGCATCATCGTTCGGTGCCGAATGTCCCAGGGTCAGGCGGTGCTCAGTTCTGTTCGGGGAAGGCGTCGAACGGCCAAAGCGGGCGGGTCACGTTGGTGAAGGCGAGCCGCATGATGTTTCCTGTCGTCGTCCCCGGCGTATCGGCGGCCAGGATGCGCGCGGCGATGGGGCCGTAGGATACCCGGAAATGCGACGGCGACTTGGCGAACACCAGGGCGGCGTGGGCCGGTTGTAGCCCGACTGAGGTGTACATCGCGGTATCCCATTCGAGGCCGCGCAACGAGCGAATGGCAAGGCGGATGTCCCCGATCGCGAGCACCGCGGTCAGCCCCATCTCCATCGCCATCCCCTCGGCCCCCGCATCTCGCATCACGTAGTGGCCGTCCGTAAGCGCCTGGACCTTTCCTGTTATTTCAATCGGTTCTCCGTCGGAGCTCATCTTGTGCCCAACCTTGAGCGTGACGACGGCGCCGATCCCGGCCGCAGCCGCCGCGTTGGCCGCCCCAGGGTCGCACAAGGTGAGCAGCGTGGTGCGCCCCGCCGTATCCGCCTTGGCCTTGAGGAGGGCGCGCAGCACCGCGGTGTTGTCGGCGGCGGCGCCGCTCGACGGCGCATCGCCGCCATCGCCCACAGCCGTGAGCCCCTCGGAGGTCAGGCCGACACGAATGGCCTCCTCCAGCGGTACCAGGTCCGGGATGAACGCTTCACGCGCCGCCCAGGCCATGTCCGCAAGTTCCTGCGCCGCAGTGCGCGCCGCCGCAACGTCGCCATCGGCGCAAACCAGGGCGGCGAAGCCGAGCCCGGGGACATCCATCCACGGCTGCACCGGGAACAGCGACCCCTCGATGATGCGACCCTCCGCTTCCATCCGACGTGCCGCCGCGACGACGCGGGAGAGCGGGGGCTCGGTGGTTCGGGCATTGATCGGAGACACCACCATCGGCCGCTTCGCGAGCGCCATCACCGGCTTGCGGCGTCCGGCCAGGGTCTCAAACAACAGGCGGGCGGTGCGCTCACCGGTCTCGTAGAGGTCGATGTGCGGGTATTCGCGGAAGCCGAGCAGAAAGACGTTGGGTTGCAGCATGCGCTGGGTGATGTGACCGTGCAGGTCGAGCGAAACGCCGATCGGGACATGGGCGGGCACGATGGCACGGGCGCGCTCGAGCAGTTCCCCCTCGGCGTCGGGTTCGTCCTCGACCACCATGGCGCCATGCAGTGCCAGCAGCACGCCGTCGATCGGGCCGGCGTCCGCCAGGCGGCGGAGGAGTTCGCCCCCCAGGGCTTCGAAGCACGCCCGCGTCAATGGCCCGGCGGCGCCGGCGAAGGCGCCGAGCAGCGGCGCCGCGGTGGCGCCATGCGCGCGGATGACGTCGAGCATGGCCGGGATTTCAACCCTGGCATTGCCGTATTCGCTCAGCATGGCATTGCCGCGGCGGACATAGACGTCCTCGAAGGTCGACACCTCGGTCGGCACGGAGAGGAAGGTATTGGTCTCCTGCCCGAACTGGCCGACCGCGATGCGCATGTCAGATCTCCTTGAGCACGCGCTTCACGGCATCCAGGGTGGAGGCGATCACATCGTCGTCGTGCTCGGTCGATAGGAACCACGCGCCGCGTTCCAGGGCGCGAACGCCGTGGCGCAGCAGGGCGGTGGTGAATTTCACGTAGCGGGCGCGGTCCATCTTGTGCAGGTCGGTCCAGTTGGCTGGCCTCTCCGTCATGCCGATCGCGACGTGGAAAATTTGCGGCAGGCCCGCAACCACGGCCGGGATGCCGGCATCGTCGAAGGCGGACTGCATGCCCTGCATGAGCCGGGTTCCGCGCGCAGCCATCAGGGCGTGGACCGCGGGGTCGCGCAGGCGTTTCAGCACCGCCACCGTCGCGGCCATCGCCACCGCCTGGCCATTATAGGTGCCGCCATGGACCACGCCCTGGGTCATGAGCTCCATCAGGTCCCGCCGACCGCCGATCGCGGCGACCGGGAATCCGTTGGCGATCGCCTTGGCGAACGTCGCAAGATCGGGTGTCACGCCCAGAAGCGCCTGGGCGCCGCCGGGTCCGACGCGGAAGCCGGTAATGACCTCGTCGAACACCAGCACGGTGCCGTACTTCGTACAGGCCTCGCGCACGCCCTCGAGGTAGCCGGGGCGCGGGTGGATCGCGCCCTGGTTGCACATGATCGCTTCCATGATCACGCCGGCGATGTCGCCCCGCGCCAGGCGCGCCGTCAGCGTGGCAAGGTCATTCCACGGCAGCACCTCGATTTCATCGGTGGTGGTTTGCTGCCCCTTGCTCCCCGCGACCGGGCCGGTGGCACCGGCGGGCGGGGTGGTGGACCACAGGATATTGTCGAACCAGCCGTGGTAGTGGCCCTCGAACTTGATGATGACCCGTCGGCCGGTGGCGGTGCGGGCGAGGCGGAGCGCGCATTGCACCGCCTCGCTGCCGGAGGAGCAGAAGCGCATCAGCTCGGCGCACGGCACCATATCGCAAAACAGGCGGGCCGCCTCGGTCTCCGGGCCGGACTGGCCGCCATAGAGCAGGCCCTTCTGCATCTGCTCGGTGGCTGCCGCGATCACGTCGCGCGGGGTATGGCCGAGGATCATCGGGCCCATGCCGAGATAGTAGTCGATCAGACGATTGCCATCGGCATCGAAAAGATAGGCGCCATCGGCGCGCTCGAGGACGAGCGGCGTGGGCGATATGCCGAGGCGGAAATTCGACGACACGCCTCCGGCCAACCACTGCGAGGCCTCCGCGATGCGCCTGCGGCTCTCGTCGAACGCGAGGCTACCCTCCGCCCAGTTGCGCCGCTCGGTGGCAGTGACCTGATTCATGCTGGTCTCCCTGGCTTTGCCGGCGAGCCTCCCGGATCGGCCTGTCGCTGTCAACGCGAGGGAGGGGAAGGGTCAAGTTTCCTGCTTCGCCTTCGAAGCCGGGGTACTGTTCCATTTCGGCAAAAACGACCATTAAATGACGATCCACCTGTATTCGGAGGGCGGCATGGGTGAGCCGGCGGATATCAACGAGGCAGGACTTCGCGATCGGGCGGTGCGGGCGGCGCGCGGGGAGGCGCCGTTCGACGTGGTCATCACCGGCGGGACGCTGGCGGATGTGGCGACATCCGAATTGCGGGCGGCCGATGTCGGGCTGGTGGGGCCGCTGATCGCGTCGGTTCATGCCCCGGGCGCGCGGACGGATGCGGCGCAGGTGATCGATGCGACCGGGAAAATCGTGGCGCCGGGGCTGATCGACACGCATATGCACATCGAAAGCTCGATGGTCACGCCGCGGCGCTATGCCGAAGTGGTGGTGCCGCAGGGGACAACGACATTGTGCTGGGACCCGCACGAACTCGGCAATGTGCTGGGACTCGACGGCGTGCGCTGGGCGGTCGCGGCGTCGCGCGATCTGCCGTTGCGGGTGCTGATCCTGGCCCCGTCCTGCGTGCCCTCGGCGCCCGGCCTGGAGCGTGCAGGCGCCGCGTTCGAGGGGCCCGAGTTGGCGGAAATGCTGGCCTGGCCGGAGGTGATCGGGGTTGCCGAGGTGATGGACATGCGCGGCGTGCTGGAGCGCAGCGCCCATATGGGGAGCGTGGTCGGAGCAGGTCTGGCCGCCGGCAAGCTGGTCTGCGGGCACGGGCGCGGCCTGGCCGGGGCCGATCTGGCGGGGTTCGCCGCGGCGGGGATCGAGAGCGACCACGAGATCACGTCCGGGACCGACCTGCTGGCCAAGCTGCGGGCCGGATATACGGTGGAGCTGCGCGGGTCACACGACTACGTGCTGCCCGGTGCGGTCGAGGCCTTGGCAAAGCTGGCCCATGTGCCGCAGACGCTGACGGTTTGCACCGACGATATTTTCCCCGACGACCTGACCACCGCGGGGGGCATGCGTGACGTGCTGCGGCGGCTGGTGGCCTACGGGATGAAGCCGATCGACGCGCTGCGCTGTGCGACGCTGAACGCGGCGATGCGTCTGGGCCGGCGTGATCTTGGGCTCGTGGCGCCGGGGCGGCGCGGCGATATCGTGATCTTCGACGACCTGGTTTCAATGCAGGCCGCCGTTGTGCTGGCGTCCGGCCGGGTGGTGGCGCAAGGCGGAGCGCTGGTGGTGCCGCTGCGGCCCGATCCGGCTCCTTTGCCCGGCGATACCATGCATCTTGCCCCGCTGGTGCCGGGCGATTTCATGCTCGGCGCGCGGGGTGACCGGGCGCGGCTGCGGACGGTCAACAAGCCGCGCTTCACCGAGTGGGGCGAAACGGTGGCGGCGGTGGACAATGGTGTGGTGCGGCTGCCCGACCACACCATCATGATGGCGGTGATCCATCGTCATGGGCGGGCGCCGGCGGCGGCGGTGCTCGGCGTGCTGGAGGGCTGGTCAAGCTGGCGCGGCGCGATCGCGACGACGGTCGCCCATGACAGCCATAATCTCGTCGTGTTCGGGCGCGAGCCGGCCGACATGACGGCGGCGGCCAATGCGTTGATCGGCTGCGGCGGGGGCATGGCCGTCGCGGCCGACGGCCGGGTAAAGGCGCTGTTGGCCTTGCCGGTGTGCGGCTTGATTTCGGATGCGCCGGCGGTGGAGGTGGCGGCTGGATTTGCCGCACTGAAGGCGGCAGCGGACCGGATCGTCGACTGGCAGCCGCCGATCCTGACGTTCAAGGCCATCGTCGGCGCGAGCCTCGCCTGCAATCCGGGGCCGCATGTCACGGATCGCGGAATCACCGATGGGACCACCGGCGCGGTGTTCCCGTCGGCATTGATCGCGGAGAAGGAATAGCAGCCAGGAAGGAAGTACTTCTTTTTTTTGGAAAAAAAGAAGCAAAAAAACTTTACCCGTGGCTTCCCCGTGGATGAAACGGCCGACTCCCGTCGATAAAAGTTTTTTGCTTCCTTTTTTCAAAAAAGAAGCGCTTCCCTACAAAATCAAGACCGCATCATTATTTCCCGGGGGTTGCCATAACTCAGACGACGAGGCCGGCCGCGCGGCTGGCGAGTTGCTCGATGCTGGCCTGGCCGGTGGTCTGAGTGCCGTCGTTTGCCTTGTTCAGCAGATAGTTCTGGGTCAGCGTATCGACGAAGTGCTTGTCCTTGAGTTTGGCGAGATCGAGCCGGGTCGAGATCGCGCGCTCCTGGGTCGGGATGCCCTGGAAGGCGATCTGCTTGGGGATGTTGAGCGCGGTGGTGATGACATCGCGCAGGATCGGATTGCCGAGGATCTGGTCGACCGACGTCACGCCCGCGGCCTGGGCGCGGAACGACAGGGCGTTGGACAAGCCCGGGGTGGTGGCGTCGAGCGACTGGCGCCAGCTGACCTCGGCATAGGCATTGGCGATGCTGGACAGGACCTGCGGCTTGGTCAGTACCGAGAGACCCTTGTTGGCGAAATCATAGGTCTGCACGAAAGGTTGCCAGCGCGAGTCGACGACGTTCAGCTTGTTCGCCAGCGCGGCCTTGTCCTTCGTGTTTGACAGCAGCGCGCGCTGGGCCAACGCCGGATAGGCGATCTGGTCGGACAGACCCCCAGCCGTGAGCAACACCTTGAGTGCGGCCGGGTTGCGCAGCAGTTCGGCCGGCGTTTTCGCTTTGGCCACCGCCGCGCGAAAGGCGGCGACCTCGCGCGCGACCTGCGGCTGCTTCGCGGTGACGGCGATGTCGCGGCTTTCGTTGGTTTCGGCGGCGCGGAGGGCTTGCAGCGGGCTGGACGCGGCGGCGGGTGCGGCGCTTCCGTAGAGCGCGCCGACCAGCCCATCGGCAGGCGTCGCCGAGGCGGGGAAAAGCACGGTGTAGTCAATACTGCCACTCATGGCCGAGATCCTCCGCCGGCGACACTACATCGAGACGATCAACAAACCATGAAGCGGCACCGGACCTGCGCTCGTTGGCGAAGCCACGCGAATGGGCCTTTCCTCGAGACGTGGTCGTCGCTACTGTGCAAGCACAACAAACAGACGGCGGCGGGGAACCTCAGATGGCCGATCCGGCATCCGACACGATCATGACGACCGACAAGATGAAACCGCTGCTGGCGCTCTCCAAGCGCGAGCCGGTACAGGCGGCGATCGCGCTGACCGCGGGTGGCGAAGGGCTGATCCTGCTGGACAAGAAGGCCAAGCCCAAGAAGGTGGCCGCCATGCTGAAGGCCGAGGCGAGCAAGGCGAAGCTGCAACTGAACACAAGCACCATCCGCTACGGAAGGGCCCTGGTGGATACCGACTACGATTCCGGCATGGTCCGCTTCTTCATCAACAAGGAAGCCCCGGGCTCGATGCGGGTGAAGCTGGTCGAGGTGGTCAAGCGGGTGCCTTACCAGAAGGTCGAGCTCAACGTCGATTTGTCGATCGAGGATGAGCCCGAGGACGAGCAGCCGCCGCAGCCGGAAGCGGCGAGCGCCGCGCCGGCGCCGCAGGATGCTGTGCCGCCTGCGCCCCCTCCGATCCCCGAAGCGCCGCCGCCGCCGCCGGATATGTCAGGCGTTCGGGCCGAACTCGCGACGCTGATTCCGCAGATTACCGCGGCGGCGGGCAACGATGCCGGCAAGGCTGATCAAATGAAGAAGGCCGCAATGGCGGCGACGCTGGCGATCCGGAGCAACGATCCCGATGGGGCCGCCGTTGCAATCGCGGGTTTGAAGTCATTGCTCGGCTCCGCCCAGAACGGCCAGAGCGCGCCGAGCTCCGCAGCACCGCAGCCGGCGGCTCCGAAACCTGCTGTGGCGCAAGGCAAGTTCGTGACGATGCAGAAATCCCGCCTGATCTGGGAATCGGCGCGCAAGCGGGTGGGCGGCGAACTGCAGGGGCTCAAGACGGCGGTCGCGGCGGCGGCCAAAGGTGATGCGGCGGAGGCGGCGGTGCTTGGCGCGCTCGGGCAACTCGACGAAGTCCTCGCCCGGCTCGACGAGAGGCTGCTTGATGCGCTCGATGCGATGCTCAACGAGGGGGACCCGAACGCGCATGCCCGTCTGACGCAGCAGGCGAAGGGGATACTTGGCGAATACGTCGCCTATACCCAGTCCAGCCCGATGCTGCAGAAGCTCGATGGCGACACCCCGTTCGGGGTGAAACTTTCGGTGGCGTCGACCATGGCCGCGACGCTGAAGGCGCTTCAATCCACCATCGTCTGACCCAGCTGCCGCCGGCGGCGATGCGGAGAATTTTATCCGAAACCCGCTGTTTGTGCCGCGGTGAGACTGGACAAGGGAGTGCGAACATCGTCCCATCGCCGCGCGGCGAAGGACCATTCCGGGATTTGCCCGGTGCTTGATGGTCTGAGCAGAACGTATTGGAATCTCGTGCAGCACGCTGAGCCGGAAGCGCTGAGGACAGTCCTGGTGGTTGACGACAGGAAGGATGTCGCTGCGACCATGGCGGACATGTGTCTGGCGTTCGGCTTCGAGGCCGTGATCGGAGAAGAGGGTGAGAGGATGTTCTCACTGCTCGAGCGGCACCGGCCGGATTGCGTGATTTGCGACATGATGATGCCGGGCGAGGATGGGTTCGAGGCGCTGCGGGAGATCGCACGGTTCGACCAGACCCTCCCGGTCCTGCTGGTGACCGGGCATGGCGACGCCTGGCTGACGATGGGGCGGACCCTGGGACGCGCACAGGGGCTGGCCCTGATCCAAACCGCCGCCAAACCGGTGCGCGCACCCGCGTTGCGTGCGTTCCTGGAGGCCGTCCCGCGGCGGTGATCAGCCGAGCAAGGCGATGGCCAGCATCACGCAGCTAAGGCCGCTGAGCACGCCGATGCCGAAGCCATTCCCGATAACCACTGCCGGATTCCGGCTGGGGCGGACGATGCGGTAGCCGCAAGGCTGGAACCGGGCCCGTCCGGTGACCGACACGGTGGCCCAGCGGGCAGTGACTGCAATGGTGATCAGGCCGAGAGCAAACAGGACGGGGAGGGACATCGGACACCTCTGGTTGTGAGCCGAACCACCGGGCCGTTCACCCCGTAGTTCCGATTATGTTCTCATCATGTCCGAGGGCGCCGACGAGATCAAGTCCCTTTTTGTTCTTTTTTTGACTGCCGTTAAGCCGGGGCCCAGGGCGCCGGTGCACGGTCGTTGATCTCGGTGACGACGTCGACGACGACGGGTTCGTCCATCGCCAGCGCGCGGGCCAAAGCCGGCGCAAGTTCGTCCGGATGCTCGACGCGAAGGCCGGCGACGCCGAAGCTTTCGGCCACCTGGGCGAAATTGGTCGGGCCGAAGCGCAGCATTTCCTCGGGGTGCCCCGGGGTATTGCCCTGCATCCGCACGAGGGCGGGCCAGCCCTGGCCGAAGCCGGAATTGTTGTTGATGACAGTGACGGTGGCGATGCCGCGGCGCCGTGCGGTCTCGAGCTCGGCGAGGTGGTAGTAGAAGGCGCCGTCGCCGGAGAAGCAGATCACCTTGCGGCTGGGAGCGGCGAGCTTGGCCCCGAGGGCGGCGGGGAAGGACCAGCCGAGCGAGCCTGCTGCGCGCAGGTAGGTCTGGCCGGCGCCGTTGAGTTCGATGCAGGTCCCGGTCCAGATGCCGGAATAGCCGGTGTCGGCGACCAGGATGCCATCGGCGGGCAGCGCGCGTTCGATCTCGGCGCAGAGCCGTTCGACTTGCACGGGGCTGCGGGTGGAGGTGAACAAGGGCTGCATCCCGGCGCGCCAGGTGGCCATCGCCGCCGCGGCGCGGTCAGCGAAACTGGCATCGCGGGCGGGCCTGCCGAGGGCCGTGATGAGCTTGCGCAATGTCTCGCGCGGATCGCCGCAGAGGCCGAGCGTGTTGGGGTAGCTCAGGCCGATCTCCATCGGGTCGAGCTCGATCTGCACGATCGGGGTGTCGGCCGACGGGATGCGCCAGGTGTGGGTGACCTGGTCGCCGGTGTCGCAGCCGACGAAGAGGACGAGGTCGGCGTCGTGGACGATCTGGTTCGCCGGTGGGGCGGCGTAGTTGCCGATGACGCCAATGGCGAGGTGGTGCCTGGTGGGGATGATGCCACGCGCGCCGAGCGAGGTGCCGATCGGCGCGGCCAGCACGGCGCCGAGGGCCAGCAGTTCGGCGCCGCAGCCGGATTGGGCGGCCCCCTCGCCGGCCACGATGGCGACCCGTTTGGCGGCCAGCAGGACGCGGGCGGCATGTTCGATCTCGGCGTCCGCCGGCGTCGGGCGGTGCGGCGGGATGGCCATGAGGGCGCGGTCGAGGATGGGCGGCTCGGCGATGGTCCCGGTTTCGATGATTTCGGCGGAGATGCCGTTCAGGTCCAAATGAACCGGGCGCGGGGTGCCGGATCCGGCTGCGCGCAAGGCCAGGCGCAGGGCGCGGGGCAGATCCGGGGCGGCGGCCACGTCGGCACTGAGCTTGGTCACCGGCGCGAAGAGCGGGGCGTGCGAGACCTCTTGATAGGCGTTGCGGTGCTGGTGGGCGGGAGGCTTGTGGCCGGTCAGGGCGATGACGGGGCTGCGGGCGAGGTAGGCGTCCTGCAAAGCGGCCGCCATGTTGGCGGCACCGACGGACTGGGCAAAGCAAAGAGTGGGCTGGTTCTTGATCCGGGCGTAGCCGTCGGCCATGTAAACCACGCCCTTTTCGGTGTGGGCCAGCTCGCGCTTCACGCCGACGCCCTCAAGCGCGACGAGGGTGCGGCGGAGCACGCTGTCGATGAAGAAGACATGCTCCATGCCGGTCGAGGCGATGGCCTGGGCAAGCCAGTCAGAGCCGGTGAGGGGTTCGGTCATGTCGGGGCTCCTTCGTGGGGCGCGTGGCAGGCGGTGATGTGCGGGGGCGCGCTCGGGACCGGGACGGTGGTGCGACAGAGATCCATGGCGCGCGGGCAGCGGGGGTGGAAGCGGCAGCCGGGTGGCGGGTTGAGAGCGCTGGCGATTTCGCCGGCGGCGGCGGCTTCGCTGAGGATGTGGTCAGGATCGGGCTGCGGGACGGCGGCAAGCAGCGCTCGGGTGTAGGGGTGACGCGGCTGGGCGAAGACCTCGGCGGTCGGCCCGGTTTCGGCGACGCGGCCGAGGTAGATCACCGCGACGTCGCTGCTGAAATGCTCGACCAGCGCGAGATCGTGGGCGATGACGAGGTAGGTGAGGCCGAATTCGTCCTGGATGTCCTGCAACAGGTTCAGCACCTGGGCGCGGATCGAGACGTCGAGCGCGGAGACCGGTTCGTCCAGCACCATCAGCCGGGGCTGCAGGGCCAAGGCACGGGCGATGGCGATGCGCTGACGCTGGCCGCCGGAGAATTCATGGGGGTAGAGCCGGGCGGCACCGGCGGGGAGGCCGACGATATCCAGTACTTCCTCGATGCGGCGGGTGACGGCGGCGCGGCCGGGGTTTTCGTGGGCGAGGATGGGCTCGGCGATGATCGCGCCGACGCGCATGCGCGGGTTCAGCGAGGCATAGGGGTCCTGGAAGACCGCCATCACCGCGCGGCGGTAGCGGTGCACGGCAATCCGGTCCATCGCCGCAATGTCCTGCCCCTCGAACAGGATGCGCCCGGCGGTGGGGGTCTCGAGGCGCAGGATCATCTTGGCGATGGTGGTCTTGCCGCAGCCGGACTCGCCGACCAGCGCCAGGGTGCTGCGCGGGGCGACGGTGAGGGAGACCGCCTCCACGGCGCGCACCAGGCCCTGGCGCGTCGGGTAGTGCTTGGTGATGGCGTCGAGCTGGAGCATCAGGCGGTTCCCAATTTCCAGCAGGACGCGGTGTGGCCATCGCCGAGGTCGGTGAGCGGCGGGGCTTGGGCGCATTTGTCCATGCGCTCGGCGCAGCGGGGGGCGAAGCGGCAGCCGATCGGGGGATCGATCAGGCTAGGCGGTTGGCCGGGAATGGCGGCGAGACGGGCGCGCTTGTCGCCGAGGCGGGGGATCGCGGCCAGGAGGGCGCGTGTATAGGGGTGGGCCGGGGCGCGATAGAGGCGGCGGACCGGGGCGGTCTCGACGATCTGGCCGGCGTACATGACGGCGATGCGGTGGCACAGGCTGGCGGCGACGCCGAGGTCGTGGGTGATGAGGATGATGCCGGCGCCGGTTTCGCCCTGGATGCGGCGCAGCAGCGCGATGATCTGGACCTGGATGGTGACATCGAGCGCGGTGGTCGGTTCGTCCGCGATGAGCAGGCGTGGCGTGCAGCCGATCGCCATGGCGGCGACAACGCGCTGGCGCTGGCCGCCGGAGAACTGGTGCGGATAGTCGCCGAGGCGCTGGTCGGGCGAGGGGATGCGGACGCGTTGCAGCACGTCGATGACGGCGCTGCGGAGCCGAGCGCCACGGGCGATGCCGTGGTTGCGCAGCGGGGAGCCAACCTGGTCGCCGATGCTGAACACCGGGTTCAGGGAGGTCATCGGGTCCTGCATGATCATGGCGATACGGCTGCCACGAATGTCCCGCGCCAGGGTGGTTTCGGACAGCTCGGTGAGCTCGGTGCCATCGAGCCTGATGGAGCCGCCGGCGATGCGGCCGGAGCCCTCGGGCAACAGGCGCAGGAGGGAAAGGCCGGTCATGGTTTTGCCGGACCCGGATTCGCCGACCAGGCCGAGCGTTTCGCCTCCGTCAACATGCAGGCTCACGCCGTCGACGGCGCGCAGGATGCCGCGCTGGAGATGAAGATGGGTTTGCAGGTTCTCGACCGTGAGCAGCGTCATAGCTGCCTCAGCTTGGGGTCGAGCCGGTCACGCAGCCAGTCGCCGAAGACGTTGGCGGCGAGGCAGGTCAGCATGATGGCGATGCCGGGCATGGTGATCGCCCACCAGGCGTTGGTGATGTACTGCCGCGCGTCGGCCAGCATGAGGCCCCAGGAGATGTCGGGCTGCTGGATGCCGAGGCCGAGGAAGGAGAGCGAGGCTTCGAACAGGATGACCTGGCCGACCTGGAGCGTGGCGAGGACGATGAGGGTATTGAAGATGTTGGGCAGCAGGTGGCGCAGGAAGATGACCGGCGTGCTGACGCCGGCGATGCGGGCGAAGGCGACGTAGTCGCGGCCTTTGAGTGCGAGGATTTCGCCGCGGATGATCCGGGCATACCAGGCCCAGTAGGTCAGCACGATGACGACGACGACGGTGGAAAGCCCGGGTTCCAGCGCGGCGGCGAGCAGGAGAGCCAAGGCGATGGAGGGGATGGATTGCTGGATTTCGATGAAGCGCATCAGTACCTGATCGACCCAGCCGCCGAAAAAGCCGGCGATCATGCCGATCAGGGCGCCGAGGCTGCCGGAGAGCAGGATGGCGTAGAAGGCGACGATCACCGTCACCCGGGCGCCGGCCATGATGCGCGAGAGGATGTCGCGGCCGAGATTGTCGGCGCCCAGCGGGGTCGCGAGGTCCCCGCCATCGAGCCAGAAAGGGGGACGAAAGGCCGCACCGAGATCGAGGTCGCCCGGATCCTGCGGCAGCAGCGCCTCCCCCCCGGCCGCGCAAATCAGCACAACCGCAATAACGCCAAGTGCCGCCCAGGGGAGTCCGCTCAAACCATGGATGAAGTTTTTTTGCTTCTTTTTGTTCACAAAAAGAAGGCCTTCTTTTTTGAAAAAAAGAAGCAAAAAACTTTTATCCGTTTTCCTACCGCGCATCGCGGATCCGGGGGTCGACCAGCCCATAGGAAAGATCCACCAGCAGGTTGGAAGCAACAAACAGGATGGCCGTAAAAAGCACGCCGGCCTGGACGACCGGGAAATCGCGGGAGAACACTGCTTCCACCACGGTGCGGCCAACCCCGGGCCAGGCGAAAATGGTCTCCACCACGAAGGAGCCGCCGAGCATGCCGGCGAAGTAGACGCCGAGCATGGTCAGCAGCGGGATGGCGGCGTTGCGCAGCGCGTATTTCCACACGATCTGGCGTTCCGGGGTGCCGAGGGCGCGGGCGAGGCGGATGTGGTCGCTGTCGAGCACGTCGAGCATGGCGGAGCGGATGACGCGGGTCTGGGCCGCGACCGGGTACCAGCCGAGCGCGATGGCGGGCAGGATGACGTGGCTGGGGCCGCCCTGACCGAAGGCGGGGAGCCAGTCGAGCTTGATCGCGAAGACCAGGATCAGCAGCAGCCCGACCCAGAAGGCGGGCATGGCCTGGCCGAGCATGGCGAAGAGGCGGCCGATGCGGTCGATCCAGCCGCCGCGGTGGACCGCGGAGAGAACGCCGATGGGCAGCGCGATGGCGACCGAGAACAGCAGGCCGCAGGAGGCGAGTTCGATGGTGGCGGGGAGACGGTCGAGGATGAGCTTGAGCGCCGGCATCTGCCAGCGATAGGAGCGGCCGAAATCGCCGGTCAGCGCGTGTTGCAGGAAGATCAGGTACTGCGTCCACAGCGGGCGGTCGAGGCCGAGATCGGCGCGCATGGCGGCGATGACACTGGCCGGCGCGTCGTTCGGCAGCAGCAGCAGGATCGGGTCGCCGGAGAGGCGGGAGATGACGAAGATGATGATGCTCGCGCCCAGGATGCTGAGCGCGCCGTGCAGCAGGCGATGGAGCAGGAAACGCGGCATGTTCTTGTGGGTCTCTCCCGGGCGGGCAGGCTAGCCTGTAACCGCGCGGCCCGCCAACCCGACAACAGCTGGCGGCGCGGCGGCATTCGGGGGCGTTCGCTCGCGAACACGCATCCGCCCATCTTTTTTCAAGGATGCAGCGCTTCCTCCGAATCTTTCCCTTGACGCGCCGTGACGTCAATTATAAAAACTAACGACATGTCGACCCTTACCGCCCTCCTCCTCACCGGCCTCAAGGCCACCCTCGCCGCATTTGCGCCCCGCGCGCGCACCCAAGACGCGCTCGCCGCCCTCGCCTGGGCCCGCATTGCCCACCTCAGCGCCCTCTTCGAGCAGCTCTATACCAGTTGGCAGGAAGGCACCCTGCCCGATCCCGCCGAGCCCCCTGCCGCGCAAAAGGCAGCGTCGAGCCCCCCCGCCGCCCCGCCGTCACCTCCGGCGCGACCGACTGCGCCGCCCGCGCCCCGTTCAGCACGTCGTCGAAAAATCCGGCCAGCACATCCATGTCCCCGGGCCCCATCCCCCAGCGCACGATCTCCGGCGTCCCCAGCCGCAACCCATTCACATCGCCCGGAATGTCCGCCATCGGCAACCCGATTCCGCAGGCGAGCCTATTCGACCCCGACAACAGCCTCGACGCCGCCCGGCCCCCGCCAAAGGGATGGCCCGCGACCACAACATGACGCGACTGCGTCATGCTTCGCCCGGCCCCAAACACTTTGACCCCGCGCTTCGCCAGCCCTTCCGCCAGGGCCAGCGAAGTCGCGGCTATATGCGTGGCATCCTCCCGGCCGAACGCCATCCAGTCCGGCGGCAATGGAAAGCAGCAAGCCAGGAAGAAGATTGACCACAGAGGCACGGAGTTAGGAGAAGCAAGCACGCGGCTTGGTATGTCTTCTCCGAGCCTCCCTGCCTCTGTGGGCAATCTTCCTGCTGTTCGGACGGTCCACCCACGCTCGGACCGCCCGAGAGGCGTGCGGACCGCAACGAGGGTCCTTCACCCGATTGCCCTGCGAGCGGAGCCCTGCCTGTCTTCCCCCTAGGCGGCGAGGCGGTCTTCCGGACCGGCGAAGAGGAAGGCGAGATCGTCGTTGTCGATGCCTTCGATTTCGCCTTCCTCGCCCAGCGCGATATTGGCGAGGTCGGCCTTGCGGCGCTGGAGTTCGACGATGCGGTCTTCCACCGTATCGGCGGCAATGAGTTTGTAGACGAACACCGATTTGGTCTGGCCGATGCGATGGGCGCGGTCGGAGGCCTGGTCCTCCGCGGCGGGATTCCACCACGGGTCGTAGTGGATGACGGTGTCGGCGGCGGTCAAATTGAGGCCGCGGCCGCCGGCTTTGAGGCTGATGAGAAAGAGCGGCACTTCGCCGGCCTGGAAGGCGCGGACCGGCTCGGCGCGGTCCCGCGTGTCGCCGCGGAGTTCGACAAAGGGGATGGCGGCTTCGGTCAGGCGCGGCTTGATGAGGTCGAGCATCGAGGTGAACTGCGAGAACAGCAGGATGCGGCGGCCTTCGGGGATCATCTCGCTGACCATCTCCATCAGCTCGTCGAGCTTGCTCGAGGTATCGACCAGCCGGGCGGAGGCGAGCTTGACCAGCCTTGGATCGCAGCAGACCTGGCGCAGCTTGAGCAGCGCGTCGAGCATGACGATGCGGCTCTGCGCGGTGCCGAGCTCGGCGATGCGCTCGCGGACCTCCTCCTGCAGCGTGGCGCGGATGGTCTCGTAGAGCTCGCGCTGTTCGGGGGCGAGGTTGATGTGGCGCAGGATCGTGTGCTTGGGCGGCAGGTCGGTGGCGACCTCGGATTTGGTGCGCCGGAGCAGGAACGGCTTGATCCGGCGGATCAGCTGGGCACGGCGGATGGGGTCGTCGTTTTTCTCGATCGGCGTGCGGAAACGCTTGGTGAAGCCCTTCGCGTCACCGAGCAGGCCGGGCATGAGGAAGGCGAATTCGCTCCAGAGTTCCTGGAGGTTGTTTTCGATCGGCGTGCCGGAGAGGCAGACGCGGTGCCTGGTGTCGAGCTGGCAGACCGCCTTGGTCGCCTTGGCGTCGGGGCTCTTGATCACCTGGGCCTCGTCGAGCACGACGATGTGCCAGGGCAGATCGCGCATCTCCTCGATGTCCCGCGCCAGTACGGTGTAGGTGGTGATGACGACATGGATGCCGCCGAGGTCGCCGCGCTTGGCGTGGCGGTCGAGGCCGTGCAGGACCATGACGCGGAGGTGCGGGGCGAACTTGGTCAGCTCGTCCGTCCAGTTGGTGACAAGACTGGTCGGAACCACGATGAGGGCGGGGCGGTCGAGGCGGCCCTGATCGTGCTCGATGGCGATATGGGCGATGGTCTGGGCGGTTTTGCCGAGGCCCATGTCGTCGGCGAGGAAGGCGCCGAAGCCGTGTTCGCGCAGATGTTGCAGCCAGTCGACGCCGTGCTGCTGGTACGGCCGGAGTTCGGCCTTGAAGCGAACGGGGATTTTGACGGTGGGGATGCTGGCGCCGTCGCGCAGGCGCGTGGCGTAGGCCTCGATGGCGCCGGCGTCCTCCCATCTTGTGGTGAGGAGGTCTTCCAGGTCGAGCACGCTGGAGGCTTCGGTGGCGGGGAGCTCGATGATGTTTTCGCTGGTCCGGCGGGCGGCATCGAGCAGGTCGGCCATCACCGTGAGGAGGCGGCCGATGCGTTCGGCGGGGAGTTTGAGGACGCGGCCATCATCGAGCGAGGTGAGCAGTTCGCCGTCGACGACCTGGGCCGCTTCGATGCCGCCACGGTCGAGCAGGCGGGTGAGGATGGGGAGCAGGGGGATGCGGGCGCCGTCGATCTCGATGCCGAAATCGAGCGAGAAGCTGCCCGGCGCGCTGTCGCTGACGCGGACGTCGGTGTCCCCGACGGACTGGACCACGCGGGGGCCGAATTCCTTGTCGATCCGGTTTTGCCAGCCGAGGCCCTGCAAAGCCGGGACGCGGCCGGAGACGAAGCCCTGCCAGCGTTCGGCGGCGTCGCGGCCGCGGAAGACATAGGCGAGGCGTCCACGCGCGGTGGGCCCCTCGGCGAGGCGCATTTGGGCGAAGCCGTCGGCGGCGATCATCGTCAGGGCCGAGGCCTCGGCGGCGCGGTCGCGGCGGATGAAGGCCTGGGGCTGGAAGCTGTTGGGAGTGGCCTTGGCCTTGACGAACTGGCGCTCGTCCTCGGGCGCGGTGAGGGTGCCGCCATAGTCGAAATCGACGGTGAGCGCGTCGACGCGCTGCATCTTGCCCATCTCGTCCGGACAGTCGATCCGGCGCAGGCGAAGGACCGGGATCGGGGGGATCTCGACGAAGGACGGGTCGGCGGCGCTGTAGCTGACCGGGGCGGCGCGCTGGCCGCGGGGGAGGGGGCGGCGCTTTGGGGCCTCGGGGATGGGGGGCGGCGGGGCGGAGGCCTGGCGCAGGCGGGCGCGGCCGATTTTACCGCTGGCGGCATCGACGTACCAGGGACCGGTGTCGCCGAGGATCACCGCGGAGTCCGGGGGGAGTTTCGGCGGCTCGGAGGCCGCGAAGACGCGTTCCTCGCCGGGGATGAGGACGGTGCCAGTGGCCTGCCAGCGGGCGCGCCCGAGGCGCCCGAGCAGGCCGAGGACGTTGGCGACGGCGGCCGGTGCGATGGCACATTTGACGGCATCGCCGCCGCCGAGCATGCGGGCCATGATGCGGCTGGTCTCGCTGTGGGCGCGATCGGCGAGGATGCGTTTGGGGGAAATCGGCTCCTCGCGGCCGCTGCGTTCGCCGATCAGGATGGGGGCGACCTGGCAGGCGTGCGGCGGGGGGGCGGGCGAGAGTTCGAACACCAGACGCTGACGTTCGGTTGTCGGCAAAGGCGCGCGCGCCAATCCCGGGCGCGGCGACGCCTCGCGCGCGGCCGAGAGCCGGTCGATCGCACTTGTCGGCGCAGCCTTGCGCAGCGACGCAAATCGGTCGAGCGCCGCCAGGGCGCCGGCGGCCAGATGGGCGCAGCCGGGCTGGCCGCAACTGCATTTGTTGAGGAACACCACGCGATGCCCCATCGCGGACGGCACGATGCTGGCGGTCTGGCGCTGACCGAGATGTTCCACCGTCACCGCGATCGCATCCTCGCCGAGGCTGACCTCGACCGAGCCCAGCAGGACCAGCGAGCGGCCACGGGTGAGAGTGCGCGAATCGAAGACGCGGGCGAGATCGTCGGACGAGAATGGAATCAGCATCGGATTGTCTGTGTAGCGCAAGCTGGGCGCTCGCGCCACGTCGCATCGTCGCGGCCTGCGATGTTCAACCGCTCGCAGCACCGCCATCGCTGCCGCCGGGCGGGCACGGGCCCGGCCTCGGGTCAGGCACGGCGGACATTGAAGAACGTGACGCCGCCCTTGGGCACGCCGGCAAGGCCCTTGGCATAGGCGGTCAGCGGGTAATAGCTCCCCAGCGGGATATAGGGCGCGTCCCGCCACACCAGGAGTTGGATCTGCCGGGCGATGTCCTGCCGCGCGGCGAGATCGGGCGCGTCGAACCAGCGATCGCGCAGCGCCTCGATCTCGTCTATCCGGGGCCAGCCGGCCCAGGTGCTGGTGATGCCGAGATGGGCGGCCGGATCGTACCGGTTATAGCCGTTGAACCAGTTGAAAAAGACACTCCAGCCGCCCTGCCCCAAGGCGGCACGGCTGCCGCGGCGCTGCATCTGGGTGCCGTAATCCATGGTTTGCAGGTCGACATTGAAGCCGATCCGGCGCAGCAGGTCGGCCCCGACCTGGGCGGCAGCGAACATGCTCGGGTAGTCGGCGACGGCGAGCACGACGATACGCTCGCCCTGGTAGCCCGAGGCGGCGAGCAGGCGGCGGCTGGCGGCGACGTCGCCGGCCATGACCTCGATGCCGGCATCGGTGCTCATCGGCTTGCCCAGACTGAAGACACCCACGCGGTCGCGCCACAGGCGGCGGTCGTCGCCAGCGATGGCGGTCATGAATTCCGCCTGATCGATGGCCGGCAGGATGGCGGCGCGGACCTTGGGATTGTCGAACGGCGGGTGGAGTGCGTTGAACCGCATGATCATCTCGCCGCCGATGAAGTCCTGGACCTGGACCACGAGGCGCGGGTCGCGCGCCAGCAGGGGGCCGAGATCGGGCGGCACATCGGCCCACCAATCGATCTCGCCTTTGCGCAGGCTGGCGGCGGCGGTGGCGGCATCGGGCATGACGTGCCAGACGACGCGCGCGAAATGCGCATGCTTGCCGCCGGACCAGTAGCTCGGCGCCTCCGGACGCGGCTGATACCTATCGAAGCGCGCATAGACGACGCGGGCGCCGACCACGCGTTCCGCCGCGACGAAACGATAGGGACCGCTGCCGACCATCTCGGTCAGCTTCCCGGTGCCGGCCAGGGCGGCGAGGCGGGCGGGCATGATGTAGGGGGTATAGGCCGCCGGCTTGGCCAGGGCCGTCGGCAGGAGCGGGAAGGGGCGGCGGAGGCGGAATTCAAGGACGTCGTCGGAGATGGCACTGAGGGCGTCGGTGATGCTGAACAGTTTCATGCCCAGCACGTCGATGGCGCCCCAGCGGCGCAGGCTGGCGACGGCGTCAGCCGCCAGGACGGGCTCATTGTCGTGAAAGCGCAGACCCTGGCGCAGGGTCAGCCGCCAGCGCGTGCCATCGTCCAGAATTTCGTGGCCGGCAAGCATCTGCGGCTGGGGGACGAGGCGGCTGTCCATGCCGTAGAGCGTATCGAACACCTGGGCGGCATGGTGGCCGGTGACGTCAGGACCGGCGAACAAAGGGTCGAGCACGGTGAGGTCGGCAACAGGCACGAAATTCAGCGTGCCACTCTCCTGCGCGCGGACGAGCCGGGGCATCGCCAGCGCGGCGGCCCCTGCGACCATGCCGCGGCGCGCGATTCCATGATCCGACGTCCTCGCCATCATTGCTCCTCGTCGCCCACCCGTGGCCGGCCAGGCTTGGCGCGTTACCAGCGCGCCGGCAAGGTGGTGAGGCCGCGCAGGGTGAAGCTGCGGCGCCATTGCGGTGCGTCCTTCTCCGGCAATTCGAGGTCGGGCAGGCGCCGGATCAACCCGGCGAAGGCTTCCTGCGCCTCGATGCGGGTGAGCTGGGCGCCGAGACAGTGGTGGATGCCACCGCCGAACGATAGCGGGCGGATATCCTGCCGCGTGATGTCGAGCCGGTCGGGGTTCTCGTAGACCGCCGGATCGCGGTTGGCGGCACCGAGGAAGGCGACGACCGAGTGGCCGGCAGGGATGGCGACGCCGCCCAGCTCCACGTCCTCGACCGTGCTGCGGCCGGTCATCTGCACGGAGCTGTCGTAGCGCAGCAGCTCCTCCATCGCATTGGGGATGAGCGCGGGGTCGGCCTTCATCATCGCCCACTGGTCAGGATTGCGATGCAGCGCGAGCAGGCCGTTGCCGATCAGGTTGGCGGTGGTCTCGTGGCCGGCGGCGAACAGGAGGCCGACATTGGCGGTGAGCTCGGCGGTGCTCAGGCGGTCCCCCTTCTCCTCGGCCTGCACCAGCTTGGTGATGAGGTCGTCCTTCGGTTCGCGACGCCGCCGTTCGAACAGGCCCTGGAAATAGGCATCGGTCTCCAGCGTGTTGCGGTTGGCCAGGTCCAGCTCCTCGCGGCTCATCGGCACCGGGTCGATCAGACGGCCGTTGACGCGGGAGCGTTCGAAGAACTGCCCCTGGTCCTCCTCGGGGATGCCGAGCATGTCGCAGATCACGATGATGGGCAGGCGATGGGCGAAATCGGCGATGACGTCCATCTGGCGCCGGGCAGCGACGCGCTCGATCAACTGGTCGACGATGGCGGCGATGCGGGGGCGCATGTCCTCGACCCGCCGCGCGGTGAAGGCCTTGGTGACGAGGCCGCGCAGGCGGGTGTGGTCGGGCGGGTCGAGCACCAGCATGGTGCGGCCGAGCGAGGCACGGGCGGGTTCGAGCATGGCCTCCGGGCCGTGCTGGCGGGTGATGTTGCCGACGTAGTTCTTGCCGTAGCGCCGGTCCTTGAGGAAGGCGGCGGCATCCTCGTGCCGCGTCACGATCCACATGCCGAGGGGGGACTGCCAGACCGGCATCGCCGCGCGCAGACGATGGTAGAAGGGGTAGGGATCGGCAATGAAGGCGGGGTCGAGCGGATTGAAGGCCAGCGATGCGGACATGTAGGTTCCCCCTCGGGACTGCGTTGCCTCGCGTCTAGCGGATCGCGCCATGGATTGCACGTGCGCAGCGGAAGCGTAGGGTTGCGCCGACATCAGGGGAGGACATCACATGGCCATCATCCAGAACACGTCGCTGGCGCGGCTGCGGGCAGGCAAACTTTCGATCGGCTTCGGGGCCGGGGCGCTGCGCACGGTGGCGACGCCGATGTATGCCAAGGCGGCCGGGTTCGACTGGTTGTTCATCGACATGGAGCACGGCGCGTTCTCCATCAACGAGGCGACCCAGCTGTGCATCGCCGCCCTGCCGACCGGGGTGACACCGATCGTGCGGGTGTGCTTCGACGCGCTCGACGAGGCGACCCGGGCGCTCGACAACGGGGCGATGGGGATCGTCATCCCCCATGTCGACACCCCGGCGCAGGCCAAGAGGGTGGCCGATGCGCTGCGCTATCCGCCGCGCGGACACCGCTCCTGGGGCGGCGGCATTGCGGTCTATGGGTTCAGCCCGCCGCCGGCGGCGCAAGCACAGGCGGAGATCAACGACGAGGTGATGGTGGTCGCGATGATCGAGACCGCGGAGGCGGTGGCCAATGCGGACGCGATCGCGGCGACGCCGGGGATCGACGTGCTGCTCATCGGGACGTCGGACCTCAGCGCCGATATGGGGATTTCGGGCCAGGTCGGGCATGAGCGTGTCCAGGACGCCTATCGCAAAGTCATCGCCGCCAGCCGCAAGCACGGCAAATTTGCCGGGCTCGGAGGTGTCTATGACGATGTCTGGGCACGGACCTACATCGAATGGGGCGCGCTGTTTGTGCTGGGCGGTGCCGACCAGATGTTTATCCTTCAGGCGGCCACCGCGCGGGCGAAGTTCCTGGCGTCGATCGCCCCGGCGTAGGCGGCGTGCTGCGACGCGTGCCATTCGTCGAGCTGGAACGCGCCATCGAGGCGGTCAGCGGTGCGGCGCCGAGCACGCTCGAGTATCATCATCTGTCGACCCTGGTGGCCGATCATCCGGCGGTCGCGGCGATGAACCGGCTCGATCCATTCTCGGCGGAATACCGCGAGCGGGCGATGGCGCTCTATCTCGAACTGCGCGGACGTGACGGGGTGTATGAGCCCGTGCGCGACGAGGCATCGCTCGCCGCGCCGCAGGCCGATCTCTGGACCGGGCTGACGCCGTGGTCGTTCCGCGATGCCGGATTCCTCGGCGACTTCCTGTATTGCTGGGGCCATATGGCCAAGCTGCTGGCGCTGCCGGCGGGCGCGGCGGCACGGGTGCTGGAATATGGGCCAGGCAGCGGCCAGCTGCTGCTGCTGCTGGCCCGGGTCGGCGCGCAGGGATTCGGCGTGGACATCGACGCGCAAGCCGTCGCCAATCTCGAGCGGCAGGCAAATGCGATGGGCCTCGAGGTGAAGGCCGAGCAGGCCGCTTTCGGGGAGGGCTTCGCCGGCGAGACGTTCGACCGGATCGTCTTCTTCGAGGCGTTCCATCACGCTTTCGACTTCGATGCGCTATTGACCAGACTGCGCGAGCGGCTGCGGCCGGGGGGGCGGTTGGTGCTGTGCGGCGAGCCGGTGGTGGCGGATGCGGGGGACGGCGTGCCCTACGCCTGGGGGCCGCGGCTCGACGGGCTGAGCCTGTTCTGCATTCGGCGCTATGGCTGGATGGAGCTGGGTTTCACCCACGGCTTCCTGATGGAGGCGTTTCGCCGCAACGGCTGGAGCGCATCGTTTCATCCATTCGATGGGTGCGCACGCGCGAATGCCTATGTCGCGGTGCTGGAAGGCGAGGCAATCCCGGTGGTGACGGTCCGGCCGGGACTGCTGCGGCGCGCCGCCCGGAAGTTGCCGGCCCCGGTGCGCCGCGTGATACGCCGGGCGATGCGAATGCTGCGCTAGTCCGGGACGGCCACCACTCGGTTCGGCCAATCCGGACCCGCATTTGTCTGGCCGTCATATCTCCCTATTCCGGCGCGCTGACGGTTCCGAACCGGCGGAGGCCGATCATTCCTACGGCCACGATCGCGATCCCACAGACCAGGACCGCCGGGGCCACGCCGATCTGGCCGAAGGCGCTTGGTGCGGCCAGCATGGCGAGCAGCGAGCCGGATTGATTGACCAGCATCGAGGCCCGCACCGCCGGCCCCATCAGGCGGCGGGGCACCAACATCTGGCGCAACGTCGCCATGGTCACGTCCTGCATCGGCCCGCCGGCGGCGGACATCGCTGAACCCGCGAACAACAGCGCGAACAGCCACGGCCCGGTGGCGTAGCTGCCGGCCAGCCCCATCAGCGCGATCCCGGCGCCGAGCAGGAAATTGCCGCGAAAGATCATCCTGCCCGACACGCCGCGCGCGCCAAGGCTGCCCATCATGATGGTCGAGATCAGGTTGGCCGCGCCATATCCCGCCATCACCAGCCCGTACACCGCGAGTCCGCCGCGGCCGCCCGGCGCGGTCACTCCGCTGCGCTCGATGATCAGCGGCAGGCCGACGAAGAAGGCACCGAACCAGGCGCCGTTGATGACGATGTTGGCCCACAGCATGAACCACAGCAGCGGTTGCGGCCGCAGCGCGCGGAACCCGGCGGCGACCGCCTCGATCACCCCAGGCCGGCTCGCCGCCGCCAGCCGCTCCGGCCCGCGCCGCAGGATCGCCCAGGTGCTCGCCGCGGAGGCCGCGAAACCGGCGGCGGCGCAGGCCACGAAGCCGGCCAGCGGCGTGGCGGCGGAGGCCATGCCGACCAGCGTCGGTCCGAGCAGCCGGGCGAGGCGCTCGGAGGTATCGATCATCGCGTTGGTCGCCGGCAGTTCCTCCGGCTGGCGCACGATCCCTGGCACCACGGTCTGCATCGCCGGGCGATAGAGCCCGATGCCCGCCATCATCAGGAAGGCGGCGGCGAACAGGGTCCAGCCCAGCGGTCCGCCGTTCAGGTGCCAGGCCACCGCCACCGCCGCCAGCGTTGCGCAGCGCAGCAGGTCGGCCAGGATCATCATGCGGCGATGCTCGACCTGGTCCGCCCAGGCGCCGGACAACAGCGCCACCAGCAGCATCCCCATCGCCTGGGTCGCGGCCAGATAGCCTGAATTGGTGCCCAGCAATGTCGCCCCGCTCCAGCTCAACACCACTGCGAACACCTGGTCGCCCAGCGAGGCGACCGACAGGCCACCCCACATCAGGGCAACCGCCGGGGTCGCGAGGGGCTTGAGGATGCGCGGGATCAGGTGCGCCGCGTCCAGTCCGCCAGGGCGATGCGTGGCAGGTCGAAGCGGTCGCGGGTGCGGCTGTACCAGCCGGCGCCGTGCAGGCGGCCGATCAGGTCGAGTTTCGCGTTGTCGATGTAGCAGCGCTCGGCGTTGAGCACCGCATCGTCGCGCACATGCACGGCCAGCACCTTGCCGATCACCAGCGTGCGGTCGGTCCCCAGGTCGATATTCATGAAGCGCTCGCACTCGAAGGCGACCGGGCTCTCGGCGATGCGCGGCACCTTGATCTTGACGGAGGGCAGGGTGGTGAGCCCGGCCTCGGCAATCTCGTCGACGCCGTGCGGAAAATCGATCGCGGTCACGTTCATGGCCTGGGCGTTGGCATCGGAGACCATGTTGACCACGAACTGTCCGGTTTCGCGGATGTTGTTGCCGGTGTCTTTGGCATCGCCCGGCTTGCGCCCGCCGATGCCGATGATCACCAGCGGCGGATCGCCCGAGATGGCGTTGAAGAAGGAGAAGGGGGCGGCGTTGGTGACGCCGTTGGCGTCCTGGGTCACGACCCATGCGATCGGCCGCGGGCCGACGGTGGAGACCAGGAGCTTGTAGCGGTCCTGCGGGGACAGGGTGTCGAAATCGAACAGCATGGCGGGCTCCAGGAGGAATGCGGATGGCGCCGAGAAGGCCCGCATCGGCCAGTTCTGTCCAGGGCCGTGGCTCTACGCAGGCAATGCGCTGGGTGCAACCCTGGCGGTCCGCCCGATTCACCCGTCTTTCATCGGTTCGCGCAAGGGTGGCGGCGCATTGTGGAGGCTCGATGATGACGACACTGCACAACCTGTCGATCGCGGGCCAGATCGCGCTGGCGCTGCTGGCGGCGCGAATCGCCGCACTCGACATGCCGTTCCAACAAACGCCCGATCGGGTCCTGGCGGGACTCCAGGCGGCCTGACCCGCAGCGCGGGGCGCGCCCGGGCTTGCTCTGGCGTGCGGCCGGGCGATCCGTCATCATCGCTTCTGGCGAGCGGAGTGGCGCATGAGACCGGTTGCTTTCACGATTGTGTTTCTGTTCGCGAGCGCCGGCGCGCAAGGCGCGTCATTCGATTGCACCCGTGCGGCGACGGCGATCGAGAAGACGATCTGCGCCGAGCCGGCCTTGTCGCAGCTCGATGAGAGGGCGGTCGCGGCCTATGCCGACGCGGTGGAGACCCTCGGGCTGGCCGACGAGGATGATCCGCAGGGAGATTTGCTGCTCAAGGGGCACCAGGAGTGGACAGCCGCGCGGGCCCGCTGCGGCCCGGTACCGACCTGCCTGTTGCAGCAATATTTGAGCCGTCTGGCCGTGCTCGGCTACAAGCCGGATCCGCGGGCCGCTTCGCCGCTCGATGGGGTGGTGGGGCGGTACGGCACGCCGGTCGAGCCGACGCGCGAACTTGTGATCATGCTCGCCCCCGGCACTGTCGTGCTGGTGAACCTACGCGTGACCGCGGCGAACTGGAGATGCAGCTTTACCGGAATTGGCCGCAGCGACGGCGCGGGCGGCCTGACGGTGACGCGGATGGAGCCTCGTGGGATCAACCAGGGCAGCCATGTCCTCACATTGACGCCGACCCGGCTCGGACTCGCGGCCCGGCATGGCGATCCCAAGGACGATGTCTCAGCCCGCTACTGCGGTGCCGGCGGCTCCCTGGCGCAACCGTTTCCGCGGCGTTGAGTGTCGTCGTGCGGTTCGGGCGGGCCGGACTTGGGCGGGCTAAGCAAACCCTCCCAGGTTTGCGCTCTTGCTGAATGCTCAGCTGGCTTTCGACTGCAAGATGTTTGCAAATGCATCCGTGGTCCGTCCTGCGAAAGCCTGCTTAGAATCGGCCGGGCTCTGCTAAGGAACGGGGATCGCAACCCCGCGGAGGCTATGACCATGCGCGCCTTGTTCTTGATTCCAGCCGTGGCCTTGGTGGCTGGGTGCGGCAGCGGCAATTTCGATCGCGTGAGCACGGGTGCCGGCACCGGCGCCGCCAGCGGCGCGGTGATCGGGCTGCTCGGCGGGCCAGTGGGCGTGCTGGTCGGCGCCGGCATCGGTGCGGGGGTCGGCGCTGTCACCGGCGGGAGCACCACGCAGGACCAGATCGACCTCGGCAAGCCGGTTTGGAAGTAGGCGGGAGGCAGCCATCCCCCGCCCTGTTGTAGCGGATTTTGAAAAGGATGGCGCTTTCATAATCAGGGCAGGGAAGCGCTTCTTTTTTGAAAAAAAGAAGCAAAAAACTTTTGTCCGTCGGAGTCGGTCGTTTCATCCTTGGTGAAGCCACGGGTGAAGTTTTTTTGTTTCTTTTTTTTCAAAAAAAGAAACGCTTCCTTCCTCGCTGCTGTTCCTTCTCCGCGATCCGCGAAGGTCAATATCCAGCAGGGTTGGTCTTATGCGGCGCCGGCGACGTAGGCGCGCAGGCTTTCGACCTCGCCTTCCTGGGCCATCATCCGTGCCTTCACCACATCGCCGATGCTGATGACGCCGATCAGGCGGTCACCGTCGAGCACCGGCAGGTGACGAAAGCGGCCTTCGGTCATCAGTGCCATCGCCTGCGCCACGGTGGTGTGGCGCGTGGCGGTGACCACGTCGTGGGTCATCAGCGCGTCCACCGTCATATCGAGCGTGGCTGCGCCATGGGCGGCCAGAGCGACGACGATGTCGCGCTCGCTGACCACGCCATGGAGACGGCCGCCATCGTTCAGCACCACCGCGGCGCCAATGCGGTGTGAGGTCAGCACGGCGGCAAGGTCCGCCACCGTGGTCGTCGGGTGCACGGAGACCACTTCGTGGCCCTTGTGCTTCAGCATCGCAGCGACAGTCATCGGCGATCCTCCCCTGTTGGGGACCGGCCGCACGGCCGCGACCGGCCCGGGGCACCGAGGCTGCGCCATTCGGGGCGGGAAATGCAAATGGTTGGTGTGCACTGCACCATTTCAGCCGGCGGGGGCGAGTTGGGTGGCGACCAGGGCCGCGAACCGGCCGTCGAGCGCCATGAGGTCGGCTAAGTTACCTTGCTCGACGATGCGGCCGTGCTCGAACACCAGGATCGTATCGGCGTCACGTACGGTGGAGAGACGGTGAGCAATGACGAAGCAGGTGCGGCCATGGATCAGGCGGCGCAGTGCGGTGGCGACGCGGGCCTCGGTTTCGGCATCCAGCGCGCTGGTGGCCTCATCGAGGATGAGGATCGCGGGGTCCTTCAGCAAAGCGCGGGCGATCGCCAGGCGCTGGCGCTGGCCGCCGGAGAGGGTGGCGCCGCGTTCGCCGACCATGGTTTCGTAGCCCTCGGCCGAGGCGACGATGAAGTCATGCGCCTCGGCCGCGGTGGTCGCGGCCTCGATCTGGGCCTGGGTGGCGTCGGGGCGGCCGATCAGCAGGTTTTCGCGGATGGAGCGGTTGAGCAGCATGCTGTCCTGGAAGACGACGCCGATGCGCCCGCGCAGGCTGTCGAGCGTGACGCCGCGGATATCGTGGCCGTCGATCCGGATGGCACCGGACTGGGGGTCCCAGAAGCGTTCGAGCAGGGCCATGCAGCTGGACTTGCCGGCGCCGGTCGCGCCGACCAGGGCAACGGTCTGGCCGGGGTGGGCGGCGATCGATATCTGGAACAGCACCTGGGTGCCGGCGGGATAGGCGAAGGACACATCATCGAAGGTGACCTCGCCCGGCCCGGCCGGCAGGGCGTAGGCGCCGGGGCGGTCGGGGACCGCGCTTTCGGCGTCCAGCACGTCAAAAAAGGCGGCGAGGCCCGGCATTTCGCTGAACAGCCTTGTGGCAAACTGCGTCGCCGCGTCCAGCCGGGAAATCAGCAGGCTCGCGAGCCCCATGAAGGTGACGATCTCGCCGACGCTGGCCTGATCCCGGGCATGCAGCACCGTGCCGGCGATGACGATGGTGATGACCGCGACGGTGCTGGCGCTGCGGGTCATGACATTGGCGACCGCCCACCAGTTCAGCACCGGGAACTGGTGGCGGATCACCTCCTGCATGATGGCGCCGAAGCGCTGCATTTCATCGCCGAGGCGGGTGAAGGATTGCACCACCGTGACGTTGGCGAGGGCGTCCTGCGCCGTGCCGACCAGTTCGATCTGCCAGTGCTGCGCCCGGCGCTGGCCGCCCTCGGTTTTGCGCACCACGAACAGGATCAGCACCGCGAACAGCGCGACCAGCACCACGAGGGCGATGGCGAGGCGCCAGTTCAGGAACAGCGTGAGCGGCGGCAGGATGATCAGCGCCAGCCAGATGCCGAGCTGATCGCGAAACAGGCTGAGCCAGAGCCAGAACATCGTGTCCGCCCCGGACAGCATCACCTTCATCAGCCCGCCGGTGCGGGTGTCGCCATGGAAGGCGGGCGGGAGGGCGAGCACGTGCTGATAGAACCGCGCCATGGCCTGCAGGCGGTTGCGATGGGCGAGGCGCTCGGCGTGCAGTGAGGCGGCGATGCTGGCGACGATGCCGAGCAGGCCGACGCCGGCCCAGCTGCCGAGCAGGGTCACGGCAGGGCCCATCGTGGCGCCGTCGGCCAGCATCTGGATCACCCGGCCGAACAGCAGGGGCTCGACAAACAGCAGGCCGGCGATCAGCAGGTTTGCGGCCATCAGCCACAGGGCCTTGGTCCGGTCGGGCCTGAGGACGGCGATCACCCGGGCGTAGAGGCGCAGGAAGCGCATCGGCGCTCAGCAGGCGATGGGCAAGAAGCGGCGGGTCGGGCTGATGAACTCGTCCTGGGCGGCCACGGTCAGGATTTCGCGCGCGCCGGCCGCGTGCGTCCGCAACAGCAGCCCGTAGATGGAACTGCCGGCCTCGGCCATGGCCTGGGGGGTGCTGCCGGTCTTGATGCGGTGAAACAGGAACATGGCGGCGATCGCGTCCCCGGCGCCGTTGATTTGCAGATCGAGCCGGGGGGTGCGCAGGAGATGGGTGTGGCCGCCCTCGCTGCACAGCATGTCCATGCTGCCGCTTGGGGTGTCGTTGGTTTCGACCGAGGTGACCAGAACGGTCTTGGGGCCCAGGGCGTGCAGTGCTGCGACCGCGCGCTTGACCTCGTCCAGCGTCGAGGTCGGCAGGCCCGTCAGCAGGCGCAGTTCGAACAGGTTCGGCGTGGCGATGTCGGCGGCGGGGAGGGCCTGGTCGCGGATCAGCTCGGGGATGCCGGCGCGGACATAGATATCGGTGTCGTCGTCGCCGATCACCGGATCGCAGCAGTAGAGGCAGTCGGGGCTGGCTTTTTTGGCGCGGGCGACGGCGTCGAGGATGGCATGGCCGATGCCTTCGTCGCCCATGTAGCCGGAGAGGACGGCATCGCAGCGCGACAGCGCTCCGCGGCGCTCGATGCCGTCGATCAGGCGGGCGACCTGGGTGCCGCTGTAGACGTCGCCGGTCCAGTCGCCGTAGCCGGTGTGGTTCGAAAACTGCACCGTGTTGACCGCCCACACCTCGGCACCCAGTCGCTGCAAGGGGAACATCGCGCTGGCGTTCCCGACATGCCCGTAGGCGACCCAGGACTGGATCGAGAGGATGTTCACGCCGTGCGCCCGCCGTCCACCGGCAGCAACACGCCGGTGATGAAGCTCGACGCGTCCTCGGCCAGCCAGACGCAGGCATTGGCGATATCGGCCGGCTTGCTCATGCGGCCCAGCGGGATGCTGGCCATGAACCTGGCCTGCACCTCGGGGTCGTTGGGCTGGCCCATGAACAGCTCGGTGAGGCCGGTCTGACCCAGCACCGGGCAGACCGCGTTGACACGGATATTGTCCGGCGCGAGCTCGATCGCCATGCACTGGGTCATGGTGTTCACCGCGCCCTTGGTGCCGTTGTACCAGACCAGGCCAGGGCGCGGGCGGATCCCGGCGGTGCTGGAGATGTTGATGATCGAGCCGCCGCGGCGCTGCTGGCGCAGCACCGGCACGGCGAACTGCGACATCCAGTAGATCGACTTGACGTTGACCGCGTAGACCCGGTCGAAGGTGTCCTCGTCGACATTCAGCATCGGCTGATTTCGGTGGGTGGTACCGGCGTTGTTCACCACGATATCGAGCCCGCCGAAGATCTGCTGGGCGGCATGCACCATCGCGCGCACGTCGTCGCCCTTGCTGACATCACCCTGGATTGCGGCGGTGCTCGGGCCGAGTTCCTCGAGCACGCGGCGGGCGGCGTCGCCGCTGATGTCGGCGATGATCACCTTGGCGCCCTGGTTGACGAATTCACGGGCGATGCCCTCGCCGAATCCGCCGCCGGCGCCGGTCACGATCGCCACTTTGCCCGCAAGCCGCATGTCATGCTCCTATGTCTCGCAGTCGATGCTTAGGCCCGGCCGCGCGAGGGCGTCAAACCCCGCGCGTCGCCGGTGTGGGTATCTTGTCAGGAGCGCCAGCAGACCCTAACCGTCACGTATCTTCAGACGGGAACGACAGCATGGCGACGCCGAAACTCTTCGAGCCGATTTCCTTTCGCTCCGTGACGGCACGCAATCGCATTGCGCTGGCGGCCCTCTGCCAGTACTGCGCCACCGAGGGGCTCGGCGATGACTGGCATGTCCAGCATCTCGGCGCCCGGGCCATGGGCGGGGCCGGCATTGTCTTCACCGAGGCGACCCATGTCTCGGCGGTCGGGCGGATCACGCCGGGATGCCTCGGGCTCTACACCGACGCGCATCAGGCGTTCCTCGCGCGGGTGACGAAGCTGATCAGCAGCGGCGGCGCGGTGCCGGGCATCCAGCTCGCCCATGCCGGACGCAAAGCCAGCACGTCGCCTCCTTACCATGGTGGCAAGCCGATCCCGCTGAGCGATCCGCGCGGCTGGCAGCCGGTTGGCCCCAGCGCGATCCCGTTTGGCGAAGGCTACACCACGCCCGAAGAGCTGACCGCCGCGGGCATTGCCGAAATCGTGCAGCAGTTCGCCACCGCGGCGCGGCGGGCCCGGCTGGCCGGGTTCAAGATCATCGAACTTCACGGTGCCCATGGCTATCTCGGCCATTCCTTCCTCTCGCCGATCTCCAACCATCGCACCGATGCCTATGGCGGCGATCTGGCCGGGCGGTCGCGGTTCCTGTTCGAGATCCTCGAAGCCGTGCGCGGCGAATGGCCCGACGAGCTGCCGCTGTTCGTGCGCTTGTCCTCGGTCGACTGGATGGAAGGCGGCATCCAGCTTGCCGATACCGTCGAACTGGCGAAGCGGCTCAAGGCGACCGGGATGGTCGACCTGATCGACTGCTCCTCCGGCGGCGCGGCGGCAGTCGGGCCGAGAATCCCGTCGCTGCATCCGGGATACCAGGTGCCGTTTGCCGAGGCCGTACGGCGCGAGGCGGGGATGGCGTCCGGAGCGGTTGGGTTGATCACGGCGCCGGAACATGCCGCCGAGATCGTCGCCAACGGGCGGGCCGACCTGGTGTTCATTGGCCGTGCGATGCTGGCCGATCCGGCCTGGCCGCTGCGTGCAGCGAAGCGGCTCGGCGCACCGGTGCCGCTGATGCCACAGTACGAGCGGGCGAGTATCGCCTGAGCTACTTCTGGCCGCCCACAAACGCGTTGAAGGTCACCAAGGTATAGGTGTCCTTCACGCCGGGGATGGTCTGCAACTGCTCGGTCACGAACAGTCCGGTATCCTGGTCGGGCTCAAGGTAGAATTTGCCGAGCAGGTCATATTGGCCGGATGTGGAATGCAACTCGGAGAGCGCCTCGATGGTGTCCGCAGCGGTCTGCGCGACGCGGTAGACCTGACCCATCTCGCATTTGATCATCACGAAGATAGCGCGCATTCGGGTGCTCCTGGCTTGATACAATCTCGGGGTACGATAACGGAATTGGCTGCGGCGAGACGCGCGTCGACCGTCCCGCCATGCGGCATATGGCTCGAATTTCGGAGGATTTGCCAGAGCCGTTCGCCAGTCAGACCGGTGAAGGGCCGGGCTGGCGCCGCGCGTCCCGGTGCATGCCGGATTCGTCCGGGCTATTGGGATGGTGCATCGTTGTGGCCTCCGCGCTAGGCTGGGCGAAAACGGGGAGGAACGCATGGACCTGACACTGGTGATCCGCGACGCGACCGTGGTGGATGGCTCGGGCGCCCCGCCGCGGGTGGCGGACGTCGCCATCGCGGGGAGCCGCATCGTCGCGGTGGGCGAGGTGCGCGGGCGGGGGGCCGAGGAGATCGATGCGCGCGGCAAGATCGTTACGCCCGGGTTTGTCGACGTTCACACCCATTACGATGCCCAGGCTACCTGGGGCAGCCATATCACGCCCTCCTCGTGGAATGGCGTGACGACAGTGCTGATCGGCAATTGCGGCGTCGGTTTTGCCCCCTGCCTGCCCGAGCGGCGCAAAATGCTGGTGGAACTGATGGAGGGGGTGGAGGACATTCCCGAGGTTGTGCTGACCGAGGGGCTGCCGTGGAATTGGCAGACATTTCCCGAGTTTCTCGATGCGCTGGCGGCACGGCAATATGATGCCGACGTTGCCGCGCAGGTTCCCCACGCCGCGCTGCGGGTTCATGTGATGGGTGAGCGCGGCGCCAATCGCGAGCCGGCGACGGCGGCGGATCGGGCAGAGATGGCGCGGCTGGCCGCCGAGGGCATGCGGGCCGGCGCGCTCGGCTTCTCGACGTCGCGCACCCTGGCGCACAAGACGTTGGACGGCCGGCATATCCCGACCCTGCGCGCCGAGGAGGCCGAACTTGCCGAGATCGCGGCGGCACTGGGCAGCGGCTGGATGCAGGTGATTTCCGATTTCGAGGACGTCGATGGCGAGTTCGCCATGCTGCGGCGTCTGGCGGCCGGCTCGGGACGGCCGATGACGATCTCCCTGCTGCAACGCGAACAGCGGCCGGACGCCTGGCGCCGCATTCTCGGCCATATCGAGGCGGCCAACGCCGCTGGCCATAAGATCTTCGGCCAGGTGATGGCACGGCCGGTGGGGGTGATGCTCGGCTTCGAGATTTCGCAGAACCCCTTCATCGGCTGCCCCTCCTGGCAGGAGGTGGCGAAGCTGCCCTTCCCGGCGAAACTGGACTTCCTGCGCCAGCCCGGCTTCCGCGCGAAACTTCTGGCCGAGCATACCGAGGACGTGACGCTGCGGCACCGGTTGACGACGTGGGACAAGATATTCCCGATGGGCGAGAGCCCCGACTATGAACCGCCACCGGAGGCCAGCGTGGCCGCCCGCGCGGCCCGCGCCGGGCTGGAGCCGGCGGCGATGGCGTACGATCTGCTGATGGAGCGCGACGGGCGGAACATCTTGTACCGGCCGATCATCAACTACGCCGCCGGCGATCTTGGCGCGGTTCAGGAGATGATGCAGCACCCCAACACGATCATGGGGCTCGGCGACGGCGGCGCCCATGTCTCGATCATCTGCGATGCGTCCGCGCCGACCACGATGATCACGCACTGGACCCGCGATCGCAGCCGGGGCGAGCGGTTGCCGCTGGAATGGGTGATCCGGCGGCTGTCGCGTGACAATGCGCTGGCCCTGGGGCTGACCGATCGCGGGCTGGTGGCACCGGGCTGCAAGGCCGACCTCAACGTGATCGACTATGACAAGCTGCGCGCCCATGCGCCCGAGGTCCGCTACGACCTGCCTGCGGGCGGCCGGCGGCTGGTGCAGCGCACGGATGGGTACACCGCAACGATCCTGTCGGGCGTGGCCGTGCACCGCGACGGAGTGGCGACCGGGGCTTTGCCCGGCCGGTTGATCCGCGCGTCCTGATACCAACCCCGGAAAGGAATGGCGCTTCCTTAATCGGGACAGGGAAGCGCTTCTTTTTTGAAAAAAAGAAGCAAAAAACTTTTGTCCGCTGGAGTGGGTCGTTTCATCCACGGCGAAGCCACGGGTAAAGTTTTTTTGTTTCTTTTTTCAAAAAAAGAAACGCTTCCTTCCTGCCTGGGGGTCCTTCTTCGCGATCGGCAAAGTTCAATATTTGGCAGGCTCGATATCCGACCGGGCAAAATTGTCCGGGCGATCGCTGCCCGGTTGCGGGGTGACAAGCGTGTGGCCTAGCGTGGGGTGGCATGATCCGATGGAGCGCCGCCATGAAACGCAGGGCCTTCCTTGCAACCTCAACCGCCGCGCTCGCGGCTCCCGCCGTGGCCCAGCCGGCCCGGGTGATCAGGGCGGTGCCGCAGGCGAATCTGACCTCGATTGACCCGGTCTGGACCACGGCCAACATCACCCGCAACCACGGCCACATGGTCTATGACACGCTCTATGGCGTGGATGGGGATCTCACGCCGCAGCCTCAAATGGCGGAAGGCCATGTCATCGAGGAGGACGGGCGGCGGGTTATCATCACCTTGCGCCCCGGGCTCGCTTTTCATGACGGCACGCCGGTGCTGGCGCGCGACGCCGCGGCCAGCATTACCCGCTGGATGCCGCGCACGGCCTATGGGCAGAAACTGGCCGAGAAGCTCGACGAGGTTGCCGCCCTGGATGACCGGCGGCTGGTGCTGCGGCTGAAGAAGCCTTTCCCGCTGCTTTTCAATGGCCTCGCCCAGGTGAGTTCGGCCTGCTTTGTCATGCCCGAGCGCATCGCCCGGACCGACCCTTTCAAGCAGATCGACGACGCCACCGGCTCCGGCCCGTTCATGTTCCGCAAGAGCGAGTACAACTCCGGTAGCCTCATCGTTTATGATCGCAACCCGCGCTACCTGCCGCGCGCCGGAGCACCAAGCCTGATCGCCGGCTCGAAGGAGGCGTTTTTCGACCGGGTGGAGTGGCAGATCATCGGTGATGCCGCCACCGCGTCGGCCGCCCTGCAGCGCGGCGAGATCGACTGGTACGAGCAGCCCCCGCCGGAGTTGCAGGACCTCATGCGCCGCAACGCCAATATCGCCATCGAACTCATCGACCCACGGCCGCTGTGCGGCCTGCTGCGGCTGAACCATCTGCATCCGCCGTTCAACGACAAGAAGGTGCGTCAGGCCATGCTGGCCGCAGTGGTGCAGTCGGACTACATGAGTGCCATCGTCGGCCCCGATCCGTCGGGCTTCGTCGAGAATGTCGGTGTCTATACGCCGGGAACCCCGATGGCGAACACGGCGGGCATGGAGCGGCTGCTCGCGCCCCGCGGGGTCGAGCGGGCCCGCGCGGTGCTCAAGGAGTCCGGCTATGCCGGTCAGCTCACGCGCCTCATCGGCCCGACTGACATCCTGGCTCCGGCCGCCATGACCCAGGTGGCGGCTGACATGTTCCGCCAGATCGGCATGAACCTCGATTTCGCGCTGTCGGACTGGGGCACTGTGATCCAGCGGCGGAACTCGCAGGAACCGGTGGAGAAAGGCGGCTGGTCGGCGCTGTGCACCAGTTCGGCCAGCTTCGATTTCGTCGATCCGGCGGTCAACAGCTTCATCCGCGGCAACGGCAAGGCGGCCTGGCCGGGATGGCCATCGGTGCCCGAACTCGAGACGTTGCGAGACCGCTGGTTCGACGCACCCAATCTCGCGATGCAGCAGACCATCGCCGCGGAGATCCAGCGTGTTGCGCTCGACGAGGTGACCTACGTGCCGACCGGGTCCTACTACGCCCGCACGGCACTGCGCAAAAACCTCAAGGATCGGGTCACCGGCATCATGATCCTGTGGGGCATGAAGCGGGCTTGATCGGGAGGAACCGGCGATGGGTACGTATGATCCGCATATCTTCAAGCCACTGACGTTTCACGACGCCATCCCGGCGTTCCAGGCCGGCGCCGATACGCCACGCGCCTACCTGGAACGTTGCCTCGAGGTTGTGGCCGCGCGCGAGCCGGTGGTGCAGGCTTTTGCCGCCCGCAATGACGCAGCCGCCCGTGCCGCCGCCGATGCGAGTGCGGCGCGCTGGAAAGCCGGCCGGCCGTTATCGGCAATCGACGGCATGCCGGTGGGGATCAAAGACCTGCTCGAAACCAAGGATATGCCGACCCAGATGGGTTGCGCGGCCTACGCGGACAATTTCCCCCGCCGCGACAACGCCGCCGTCTTGGCGCTGCGTCAGGCCGGCGCGGTCATCTTCGGCAAGACCGTCACCGCCGAGCTCGGTGGTGCCCATCCGGGGCCGACCACCAACCCGTTCGACCCGGCCCGGACCCCCGGCGGCTCCTCGTCCGGCTCGGGCGCTGCGGTGGGAGCGGGTATGTTGCCGGCCGCCATCGGCACCCAGGTCGGCGGCTCGATCATCCGCCCAGCCGCCTACTGTGCCAATTTTGCGCTCAAGCCGACCCAGGGCGGCATCAACCGTGGCGAACGTCAGGCCACCAGCATGAGCACACACGGCCCGCATGCCGGCTCCATCGAGGATATGTGGCAGGTCGCCATCGAGATTGTGTGCCGCGTCGGTGGCGACCGCGGCTGCCCCGGGCTGTCAGGTCCGCCGACACCGCCGCGGGCGCGCCGGCCGGAGCGGCTGATCGTTCTGGAGACCGAGGGCTGGGCGGCGCTCGACGCGTCAAGCCGGGAGGCCTTGGCCCGTCTGCTGGCTCAGCTCGAAGCACAGGGTGTCGCCCTGCTGCGCCGCACGGACGATCCGCTCATCGAGGCACTCGAACAGGCAGTGTCGGACGCACGATCGGTCTGCGGCGCCATCACCGGCTGGGAGAACCGCTGGAGCCAGCGTGGCTTGGTGGATCTGTATCCAGAGGATGTTAGCCCCCGCGCCCAGGCCACCCTGGCCAAGGCAGAAGCGATGACGCCGGCCGAATATCGCGCCGCCCTTCTGCGCCGCGATATCGCCCAGCGCGTCCACGCCGCCATCGCCCCGATGGCAGACGGTATCATCACATTGGCCTGCCCAGGTCCGGCGCCACTGTGGAGCGGCGACCCGCCGGGCCAGCCGCTGGTCCCGCGGCCCACCGGCGATTTCGTCTTCAATGCACCGAGTTCTCTGCTGTTCGCCCCAGCGGTGACGCTGCCGCTGCTGGCGGTGGGCGGTATGCCGGTGGGTGTGCAGGTGATGCGGCAGCCGCACGCCGATGCCAGCTGCGTTGCCATCGGCCGCTGGATGATGGCCGCCGTCACGCCGGTGATGGTTTGGTGATCGGGGGCTTTAGGCCCTTTCGTGGTGCGGGCGAGTTGTGCGGTTCCGGTATGAACTGGCGCGGGCCGATCACAAACGCTGACGGGATGGATTTTCAGTCGCCGCAGATGGTCTGGGATGGTGTTTTCCACTTCAGTGCCGTGAAGTGTCTGGCGAAGTTGTTAGAGGCCATCCGGGATCAAATACGGCTCTGACATAGGATTCTGAGCATGATGCGGATGAACGCCCATCGGAGGAAAGCCAGCGCCGGGCGTTGAGGCATTCCCAGTCCTTGGCCAGCCTGCGGCATCGGTTGAACCAGGTCGTGCCGCGTTCAACGATCCAGCGTTTTGGCTGCACCAGGAACATCACGCGGGCCTCTCGTTCATGGTACGTGGCTGGGATGGGCGGAGTCGTCGCCGCAAATGGCACTATGCGAAGGGCCGCTCAGAGATATTCAACGATCCCATCGCTCTACAGGCGGACCGAGACCGTCTCATACCAACCGCCGTCAAGATTGACCTATGAAGAATGGGTCAACGGCGGCCGGTATGAGTCTCTTTTGGCGCGTCGCGCGAAAGCGCGCAACGGACGCCGGCGCCCGCCACCCCGGCGCGGATACCAACCCGCGCAAAGGCTGGAAGAGTCAACCTTTGCACGGGTTGGTATCAGTGGACCGGCATCCAACACCCTCTCCGCAATAAACCCCTCTTGTTAGGAGCTAGAGTGGAGTGCAAGATGGGGGGGAATATTAAATAAAAACAATATGTTATAGTCTGGCGGATGGGGTGGGATTCGAACCCACGGTGCGCTCACACGCACGGCGGTTTTCAAGACCGCTGCCTTAAACCACTCGGCCACCCATCCGATGGGGCTCGATATTCCATTGTGCGGAGGCGAGCAAGGCGGGGTCAGGGGTAAAGGAAGTTCTTCACAACGCGCATCCCGATTGGGATGATGCTCGCCTCTGCCAACCACCGCTGCGCCAAGGCGGAGCGCAGCAGGCGATATCCATCGGTTCGTGCGGCTGCGCCGGGGAAGGCTGTCATCTCGCTGTCCGCTTGGGTACTGCAACACAACGGCACGAGCGTGACCCCGGGGATCAAGCTGACGATCAGTGACCGATATGAATTAGCGATGGCTATGTCGGGGTAGTCCGACAGCTTGCGAACCTGATCGATCTGCGGCTGCCCGACGTGGTGGAGCAAGGCCGCGTACGCGGCATCGTCGCGCAGCGGGCGGAGCCCTTGTGGTAGGGCGCCTGCGCGGTCTTCATAGGCACGAGGCAGGATGACCGGCAGGCGGTAGTCCGCGCCGAGGCGGACATAGAGGTCACGCAGTTCGGGGATCAGGCAGACGTCCAAGTGGGTGTCGAGATGGGTTGGTCGCACGCCCATGGCCACCGCGCGGTCGATCTGGGCCCGCAGTTCGGCCTCTGCGGCGACGCAATCGAGCCGATCGCGGAGCTCCTGCACCGTGCGGGGCAGGTAGCCATGGCGATCCGCCAACGCGTGGCCTTCCGGTGAAACCGGCCCCCAGCGATAATCCGGGCACTCCGAGGTCAGTGTAAGCCGGATCCCCAGATCGAGCTCCCGCTCGCGCGCCGCGGTAGCGATCTGAGGGAACCATGGGCAGGGCACCATCGCTGCCCCGCCGGTGATGCCGCCGCAGCGGGACAGCTCAAGGAATGCCGCATTGGCACCGGCGGAAATGCCGACGTCGCACTGCTGCAGGATGACCAATCGCGTGCGCGGCGAATGGCCCAAGGCGGCCGCGAGGCTGGGCAGGGCAGGGGCTCTCACCGGGGCAACGCCCCCGCGGGTACGACGGGCTGAGCGTCGAGATATGGCAACACGATGACGAACCGGACCCGCAATGCGTGCTCCTCCTCCCGCCGGTTGACGAAGATGTACAGGCCGAACTGTGTCGGAATACGGCGAACCCTGTGAACATGACGTTAACCGATCAGCCCAAAATCTCCGGTCGTCCGGGCGGTGGTGGAGGCTGGTATATCGTCTCGGGATTGGCCATGCTGCGCCGTCAGGGAGCGGACGTTGATGCAGAGCAGGGCCAACAGATACAGGGCGCCGCGAAGCTTCTGTGAGCCGGTCTCAAGGAAGACGGGCGCGCCGCCCGTCTTCCTCGTCCTTTTCGCCCCCGGCGGCCCGCGTCATGATCCGCCGCCATCCCCCTGTTGCGGAGCCTGATCATGACCGACCCACTCAAGGCCCTCGGCCGCCGCCTGCGCCTCGGTGTCATCGGCGGCGGGCCCGGCAGCTTTATCGGCCCGATCCACCGCGCCGCCGCCCTGCTCGACCGTCATTTCGAGATCGTCGGCGGCGTGCTCTCTTCGGATCCGAACAAGACCCGCAGCTTTGCCGCCGAGCTCGGCTTCACCGGCTATGCCGATGTTCCCGCGATGCTTGCCGCCGCCCGGCTCGACGCGGTGGCGATCATGACCCCGAATGATAGCCATCTCGCTGAGTGCATCGCCGCCCTCGCCGCCGGTGTCCATGTCATCTGCGACAAGCCGCTGGCCAATTCCCTGGCCGATGCCCGGGCCATCGCCAGGGCAGCCGAGGGCCATATCTTCTGTCTCACCCACGCCTATACCGGCTATCCGATGATCCGTCAGGCCCGCGCCATGGTCACGGCCGGGGTGATCGGCGACCTGCGCGCCGTGCAGGTGGAGTATCTCCAGGCCGGCATGAGTATTCCGGTCGAGGCCGGCGAGCTGACCCCCAAGCTGCGCTGGAAACTCGCCACGGAGCGGTCCGGCCCCTCCCTTGTGCTCGGCGATATCGGCACCCACGCCCACCACCTCGCCTGCCACGTCACCGGACGGGGGCTGACCCGACTGTCCGCCGATCTCGGCGCCATCGTGCCCGGCCGCGAGGTCGATGATTACGGCGCCATGCTGCTGCGCTTGCAGGGTGGGGTGCGCGGCACTTTGGTTTCAAGCCAGGCACTGGCCGGCACCGAGAACGACATCACGCTGCGGGTGTTCGGCGCCGATGGCCATATCGCGTGGACCCACCGCGAGAACAATCATCTCATACTGGCATTGAACGGCAGGCCGGTGCAGCGCCTTGCTCGCGGCGACGCGGATCTGCTGCCCGCGGCCAGGCGGGTGCTGCGCATCGCCCGCGGCCACCCGGAGGGGTTGACCGAAGCCTTCGCCAATCTCTACCGCGACGCGGCCGAAGCCATCGCTGCGCGCATCACAGGCCTCGCCGCCGATCCACTTGCCTTGGAATTCCCGACCGCCGTGGACGGGGTTGCCGGACTCGCCTTCGTCGAGGCGGCGCTGGCCTCGCGGCGCGGCGGCGGGATCTGGGTGGACGTGTAACGGCGGCCCGCGCCCCTGGTCCCCATTGCACCGTCCCTCTTTTCCGGAGCCCGCCATGCGCCACGATGCCCAAGGCCTTGTCCTCACCATTGCTTCCGATGAGGCGGTAACGGCCTACGACCATTTCGTCTTGGGCTATCTGAAGAACCGGCTCGACCTCCCCCAACGCCTCAAGGCGCTGCTCGCCGCCGACCCTGGGTTCGGCCTCGGCCACTGCATCCAGGGCTACCTGATGATGCTCGGCTACAAGCAGGCCCTCGTCCCCGCCGCGGTCGCCTGCGAGCAGACCGCCCGCGCCCTCACCGCCCACGCAACGCCGCGCGAGCGCGCCCATGTCGAGGCGCTTGCGGCCTGGATCGGCGGGGACATGTTCCGCACCATCGCGATCTGGGAGAGTATCCTGCGCGACCATCCGCGCGATGTGATCGCTTTCCGGCTGGTCCATTTCATCGATTTCTGGCTGGGCCGTCCGGCCGACATGGTGGCCTCGGTCGAACGCATCATGCCGGCCTGGTCGGAGGCCGACGGAACGGCCTATGCCACCATCCTCGCCTGCCGCTGCTTCGCCCATGAGGAGGCCGGCAACCTGCTCGCCGCCGAGCCTGCCGGCCGCCGCGCCATCGAGATCGACCCGTCCGACCTCTGGGCCGCCCACGCCGTCGCCCACGTGATGGAAATGCAGGGCCGCCGGTCCGAGGGGCTGCTGTGGCTCTCCGGCCTGGCGCCGCACTGGGAGGGCGGCAACAACCTCCAGCACCATTTGTGGTGGCATGCCGCGCTGTATCACCTGGAGCAGGGCAACACCGCTTGCGTGCTCGACTTCTACGACACCCGCTTCCGCAACCAGGCCTCTCCCCTCACCATCGCCCAACCCGATGTCTACATCGATGTGCAGAACGCCTGCGCCATGCTGTTCCGCTTGGAGCGCCTCGGCGTCGATGTCGGTGATCGTTGGATCGAGCTCGCCGACAAGGCCGAGGCCCGCATCGGTGACTGCCTTTCCGCCTTCACCCTGCCGCACTGGATGATGGCATTGACCGCCACGGGCCGAACCGAGGCGGCCTGCCGCATGATCGAGGCGATGCGCTCCTTTGCTGCCGGCCGCGGCACCATCGCGTCTGTCGTGCGCGACTTTGCTGTGCCGATCTGCGAGGCGCTGGTCGCCCACCGCGCCGGCCGACACGGCGACGCCATCGCGCTCATGCGCCCGGCCTTGGGCGGCATGCACCGCTTGGGCGGCAGTCACGCGCAGCAGGATGTCCTGGAGCAGATATTTGCCGACGCCGCCCTCAAAGCGGGCGCCGCGGCTGACCTGCGCCTCGTCGTCGAGCGCGTCGCCGGGCGCCGCCCGATTCCCCTTGCGCGGATGATCGGTTGGCGCGCCGCCGCCGAGCAGGCGCGGTTGTGAACAGTCCGGGATTCCCATGGCACCGGTTTGCGGCTAGTGATGGGTTCTGCGACGGAACGGACTCGCGATGACCCTGCTTCGCTTTCTGCTGCTGACCGGCCTGGGCTGCGCTTGTGCACTCCCGGCGCCCGGAGCCGCCCGCGCTGCTCCGCTTCCCGCCGATCCCGCCGGGGTCTGGACCCTGCAGGACGAGAACGCCTCGGTCAGCTCCAACAAGGTGACCGACCGCTACTACACCAATGGTCTGCGCCTCGGGTACGCATCGCCCACCGGGGGGCTTCCCGCCGGGCTGGCCGAGACCGCTCAGAAACTGTGGGGCGACGGCGCGCGCCGCTGGACCATCGACCTGACGCACCAGCTCCACACGCCCTATGACACCAAGTCAACGGTCGCGCCGCGGGGCGACTATCCCTACTCCGCGATCATGATGGCAACCGGGGGGCTCACCTCGGATACCGCCACCCATCGCAGCGCGCTGACTGTCGGGATTGGTATGATCGGCCCCTCCGCGGGCGGCCAGAGCATGCAGAACGGTTTTCATGACCTCATCGGCCAAGGCAGGAATCGCGGCTGGGGACGCCAGATCGGCAATGAACCGGTGGTGCAGATCACCTCGTCGCGGGTTTACCGCGTCAAGCTGGTCACCGTTGGCCCGCTCGAGACCGACCTCCTGCCCGACCTCACGGCCGGCGTCGGCACGGTCCGGGATTATATCGAGACGGGCATGACCGTCCGCCTCGGCCAGGGACTCGACGCCGATTTCGGAGTCGCGCGGCTGCGTCCTGGTCTCTCCGGCGGCGACGGGTTTCGTCCCTCGCGCGATGTTGGCTGGTACGTCTTCGCCGGCGTCGATGGCCAGGCCGTGCTGCGCGATATCACCATCGACGGCGACGTATTCCGCAACGGACCGCATGCCAAGCGCCAGGTTTTCATGGGTGAGGCGCAGGGCGGGTTCGGCCTGCTCGTGCTCGGTGCGCGCGTCACCTATACGCACGTGGTGCAGACCGAGCAATTCAAGAGCCAGAAGGGCGGGCTGCACCAGTTCGGCTCGCTCGCAGTGTCGGTCCGGTTCTGAGATGCGCATCGCCGTCATCGCGCCGGGGGCGATGGGAGCGGCGGTGGCCCGCCGGCTCCACGATCGCGGCGCCACGATCGCGGTGACCCTCGACGGCCGTGGCGCCGGCAGTGCTGCGCGCGCTGCAGGGCTCACCCGGTTCGACACCGAGGCGGAGCTTGCCTTCTGGGCCGATGCCGTTCTGGCCATCCTGCCGCCGGGCGAGGCCTTGAACCTTGGCCGCCGCCTGGCGCCGGTGCTGCGGCCTGGCGTGCTCTACGCCGATTGCAACGCGGTCAGTCCGCAAACCGTTCGCGACGTCGCCGCCGCCTTGCCGACGACCCGTTTTGTCGATGCCGGGATCATCGGCGGCCCTCCGGGCGCGACTGGACCCGGCCCGCGCTTCTACGCCTCGGGCGTACATGCGCACGAACTCAATGCGCTCGCAGGCTGGGGCATCGACTGGCGTCCCATCTCCGGCGACATTGGCGCAGCCTCCGCCCTCAAGATGAGCTACGCCGGAATCACCAAGGGGCTCACCGCGCTGGGCAGCGCGATGGTGCTGGGGGCCGAGGCGTCCGGGGCGGCGGCGGCGCTGCATGCCGAGCTGACGGCCAGCCAGCCCGAGCTGATGCGTTATTTCGCCCGCTCGGTGCCCGACATGTTTGACAAGGCCTATCGCTGGGTCGCCGAGATGGAGGAGATCTCGGCCTTCCTTGGCGAGACGCCGGCTTCCGGCATTCACGCCGCCATGGCCCGCCTCTATGAGGAACTGGCGCTGGACCGGGCCGCCGGCACCGCCGAAGGCCCCGTCGCCCAACTCGCCGCCTTTTTCGCTCCCCGTTGAGCCCTCGATCCGGAGAATCGCCATGAGCGCCGAACAACGCATCATCGAGCTTGGCCTGGTCCTGCCGCCGCCGCCCTCGCCGGGGGGCAACTACGTGCCATGGCGGATCGGCGCTGGGCTGCTGTTCCTCTCCGGCGTCGGCCCGCGCCTGGCCGACGGGTCCAGCATGACCGGCAAAGTCGGTTCGGTCGTCTCCGTCGCCGAAGCCTATGTCACCGCCCGCCAGTGCGGCCTCAACCTGCTCGCCAACATGCGTGCCGCCCTGGGTTCGCTCGATCGGGTCGACAGCATCCTGAAGGTGCTCGGCATGGTGAACGCCATCCCCGAGTTCCAGGACCATCCCAAGGTGATCAACGGATGCACCGATCTGTTTGTCGAGGTCTTCGGCGAGAGCGGACGCCCGGCCCGTTCGGCGGTGGGGATGGGTAGCCTTCCCGGCAATATCTCAACCGAGGTCGAGGCGATCGTCCTGATCAAGGCCTGATATGCTTGCCCCCGGCGTCGCCCGCGGCGCCTGGGCCGGGCTGTGCGCCTGCCTGATCGGTATCGGCCTCGCGCGCTTCGCCTATACGCCGCTGATCCCGGTGCTGATCGGGGCCGGCTGGTTCGCGCCCGGGGAAGCGGCCTATCTCGGCGCCGCCAACCTGGCCGGCTATCTCGTCGGCGCCCTGCTCGCCGCGCCCATCGCGCGACGGGTTCCGGCGGCGCGGGTGCTGCGGTTCATGATGGTGCTGGTCGGCATCGCCTTCCTGGCCTGCGCGATCCGACTGCCGTTTGCCTGGTTTTTTGCCTGGCGCTTCGCCGCCGGCCTGGCCGGCGGCACCCTGATGGCGCTCGCGGCGCCCACGGTGATGGCGATCACGCCCGGCCCCCTGCGCGGCCGGATCGGCGGCATCATGTTCAGCGGCGTCGGCATCGGTGTGGTGGTGGCGGGCACGCTGCTGCCCCTGCTCATCCGCGCGCGGGTGGAAGCCGCCTGGATCGCCCTCGGCATGGTCACGCTTGCGCTTGCGGCCTCGTCCTGGAACGGCTGGCCGGCGGCGCCGCTTTCGCTTGACACGCCGACGGCGCGGCCGAGCGGCGGCGCCTGGGCGTTGATCCTCCAGTACGGGCTGTGCTCGGTCGGGCTGGTGCCGCATATGGTCTTCCTGGTCGATTTCGTGGCGCGCGGCCTCGGTCGTGGTGTCGATCTCGGCGCGGTCTTCTTCCTGGTCTATGGCGCGGGTGCACTGGTCGGACCGCTCGCGGCCGGCTTCGTCTCCGACCGGATCGGCTTCCGCCGGGCCTTGCACTGGGCGCTGCCGGTGCAAGCGATCGCGGTGGCCTTGCCGCTGCTGAGCACGCACGGTGCCGTGCTCGCGCTGTCGAGCTTCATCGTCGGGGCCTTCACCCCGGGGATCGTCTCGGTGGTGATGGGCCGCGCCCAGGAGATCGCCGGCGGCGACCCGCTGCGCCACCGTGCCATCTGGGGCGCTGCCACCGCGTCCTTCGGTGCCTTCCAGGCGATCGCCGCCTATCGCATGGCCTTCATGTTTGCCCGGAGCGACGGCGCCTACGCCACGCTGTTCACCGCCGGCAGTGCGGCGTTGATCCTGGCGTGCCTGCTCGACGTCTGGCCGATGGGCGGGAAGGCTGACCGCTTCGCGGCGCCCTCGTCTACTCGCCGGCCATCCGCGTCGGCATGAGCGGCGCAGCCAGCCGCACAAGGGACGCGACATCCTGCGTCGCGTCGATCGCGAGCACCGCATCGGCCAGTCGAGCGGCCCGCTCGGCGCCGAGCACCGCATCGGTCAACCCCGCGAACTTGGCCCGCAGTTCGTCCTCGCTGAGGAAGTTCGAGGGCTCGCCCTTGGGCACCACCACCTTGCGCACATGGGTCTGGCCGCGAGCGACCAGGGTGATCTTGCCCGACATGTTGCGGGGAAATTCCGCCTCGATCTCCTCGTCGTGCGCGCAGGCGACCTTGGGCAGCAGGGCGCGGATGGTGTTGTCGTTCAGCAGTTTGTAGCTGTCCCAGCCCATCGCGCCGGTCGCCAAGGCCGAGGACAGCACGAAGGGGCCGGAGAACTGGCCGTCGACCACATTACGGGGGTCGACCTTCTTTTCCGGCGGCAGGCCGACGAGCAGCATGCCGGCATGGGAGAGGCCGTAGGTGACGCTTTCGACCTCCTCGGGCTTGAGGCCGAGTTCCTGGCGCAGCATCAGCGCCGCATCGATTCCGGCATGGCCATAGCGGCAGGATGGGTAGGGCTTCACCGCGGTCAGCATGAGCTCGAAGACCGTGCCAAGATCCTGCAGCGCGCGCTCCGGCGTCGGGTTCGGCGCATAGGCGCGCATGAAGCCATGCTTGCCCTCCAGCGCCTCGGCCGCCCCCTTGAACCCCTCGCGGGCGAAGGTGGCGGCGGTGAGGCCGGCCATGGCGGCCCAGCCAACCTGGAACCGCTTGGTCCAGGCGCCATTGGCGAGGAATTGCAGCGAGCCTGCGCTTTGCGACAGCGCGATGCCGAGTGCCGAGGCGATCTGGTCGCCGGAGAGGCCGAAGACACGGCCGGCGGCGGCGGCGGCACCGAAAGCTCCGCAGGTCGCGGTGGGATGGAAGCCGCGGTTGTAGTGCTCGCCCGCGGGCAGCGCGAGCGCGACGCGGCAGGTCACCTCGTAGCCGGCGATAATCGCCGCCAACACATCGGCGCCCGAGGCGCCCGCCATTTCACCGGCGGCCAGCGCGGCCGGGATGACGGGGGCGCCGGGGTGAAGGGAGCCGGCGGCATGGGTGTCGTCAAAGTCGAGCGAATGGGCCAGCGTGCCGTTGATGAAGGCGGCCCCGGCCGGGGTGTAGCGGGCCTCGTCACCGAAGACGCCGGAATTGCCCCCGGCGAAGCCAAGAGCCCGGGTGGCCGCCAGCAAGGCAGGGGTGCTCTCGGCGTCATGCCGCGCCCGCACGATATTGCCGACCAGATCGAGCACCAGGAAACGCGCCCGCCCCACCACATCGGCGGGCAGCGCGTCGAGCCGGATCGCGGCGCTGAAGTCGGCCAAGGTCTTGGTGACGGACATGGGGGCACCCTCGAATGTTGGCCCCACCATGCCGTAAACTGCCCGCCCTGCCAACGCGCACCGCCGACCGGTTCAGGACTTGAGCCGCGCCTCCAGGCCAAGCGCCTTCTCATAGACCGCGATCATCGCGGTCACATCCGCGGCCCCGAGCCCATGCCCGCGCGCCATCCGCAGCAGGTTCAGCGCCGCCGCCCCCATCGGGCTCGGCACTCCGGTCTCATCGGCGAGCTGCTGCGCCAGGCGAAGGTCCTTGTGCGCCAGGTCGAGCGCGAACGACGCCTTGAAATCTCCGCTCAGCGCCCGCGTGGTCATCGACCTGAACGAGGCGCTCGCTCCCGAACTGCCCATCACCACTTCGGCCAGCTTGCCGAGATCGATCCCCGCCGCGACTCCCATCATCAGCCCCTCCGCCGCGGTCGCCATGTTCGCGAACGCCAGCATGTTGTTGATCAGCTTGGCGGTTGAACCCATGCCGACCGCGCCGACATGGATCACCGCGCCGCTGAACGACGCCAGCACCGGACGCTGCGCCGCGAACACGTCCGCCTCGCCGCCGACCATGATGGTGATCGATCCATCGACCGCCCGGGCCACGCCACCCGAAACCGGCGCTTCCAGCATCGCCACCCCCCGGGTTGCCAGCGCCGCGTGCAACCGCTGGGCCGTCGAGGGCGCGTTGGTCGACAGGTCGATGAGGACCGTGCCCGGCCGCATATGGGCCGCCACCCCGTCCGCCCCGAGCACCGCCGCCTCCACCACCGCGGGGAGCGGCAGCGAGATCAACACCACGTCGCACGCGGCGGCAACCGCCGCCGCCGACGCGCCGGCGATGGCCCCCGTACAGGCCGCCATCGCCGCGGGATTCAAATCGAACACGACGACCTCGTGGTTCGTGTTGCGGATGATGTTGCGGCACATCGGGCCGCCCATGTTGCCGACGCCGATGAAGCCGATCTTCATGTCCGTTGCCCTGCCCTTTGCTTCAGACGCCTTTGAACACCGGCGCCCGCTTCTCGACGAACGCCGCGCGCCCTTCCTGCAAATCGGCCGACTTCGCCACCGCTGCGGCCCGCGCGGCGATGGCGGCGAGATCGGCATCGCCGCGTGCGATATCGTTGAGCGCGGTCTTCATCCCCTGCACCGCCAGCGGCGCGTTGGTCTGGAGCGGCGCGGCCAGTGCCGCTACCGCCGCGGCCAGTCCCTCCGGCGCCACCAGTTCCGTAAGGAAGCCGATCCGCAGCAGTTCCTCCGCCCCCAGCCGCTCGCCGGTGAGGAACAGCCGTTTTGCCGTATCGACGCCGAGGCGGCTGACATAGCGCTGCATCCCGCCGGGATAATAGTGCAGCCCCAGCTTCGCCGCCGGCATGAACATGCTCATGCCGGTGACGCCGATGCGGAAATCACAGGACAACGCCAGATCGGTCGACCCGCCATAGACGCCGCCGTTTAGCGCGGCGATCGTGGGCATCCGCACGCGCTCCATCCGGTCTGTCATGGCGTCGAACCCGGCGGTGGTCGATTCGGCCCGCGTCCCGATCTCCTGGATGAAGAAGCCCGAACTGAAGGATTTCCCGCTGGCCGTGAGAATCAGCACGCGCACGTTCAAATCGGCGTCCACCCCATCGAGCAGTCGCATCATCTCGACGATGTCCTGCGGTTCAATCCGGTTGTGGACTTCCGGCCGGTTCAGCCGGATGGTGGCGCAATGGCCCTCGACGGTCAGCGTCGGCAGGCCGGTCGTATCGCTCATGGTGGCGTCCCTCTTTGGTCGGCCGGGACCCTACCCGATCCCACCCGCCTTGATCCACCCGCCCCCCGGGTGCAGGCTCCCGCTTCAAACAGCCTCGGGACGGGAACGCCGGACATGACCGATCTAGCCGGCCTCTACAACGTCGCCGAATTCCGCCGTGCCGCGAAGCGGCGCCTGCCGAAATGGCTCTTCGAGTACATCGACGGCGCGACCGAGGACGAAATCGCGGTGCGCAACAACCGCGCCGCGATCGAGCGCATCCGCATCCTCCCCCGCGCCCCGTTCGACGTCTCCAACCGCGACCTTGGCACCTCGTTGTTCGGCCGGACAATCGACATGCCGATGCTCATCGCGCCGACCGGCGGCGCCGGCCTGATGTGGTTCGAGGCCGAACTCGGCCTCGCCCGCGCCGCCAAGGCCGCCGGCATTCCGTACTGCATGGCCACCGGCTCGCAAGTTCCGTTTGAACGCGTGGCCAGGGAGGTTGGCGGCCGCCTGTGGTTCCAGCTCTACGTTTGGCCCGCGCGCGAGATCACCTACGAGCTGGTCCGCCGCGTCGCCGCGGCCGGGGCCGAGGCCCTCGTCGTCACCGTCGACACTCCGGTCTCGCCCAACCGCGAATACAATGCCCGCAATGGCTTCGGCGTCCCACTCCGCCTCACCGCGGCCAACCTCACCGACATGACGCTGCATCCGCGCTGGCTGCTCGGCACGCTGCTGAAATACGTCCTGGCCGGCGGTCTGCCGGAAATGCGCAACCACCCGCCCGAATACAACCGGCGCCGCACCCGCCCCGCCATCGCCCCCCGGCTCGGCCTCAGCGACACCGTCGATCGTGCGGAGATCCAGCGCCTGCGCGACCTGTTCCCGGGCAAGTTGCTGGTCAAGGGGATCATGCATCCGCAGGACGCGCTTGATATGGTCGCACTCGGGGCCGATGGGCTCGTGGTCTCCAACCACGGCGGCCGCAACCTCGATGCCGCAATGGCCACGTTCGACGCCCTGCCCGGCGTGGTGGCGGCGGTCGGCGGCAAGACCACCATCATCGTCGATTCCGGCATTCGCCGCGGCCTCGATATCATCAAGGCCCGCGCCCTCGGCGCCGACCTGGTGCAGACCGGCCGCGCAACCCTGTGGGGCGCCTCCGTCGGCGGCGAGGCTGGCGTAACCCGCGTGCTGGACCTGATGCGGCACGAACTCACCACCGCGATGGCAAATGTCGGCGTGCGCACGATCGACGAGATCACGGCGGACCTGCTGGCGGGTTGAGGCGTGCGGTCCAGCGGGGACCGGTCCTGCTGCTAGCGGCACCCGTCCTGCAATGCCGCAAGCCCGTCCGGCGGGCGCCGTGCCAGCGTCGACTGTTCGAAGGCGTACGCGATCCGCAGCAGCGTCGCCTCGCTCCAGGCCCGCCCCGAGAACGTGGCTCCCAGCGGATACTCTGGCGTCGCCGCGCCACCGGCACCGGAGATGAACCCCGCTGGCACCTGAACGCTCGGATAGCCCGCCTTCGCGGTGATCGCGGCCCCGGCGGTTCCCGGGAACAGCACCGCGTCCAGCCGGTTCTCGTCCATGTAGGTATCGAGCCCGCGCGACTTCGCCGCCCGCAGATCGTTCTGCCGTGCCGACAGATATTCGATGTCCTGCAGGGTTCCGCTCGTCCCCTCAGCAGCCAGGAAAATATCCTGTCCGAAGCGCAGCGCGCGCTCGGCATGGGCGCCGTTGAAGGCCACGATATCGCCCAGGGTCCGCATCGCGGTGCCTTTTGCCCAGTCCCGCAAATAGAGGTTCATGTCGTGCTTGAGTTCGTAGACGAACACGATCGGCAGTCGCGCGATCCTGTTCAGGTCCGGACTTTCGGGATTGCGGTTGAGGACCGCCATGTCGGTGCCCGGCCCACCGATCCAGCCCTCGGTCGGTATGTTCTCCCGCACGATCACCGCTCCGCCATCCTGCAGCGCCACGATGGTGCGCTCCATCACCGCGCGTGCCTGATCGGAAAGCGGGCGCCAGTAGACGTCGTTCGCCGGATCCGCTGGATTGCTCGGCACGCCGATCCGCACCCCACGCAGTCCGTCCCGGTCGAGTCCGGCGAGATAGTCGACGGCCTTCGGCGCCGCCGCGGTTGCCTTGTCGAGCGGGTCAGGCCCCGCCAGAACGCCCAGCAAAAGCGCCGCATCGCGCACCGTTCGGGTCATTGGTCCGGCCGTGTCCTGGCTTGCCGCGATGGGAATGATGCCCGCCCGGCTCACCAGCCCGACCGTCGGCTTGACCGTCACGAGTCCGTTCTGGCCGGCCGGGGACAGCAGCGAGCCTGATGTTTCCGTGCCGATCGACGCCGCCGCCAGCCCGGCCGCCACTGCTACCGCGGATCCCGCGCTCGACCCTCCCGGGGGCACGATCGGCACGCCCTTGCCGTCCAGCGCCGGCGCATAGGCATTGCGCACCTGCCCGCCCAGCGACGAGTAGCCCGACGGCATCCCGATGGCGAGAATATTGGCGAACTCGGTCAAGTTCGCCTTGCCAAGGATCACCGCCCCGGCCTGGCGCAGCTTCGCGGTCACGGTCGCATCGCGCTGGGCGAAGGCGTCGGCCAATGCCAGCGACCCCGCCGTCGTGTGCTGGTGGTCAGCGGTCGCGATGTTGTCCTTCAGCAGGATCGGCAAGCCATGCAGCGCGCCGCGCTTGCTGCCCTTCTTTGCCGCCGCGTCAAGCGCCTCGGCGATGCCGACGGCATCCGGGTTGACCTCGCGGATGGAATTCAGCTTTGGCCCGCCCTGGTCATAGGCCGCGATCCGCGCCAGATAGGCGCGCGTCATATCCGCCGCCGTGATCCGCCCGGCGGCGAGCGCGTCCTGCAACTCCGCGAACGGGGCATTCTCGACGCAGACGGCAGGCTTGGTTTCGGTCATGGCGGGCTCCGTGGGGGCGAAGGGCTGTGGGGAGCCCGGCGGTGGCGGGGGAGGCGGGGGCAGGAGTCGAAAGCGCTGCAACGGGGTGGGTCTGAACGGCACCGGCTTCTGGGCCGCACTGGCCGCGGTGGCGGACAACAGCAGCACGGCCACCAGCAGCAGGCGGAGGCGGGTTCCTTCAGCCATCACCGACAAGCGCGGCATAGAGCGCGGGATCGGTGGCCCCCTCGGTGCTGAACAGCAGCACCCGGCTGTGGGCGTCGAGCCCAAGCGCCTGGCGGGCAGCCGGATCGGCGGCGGCCAGCCGCAGCGCGGCGAGCCCGGCCACGCCGGATTCGCCGGCCACCATGCCGTGCCGCCGTAGTAGCTTCATGCCATCCACCGCCGCTTCATCCGGCACCGCCATGAACGCTGCCGCCCCCCGCCCGAGTTCTTGCCACGCCAGCAGGCTCGGTTCGCCGCAGGCGAGGCCCGCCATCAACGTATCGAGATCGCCCGGGATCGCCACCGGCTCCCCACTTTCGGCACTTGCCAGCAGGCATGCCGCCTTGTCCGGCTCGGCCACGACCAGACACGGTGCCGGCCGATAGCTCCCCCGCATCTGCACCGAGACTGCGGCCGCCACCCCGCCGACGCCACCCTGAATGAAAACATGGCTCGGCGCCGCGCCGCTCCACTGCGCGATGGCCTCATCGGCCATCAGCCGATATCCCTGCATCACGTCGACCGGAACCTGGGTATAGCCTTCCCACGAGGTATCGGAGACCACGAACCATCCGCGCGCTGCCGCCACCTCGGCCGCCGCCCGCACGGCGTCGTCATAGTTCCCCGGTACCCGTCGCACCTCGGCGCCGTACTGGGCGATGGCATCGACCCGTCCCTGGCTTACCGTCTCGTGCACGAAGATGACGCAGCGCGCGCCGAACCGCTGCGCGCCCCAGGCGACGGAGCGGCCATGATTGCCGTCGGTCGCGCAGGTCACGGTGATCTCTGCCGTGGCCGCGCCATATGCCCCGCTCGCCAGGTCGGCCGAACGTGCATTGGCGGCAATCCCGCGCCGCGCCAGTTCGCTCGCCAGCACCTGGTAGACCGCATAGGCCCCGCCCAGCGCCTTGAAGCTGCCGAGCCCGAAGCGCCCGGCCTCGTCCTTGATCCGCAGGCAGCCGATGCCGGCCGCGGCCGCAATGTCCGGGAATTCCCGCAGCGGCGTCGGCGCATAGCCGGGCCATGATGTGATCTCGGCCCGCGCCCGGCGATAGCCGCCATCCGGCAGAACCACGGTGCCCGGCATCCCGGCATTGGGGTTCAGGAAGAGGCGGAACGGGTGCGCTGACATCATGGCCCATCGTCCAACGCAAGCTGCTTCACTGCAAGGCAAGGATTCGCCGGACCGCCATGAACGCCCCAACAGGTGCCAGGATAAATCCGCCGAACAGGAGCGATGCCGCTGCCCCCGCCCCCGCGATCCCGCCATCGGCCAGCCCGGCCATATTGCTGACCATCCCGGCCAGCGCCGAGCCCAGTGCGTTTGAGACCATGATCACCATCGTCATCGACGCCGCAGCCAGGTCCTGCTCCCCCACCGGTGCGAACCCGAACACCCCGGCGCAGATATGTGGCCAGCACATGCCGATCCCGAGTCCCTGCGCGAACAGGCACAGCCCGAGTCCGCCGATCGAACTTGCGCCGAGTCCGGACGCCGGCATCAGCACCGCCATGCCGGCCAGCGCGAACGCGATCACGACCGGCCCAACGCGCATCCACCCTTGCGCCGCCCGCACCCCGGCGCCCGCGACTGCCATTGCGCCCACGGTCCAGCCGAACGACATCAGTGCCGACAAATATCCGGCATGCGCCGGCGCCATCCCGTGCAGCGTCTGCAGGAAATACGGCACGAAAATCTCCGTGTTCACCGCTACCACCAACGCCATCATCGCGGCGAAGGTCGCCCCCAGCCCGGCCGCGGTCCTCGTCGCCCCCACCGGCATCAGGCGCCGCGCCCCGTGTCGCTCCAGTTGCACGAACCATCCAAGCCCGCCCGCCGCGAGCGCCAGCCCGGCGAGATTGCGCCAGACCCCGCTCCCGGCACTGCCGATGGAGACGCCGAGCACGCTCAGGCACAGCACGGCGAGATTGAGATACGCCATCCTGCGGGTCGGACTCGGTGCACGTGCCAGGTCGCGCGGCAACGCGGCCTCGACCAGCAGCCACAAGCACGGCGCAACCGCGGCGACCAGCCAGAATGCCCAGCGCCACATTCCTGCGCCTGCGAACATCCCGCCGAACGCCGGCCCCAGTGTCGTTGCCACCCCCCAGGAGGCCGAGATCACCGAAATCGCCGTCGGCCACATCGGCGCCGGAAACAGGGTCCGCACCATCGTGTATGATAAGGCCGAGACCGACCCCGCGCCCAACCCCTGCATCAGCCGCCCGGCAAGCAGCACCGGCATGGACGGAGCCAGCGCACAGATCGCCGAGCCCAGCGCGAACACCACCAGCGCCGCCCGGTAATGCACGCGTGCACCGACCCGCGGCAGGATCCGGGCACAGACCCCCCCCGCCAGCACGGAGGCGAGCACATAGAGGGTGGTATTCCAGGCGAAATAAGGCAACCCGCCGATATCACGCACCACCGAGGGCAGGATGGTGATGACGATGAAAACATTGATGGCGTGTATTAATATGCCGCCACCGATCACTAAGGCCCGAAGTCGGTGCTCGGGCCTAAAAACCGCCAGAATTCCTGTCGCATCGCTCAACGAGTTCGGCCTTTTCCGTCCCTGCGACATCATTTGCGGAAGTAGGCACGCGGTGCAACCCGCCGGTAAGGCTTCGTAGTGAAACCGGTGGGTTCACATACTGGCCTCGCGCGACCACCCAAAATGCCAGGAACCGAGCCTCCCGCAGGACCCTCATCTGAGCTTCCAACCGGACGATTGCCTCATCGAACTTGGCGGCATGACCGGGTTCGAACTGTTGCAGATCGTGAAGGCCCTGCGGCCTGATCTGTCGGTGTTCATGATCCCTGCTTATGGCGATCCTGCTACCGTGGCCTCGGCGCTCGAACGCGGCGCGAACATATTCCGGACCGAGCCGGTGGACTTCCCGCACTCGAAGCAGGACATCACTGCCCCGGTCGCTCGGGCTGTCGACTTCCGTTGAGCTCTAACCCGACGCAGCAGGGCACCTGTGGGGTGGACAATCGGAGCTTTTGGGATTGACCGTCGCAGGCGGGTCCCAACGGGATGGTGGCCATCACGGCGCATCATCCACTCGCAGCAAGCCACACCGAGCCGGCACAGCGCCCTTGCCGATACCATGGGCCGTTCATAGCATGATCTCCCATCCGCGTGGGAACCACCTGATGAAGAACGTCATCCCGCCGCTACCATCGGCCTTGCTCCCCTCGGCCACGATCTGGCGACGCGGATGAGCGGCGCGGCACGGCGCTACCCGTCCTGGCTGCCATGGCTGCTGGGCTTCCTCACCGCCATCGGGCCCGCCTCGATCGACATGTATCTTCCTGCCTTTTCCGCCATTGAGGCCTCGTTCGGAGCGCCCACCGGCTCCGCCCAGATCACGCTGGCGAGCTATTTTGCCGGCCTGGCACTCGGCCAGATCTCGCAGGGCACTCTGTCGGACCGCTTCGGCCGACGCGGTCCGATCATGGTCGGCACGGCGATCTACGCGATTGCCTCGGTCGGCGCGGCCCTCTCGCCCAGCATCTTCTGGCTGGCGATCTTCCGCGCCGTCTCGGCCTTCGGCGGCGCCGCAGGCTCGGTCATCCCGCGCGCCATGGTGCGCGACCTCGCGACCGGGCACGAAGCGGCCGTGATGATGTCGCAGCTCACATTGGTGCTCGGCGTCGCACCCATCCTGGCCCCCAGCATCGGTGGCGCCGTGCTGATCTTCGGCTCCTGGCGCTGGATTTTCTGGATACTGGCCGCCTACGCCTGCATCTGCTGCGCCGTGGTGTGGTTCCTCCTGCCCGACACGCTGCCGCCCGAAAACCGTATCGCCCTGCACCCCGCCCAGCAACTGCAACGCTACGCGGCAATACTGCGAGACCGCTGGTTCCTGTCGCACGCGGCGATGGCGTGCTGCGCGTCGATCTCGTTCTTCGCGTATCTCTCCGGTTCCTCGCCGGTGTTCATTCGCGGCTTCGGGCTCTCGCCCTCGGGTTACGCACTGCTGTTCGGACTCTGCTCGGTCACGTTGATCGCGAACTCGCAGATCAACGCGCGCCTGGTCCGCCGCATCGGCCCGTCGCGCGTGCTGCGGTTTGTCTCGCGCGTTCACCTGTGCGCCACCACCTTGCTGGCGATGGCCGCGTTCTGGCCGTCGCCTTCGTTCTTCGCTGTGCTCGCGCCGCTGCTGGTGGCGGTGGGCTGCATGGGCTTCCTCAACCCGAACACCGTGGTTGGCGCGCTCACCCACCAGGCCCACCAAGCCGGCAGCGCCTCCGCCGTGCTGGGCACCGGCCAGTTCCTTCTCGGCGCCGTCGGCGGCCTGGTGGTCGGCTTCTTCTCGGATGGAACGCCACGCGGCATGGCAACCCTGATGGTTCTCGGCTCGACCGGCCTCGTCATCGCCGATCTGCTGCGCCCGGTACCCAAGGCGGACCCCAAACAGTCCTAACTCCCAGGCGAGTCGCATCGGAGCGTCGCTGTTTGAGATTGTCTCTAATATCAACCCACGCAACGGCTGAGTCTTCCAGCCTTTGCGTGGGTTGGTATCGCGCGCCGGGTTGGCGGTCGGTATGAGGTGAGGTTCACCCCGGGGCATCACGCCGCGATCATCGATCGTGACACCTTCGCGGCCGTTCAGAAGCGGCAGCGGACTGCGACGGTCACGCGGACGGAGAGTCGGTAGGGATTGGCTCGGCGGCTGACGGGGTTGGTGTTCGATGAAGCGGGCGACCGGATATCACCCAGATCTCCTCAGCTACCAGAGTCTGAAATGTTAGTTTTGAAAGTTGGCCTAGGTCGGAAACTGTCGGATCGACCGTGGAGCGCTGAGGGTAGTGGGAGCAAATTGGGAAATGGCAGTGGGAGCATTGCAATATCGAATCGCCGCAACAGTTTGATATTACTGTTTAAATTGAATCATTTAGAAAATGGCTGGGGCGGGAGGGATCGAACCTCCGAATGGCGGAATCAAAATCCGCTGCCTTACCGCTTGGCTACGCCCCAATCGTCCCCTGATTAGGTCGCGATCGCGCGCGCCGCAACCCCACCGCCCCAGGACCACCAGCCCGGGCGGTCCAATTTTTCCGCCGCCCCCTCTGCTTCCTTCGCCGTGGCGAACAGGGCGAAGCAGGTCGCGCCCGATCCACTCATGCGCGCGAGCAGGGCGCCTGGGGTGGTCCGAATGGTCTCCAGCACCTCGCCGATCACCGGGGCGAGGGCGATGGCTGGGGCCTCGAGGTCGTTGGCGCAGGCGGCCAGGGTCGCGACCAGGGCTGCCGCGTCGGGCCAAGCATCGGGCAGGTCGGCCTGGAGGCGGAAGCCGCCGTGTCGCGCGCGGAAAACCGCCGGGGTCGCCACCGCCACGCCGGGATTGACCAGGACGAGGCCAAAATCGGGCAGGGCCGGGGCCGGGCCAAGGCGCTCGCCCACCCCCTGCATCCGCGCGGCCTGACCGGCGAGGCAGACCGGCACGTCGGCGCCGAGGCCCAGAGCCAGCACGTCGTCGGCCGCCGGCACCCCCCAGTGCCGCGCCAGCAGCCGCAGCGCCGCCGCTGCATCGGCCGAGCCGCCGCCGATGCCGGAGGCGACCGGCAGGTTCTTGATCAGGACCAATGCCCCGGTGGCCCGCACCCCCGTCGCCGCCGCAAGTGCCAGGGCCGCGCGCAGCACGAGGTTGTCGCCCTCGCCGGCCAGCGTCGCGCCGAAGGGCCCGCAGACCTGCAAGGTCAGGGTGTCGCTGGCCGTCACTGTGAGTTCGTCGCCACAGCCGGCGAAGACGACGAGACTGTCGAGCAGGTGATACCCGTCTTCCCGCTTGCCGGTGACGTGGAGGAACAGGTTGACCTTTGCCGGTGCCGCCTCGTGCAGCATCGCCCTCAGTTCCCGGCGGCGTCGCGCAGCTTGGCCTGGAAGGCGGGGATCTCGTCCGGATCGGGCTTCAGGGTCAGCGCCCGGCGCCACTGGAAGCCGGCCTCACGCTTGCGCCCGCCGGCCCAGTAGATGTCGCCGAGATGGCCGTTGATGGTCGCATCCTCGGGCATCATCTCGACCGCGCGTTCGAGGTATTTGGTTGCCCCGCGCACGTCACCCTGGCGGAACAGCACCCAGCCGAGGCTGTCGACGATTTCGCCGTCGTTGGGCCGCAGCGCGACGGCCCGCTCGATCATCTCGCGGGCCTTGCCGAGGTTGCGGCCCTGCTCGGTCCAGGAATAGCCGAGATAGTTCATCACGAAGGGCTGCTCCGGTTGCAGCTTGAGGGCGAGCAGCAGGTCGGCCTCGGCCTTGCTCCATTGTTTCGCCCGATCCAGCGCGATACCGCGGTTATAATAGAGCGGCCAGTGCGGCCGCGTCGCGGGCGGCGGCAGCAGGGCGATGGCACGGTCGTAGGCGGCGATCGCCTCCGTGTATTTCTTCTTTTGGCGGAGCAAGTCGCCCTGCATGGTCGGCACTTCCGGGCGGGCGGGGGCGGCCTGGGCGATTTGGTCGAGCAGCTGCAAGGCCTCGTCGGATTTGCCGAGCTTGTCCGCCAGCGCGGCCTGGCGCAGCCGAACCAGGGCGGCGAGCGGGTCCTGCGCCGGCACCGCCGCGAGAGCGGCCATCGCGAGCTCGGGCTTGGCCCGGCCCTCGTGCAGGTCGGCCGCCAGCAGGCGGGCCCCCGCGTGTGTGGGCTTCAGGTCGAGCGCGAGCTGCACCAGGATGAGCGAGAAAGCGGCCCGCTCCTGTCCACGCAGGGCTGCGGCGAGGGTCAGGTAGGTCTCGGCCATCCCGTCGACCGCGCTGGTCACGACGGGCTCCGCCGCCTTGGCGGTCAGCCCCTGGATGGCGATGGCGAATTCGGGCGCGACCTCGGCCAGGGCCTCCAGGGTCTGCCGGGCCGCATTGGCCTGGCCCTGGCGCGCCTGCCACGAGGCGACGTGACGGGCGAGTTGGAAATCGGTGCCGCCGTAATCCGTGATCGCGGCGCGATAGAGCCGGTCCGCCTCGGCGGTCTTGCCGCCGAGATCGGCGATCATCGCGCCGTGCAGCTCGTATAGCGCCTTGAGCCGCTGCGCGTCCGGCGCGCCGGCCAGGGCTGCCAGCGCGGCATCGGTGCGGCCCTCGCCGGCCTGGACCCAGGCGATCAGCAGCGGCTGGAGGATCTGCGCCAGCCCCTGCCGCGGCAGTCCGGCGATGCGGGCCTCCGCCTGTTCCCAGCGGCCGGCTTTGGCGTCGAGCCCGGCCAGCAGCAGGATCGCCGCCTGGTCGTCTGCCATCATCGGCGCGAGCTTCGCGGCTTGGGGTTGCCCCGCCAGCAGGGCCGTGATGAAGGCCTGCTGGCGCAGGTCGAGATTGGAAGGATCGCCCTCGAGCGCCCGCAGGTACTGGCCGGCGGCGAATTCATTGTCACCCTGCCCCGAGGCAAAACGGGCGGTGAGGTAGGCGGCGGCCACGCCGGGCGCAACCCCTGTCTCCGGGCTGGTCGGTCCGGAGGCGGCGCAGGCCGAGAGCAGCGACAAGGCGAGGAAGATCGAACGCGGACGGGACGGGATGTAATGCATCAGCCGAGCTTATCAGCCTGCCTCGGGTTGTGCCACGCCCCGTTGGCTGGCCGCACCTGCCATGCGAGGGCCATGATTGGGACGCGATACGGTCGGAATTGGCGCCGAGCATGGCTTTGTCGCGCATCCGGGGGCCTTCATCTCTCGTAAACCCGCTGCGTGCCAGAGTGACGCATGACGCACGTTCCCGAGCAGGAGGTCGCCCGATGATCGCCCACGAGGTTCACACTGCCCGAGTGCCCCGGTTCCTGGATGTGGAGCCCGAGCGCCTCGCGGCCAATGAGGGGGTGTTGCGCTCGGCCCAGCAGGTGCTGACCGGGGCATGGTCCGACTATCTCCGCCGCGTCCTGCCGCCGATGCAACAGGACACGGCGGAGTTCTCTTCCCGCGACCCCTACTCGGCGGCTTCGGCGTAGGCCTCCAGCGGCGCGCAGGTGCAAACCAGGTTGCGGTCGCCATAGACGTTGTCGACCCGCTTGACCGGCGGCCAGTATTTGCTGGCGGCCACGAAGGGCAGCGGGAAGGCGGCCTGCTCGCGCGAATAGAGGTGCGCCCAGTCCGTCGCCATCACCTCGCGTGCCGTGTGCGGGGCGTGTTTCAGCGGGTTGTCCGCCTTGTCCAGCCGTCCCGCCGCGATTGCCGCGATCTCACCGCGGATGGCGATCATCGCATCACAGAACCGGTCGATTTCGGCCTTCGATTCGCTCTCGGTCGGCTCGATCATCAGCGTGCCCGCGACCGGCCATGACATGGTGGGCGCATGGAAGCCGAAATCCTGCAGGCGCTTGGCGATATCCTCGACCTGCACGCCCGAGTCCGCGCCGAAGCCGCGGCAGTCGATGATGCACTCATGCGCCACCATGCCGGATTTTGCGGTGTAGAGGATCGGGAAATGGGCGGCGAGGCGGCGGGCCATGTAGTTGGCGTTCAGGATCGCGACCTCGGTCGCCTTGGTCAGCCCCGCCGTGCCCATCATGCGGATATAGGCGTAGCTGATCGGCAGGATCAGGGCGCTGCCAAAGGGTGCGGCGGCGACCGGCCCGTACGAAGTCGCCGGACCGGCGTCGGCGCGCAGCGGATGGTTGGGGAGGAAAGGCACCAGATGGGCGGCCACGCAGACCGGACCGACGCCGGGACCGCCGCCGCCATGGGGAATGCAGAACGTCTTGTGCAGGTTCAGATGGCAGACATCCGCCCCGATCGCGCCCGGGCTGGTGAGGCCGACCTGGGCGTTCATATTGGCGCCGTCCATATAGACCTGCCCGCCCTGATCATGAATGAGGCGGCATATGTCCCGGATTTCCTCCTCGAACACGCCATGGGTCGAGGGGTAGGTGATCATCAGCGCCGCCAGCTTGGGCCCGTGCAGTGCCGCCTTGGCAGCAAGATCGGCGACATCGACATTGCCATCCTTGTCGCAGGCAGTGACCACCACCTTGTAGCCCGCCATGGTCGCCGAAGCCGGGTTGGTGCCGTGGGCCGAGGAGGGGATCAGGCAGACGTCGCGGGTTCCCTCGCCACGGCTCTGGTGCCAGGCCCGGATCGCGAGCAGCCCGGCATATTCGCCCTGGCTGCCCGCGTTGGGTTGGATCGACACGCCGGCAAACCCGGTCGCCTGACACAGCCATCCGGTCAGCCGGTCGATCATCTCCTTGTAGCCCAGGGTTTGATCCGCCGGCGCGAACGGATGCATCTCGGCGAAGCCGGGCAGCGTGATGGGGATCATCTCGGCCGTCGCGTTGAGCTTCATGGTGCAGGAGCCGAGCGGAATCATCGAGCGGTTGAGCGCGACATCCTTGTCCTCCAGCCGCTTCAGGTAGCGCAGCATCTCGTGCTCGGCATGATAGGCGCCGAACACGTGCTGTTGCAGCAGCGCGCTGGTGCGTGCGATGGCACCGGACAGCGACGCCGGAGCCGCCCCGAGCGTGCCGCCGAGCACTGCTGCCAGCGTTTCCAGCTCCGCGCGAGTAACGGTTTCGTCGAGCGCGATGCCGACTCCGGTCGCATCGATCCGGCGCAGGTTGAACCCGGCGGCCAACGCCGCCGCCATCAGCGCATCGGCGCGGCCGCCGGCCTCGAGCGCCAGCGTGTCGAAGAAGCTGTCATAGCGCAGCCCAAAGCCGCCGGCCTGAGCGGCGCCCGCCAGCAGGCGCGCTTGCAAATTGACCCGCCGGGCGATCCGCTTCAGTCCCTGCGGCCCGTGCCACACCGCATACATCGCGGCCATCACCGCGAGCAGCACCTGGGCGGTGCAGATGTTCGAGGTCGCCTTCTCGCGGCGGATATGCTGCTCGCGGGTTTGCAGCGCGAGCCGCATTGCCGGCGCCCCGGCCGCATCCACGCTCACGCCCACGAGGCGCCCCGGCATCGCGCGCTTCAGCGCATCGCGGGTGGCAAAGAACCCGGCATGCGGTCCGCCGAAGCCCATCGGAACGCCGAAACGCTGCGCCGAGCCGACCACGATATCCGCCCCCATCTCGCCCGGCGGCGTCAACAGCACCAGGCTCAGCGGGTCGGCCGCGACGATCGCCAGCGCGCCGACGGCATGGGCAGCGGCGATCTCGCCGCGCAGATCGCGCACGGCTCCGGTGGTGCCCGGGTACTGTAACACCACGGCAAACGGTTTCGCCGCGGCGATCGCCGCCTCGTCGCCGGCCGGCACATCGGCCAGCCGGATCCCGAGCGGCCACGCCCGTGTCGCCAGCACGGCACGGGTCTGCGGGTGCAGATCGTCCGCGACCGCAATCACGTCGGATTTCGCCTTGGATTGGCCATGCGCCATATGCATCGCCTCGGCCGCCGCGGTGGCCTCGTCGAGCAGCGAGGCGTTGGCGATGTCGAGCCCCGTCAACTCGCAGATCATGGTCTGGAAATTCACCAGCGCCTCAAGCCGGCCCTGCGCGATCTCGGCCTGGTAGGGCGTGTAGGCGGTGTACCAGCCCGGGTTCTCCAGCACATTGCGCAGGATCACCGGGGGCGTGTGGGTGCCGTGATAGCCGATGCCGATGAGGGATTTCTTGAGCACATTGCGGGCGGCGAGATCGCGCAGTTCGGCGATCACGGCGTTTTCGTCGATCGCCGGGGGCAATTCCATTGCTTGCTGGGCCCGGATGCTTCCGGGCACCGTGCGCGCGGCAAGGTCATCGAGGGTGGCGGCGCCGACGAGCGTCAGCATGTCGGCGATATCGGCGTCGGACGGGGCGACGTGGCGCGCGACGAAACTGTCCTGCGCCTCCAGCAGGGCCAGTTCTGCAAGCGCGTCCATCACAAGGTCTCCAGCAGCGCCTGGTAGGCCGCCGCGTCCAGCAGCGCGTCGAAAGCCGCCGCGTCGGCGAGTTCGAGCTTGAAGAACCAGCCGTCGCCGTCGCACGCCTGGTTAACCAGCCCGGGCTCGTCGACGATCGCCTGGTTGGCCTCGACCACCTTGCCGGAGAGCGGCGAATAGACGTCTGACGCCGCCTTCACGCTTTCCACCACCGCGCAGGCCTCGCCCTCCTCGACCGTGCGGCCAGCTTCCGGCAATTCAACAAAAACAACGTCTCCCAGCGCTTCTTGCGCATGCTGGGTGATGCCGACGGTGGCGATGCCGCCGTCGAGGCGCACCCATTCGTGGTCCTTGGTGTAGCGGATGGCGGTCATGGCGGTCTTCCTTCAGCGAACGTAGCGGTGGGGAACAAAGGGGAGCGGGGCGACGCGGGCGGGCAGCGCCTTGCCGCGCACCATCAGCGCCAGGGCGGTGCCATCGGCGGCGAGGTCGGCGCGCACGTAGCCCATGGCAACCGGCGCGTTGCAGGAGGGGCCGAAGCCGCCGGAGGTGATTTCACCGACCACGGCGCCATCGGGGCCGACGATCTCGGTGTGGCCGCGCGCCGGGGCGCGGCCGTCCGGCTGGATGCCGACGCGGCGGCGCGGCGGGCCGGCGTCCAGCATGGCGCGCACCTGCGCGGCGCCGACGAAATCCCATGCCGTCTTGCGCCGCTTCTGGATCACCCACATCAGCCCGGCCTCGACCGGGTTGGTGGTCTCGTCGATGTCGTTGCCGTAGAGGCAAAGCCCGGCCTCCAGGCGCAGCGAGTCGCGCGCGCCGAGACCTGCCGGCATCACCTCGGGTTCGGCCAGCAAAGCCCGCGCGAGGTCGACCGCGCGATCGCCTTGGACCGAAATCTCGTAGCCGTCCTCACCGGTATAGCCGGAGCGCGAAACCAGGCAGTCGGCGCCGAGCAGGGATACCGCCATGAACCCCATGAACGGCATCGCCAGCACCGCCGGTGCGAGGCGCGCCAGCACGCTTGCCGCCGCCGGCCCCTGGAGCGCCAGCAGGGCGCGGTCCTCGTGACGTTCCAGCGTGACGCCCGCGGGGAGATGCGCCGCGATATGGGGCAAGTCGATGTGCTTGCGGCTGGCGTTGACCACCAGGAACAGCCGCTCCGCGCCGGCATTGGCGACCATCAGGTCATCGAGGATGGTGCCTTGCGGGGTCATCAACAAGGTGTAGCGCTGGCGGCCGTCCTTGAGGCCGATGATGTCGCCGGGCACCAGCGCCTCTAGCGCCGCCGCCGCGCCAGGACCGCGCAGGCTGGCCTGGCCCATGTGGGAGACATCGAACAACGACGCCTGGGCACGACAATGGAGATGCTCGGTCAGGATCCCGGCGGGATATT
>CAIYSR010000161.1 GCA_903928895.1 uncultured Rhodospirillales bacterium | reverse complement strand
GGCGCCGGCGAGGGCGGCGAACCCGTCGAACCCGCTGCTCCCGACCAGCCCCTCGGCGCTGCCGACCGCCGCCTCGACCGCAGCGCGCACGCCGCAGGCGCCAAGCCGTGCCGGGCCATATCCGGCGCCGGTGCCATCCAGCCCTGCCAGCGCGCTTTGCGCCCCCGTGACATCCACCACCCCGCCCGCTGCCGCCAGATCGGTGCCGACCCCCTGCACCAGCGACAACCCATCCTCGACCACTCCGTCGACCTCGTCGCGCAGCACCGCGCAGACGATCCGATACGGCATCCACCCGGCGCGCTCGTACTGCACGGTGAAGGACTGGATCACCACCGAATAGAAAAACCGCCCCCAGGTCAGCGGCCACACCCCACCATCGGCACGCATCAGGTCGAGCAGCCGCGCCCGCATCGCCGCATCCTCGCCGCTGAATGTACCCTCCCACGCGATCGGCGCATCCGCGCGCCCCATCGCATCAATCACCCGCCGCCCGCCGGGCAGTTCATGCACCGCCAGGCGCTGCGCGCCGCCCCAGGAAATCCGACCGGGCAGCTCGAAATCACGGAACCCCACCGGCCCCAGAAGCATCGTCCCCGCCATGGCTCAGCCCCCCTGCAAGGCGCCGGGCCAGGCCGGCCCCATGCGCCCGTCGAACCCGACCCCACCCGCCATCGGCCGCCCCGCCTCCTGCGCGAGATGCTCGGCCAGCCAATGCCCGAGCAGCCGCCCGTCGAGATAGACCGGCCCGCCGCCCGCCCGCTCGCCGCCCGCCATCGCCACCGGCGCGACCTGCGGCAATTGCGGCGCCACCGCCTGCGCCCAATCCAGCGCGGCCGACGGCGACGGCGCAGGCTCCCCCCCGGGGACCTCCGCCGTCGCCGCCGCACTCGCCGCCGGTGCGCTCAAGCCCGCCTGCCCCCCGACAGGCGCGGCCGAACGCTCCAGCGGCAACACCACCGATGCCGGCATCGACGAGGCGGTTTCCTTTGCCTCCCGTGCTGCAAGCACCGGATGAACCTCGATGTCCGCGCCGACCCCGATCGGCGCCACCGCGGGCGCCACAGCGCTACGCGTTGGCACCCGAACCGGCGCCGGCGCCTCCGCGGCAGACATCCTCTCGACCACGTACCGCTCCACCACCCGCTCCGTCGCGCCGACCACAGGGGGCGCCACCGGCACCGGTACCACGGACGCAACCGCGGGCACGATCTCCGCCCCCCCGGCCTGCCCCGGCGCCACCGGCGGGATGCCCCGAGGCGGGGCCGCCGGCGGCGCCGCCAAAGCCGCCGCCACGCCCAGCCCCGGTGTCCCCGCCAGCAGCCGCGCCATCGCCCCGATCTCGGCCTGCAACGCCGCCATCCCGGCAGACACGCCGTCCTCCAGCGCCAGCCTGACGCCGATCGTGGTCACCGCCTCGCCGAACTCATCCATCCGCCCGCCCTCCCAGCGCCGCCACCACCGGGGCCACCAACGGCGCCGGCGGCTGCCCCGGCGCACCGAACTCGCGCGCCCGCAACCCCGGCCCCGACACCACCAGGAGATCAGACCCCGCCATCGCCACCTCCAGCCCCGCCCCGCGCAATCCCTCGGCCAGCGCCGCCGCCACCACCGCCATGATGTCCGTCATCCCCGCGCCTTCCACGTCATCGCCGAAAAATCGAACACCCGCCCCTCCAGCCGCCCCAGCGCCACGACAAAGGCCAGGCGTTCCTCGGCGCTGAGGCTGAACGCGACATCGAACGGCACCCCGTTCCGGCAGAGATACAAACAATCCACCAGATCGGGGTGCCCGCTCAGTTTTTTGCGGCGTCCACATCCACCGCCCGCGGCGCCACATCGAGCACCGCCGCCACCGCCGCGATCCCGGCATCGCCGAGCCGGCGCACCAGCCCCTCGATCTGCGCCTCGCTGGCCGGCGGCGGCACCGGCACCTCGTCGATCGCCACCACCGAACAGGCCAGCAGCGCAATCCCCATCCACGGCACATTCTGCGCCAGCACCGGACCAGCCGCCTTGAACAGCCGCAACTTGTCCAGCATCGTCATCCGCCGCAGGACCAGCCGCCGCCCGAGCCCATCCACCACCTCTGGCGCCGCCGCGGCCGCAGCGACGAGCCTTGCCCCAGGACCGTCCATCAGACCCGCCGCCGCGACGCGGCAAAGAACTCAAGCCGCTGCTTGACGCTCTGATCGCCGCGCCAGGTCCCGGCCTGCGCCAGCTTGAACACCACGCCATCGAACTGATAGGTCGACACAGATCCGTCCGCTTCCGTCACATATTGGTATAGCGTCCCGGTCGCCACCACCCGGCCGCCGAAATACGCCGCCTCCACCCGGGCGATGAAATCATCCACCGCCGAACCGCCCCGCTCCAGCTCGAAATGCCCGTCCCACCCCTTGGGCAACTCCGCCGCCAACTGCGACCCGTCGATCCGGTCCACCCGCACCGACGCCGTCACCTGCCGCGCCTCGAACGCGGTGACATGGGACAAATCGATCCGCCCGAACGCCCCCATCACCACCAGCTGGCAGTCACGCCCGACCGAAAATACATTGCTCGCCATATTTCAAACCCCCAACGCGGCACGTCCTCAGAAGCGCGCCGCCGCCACACCCAGCATCACCAGTATCGGATCAGCCCGCGATCCCGCCCGGCAAAACCTGCCGCTGCACCTGGACCGTCTGCCCACCCTCCATATTGACGATGAACTTCTCGTTGATCGCCTGATACTGGACCTGGGCATCCGACTGGACGTAGCCCAGCCCGGTCCGTGCCAGCGGATTGTTGCCGGCGTCGCAGATCACGCTGAACGGCAGCGCGCCGTCGCGGGAGCCGAGCAGCCCCTGCCCCATCATGGTCTGCAGGAACGACAACTGCGTCGCCCGGATGCGCTGGAACAGCGTCTGGTTGATCACCTGCCCCACGTAGAGCCCCATCCCGGCCGCCAGCGTCGCCGCGATATAGTTGGTCAGCCGCGTGTAGTTGTCCCCCGCCGTCGCCGCGGTGGAGGAGGCGTTGTGCCCGCCGCGCACGCCCCAGAAGGCGCCGGCCGGCTGCGGATTCGCGATCACGTCGATCCCGGCATTGATCAGTACGCCAAGCTCGGCCGCCGAATAGGAGGCCACCTGCCCGCTGCTGGGCTGGCCCGACTTCTGCGAACCCACCACGCCATAGAGCGGCTTGTTCAGGCTCGACTGCTCCGGCGAAAGGTTCGCCAGCCGCCCGGCCACGAAGCCCTGCGGCGAAACCAGCCGCATCACCTGCGCCACCGGATCGTTCCACCACACCCAGTCGCCGAACATCAGCTTGGCCGCGTAGCTATCCAGCCCGACTGCCGCCTTGGTCGCCACCGCATTGGCCACCGTATCGCCGGCGGGCCCCGTCAGCACCATGTAGATGCCCTCGGACAGCCCGAACCCCGCCTGCATCGTCCATTGCGTGCTGTCATCGGCATCCGCCAGCAGCCCGATCGAACAGCCCTGCCCGCGCAGCGCATACATCCCCTTGCGCGGCGCCACGTCCGAGCCCAGCAGCGTCGCGGACGTCGCCCCCGAAGCACCGTCCGACCCCGCCGCCCCCAGCGCCAGCGACCAGGCGAAGGCGAACGGCGCCACTGCGGTGCCCTGCGCATTCAACACCACGATCTGGCTCGGCCCGCGCTGTATCCCGAGCCCGGCATTCACCGCCGACGCCAGGTTCTGCCAGAACCCGGCGCCGCTGCCGCCAATATTGTCGAACACCTCCGGCGCCAACCCGGGCAGCGTCACCGTGAACCGCCACGTCCCCGCCTTCGCCCCGGCCCCGAGCGCGATCGCAATCTGATTGCCGAGCGAGCCGGTATAAAGCGCACTCACCAGCAGGCTCGTCGTCGGCACGATGAACGCCGTCGCCGTATCCGTCCCATCCGTCACCCGAACGGCGCGGAAATTCCCGGCTCCCTGCTGCACCGCGGTCGCCAGTTGCGTCCCCAGATCAAACTTGCGCGCCACCACGGGGCCGAAATTGCGCGCATAGTCGCTCATCGTCGCCAGGATCACCGGCTGCCCCACCGGGCCCCAGCTCGCCGTGCCCACCATCCCCACCACATTGGTTGGAACCCCGTTCAACACCAGATTCTGCGGCGGCACGATCTGCACATACAAATCCGGCACCACCAGCGCCGTCGTGTTGATGCTGCCCTGTTGCACGATCGGCATGGTTCAGCCCTCCCGCATCACGGCGATGCGCACCACATGGCCCGCATTCTCGCCCGCCAGAATCGCCGCGATCGTCTCCGCATCGGACACGACATCGCCCTTCGCGTACGCGCCGAACGCGCGCACCACCATCAGCTCGAACTGCATGTGAACCCCTGTGCTAACCCAGAAGACTCTGCACCACGCCGGCCCCCTCGGGCGCCAACGTCGCATCGCCGAAAATCATCGACGGCAGCACCTGCACCACCGTCGTCGCATACTCCACCGAATAGACCAGGTCGCGCCGGTACAACGCCGCATCCTGGGTCTGATCGAACACCGTGGACGAAACAAACCGCAGCCGCCCGGACAACCCATCAGGCAATCCCACGAACGAGCGTACCGACAACACCCCGTCCACCACCCCCGCCGCCGCATCGCGCGTCAACGGATCCGGACACCAGCACGTCACCCGGAAATTCTGCCGCTGCCGCCGCGTCTGCCGCACCGCCGTCTGATCCGCCACCACCCGCGCCAGAACCGCCCCCGCCCCCGGCACCACCAACGTCGAACCCGACACCGTTACGATCCGAACCTCGCGCAGATACGCCGCCAACACCGCCACCACACAGTCCGCCGTGTCCCCCGCCACCGTGCGATGCACCACCGCCACATTGTCGACCAGCAACCCCACCACCTGACCCGGCGCAACATCCCCGCCGATCGTCACCGTCTCCCCCGCCACCCCCACCGTCACCGTCGGCACCGCAACCACCGGAACCTCATACCCATCCGGCCACCGCGTCGTCGCCACCTGGCCCGAAGCATCCGGAAACACCGTGATATTCACATGCCCCGCCGCCAAATCCCGGTCCAACGCCGCCCCCACCGGCCACCCCCGATACACCCGAACCACCCGACCCAACACCGAAGGCGCCAACACCCCCGCCGGATAAACCGCCGCCCCCACCAACCCCACCAAAACCGCCTCAACCTCCGACTGATCCGCCATCGCCCCCCCAAGCCCCCGACACGATCGGGGATGATGTGATTGAACGGACAGCAAGCAAGGCCAGGGCTCCGCCCTGGACCCGCTGGGGGCTCAGAGCCCCCAGACCCGCATCCGTTTAAGAGGTTCCAGGATTGAAGAGGGGCGCAACTCGGACCTTGCCTGGTCTGGGTTGCGCCCCTCTTCAATCCTGGAACATGCATTCAAATAGATAAGGTCCAGGGGCTTGGCCCCTGGCGGGTCTGGGCAGCGCCCAGCCTTGCCTTGCCTTCCGTCCAACCGCACCGCCCCCCGTTCATGTCGTGGCCTGGCGGGCGATGGTGCGCCAGCCGAGGTGGGTGAGTTCGGTGCTGGCCAGGGTTGCGGTGCGGCCGAGGTCGTCGGTGACGAGGTCGCCGGTTTTGAGGGTGATGGTGGCGTGGCGGGGCAGCAGGATGGTCCAGCTGCCACCGGTGATATCGGCGGGCAGCGGGTCGATGGAAGCGCCTGCGCTGCCTCCGGCGAGGATGGCGGCCGGCCATTGGGTGAGGATGGGGGTGGCGTAGGATTTGGCAACGCCGCCGTAGCTGTTGACGCCGCTTTGGCTCGCGCCGGCGGGGCGGGCGACGTCGATGAGGCGCGAGGCTCGGATGCAGAGCAGCGGGTGGAGCGGTTCCTGGGCCGCGATGAACCAGATGCCGCCGTCTTGTGCGCCGGGTCTGGTTTCGGCGCGCTGGAGGTAATCGCCGGCCTGGGTGTAGGCGGCGTCGAAGTATCCCCACCACAGCGCCTGGCCATATCCTGGGGTGCGCCAGCCCTCGGCGGGCGCGGTGAATGCGGCGGGCAGGCGCAGGATGCGGTTGCGTGGCGCCAGTGGGGCGCTGCTGCCCCGGGGCCGATAGAGGTCGCACCATTGTCCGCTGGCCTGGCCGGCGCGTCCGAGCCCGCGCCGCAGCGCGTCCGCGGCGTGCAGCGCGGCGATCATACCACCACCCGCACGCCGCCATCGCCGAGTGCGGGGCCGGCGGGCACGCCGAGGAAGCCGCACAGCCGCCGCCGCCAGTCGTCGAGCAGACGGCTCCGTTCCCGGATTTCATCGGGATTGCGCTCGAACGGCCCGGCCTTGCCGACATCGAGCCCAGCGGCGGCGGCCGGCACCGCGGCCTCGAGGCTTTCGAGCGTGCCGATATAGCGCCGCACGACGGCTTCCTCGCTGCCGGTGAGGTAGTTCAGCCGGAATTCCAGCATCCCGTAGGCCTGGTAGAACCGCCAGTTCTGGAACCCCGAGGTCCCCGCCCCGAACGCCGGATACCCGCAGTACCGCCGCACATCCGTCCGCTCCGCCTCGGTAAACGCCATGCCACTCTCCGCGCGATGAAGGCCCCCCCCTGCCCCACCCGGGGGCAGGGGGGCAGAATCAGCCGATATGTTCGATCATCACCGCCCGCTTGAACGCCGCCGTGGTCGCGGTCGGCACGGTCGCCGGCGTGGTGGTGGTGTCCGACGGCGCGCAGAACCCGCCGATCCAGTACCAGGACTGGGCGATGATCTGCTGCAGCCGGTCGATCGGCTCGCGCGTCACCATCGCAATGCCGTCGACCACCGAGACCATCGAATCGGCCGGCGCCACGTCGGCCGCCGCCATTCCGGCGAAATCGCCTTCGATCAGCGCCCCTTTTCCGCAGATGATGGGCCGGCGGATCAGCGCGTTGCCAATCGAGGGGTGGCCCTGCACATAGGCCTCCGTGGTCGGCACGAAGCGCAGCCCGAGGAAGTCGTTGACCATCCCCTGGCGGAACACCTGGTTGGCCGAGGTCGCCCCGGTGAACAGCTGGCGGAAGTCGTTGTCGGCGAACAGCTGCCGCGCCGACATCGGATCGAGGTAGCAATTGTAGGCCCCGTCGATTTCCGGCACCGCGTTCATCCGCAGCGCCGCCACCGCGTTGAGCAGCGTGCCCATCGTCAGCGTATCACCGGCCAGCAGCGCCGAGGTGTTGGTCCGCCCGTTCGGCCGCATGATCGCTGAGGCATTGCCCGCCACCACCGAGTTGCCCACCGCGCCATCGGCCAGCGTCACCGAGGTGGCGAAGGTCAGCACCCCGGAAATCCCGTTCGGCGCCACCGAGACGTTGGCCGCATCCGGCGTCACCGAGATCAGCGAATAGGAGTTCCCCGCCACCGAAACCGGCAGCGGATTGCCCCCCGAGACCGCGGTCTGCACGCCGTTGACGAACACGTTGAGGAAGCCGCGCACGTCATCCACCGCCAGCGTCGGCGCCGGCGACGTCAGTGCGCTGCGCACCCGCGTATTGCCGCCGAAATAGGCCGCGAACAGCGCGTTGCGCGCCAGTTCGTCGAGCGAACGCGCCGCCTGCTCGCCGTTGATCGCCGCATTGAGCAGGAACTGCGAGGCGATGCCAACGCGCGAGGTCACCATGTTTAGGTCGGTGGTGGCGGCGTAGTGGTTCAGCGTGATGGTGTACTGCTCCACCGAGTAGCCCTGCGGCGTCAGCCCGTTGTCGAGGTTCGTATTGCCCGCCGCCGACAGCGGCGTGGTGACCGACGGCTTGAGCCCCGCCCGCGTCTTGGTCAGCGTCTCGCCGATGCCGACCGAGAACTCCTCCCGATCCGCCACCGCGCGATACCCCAGCCGCGAATTGAGCGCATGCTCGAACTCGCGCTCCAGATAGCCCTGCTGGATGATCGGCTGCAACGCCGCCGGAAAATTCGAAATGCCCATCTTGACCCTCTTGCACAAAGCCGCCCATCCCCCGGAGCCACCCCCGGCAGGCCAGACGAACAGAAACGATCGTTACTTTAGAGAATGGAGTTCCGGCGCCGCCGGCGTTAGCCGATCAGGTCCTAGCACCTGCGGATCAATTCACGCCGCCCGGCGGCGTCTCCCGATCAGAGGCTAGCGCTTGCGGATCAGCTCACGCCGCCCGGCCTGCCACTCGTCGAAACTCATTTCGGTCGCGCTTTTCGCGCGCAGCCCAGAAGCCGCCGGCACCATCGCCGCGCTCGACGAACTGCCGCCGCCGAACAGCCACGGCTTGGCCCGCCGCAGCCCCGCCATCAGCGCCGCCGCCCCCACCACCTCGCCGCGCGCGTCGAGCGTCACCGTGGAGGTATCGGCGAGCTTGAGCCCGTCGAGATCGACCATCCCCGCGCGCAGCGCCTCGGCCTTCAGCTCGGCCCGGATCACCACCTCGCGGGTGGACGCCTCCAGCTCCGCGATCCGCGCCTCCAGCGCCGCCGTCCGCGCCGCCTCCTCCGTCACTGCCGATGCCTCGTCCACGCTCTCCGTCATGCCCGCGCCTCCCCTGCGATCCGTTGCATTTCCGCCTCCACGTCCTGGATCTCATAGACGTCGGCGATGGATTTGACGGCGGTCAGACGCGAAATCTGCCCCGCCGCCGCCAGGGTGCTGAGGGTCCGCGCATCGCGCTCCCGATCCTCCGCCCCCGGCATCTGCCAGCGCGGCCACTTCAACGTCCACCGCACCGGCCCGATCGGCACCACCTCGGCCCCCATCGCCACCAGCGGAAAGACATTGCTCGCCCGCACCACCATCCGGGCCAGCCGCAACAGCGCGTCGCCATACGAAACGCGCAGATTGTCGGCCAGCCAGATCAACCCCTGGTTCATCATTTCGAGCGCCCGCCCGGATTGCGCGCCCGACAGCTTCTCCGGGCTCGCACGGTTGCCATGCACCGATTCAAGCGCGAATTCGCGCAACACGCGCACATACTCGATCACCGCCGAAGCCGCGGTGCCGCCGATCTCCAGCAGCCGCGCGTCGCCCTTCTCCGAGACGATCAACGCATTGCCGGCGCCGCGCACGATCTCGCTGCCCACCGCCGCCGGCTCCTTGATCAGCAGCGTCGGGTCCGACGAATACTTCAAACCCCGCCCTGCCTGGCTCAGCTGATAGTCGATCTCGATCATGCTCTCGATCGCGGCGCGAAACGTGCACGCCCCGTCCACCGCATCCCCGCCGGGCAGATTGCGTATCCACACCAGCGGCACGAACCCCAGCCCATGGCGCATCGTCCGCGCCGCATCCTCGATCGGCCCGCCCGGCCCCCGCACCGGCCACGGCTGAAACCACACCTCGCGCTCCGCATCCCAGCGCCGCATGAACCAATACTCGACCGCCGGATCGACCGCCTCATACCCCCGCGCAACCAGCTCCGCCCCGCGCACCTTGTAGCGCTCCGTCACCGAAGCCAGCACATCCGGCGCCTGCGGCTCCCACTGCGGCATCAAGTAAAGCGTCGGCAGCGCCGAGAAAAACACCCGCCCGCGCAACACCCGCATCAATATCGCGACCGACCCCACCGAGCCGCGCAATACCGCCTCCTGCATCACCGCATTCAGCCCCGCCTCCGCCGCCACATCAGCCATCACCCCGCGCGCCACCACATCCTCGCACTCAAAGGTCGGAAAATGCCCCTCGCTGAACACCAGCGAAACCGAATCCTCCACCACCACCCGCGCCAGCGGATACCGCACCGCAGGCCGGCGCATCCGCAACGGAATATACTCGCCCCCCGCCCCCCGCTCATCCGAAAACGCAAACGGCAGCCCCTCATACAACCGCCCCTCCAACACCCGACCCAACACCTCCAACCGCCAGGTCCGCTCCGAATAATCCGCATCCCGCGGTATCAACGCCATCAAACTGTCAAACATCTCGCCCTCATCGTTGTGCCGGTGCGACCAGGCCAGGACGGCATCGCAAGCCAGGCAAGGCGGGGGCTTCGCCCCTCGCCCCCACCAGGGGCCAAGCCCCTGGACCTTATCGATTTGAAGGAATGTTCCTGAATGAGAGAGGGGCGCTACGCAGTGGTAAAATCCACCGAGTAGCGCCCCTCTCTCATTCAGGAACCTCTTGAATGGATGCGGGTCTGGGGGCTCTGAGCCCCCAGCGGGTCCAGGGCAGAGCCCTGGCCTTGCCTTACCTGCCGTGCCGTCCCGTCCCCGGTCTCACCGCGCCATGATTGGCACGTTGGTTCGTCGTGTGGTTGGGGCGGGTTCGGCCAGTGCCCCGAACGCCCGCGACAGCGCATCCACCTGGTCGTCGCGGCGGCCTTGCGGGAATTCTTCCAGTTCGGCCAGGAACGCCGCGTTCCATTCCGCTTTGAGGGCGGCGAAGTTGCCCGCCGCCACCTGGGCCGCCACCGGCTGGGCGCGGATCAGCTTGGAACCGGTTTCCGGCGAGGCTGACACTCGGAATCCCGCCAGTTGCGCCGTCAGCCACGCCACCTGAACTTTGCCGGCCTGGCCGGGGTCTTGTGGCAGACACACCGGCACCGCGGTGCCATCGGCGCGGGCCACGGCGAGGATGGTTTGCGCCACCTCGTGCGGCCCGCCTTTGAAGCGCATCACGTCGCCGACAACGAAGCGCCCGGTGGGGTCGCGCCCGAGTTTCAGGCCGACGGTGAAGTCGGCCTCACGCCCTTCGCTGGCGGCAAGGTCCCAGGCCCGCACCCAGCTTATATCGCCGGGCAACCCATCCACCAGTGCCACCCGGCCGATGCGGAACAGCGCGTTCTGCTGTTCCATCGGCCGCTGCTGATACAGCGCCGCCCAGCCTTTCTCGCCGAGGGCAATGCGTTTGCGGTCGAGTGCCGCCATATCCTCCCATTCCGGCCACAGCGGCATGCCGGGCCGGCGTCCGAGCGGATCGTCGGCCTCGGCCAGCGCCGGCAGCCGCAGCACCCGCCAGCCGTCGTCGGAGGCCAGCACGCGTCCGCCGATATCGTCGGCGTGCCAGCGCGTCATGATCATCACCACCCGCCCGCCCGGCTTCAGCCGCGGCAGCAGTTCGGAGCGATACCAGTTCCAGGCGGCGTCGCGATGCTGCGCGCTTTCGGCCTCCTGGTGGCTTTTCACCGGATCGTCGATCAGCACCAGATCCGCCCGCCGCCCGGTGATGGCGCCGCCGAGCCCGGTGGCGAAATACACCCCCCGCCCGGTGGTTTCGAAGCGATGGGCGGCATGATTGTCCTTCTTCAGCCCGTAGCCGAGCCAGTCCGCATGCTCGGCCGCGAGATTGCGCACCATCCGCCCGAAATGCGACGCGAGCTCCCCGGTATGGCTCGCCGCGATCACGCTGGAGGCGGGGTGGCGATGGAACCACCAGGCCGGGAACACCTGGCTGGCATAGGTCGATTTGGCCGAACCCGGCGGCATCAGCACCAGCAGCCGGTCGCAGCCGCCCTCGGCGACGAGCGAAAGATGGCGCAGTAGCAGCGCGTGATGCGCCGCCGGCACCACCCCATGGCTTTGCGCCATCGCCCGCTTCGCCCAGGCCAGCAATGGCTGCTTGCGCCGCTTGCGCACCTGGACGATACCCTCCAGTTCAGCCTGCCGCGGCTCGCTGTGCATCGTGCAAGCCCCCCTGCGAACGCAAAAGCGGCGTGCCCCTTTTCAGTGACACGCCGCCGATCATGAGAAAAAACATACCCCAAACCCGCCGAAGTGTTCAAGGAAAATTTTCAAAAATCCGTATTTTTTCCTATTTCATCCCCCCGCCATGCCTCGGAATATTGAAAATCGCAACGGTCCCTTTCCGGCCCATCAATGAATTCACCCCTCTTTGCACCCGCACAACCGGAATGAAGCAATCTGAAACATAGCGTGATATCAGGCAACTAGACCCGCTTCTGCACCCCAATTGCCGCCTGATTTCACATTTATGCCATATTTCAGTCAGGTTTCGCCCCCTTTCGCCCGATGATTTCAGGGTTGATCTCCCCCCCCTCCCTTGGCTCAATACCCCCCGTTTGATCCCGGCAACTGCCGAACAGGCCCACAACCGTGTGTGCCTGGCCCAACAGGAAACGATCCCTGTCCCGGGCATCACAGGACGAACATCGAGCGGTCCCGCAACGGCCCGCCCGACCGACGGATGGAGTTTTAACATGATGTCACGTGCCAGAAGCGCACTCCCTGGCATGGCAATAGCCGTGCTGCTCGCCTCTCCCGGCCTCGCTTTCGCCGAACCCGCAAACCGGACCCCCACCCCTATCGCCACGCCGCCGGCCCCCATCGTCAAGGCGGCCGCGCCCGCCCAAGCCAAATCCGCCAAGGCGGCAGAAATCCTTACCGACTCCCCCGCCGCCTCCTCAGCCGCCCGAACCTGGCGCCAGACCGGCATGGCCTCCTGGTACGGCGGGTCGCGCTGGCATGGCAAGCTGACCGCCTCCGGCGTCCGCTACGACCAGAACCAGCTCACCGCCGCTCACGCCACCCTGCCGATCGGCACCAAGGTCCGCGTTCAGCTCGAAGGCTCCGACCGCTCCGTCGTCGTCGTCATCAACGATCGCCCCGGCACCCGCCGCCGCATCATCGACCTCAGCCGCCAGGCCGCCGCCGAACTCGGCATCCTCACCCAGGGCATCGCCGTCGTCACCCTCGCCGCGCTCTGACACTCTATATAGTAAGGATCACGGCGGCGGCGGCCCCGATCGCCTCGCGCAACATGTCGCGAAGCTTTACACCGTTCCCGTCGCGCGCCGTTCCTCCCGTCGCAAGGCATTGCAAACAAACAGCTCTCTGGTCTGGCACAGGGTTTGCTTAATGTTTCTTATTAAAAGAAGCCTCCGGCCGCAGCGGCCGCCACCATGCAATTTCCAGAACGGACCATGCCCATGACCCGCATCACCCGCCTCGCCGCCGCCGCCCTCCTCGCCACCGGCCTGGCCACCACCGCCCACGCCACCGACTGGAACCTCTCCGCCAGCGGTGGCGCCGTCTCGCTCACCGGCACCTTCACCACCGATCCGAGCGGCCTCCTCACCGCATGGGACATCTACGAAACCGGCGGAACTGTCCACGAATACACCTCCGGCACCGGCACCCTGGTTGGTATCCCCACTTCCTCCTTCTTCGACGTGACCGACGCCCTCTTTGAACTGAGCATGTCCTTCGCCGCCCCGTTGCTCGACACCAACGCCCCCGTCTCGGTCGTGCTCTTTAACGAATACCCCGCCGGCAGCAGCACAGCGAGCTTCAGCGGCGAAGCCGGCACCGCCGACGTCCCCGAGCCCGCCTCCATGGCCCTGCTCGGCCTCGGCCTCGCCGGCCTCGCCGCCGCCCGCCGCCGCCGCGCCTGATCCCACCCGACCAACGCCCACCCCAACGGCGCCGTCCCCCAGGGGCGGCGCCGTTCGCGCTTCCCCATCCCCACCGCCGATGCTACCCAGGGCCTCCCCAATCGCGGAACCGCCCCAGTGCACCTCGACGGCCGCCTCTTCATGCTCGATGTCGCCGCCAAGTTCTTCAACACGCTGCGCATCTCCGGCTGGTTCCACGACCCCGCCGCCCCCCTCGCCAGCCTCACCCTGAACGGCGAAGCAACCCTCGCGCAAACCGCCGAACTCAACCTCCCCCATGGCGGCGTCGCCAGCCTCGGCCCCGACAAGGGCTTCACCCTCCAGGTCCTGCGCCCGCACGAAGCGCTCTCCCCCGCCGCCACCCTCACCTTCACCACCACCGCCGGCTGGAGCGCCACCGTCCCGCTCGCCGAGCTGATCGACGAGCGCATCGCCGCCCGCCCCGGCCACGCCCTGATGGCCGATTTCATCGCCCGCCTCGAAGCCACCCCCAACGCCCGCCTGCTCGATATCGGCGGCCGCGACCGCTCCCGCCTCGACCGCTCCGCCGCCTTCACCCGCACCGAAGTCACCGTGCTCGACATCCTGCCCGGCGCCAACGTCGACATCGTCGCCGACGCGCATGACCTCGCCGCCCTCCCCGCCGAGCATTTCGACGCGGTCCAGTCGATCTCCGTCTTCGAACACCTGATGATGCCCTGGGCCGTCATCCCCCAGATCCACCGCATCCTCAAACCCGGCGGCCTCGCCTTCATCGCCACCCACCAGACGCTCGGCATGCACGACCTGCCATGGGACTTCTGGCGCTTCTCCGACACCGCGTGGGACGCCCTGTTCAACCGCCACACCGGCTTCACCATCGAAACCCGCCTGCTCGAAAGCGAGCAATTCGTCGTCCCCTTCCTCATCACCCCGATCAAGGCCTGGGCCGAACGCGCCCTCGGCTACGAAGCCAGCCTCGTCCTCGCCCGCAAAACCGGCCCCTGCACCATGCACTGGCCGCTCACCCCCGCCGACCTCACCGCCACCTCCTACCCCGCCGGCACCGAAGACCCCTACGAACGCAAATCCTGAGCCCCCGGGACACAGCCATGCCTCCACGCCCCCGCCGCACGCCCGCACCCGCCGAAGGCATGCTCTACGCCCAATCCGAAGGCGCCTTCGCGCCCGGCACCACCGTCGCCACCCTCGCCGCCACCGGCGAACCCGCCCCAGCGCCCATCGAGTCACTCACCCCCGGCACACTCCTCGACACCGCCAACGGCCCCCGCCCCCTCCTCGCCCTGCACCGCCGCCCAACCGGGAAGGACACCTTCGCCGTCCTCCTCCACCCCGACGCCCTCGCCCCCGGCATCCCCAGCGCCGCCCTCACCCTCCCCCCCGAAGCCCTCCTCCTCCTGGATGCCGCGCCCCACCACCTCATCCCCGCCGCCGCCCTCCTCAACGCCAGTTCCGTCACCCGCATCCCCCCCCCCGCCACCTGGTTCCTCCTCGATCTCGGTCCCCAGACCACCCTGCACGCCCACAACACCCCGATCGCCTCCGCCCGCACCGCGCCAAACCCGCCTTTCCCCATCCTCCCCGCCGGCGTCCTCCTCAACACCATCCGCCAGGCCGTCGCCGCCCGATCCACCCACCCCATCACCGCCCCCCCGCCCCACAAGCTCACCCCACCGCCACTCCCCCCCGCCCCCCCCCCGCTGACCATCCTCGCCGCCGGAACCCCCGTCCCCCTCAGCCAACCCACCCCCACCACAATGATCTGCACCCTGCCCGCCCGCACCGGCCCCGTCCGCCTCCGCGCCACCGCCCGCCGCGCCAACGACAGCGCCGACATCCGCCAGTTCGGCATCTGCCTCACCCACATCACCCTCGACGACACCCCGATCGCGCTCGACTCCAAAACCCTCGGCCCCGGATTCCACCCCCCGGAATCCAACGGCACCCAATCCTGGCGCTGGACCACCGCCGAGGCCTGGCTCGTCCTGCCCTACAGCCCCACGCCGCGCACCCTCCACCTCACCCTGACCGACTGGCACCACAACCTCGCCCCGGCCTGACCCGCCGCAAGCCGATCAGCCCGCCCGATCCTCACCCCGCCGCAGGGTCCAGCGGATAGATCGGCACGCGGCGATGGTGATAGACGAAGGTCGAGAGATCGGCCGTGGTCACCCCCGGGGTGGCGACCCAGATCATCTCGCGCGCGATCGGCTCCATCGCCGGACGCGGGGAGTGCACCCCCTTGGCGACCACGATCGGCAGCGCGGTCGGCTCGATGCCGAGGGTGCGGAATTGTTGCAGGCTCATGGTGCCCCCGGGCCGGGTGATGAGCACGAGGGTGAAACCGTCATCGGTGCGCACCGCAGCACTCGGGCCGTCATTGAAAAACCGGAAGCCGGCATGGGTCGGCCCGGTCTCCTCGTAGCGCCCGTCGGACAGCGCCGTCACCACCCCGCTGATCGCGAACGGCGCGCCGTGGCGGTCATCCGTCTTGCCGCCGACCGCGATCTCGATTCGCCCGCCGATACCGGCTGCCTCGCACGCCCGCACCGCCTCGGCATCGGCCAGGGCCTGCAATACGCCGCGCACGCCCAGGCGACGGGCGTCGTGCAGGATGAGTGTGGAATCCCCGGGGCTGCCGCCGCCGACATTGTCGCCGACATCGAACAGCACCACCGGCCCGGCCGGCGCCGCCGCGGCCCGCCGCAGGGCGTCGTCGATCGCCGTGCCCCCGCCGTTCAACGCCGCCCGCATCGACCAGGCGGCCTCGGCCAGGTGCCGCACGATGTCCTCGGCCAGCGCCTTGTCGTTGTCGGTGATGGCGATGAAGGACATGCCCATTTCGGCCACGTCGGAATAGGGATAGCCCTCGACCACGCTGACGCTCAGCACGCCCGGCCGCGCCCGCTGCGCGTCGGCGAGGCGCAACAGGTCCGACATCGGATGGTCCGAGGTGCCCTGGTTGAGGATATTGACCAGCAGCGGCGGCGTGGCGAGCGCGCTGCACGGCCGGATTTCGCCGCGCACCAGGCGCAGCGTGAGGCGGGCGCAGAGCAGCGCCTGCGCGTAGGCGTCGATGTGCGGGTTGGTCTGATAGACCGTGGTGATGTCGGCATTCTCCACCATCTGGCGGGAGATGTTGCCGTGCATGTCGAGTGCGAGCCCGATCGGGACATCGGGGCCGACCAGTTCGCGCACGCGGCGGACGAACTCGCCGTCGGCATCGGGGAACGGCACCGAAACCGCGGCGCCGTGCTGCGGCAGCAGGATGGCATCCCATGGACCCTGTTCGCGCAGCGCCGCGATGGCACGGTCCATGATGTGGGTGATCGCCTCCGCCGTGATCGCCCCCATCGGCGTGAGGCGTGCGAACAGCAGCGGCACCAGTTCGACATCCGGCGCCTCGGCGCAGGCGGCAAAAAACCCGGCCAAGGTGGTTTGCGAGGTCGCGTATTCCGCTCGGATCGCCTCGCCTTCCAGGATGCCGGCGCGGATGAACTGGTCGAGATCGGCCGGCACGGTGGAAAATGTGTTGGACTCGTGCTGGAAGCCGGCGGTGGCGATGCGGATCATGGCGAAGAACCTCCCGGGTGTTGTCCGGAGCCTGCCGCAGGGTGCCTGTGGGCTCAACAGATATTATAATAGCGGCTTGCTGGCCGGAAGGAACGCGGGCTACGGTTGACGCCGTCGATAGGGAGACCACGTCATGCCGGACACAAACTCCGCGTTCCCGTCACCCGAGGCCGCACTCCCGCAGGGAACGGCGGTCTTTGACCGACGTAGCCTGATGCGCTTTGCCGTGGCGGGGGTTGCGGCGGGCGCGGTGCCCCGAGCCTTCGCCCAGGCGGCCCCCAAGCGCGGCGGCCGGCTCGTGATCGGCGCCGATGCCGACCCGATCGGCCTCGATCCGGTCACGCTGACCGCCTTCTCCTCCTATGATTTCACCGCCCTGCTCTATTCCGGCCTGCTGCGCTGGAACGCCGATATGAAGGTCGAGCCTGACCTCGCCGTCAGCTTCGAGCAGCCCGACGACACCACCTACATCTTCAAGCTGCGCAGCGGGGTGACGTTCCATAACGGCCAGAAGCTCGAAGCCGAGGACGTCAAATACACCTTCGCGCGCATCCTCGATCCCGCCAGCGCCAGCCCCAACGCGACCATCTTCGCCTCGATCAAATCCGTCACCGTGATCGACCAGCTGACAATCCGCTTCGAGCTGCACGCCCCCAATGCCGCCTTCCTCAGCTACATGGCGACCAACCCGAACGGCGTCATCGTCCCGCGCGGAGTGGCCGATCTCGCCACCAAGCCGGTCGGCACCGGGCCGTTCATCTTCGACTCCTACCAGCCCAACCAGCAATTCACCCTCAAGGCCAACCCCAACTACTACGAGCAGGGCCTGCCCTATCTCGGCGAGGTCGTGTTCCGCTTCTTCAAGGACCAGGCCTCGCTGACCTCGGCGCTGCGCTCCAAGGCGATCGACATGACCTGGTTCAAGGACCCCAAGGTCTCCGCCCAGATCGTGCGCACCTCGCCTGATCTCGTCTCCGCGCCGGGCAAAACCACGCGGACCTTCCCGGTATGGATGAACCTCAAGGCCAAGCCGCTCGACGATGTCCGCGTCCGCCGCGCCATCAGCCTCGCCACCGACCGCAAGGCCTGCCTCGAGACCGTGCTCGGCGGCTCCGGCAAGGTCGGCGCCATGGTGCCGGAAAGCCATGTCGGCGGCTACGACGGGGTCGGCGAGATGCCGTACTACAAGACCGATGTGGCGGCGGCGAAAAAGCTGCTGGCCGAAGCCGGGCATCCCAGCGGGATCGATCTCGGCGACTACATCTGCGTCGCCGCCAATCCGCTCGACGTCGCCTGCGCCCAGATCCTGCAGCAGCAATGGGCCGAGGCCGGCATCAAGGTCGCGATCAAGCCGATGGAGACGGCGCCGCTGATCGGAATGTGGCTGAAGGGCGAATTCCCCACCTTGCTCTCGATCGCCCTGAGCTGGAGCCCGGACCCGGATGCCATCGTCTCGCGCATCGTCTCCACCAGCGCCTCGGGCAAGGCGCTGGGCATGGCCGACACCACGCTCGACGCCATGATCATCGAGGCCCGCACCCTGCTCGATCGGACCAAGCGCGCGGCAGCCTACATGGCGATCCAGCGCCGCGTGGCGGAGCAGGCCTATGTGCTCGACATCTACCAGTATCCGCTGCGCTGGGAGGCGTGGTGGAACTACGCCAAGGGCTACGTGCCGCTCGCCGCCAATATCCGCACCTTCGTGCGCACCGCCTGGATCGACAAGTAGCCCGGCCCTGAGAGGGACCGCCACATGATCCGGATGGTGGCGGTACGCCTGCTGCTGACCCTGCCGATCCTGCTCGGCGTCTCCGTGGTGGCCTTCGTGCTGATGCGGGCGCTGCCCGGCGATTTCGCCCAGGCCTCGGCCGGAACCAGCACCATCTCGGCCGAGGCGCTCGACACCATCCGGCGCAATCTCGGGCTCGATCTGCCGGTGTGGCGGCAATATCTGCGCTGGCTCGGCGCCACGCTGTCGGGCGATCTCGGCCTGTCCTTCACCACGCGCCGGCCGGTGGCCACCGAGATCTTCCCGCGCCTGGCCGTCACCGCGGAATTGACCCTGATCGCCGGGCTGATGGCGGGGCTGATGGGGGTCACCACCGGGCTGCTCTCGGCGCGGCTGCGGGGCGTGGCGGAGTGGGCGGTGCGGGGCTGGAACAGCCTGCTCCTGGCGGTGCCGAATTTCGTCATCGCCACCCTGATCGTGCTGCTGTTCGGCCTGTATTTCCCCTCCGTCGGCATCTTCAACTACGTCGCCTTCGCGCGCGATCCCTCCGGCAACATCGCCAGCCTGCTGCTGCCGGCGCTGTCCCTGGCGCTGACGGTGTCGGTGACGATTTCGGAAAACACCCGCGCCGCGGTGCTGGAAGTGTCGAGCCAGGACTATGTGATGGTGGCCAAGGCCAAGGGCCTGCGCCCGCGCGCGATCCTGCGCGACTACCTCGTGCGCAACGCGCTGACCCCGGTGGTCACCGTCACCGGGCTGCAACTCGCCGCCCTGCTCGGCGGCAGCATCCTGATCGAGACCATCTTCACCATCCCCGGCATGGGCCAGTACCTGTTCGACTCCATCGCCAGCCGCGACTACCCGGCGATCCAGGCCATCGTCCTGGTCGCGGCCACCATCGTGCTGCTGATGAACGTGCTGGTGGACATCGCCTATGCCCGCGTCGATGCCCGCGTGTCGTATGAGTGACGTCGCGCGGCGCCCCACGCGACGGCCGCGCACCACCGCCCAGGTGCTGGTGACGGTCGGGCTGGTGATGCTGGCGGTGCTGATCGCGGTCGCGCTGTTCGGCCCGTCGCTGGCGCCGTACAACCCGACCCGGACCTCGCCGGCATCGCTCGACGGGCCGACCCTGGCGCATTGGCTCGGCACCGATTCCATCGGCCGCGACGTGCTGAGCCGGCTGATCGTGGGCGGGCGTGCGACGCTGCTGATCACCTTCGTCGCCGTCGCCATCGCGCTCGCCGCCGGCCTGATCCTCGGCCTCACCTCCGGCTATATCGGCGGCGCGGTCGATCTGGTGATCATGCGGGCGCTCGATGTGGTGTTCGCCTTCCCGGTGTTCCTGCTCGCCATCGCCGTGGTCGCCGCCCTCGGCCCGACGCTGCCCAACCTCATCCTCACCATCGCCGTGGTCTATACGCCGACCATGGCCCGCGTGGTGCGCGGCCCGGTGCTGAGCGTGAAACGGTGGGACCATGTCGAGGCCGCCCGCAGCGTCGGCATCGGCGAATTCACCATCGCGGTCCGCCACGTGCTGCCGCTGGTGATTTCGCCGGTGCTGGTGCAGACCAGCCTGACGCTGGCCAACACCATCTTCACCGTCACCGCGCTGTCCTTCCTCGGCCTCGGCCCGCCGCCGCCCGATCCGAACTGGGGCAGCATGCTGGCCGAGGCCCGCCAGTTCATGGAGCTGGCGCCGCTCACCGTGATCGGCCCGTCGCTCGCCATCGTCTTCGCCTCGCTCACCTTCATCGTGCTGGCCAACGGGCTGCGCGACGTGCTCGACGTGGCGGGTCGATGATGGAAGGGAAGCTGGAACCCCTGCTCGCGGTGCGCGACCTCAGCGCCACCTTCCACCGCCACGGCGCGCCGTCGCGCGTGGTCGACGGCATCTCCTTCGATATCGCGCCCGGCGAATCCGTCGGCTTCGTCGGCGAGTCCGGCTGCGGCAAATCGGTCACCGCGCGCGCCATCCTGCGCCTGGCGCCCGAGGGTTCCTCGATCGAGCTCGGCGGGCGGATCCTTTTCCGCGGGCAGGACCTGCTGCGCCTCGACGCCGCCGCGATGACCGATATCCGCGGCCGCGACATCGCCATGGTGTTCCAGGACCCGATGTCCTCGCTCAACCCGGTGTTATCGGTCGGCGCCCAGATCGACGACATGCTGATCCGCCACACCGGCCTCTCCCGCCGCGCCGCGCGGCGCCGCGCGATCGAGCTGCTCGACCTCGTCGGCATCCACGACCCCGCCAGCCGCGCCGACGACCATCCGCACCAGTTCTCCGGCGGCATGCGCCAGCGCGTGCTGATCGCCATCGCGGTGTCGTGCCAGCCGGCGCTGCTGATCGCGGACGAGCCGACCACGGCGCTCGATGTCACCGTGCAGGCGCAAATCCTGCGGCTGCTGCTGCGCCTGCGCCGCGAACTCGGCATGGCGCTGATGCTGATCACCCATGATTTCGGCGTGATCGCCGGGATGGTCGAACGCGTCCATGTGATGCAGGCCGGCGCCATCGTCGAAACCGGCGCGGTCGACGCGCTGTTCGCCGCGCCCCGCCACCCCTACACGCGCGCGCTGCTCGATGCCGTACCCCGCCTCGAAACCGGGGGCCTCGATTCCACGGCGGGGCCGGCATGAGCGCGCCGCTGCTGCGGGTGCGCGACCTCTGCGTCACCTTCCCCGCCCGGCGCGGCCGCCCGCCGGTGCGGGCGCTCGATCATGTCTCCTTCGACATCGCGCCGGGGCAGACGCTCGGCCTCGTCGGCGAATCCGGCTCCGGCAAAACCACGGCGGGGCGGGCGATCCTCCAGCTCCAGCCGCCCGGTTCCGGCTCGGTGCAGCTGCTCGGCCGCGAACTCGTGGGCATGCGCGCGGCGCCGCTGCGGGCGATGCGCCGGCACATGCAGCTGGTCCAGCAGAACCCCTATTCCAGCCTGCACCCGCGCATGACGGTGGCGCGCATCCTGGCCGAGCCGCTGGAGGTGCACCGCTCCGTGCCGCGCGGGCAGATCGCCGAGCGGGTGGCCGAACTGATGACGCTCGTCGGCATGGACCCGGCCGTGGTCCAGCGCTACCCGCACGAATTCTCCGGCGGCCAGCGCCAGCGCATCGTCATCGCCCGGGCGCTGGCGGTGAACCCCGATTTCGTCGTCTGCGACGAGCCGGTCTCGGCGCTGGACGTGCGCACCCAGGCCCAGATCGTCGAATTGCTGCACCGGCTCCAGGAGAAGCTGGGCCTGTCCTACCTCTTCATCGCGCACGACCTCGCCATCGTCCGCGCCGTCGCCCATCGCGTCGCGGTGATGTATGGCGGGCGGATCGTGGAACTCGGCGACGCCGCCCAGGTCTACCGGAGCCCGGCGCATCCCTACACCAGGAACCTGCTCGACTCCGTCCCCCTGCCAGACCCCGCACGCCAGCGCGCGCGCCTCGCCGAAGCCGCCGACGAACCCGATTTCCGCGCCCCCCGCGTCTGCGGCGAAGACCATGCCGCGACCGGCACGCCGGCGTGGCACGAAATCGCCCCGGGCCACGGCGTGTCCTGCCATTTCTGGCCGCAAGGGGAAGCAAGCGCTTCTTTTTTTGAAAAAAAAGAAGCAAAAAAACGTCACCCGTAGTTTCGCCGTGGATGAAACGATCGACTCCAACGGATAAACGTTTTTTGCTTCTTTTTTTCAAAAAAGAAGCGCTTCCCGCCCTACTCAGCCGATATCGATCCGCGGATCGATATACGCATAGAGCACATCGACCGCGAGATTGATCGCCATATACAGCACCAGGATCAGCAGGATGCAGCCCTGGATCAGCGGGTAGTCCCGCGTCCCGATCGCCTGGATCAGCAGGCGGCCGAGGCCGGGATAGGTGAACACCGCCTCCGTCACCACGGTGCCGCCGACGAAGCTTGCCAGCATCAGGCCGACGATGGTGACGAACGGCAGCATCGCGTTGCGCATCACATGGCTGCCCACCACCTGCCATTCCTTCAGGCCCTTGGACCGCGCGGTGCGGACATAGTCGGCCTGCAATTCGCCGAGCAGGGCCGCGCGCAGGAAGCGGGCGAAAATGCCGGAGACGTAGAGGCCGAGCGTGGTCGCGGGCAGGGCGATGTTGCGCAGCGCCGCCAGCGGCGCCTCGGTGAACGGCACATAAGAGGAGGCCGAGGGCAGCCAGTGCAGCTCGACCGCGAACAGCAGGATGAGCAGGATCCCGAGCCAGAACGTCGGCACCCCCAGCGCCAGGGCGCTCCATCCGCTGAGCACCGCATCGAGCCAGCCGCCCGGCCGCAGCGCACTGGCCAGCGCCACCGGCACGCCGACGAGCAGTCCGACCAGTACGGCGGCGAGGCCGAGCTGCAAGGTGGCGGGCAGGCGGGCCAGGATCAGGCCGAGCACGGGTTCGCGGTTCTGGATGGAGTGGCCGAGATCGCCCTGCGCGGCGGCGGCCAGCCAGCTGCCGTACTGCACCAGCAGCGGCCGATCGAGGCCGAGGCGAACGGTGACCTCGCGGATCTGCTCGGGCGTGGCGTTCTCGCCCACGATCACCGCCACCGGGCTGCCCGGCACGGCATAGATCATCGCCCAGATGCCGAGCGAGGCGATCAGCAGCACCGGCAGCAGTTGCGCCAGACGACGCAGGATGAATCCGGTCATGGCCCCTCCCCCCCCACCGGCCCGTCGGCCGGCTCACCGGCCTCCAGCACCGCGGCCAGCGCGCGGCCGAGCGTGTCGAGCGCGAGGATGGTGCAGGTCAGCACCACGCCGGGCAGCACGGCGTAATAGGGCGCCTCGTGCAGGAAGCCCTTGCCCGTCCGCAGCATGTCGCCCCAGCTCGGCGTCGGCGGCGGAATGCCGACGCCCAGGAACGACAGCGCCGCCTCCAGCAGGATCGCGACCGAGGCGAGGATCACCATCTGTACCAGGATCGGGCTCCAGGCATTCGGCAGCACGGTGCGGAACAGATTGTAGCTGGCGGAGCCGCCGAGCGCCTCCACCGCGAGGACGAAATCGCGCCGCCGCAGCGACAGCACCTGCGCCCTGGTGATGCGGGCGAAGCCGGGGATGCCGGTGATCCCGACGGCCACCAGCGCCGCCATCTGGCTGCGCCCGAGCACCGCGATCAGCGCCATCGCGAACAGGATCCCGGGCAAAGCCAGCAGCACATCGACCGCCCGCATCAGGATGGTGTCGCGCCAGCCGCCGAAGAATCCCGCGACCAGGCCGACCGGCACGCCCACGCTGGCCGCGATCAGCACCGCGCCGGCGGCCGTCAGCAGCGAGGTGCGGGCGCCATAGATCGTCCGGACCATGAGGTCGCGGCCGAGTTCGTCGGTGCCGAACCAGTGCTCCCAGGACGGCGGATCGAGGGTGTTGCCGAGATCCTGCTCCAGCGGATCGGTGGCGAAAATCAGCCGCGCGAACACCGCCGCCCCGACCAGGGCGGCGAAATACAGCAGGCCCAGCGCCGCCTCGCGCCGGCGCAGCAGGCGGACCAGCACGGCGCTCACGCCGCCATCCCCGTGCGCGGGCAGGCCACCAGGCCGCTTTCGCCCGGGATCGCGATCAGCTCGGGCGCCACCACGGCACATTGCGCCACCGCATCGCGGCAGCGCGGATGAAAGCCGCAGCCGCCGGGCGGACGCGCCGGATTGGGCGGATCGCCTTCCAGCACGATGCGCCCGCCGCCGCCGCGCGCGGCCGGATCGGCGATCGGCACGGAGGAGAGCAGCGAGCGCGTATAGGGATGCAGCGGCTGGCCGTACAGGGCGCGCTTGTCCCGGGTCTCGACGATGCGGCCGAGATACATCACCGCCACCCGGTCCGAAATATGGCGCACCACCGCGAGATCATGGGCGATGAAGACATAGGCCAGCCCGAGATCGCGCTGCAGGTCCTGCAACAGGGTGACGATCTGGGCCTGGATCGAGACATCCAGCGCCGCCACCGGTTCATCGAGGATCAGCAGCCGCGGCTGCAACGCCAGCGCCCGGGCGATGCCGATGCGCTGGCGTTGGCCGCCGGAGAAATCGCGCGGCGTGCGCCCCATCATGCCGGCGGCGAGGCCGACCCGGTCGAACAAGCCGCGGACATAGGCATCGCCGCCCATCGCATCGAACAAGCCGTGGATGCGCAGCGGCTCGGCCACGATCTGCGCCGCGGTCAGCAGCGGGTTGAGCGAGGAATAGGGGTCCTGGAAGATATACTGCATGTGCCGGCGCAGCTTGCGCAGCGCGGTGGCGCCGAGCCCGCCGATCTCCGCGCCGTCGAACCGGATCGAGCCGGCGCTGGGGCGGATCAGGCCCATGATGGCGCGCCCGGTGGTGGTCTTGCCGCAGCCGGATTCACCGACCAGCCCGAGCGTCTCGCCCGCATGCAGGGTCAGGTTGACCCCGGCCACGGCGCGCACGGTGCCGATCCGCCGCCGCAGCAGCCCGCCATGGATCGGGTAGGACACATGCAGTCCCTCGACCGCCAGCAGCGGCGCGTCCACGCGCGGCGCCGGCGGTGCCGCCTGGGCGGCCACCGCGACCGCGCGGGCGGCGACGGCTTCGTCGGGGAAATGGCACGCCGCCCCGGCCCTGGCGCCCGCCGGCACCGCAGGCGGTTCGGACTGCCGGCACAGCGTCCGGTCCCGGCCGATCGCGCAGCGCGGATGGAAGACGCAGCCCGCGGGCAGCCTTCCCGGCACCGGCGGCTGGCCGTCGATCTGGGTCAGCCGCGCGTCGAGACCATCGATGCGGGGCAGGCTGCGCAGCAGCGCCGCGGTATAGGGATGGCGCGGCCGGCGGAAAATCTCGCCGACCGCGCCGGTCTCGACGATGCGCCCGCCATACATCACCGCCACCCGATCGGCAGTCTCCGCGACCACGCCGAGATCATGCGTGATCAGGATCACCGCCGCCCCGGTCTCGGCCTGGCGCCGCGCGAGCAGGGCCAGCACCTGGGCCTGCACGGTGACATCGAGCGCCGTGGTCGGTTCGTCCGCGATGATGAGGCGGGGCCGGCCGGACATCGCCATCGCGATCACCGCGCGCTGGCGCATGCCGCCGGAGAACTGGTGCGGATATTGGCGGATGCGGCCAGCGGGGTCGGGGATGTCGACTTCGCGGAGCAAGGCGATGGCGCGCGCGGCGGCGTCGGCCGGGCGCAGGGTGGCGTGGGCGATCTGCCCCTCGGTGATCTGCCGCCCCACCGGCAACAGCGGATTGAGGGTGGTCGCCGGGTCCTGGAAAATCATGCCGACATCGCGCCCGCGCATCTGCCGCAGGGTCTCGGCATCGGCGGTGGTGACGTCGATATCGCCGAGCCGGATTGTGCCGCTCACCCGCGCCGAAGGCGGCAACAGCCCGGTCAGCGCCAGCGCGGTGACCGATTTGCCCGAGCCGGACTCGCCGACGATGCCCAACACCTCGCCGGCGAACACATCGAGATCAACGCCGCGCACCGCATGGATGCGCCCGTTGAAAATGATGTCGAGCCCACGAACGCTCAGCACCGGCGCGTTCGTCATGGGGCGTGTACTCTAGGAGGTGAACCCGATCGTGCGGCCCACCAGCATGTTGTCGATCTCCGGGGTGAAGCCGCCGACCTTCTTCGCCGCCACGATCAGCCCGAGATCGAAGGTGTTGGTCGGGATCGCGAACGAGGCCTCGATCATCGCCTTGTTGAGTTCGTCATACGCCGCCTTCACCCCGGCGCCCGCGCCGAACGTGGTGTTCACCTTGTCGATCGCCGCGACATAGGCGGGATGCGGATGCGGATCGCCCAGCACCGGGTTCTTCGAGGTGCGGTAGATCGAATTGGTCGCCAACCGGGTCGGGAATTTCTGCACATTGCCGACGCCGCCGAACATCGCGTCGAACCGGCCGGCCAGCATGTTCTCCACGAACTCGCTGGTCTGGCGCATTTCGAGCTCGATTTTGATCCCCACCTTCAGCAGCGTCGCCTGCACGATCTGGCTGATCGCCACGCCGTCCTGATCGCCGGCATTGACCAGCAGCTTCCAGCCGTTCATCTCGGCCTCGGACAGCCCGCTCTCCTTGAGCAGCGCGCGGCCCTTGTCGAGATCGAAGGCGTATTTGGTGTCATACGAACGATCCGCCGCCGGGCTCGCCGGCGCCCAGGGCAGCGCCGTCACCTCGCCCAGCCCGGCATAGCCCACCCGCAGGATGGCGCGCCGGTCCATCAGGTAGTTGAACGCCTGGCGATACTTGGCATTGCGGAACGGCCCGCGCGTGGTGTTGATCCGCAACACCTGGACCAGCGGACCCGGCCCCTGGAGGAGCTGGTAGCCGGCATCGCGCAGCCGCACCGCCGCCCGCCCGCCGCCGCCGTAGATGACATCGACCGCCCCCGATTCGAGCGCCGCACTGGCGGAATCGTTGTCGGAGAAAATCGTGAACACGATTTCGCCCAGCACCGGCTCGCCCTTGCGCCAATAGTGCGGATTGGCCGCCAGCCGGATCCGCTGCCCCAGCACCCGCTCAGCGACCGTGAAGGCGCCGGTGCCGGCCGCCTTGGTCTCCACGCTGTCGATCCCGGCGGGGTCGATCACCGAAATGAACTGCAACAGGTCGGTGATCTGCTTGTCCGGCACCGGGGCGTTGAAGCTGATCACGACCGTGCCGGCATCGGGCATGGTCCAGCCCTTGACCACCGCCATGGTGGCATAGACGTTCTTGCCGGCCTTCGGATCGGCGCCCTTCTTCAGCGTGGCATCGACGGCGGCGGCATTGAACGGGGCGCCGCTGTGGAAGGTCACGCCGCTCCGCAGCGTGACGGTGACGGCAGTGTTGTCGGGCGCGATTTTCCACGCGGTGGCCAGGCTCGGAATGGCGGCGCCAGCGGCGTCATACTCGATCAGACTGTCATAGAGGTTCTTGATCAGCGGAAAATTCAGCGTGGTGAAGTTCATCGGGTCGAAGCTCTGCATGTCCGACAGCAGGGCCACCCGCAGCGTCCCCCCCTTCAGATCGGCCCCCCTGGCCGCCATCGGCACGGCAGCAGCCGCCAACATGGTTGCAAGACCGGCACGGCGCGTGATGTCGATCGACATGATCAGCTCCCCCTACGGACGGCAGTTGTCGCACAGTGGCAGCGCAGTTGCTTGGCTGTCAATTTCGGGTGAAAGCCAAGGCGAAGCAAGGCTCCGCCGGCCAAGGGGCTCGCCCCTTGGAACCCATCACTGCTGGCGGCTGGGGCGACGGCCTTCGGCTGCGGGCGCGATTTCGATGAGGGCTCGGGCGAAGGTCCATAGTTCTCTTGGCCCCAAGGTTGATGGCCTGCGGCGCAAGAACGCCAGGACGGGGTGGTCACCCGAAGGCCGGTTGTTCAGCCGCAAGCAGTGATGGGTTCCAAGGGGCAAGCCCCTTGGCCGGCGGAGCCGCGCTTGCCTGCGCCCCGCTCAGCCGCGCCGGATCCATTTCAACGCCAAGCACAAGCGGTTTTTTCTGAGTATTTCCCGAAGCTTTTTTCAGTCAACGTTCACTCGTATTGTCACATGTATTACCTTCTCACCGATCAGATATCGGTCACATCACGTGGAATCGCGCGAGCGGGTCCGCCAGGAGTCACCCATGCCCACCAATATCGATCTCGGCATTACCGACAACACCCTGACCCTGGCCGATCTCGACTATGTCATCATCGGTGGCAACGGCAACAACACGCTCACCCTCGGCTCGGGCAGCAACGACCTGACGCTGGGCAACGGCAACAACACGCTGACATTGGGCGGCGGCACCAATCAGGTCGTCGCCGGAAGCGGCAACAACACCATCACCGCCACCGGCAGCGGCATCGACATGGTGCTGCTGACCTCGGGCAACAACACCGTCACCGTGGGCGACGGCCCCAACATCGTGGTCGCCGGCAACGGTTTCAATATCGTCACCGCGGGCGACGGCAGCAACCGTATCTCGGTTGGCAACGGCAACGGCGACACCGTCACCGTCGGCATCGGCAGCAATGTCATCGTGCTCGGCAGCGGCCTCGGCGACATCCTGCATACCGGCGCCGGCAACAGCACGGTGAGCGCGAGCGCCGCGGCCATCAGCGGCGACACCATCATGGGTGGGCTGACCAGCCTCGACGGCAGCGGCAACCGGCTCGACTTCACCACCGCGGGCGCCATCACCCCGATCGGGGTCAGCGGCTTCCAGATCTACCACCTGTCCTCCGCCGGGGCGAACAGCCTGAGCCTGACCAACACCAATTTCGCCCGCCTCCCCGGCGGCGCGATCTATGTCCAGGCCGGCACCAGCGGCAACACGGTCGATGCCGCGGGGCTTTCGGCGGCCAATGCGGTGGTGATCACCGGCAGCGCCGGCGCCGGCGTGTTCAACACCGGGGCCGGCGACGACACCATCATCGCCACGGCCGGCGACAATCTCATCGCCGCCGGCACCGGCGCCAACCGCATCCTGCTCGGCACCGGCGCCAACCAGGTGACCAGCACGGGCGCCGACCTGATCCAGGGCGGCAGCGGGGCGGCCACGATCAGCGCCGGCACCAATGCCCCGGTGGTGTTCCTCGGCAGCGGCAGCGCGGTCTATCTCGGCGGCACCGGCCACGCCACCGTGGTCGGCAGCACCGGCGTGGACACCATCAACAGTGCCGGCAACGCCCAGATCTGGCTCGGCTCCAACACCGATGTGGTGAACACCACCGGCGCGGACACCGTGATCGCGCGCGGCGGCGTCGCCGTGGTGAACGCCACAGCGGGCAATAGTTTCGTTTATGCCGGCGCCGGCAGCCTCGATTTCCACGGCGGCTCCGGCGCCTCGACGGTGCTGGGCAGCACGACCGGAACGGCGACGCTGCATGGCGGTTCCGGCTCCGTCGTCGCGCTCGCCACCACCGCGATGACCTTCGTCGGCGGCACCGGGGCCGACACCGTCGCCGCCTTCGGCGCCAGCGGTTCGCTCACCGTCACCGGCGGCGCCGGCACCGGCGTGTTCCTCGGCGGCGGCGGCGGCCATAACAGCCTGACCGGCGGCTCCGGCCAGGCGACGCTGATCGGCGGCGGCGCCGGCGACGTGCTCCACGCCGGCACCGGCCTCGGCGATGTGCTGATGGCGGGCGCCGGCGCCGAGACCATCTCCGCCGCCGGCAGCGGCGGCACCAACCGGATCTACGCCGGCTCCGGCCCGGACGTGATCCTGACCGGCAATTTCAGCACCAGCGTGCTGACCAGCACGGGCGATGCCACCATCGTCTCCGCCGGCATCGGCGTCGACCTCTTCGCCTTCGTCCGCGGCAACCACCCCAGCGTGACGATCATGAACTTCGCCGATCACACCGACTACATCTCCCTCGTCGGCTTCGCCCCCGGGGAAGTCGCCACCGCCCTGGCCGGCGCGTCCATCGTCGCCGGCTCCGAGACCCTCACCCTGAGCGACGGCACCCACATCGCCTTCCAGGGCTTCACCGGACTGAGCGCGGCCAACTTCCTCTAAGCAGGGTTTCGCAGGACGGACCACGGATGCATTTGCAAACATCGTGCAGGCGAAAGCCAGCTTAGCTTTCACCAAGAGCGCAAACCAAAAAGGGTTTGCTTAGCCCCGGGCCACGACAGGGAAGGCCGCCGCTATTTCGCCCGGCCCCGCGGCGCTTCGAGCCCGTCGTTCCCGGTGGCCAACGGCGCGGCCGGCCCGTCGCCGCCGGCCGCCGGGGCGATATCGGCGCGGGCGCGGTCGTCCTGGATCAGCTTGAGCAGTTCGGGCGGAATCGGCTCGCCGGCGATGCCGTCGAACATCTCGTGCAGGCCGCGGGTGAGCCAGACGTCGAACGCGGCGTCGGCCGCCGGCTCGGCCGGTGGGGGGGGCGACGGAAGGGTTGGTCGATCACGCACTCCGCTTCCTCCGCTGCCGCGAATAGCAGGCTGTCCCCGCGCTACCGCTTCGTTGTCCCTAGCCTGGGCATGTCGTGTCAAGTCGGCCGGATCGCGGCCAGGCCATTGCCGCAGCACGTACTGGCGTCGATGGGGGCCCACCCTCACGGGCCGGGCGCGCGGCGTGCCTCGCGCGCGCCGGAGCCGCGCGGCGGACGGCCGGCCCCTCTTGAATCGGCCCCCCTCTGATCGGAGGCACGGGGATCGGGGGCACGGGGATCGGGCGCGCGCGAATCCGGCGCGCCGGCGGGCCCCGCCTCCTCGCCCATCATCCAGATCGCGAGTTGCGAGCGCGCCCGGAAGACGCGGCATTTGAGGGTGCCGACGGCCACGCCGGTCGCCGCCGAGGCTTCCTCGTAGGACAGTCCCTGCACCGAGATCATCAGCAGGATCAGCCGCTGGTTGGCGGGCAGCCGCAGCAGGCAGCGCCGCAGTTCGAGAATTTCAAGCCGCTCCACCTGCCCGCCGCTGCGCCCGAGCAGGGCGGCCGGGGCATCGTCGATATCCACCGTCTCGCGCCGGCGGCGGATGTTGGAGACGAAGCGGTTGCGCAGGATGCGGGCCATCCAGGCGCGGAAATTGGTCCCGATGGTAAACGACGCCCGCGCCGCCAAAGCGCTCGCCACCGCGGCCTGCAGCAGATCATCGGCGTCGGCCCGGTTGCGGGTCAGCGCCATCGCCTGCTGGCGCAGGGCTGGAAGATTGAGCAGCAGCAGGTCGTGGAAGACAGCCGGAGGCTCGGCGGCCGGGGCGGCGGGCATGATATTTTTGTCCCTGTGTACTAAGTAAATATTGCACGCATTCATTGAATTTATCATAGTTATTTTTCAATCTGCGGTTTTTTTTAATTTTACAAGCCCTGCAACCCGAGCCGCCGCCAAAGCGTTATACTCTGTCTTTTTCTCCGAATAGGCCGCATCTGCATGACAGTTTGCGGCCAGGCTCCATTTTGCGTCACCCTGCCCAGGAGTGGATACGACCATGTTGCCGACCGAGATGATCACATTGCTGCCCTTCGCCCGGCGCTATGCCCGCGCCCTGACCGGAACCCAGCGCGACGGGGACGCGGCGGTGGCGCGCGCGATCGGCGCGGGATCGGCGCCGGTCGCCTCGCGGCGCGCCTTGTACGGCGCCATCACCCGTCTGGCCGCGCCGCCCCGCGCCGCCGGCGGGCTCGAACCGGCCCAGCGGCAAATGCTGCTGCTCACCGCGCTCGAGGAAATGTCCCTCACCGATGCCGCCTGGATCGTCGGGCTCGAGGAGGAGCCCGCCCGCGCCGTGCTGGCCGAGGCCCGGCGCCGGCTGCGCGCCGCCGCCGTCGCCGATGTGCTGATCATCGAGGACGAGCCGGTGATCGCGATGGAGATGCGCGTCCTGCTCGAGCGCGACGGCCACCGCATCGCCGGCATCGCGCGCAGCGAGGACGAGGCGGCGGCGCTGTTCGGGGCCTCCGAGGTCGGCCTGGTGGTGGCCGACATCAACCTCGGCGCCGGCGGCAACGGCATCACTGCGGTCCGCCACATCCTCAAGACCGCCCCGGTCCCGGTGATCTTCGTCTCGGCCTATCCCGAACTGCTGCTGACCGCGCGCACCGTCGAGCCGGTCTTCGTGATGTCCAAGCCGATCGACCCGGTCGCCCTCGCCGTCTTCGCCTACCAGGCGATCAACATGAGCCAGGTGCCGCTGCTTTGAGCGACGGCCCCGCCGTGAGCGACGACCTATGGGCGGACGCGCCGGTCGGGCTGTGCGTGATCGATGCGCGGATGCGCTGCACGGCGCTCAACCGCTGGGCCGGCTGGCCGGAAGCTGCGATCGGACCCGGGCTCGTCCTGGCGGTGCCGGCGCTGGTGCCCGCGATGCGCGACGTGCTCGCCAGCGGCCGTGCCATCGCTGGGCTGAAGCTCGACGGGCCGGACGGACGCACCTGGATGTGCGCGCTGGCGCCGCTGCGGGGCACGCCGAACGCGGTGAGCTGCGCCATCACCGACATCACCGACCACGCCGCCGCCGAGCAGGCCGGGCTGGAACTCTCGCGCGAGGTCGATCATCGCGGCCAGAACGTGCTGGCGCTCGTGCTCGGGCTGCTGCGCCTGTCCGCCGCCGCGGCGCCGGACGACACCGCCCGCCTGATCGCCATGCTCGATGCCCGCGTGCAGGCGATGGCGCGGGTCCATAATATACTCTCCCGCGAGAAGTGGATGAGCGCGGACCTGCACGAGATCGTCGAGGCCGAGCTGGCCGCCTATGCCGGACAATTCACCCTGGTCGGCCCCCGGCTGCGGCTGAGCACGCTCGCGGCGCAGAAACTGGCGCTGGTGCTGCATGAGCTGGTCACCAACGCGGCCGAACATGGCGCGCTCGCGACGCTTGCGGGACGGCTCGACCTGACCTGGACGCGCGATGCGGACGGCATCGCCCTGTCCTGGATCGAGCGCGACGGCGCGCGATCCGGCCCGCCTGGCGCCGCTTGCTTCGGCACCTGGCTCGTCGACAGCACCCTCGCCGGCCAGCTCGACGGCCGCATCACCCGGACCTGGGACGCCGAAGGGCTGCGCTGCGACATCCGCCTCGGCCGCGCCGTGCTGGCGGAGGGCGCGGATCGGGAGCACGGCGCGCCGCTGGCCGGGCGGCGGGTGCTGCTGGCCCTGGACGAGCCGGCCGGGATGCTCGCCGCGGCGCTGCGCGAAGCCGGCTGCACGGTGCTCGCCCTGCCCGGCGACACCCAGGAGGCGATCGCCATCGCGGTTGCCGCCGGCACCGTCGATGCCGCGGTGGTGGCGGCAAGCATGGGCGGGCGGTCGACCCAGCCGCTCGTCGCCATGCTGCGGCGGCGGACGCTGGCGCTGGTCCACGTCGCGCCGCTGGCGCCGGTGCCGGACGGGCTGGCACACGAGATCGTGCTGCCCGGCACCGGCGGGCCGGCGTGCCTGTGCGGCAGCGTGATGGCGGCGCTGCACCGGCTGCTCGCGCCCTCGCACCCCGATGGCAACCGGTTGGCCCGATGAAGTTGCGCGATCAAAGCGAGGCGCGAGCGCGCTGATCTCCCACGCCCGGCCGGAACGCGGCGCGCGCCTCTGCGTAGATTCCGAGGGGTGCTGCACCGGGCGGATGTCGGCTAGCGATGGTTCGCCCGTCTGACGGTACTGGCGTCCCCCAAGGGATGGCGCCGCCGCCTGGGGGTCACCCCTCCGCGGGTGGCAACGGCCTGATCCTCCCCTGGGGCCGTCGTCGCGGAGCGTGAACACACGGGGCGCGACACGAGCAGCATGCGGCGGTGGCGATGACGGACCTGAGAGTCATGGTGGTCGAGGATGATCCGGTCCAGGCCTGTCTGCTCGGCCTGCTGCTGGAGGGGATGGGGCACAAGCTGTGCGCGGTGGTCGCCACCGAGGTCGCCGCGGTTGCGGCGGCGTTGTGGGCGCGGCCCGATCTGATCGTCATCGACGAACGCCTCGGCGCCGGCAGCGGCGCGCGGGCCTTGCGCAACATCCTCGGCGTGCGGGCGGTGCCCCATGTGGTGGTCAGCGGCAATACGGACGCGCGCAATCCGCGCGCCGGCCTGGAGCCCTGGACGGTGGTGCTGGCCAAGCCCTTCGGCGTCGTCGGCCTGACCGATGCCATCGCCCAGGCGCGGCGGCCCGAGCTGCTTCACCTCATGAACGCGACCCCGCCGCTGCAACCCGGGACCGCCTCGCGCATTGCTTGCAGATGACCGCACCCGGCCCGGCAAGCCGGCCGGCGATGCACCAGCATGGAGTGGCGCCGATGGATGCTCGATCGACCCTGGCCGGAGACACAAGACCGGCCGACGCGCTGGCCTGGTCGGCCACCGTGCTGTGCCTGCTGGGCTTGATCATCACCATGGCGGGATCGTCGGTCGGCGCAATTCTGTTCCTGGCGGCCTGGGTGATGATGGGCCTGGCGCGCGCCGGGCAATGCCTGCGGCTGGTCTGCCGGGCGCCGGAACTCTGGCTGATCGGCGCCCTGGCGCTGGCCTCGACGGGATGGTCGATGGCCCCCGAGGTGACGTTGCGGGCGGCGGCCGAGCTGCTGCTGACGGTGGCGATCGCATCGCTCGCGACCGGCTTCCTGCGCCCGCGTGATTTCGTCTCGGCGCTCGCCGTCAGCCTGCTGTGCGGGGCCGTGGCGGCGGCCCTGTTCGGCCGCGACGGCGTCGACGGGATGGCCGGGGCGCGGGTGTTCCTCGGCATTTTCGCCAGCAAGAACATGATGGCGCTGTTCATGTCGCTGCTGGCGATCTTCGCCCTGGCGACGCTGCTGGACCGCAGGCAGCCGCCGGTGCTGCGCGGGCTGGCGGCGATCGGCCTGCTGCTCGGCCTGCCGCTGCTGTTGCTGGCGCACTCGGCCGGGGCGACGCTGACGACGGCGGCCTCGCTCGCGGTGCTGCTGGCGATGGGCGGCTTCGCCCGGCTCGCGCCGCGCGCGCGGCTGGCGACGCTGGCGCTGGGGGCGGCGATCGTGCTGCCCGGGATCGTGCTGGTCAGCCTGCTCGCGCTCAACGGCACCCTTGGCGAGGAGCTGGCGGCCTTCGTCGTCTCGGGCCTGGGCAAGGATCCGACGCTGACCGGACGCACCGTGCTGTGGCAGATCGCGCTCGACGAAGTCGCGCACCGGCCGCTCCTGGGCACCGGCTACTACGCGTTCTGGCAGCACGGCAATCTGCTGGCCGAGGCGATCTGGCGCTCCTTCTCGATCGAGAGCCGGACCGGGTTTCATTTCCACAACACGGTCCTGGAGTTTGCGGTCGAACTCGGCTGGCCCGGCGTCGCGGCACTGCTGGCGACGCTGCTGCTGGCCATCGTGCGCGCCGTGCGCCTCGCGCTGGCCGACCGCACCATGGCCAGCGCGGCGCTGGTGGCGGCATTGTTCTGCCTGACCGCGCGCATGGCCGGCGAGGTCGATACCCCCTATCCCTTCGCCATCGGCACGTTCCTGATGTTCGCGGTGGCGGCCTACGGCGCCGACTATGCGCGCCGCGCCGAGGGAGCGGTCGCCATGTGGCGCGCGGCCCAGCCGGCATGACCCCGCCGCGGCGTCCCCGCTGCGCCTGGGTGCTGGCCGGGCGGCATGTCGAACGCGACGGCGCCGGCACCACCCGGCCGCGGGCGGAATTCGAGGCGTTCCTGGAACGCAACGATGGCGTGCTGCTGTCGCAGGCCTCCCTCGATGGCACGCGCTCCTGGCTGGCGCGCGGTCTGGCCCGGCTCGGCAGCACCCCCCTGGCCCTGGCCTGGCTGGTGCTGACGCAGGCGCGCTCGTTCGACGCCATCATCGCCTCGGGCGAGGATATCGGCGTGCCGCTCGCGCTAGCCTCGCTGCTGTCGGCCTCCGACGTGCCGATCCACATGATGTTCCACGGCCATCATCTGGTCTCGCCCCGGCTGCGCAGCCTCGCGCCACTGCTGCGGCGGATGCCCCATGTCCATCTGCATTGCCTGTCCGAGGCGCTGCGCCAGCGCACGATGGCGGTGCTGGGCATTCCGCCGGCGCGCTGCCACGCCACCGGCTACGGCGTGGACACCGATTTCTTCTCCCCCGTCGCCGCCGCCAAGCCCGCCGTCATCGCCAGTGCTGTCATCGCCAGTGCTGTCATCGCCAATGCTGTCATCGCCAGTGCGGGCGCGGCCAATCGCGACTACGCGACCCTGGCGGCGGCGGCCGGCCCGCTGCCGGCCGAGGTCCGCATCGCCTCCGACAGCACCTGGGTGCCCCCCACCGAAACCGCCGCCCCCGCCGGCTGGCCGGAGAATGTCACCCTGCGCTCCTATGGCGACTACGCGGCGCTGCGCGAACTCTACGGCCAGTCCGCCTTCGTCGTGGTGCCGCTGCATCCGGCGCAGCACGCCTGCGGCTACGCGGTGATCGCCGAGGCGATGGCGATGGGCCGCGCCGTGATCGCCTCGCGCACCCAGGCGCCGCCCGATTTTCTCCAGGACGGCGACACCGGCCTGTTCGTCCGGCCCGGCGACCGGCTGACCCTGCGCTACGCCATGCGCGCCATGCTCGGCAACCCGGCCGCAACCGCGGCGATGGGCCGGCGCGCGCGCGCGATGATGCTCGATCGCCACAGCCTGCCGCGGTTCTGCGCCCGGCTCGAAACCATCATCGCCGCCACCGTGCGGCCCGAAAGAAATCGCAGCGCCGATCAAACCCTCGGCGCCGCTGCGCGTTAGCTTCCTATGAAAATGCCGGGGCCTGTATTTCCAGCCTCGTGACTCATGGCGAGGGCACGCATGTTCGATTTCCTGAGCGCGGTCCGCAGCCCCGCACCGGCACCGCTGACGCTGGTGGATATCGGGGCGGCCGGCGGCATCCAACCGAAATGGCTGCGCCACGGCGCGCGCATCCGCCCGGTGCTGTTCGAGGCCAATCCGGCCGAGGCCGCCCGGCTGCGCGCCATGTCGCCCTCGATGCCCGATGTCCTGGTGGTGCCCCAGGGCCTCGCCGCCGCCGCCGGGGACCACACCCTCAACCTCGCCCACTGGCCCGGCTGCTCCTCGCTGCTCGAAGCCGACCCGCAGATCCTGGCGGGCTATCGGATCGCGCCGCTCTACCGCACCGTGGGCCGGGTGGACGTGCATTGCGAGCGCTACGACGCGCTCCACCAGGCCGGCATCGTGCCACAGCCCGATGTCGTCAAGATCGATGTCGAGGGCTTCGAATACGAGGTGCTGCAGGGCTTCGGCGACCTGCTGCACGGCGTCCTCGGGATCGAGACCGAGGCCTGGTTCTATCCCGTCTTCAAGGGCCAGAAGCTGCTGCACGACCTCATCGCGCTGCTCGCGCCGTACGGACTGCATCTGCGCCGGATCGAGGCGGTCGACGGCTTCGAGGGCGATCTGGTCTGCGTCAACGCCTATTTCACCCGCGGCAAGGCCGGCCGGCACGGGCTGAGCGCGGCCCAACGCCATCATTTCACCCTGCTGCAACAAGTCTGGAGGCTCGATGTCGCGTAGCATGAGGGAGTCCGTCGCCCAGGCGCCGGTCCGCAGCCCCGGCCTGCGGATCCCGCTGATCCGGCCCAATCCGCCCCGGCTCTCGGCGATGGGCGATGACCTGAGCGAAATCGAACGCAGCGGCATCTACTCCAACTACGGCCCGGTCAACGCCCGGCTCGAGGAGCGTCTCGCGGCCTCGATCTTCGGCAACGGCGCCTGCGTCACCGTCGCCAACGCCACACTCGGGCTGATGCTGGCGATCAAGCAGGCGGTGGGCTGGCGGCCGCGCGGGCGCTACGCGCTGATGCCGTCCTTCACCTTCGCCGCCACCGCCCAGGCGGCGATGTGGTGCGGGCTGACGCCGCTGCTGTGCGACGTCGATCCGCAGACCTGGCTGCCCGACGCGGCCGAGGAGGCAGCCCTGCTGGCGCAGTGGCAGGACGAGATCGCCGTCATCGTGCCCAACGCCACCTTCGGCAACTGCCTGGACCTTGAGCGCTACGACCGGCTCTCGGCGCAATGGGGGGTGCCCGTGGTCATCGATGCGGCGGCCTCGCTGGGCAGTATCGACGCCGCCGGCCGCGCCTTCGGCAGCCGCAGCCGCCATCCGCTGGTGTTTTCGATGCATGCCACCAAGGCCTTCGCCACCGCCGAGGCCGGGCTGGTCTATTGCACCGATCAGAGGCTGATCGCGATGCTCCGCGCGATGGGCAATTTCGGCTTCGGCCAGGAACGGGCCGCGACCATGCCGGGGCTGAACGCCAAGCTGAGCGAGGTCGGCGCCCTGCTCGCGCTCAGCAAGCTGCGCGAGATCGAGGAGATCGCCGGGCATCGCAACGCGCTGTTCGATATCTACCGGGCCCTGCTCTCCGGCTTCACCTTCCAGCGCATGACCGGGCAACGCACCGCGCACCAGTTCGTCTCGGTCCTGATCCCGGAGCATGCCAGCGGCGACGTCGCCGGCGTGGTCGCGCGGCTGGCGCAGAGCGGGATCGGCTCGGGCCGCTATTTCGTCCCCCACCTGGCCGAGCAGCCGTATTTTCGCGAAAACGCGGTGTTCGGCGCCCTGCCGGTCACCGCGGCGCTGAGCGCGCGGGTGGTTTCGCTGCCGATGTCCGATTTCATGACCCGCCGCGATGTCGAGGAGGTCTGCGACGGCTTCCGCCTCGCCTGCGCCGCGCCGGTCACCCGCCAGGCCCGGAGGGCCACAAGATGAACACTTCGCAAGCGATCCTGCGCGACCTCCGCGACGACCGGGATTTCGCCGCCGCCCCGCTCCCCGACCTGCACATGTCCAGCGTCATCGTCGGCGGCGGGCCGGCCGGGATGTCGCCGCTGATCGCCGCCAGCCAGGGCGGCTTCCTCGAACCCCTGCTCGGCGGCGGGCTGAGCGTGATCGAGCGCGGCGCGGCGATCGGCGCCGGCGAAATCGGCCGCTACGTGATCACCTCGGACAGTTCGGCCGCGACCATCGTGGACTGCGTGAACGCGAGCTCGGCGCCCTGGCTGATGGCGCTGCGCGACCATCCCGCGACCCGCGCCGTCGCCGCGCACGGCGAAGGCGCGGTGCCGCTGCCGCTGGTCGGCAGCTTCCTCGATGTGCTCGGCGGCGCGCTGCAGGAGGTGATCGCGCAGGCACCGGACTGCGCGGTGCTGACCCGCCACGAGGCGCTGCGCACGCAGCAACTGGCGGACGGGCGCTGGCGCACCGAGCTGCGCGGCCCCGATGGCAGCACCCGCGGGGTCGTGGCGCGAGTGGTGGTGCTCGCCACCGGCGGCCACCAGCCCGAGGACCATCTGCGGCGCCAGGAAGCGGCCGGCGTGCGGCTGGTGGCGGCGCTGGGCGACAAGCTCATCCCCTCCGGCGAGGCGATGACCAAAGCCGGGCTGCACGACATCGGCCGCCGCCTGGCCGCGCTCGGCGGCGGTGAGGTCGCCATCGTCGGCAGTTCCAGCAGCACCATCGCCACCGCCCTGGTCATCCTGCGGCTGGGCGCCACGGTGCGGCGGGTCACGGTGCTGCACCGGCGGAAGCTGCGGGTGTTCTATCCCTCGGCCGAAGCGGCGCTGGCCGACGGCTACGACGAATTCGGCCCCGACGACATCTGCCCCAAAAGCGGCTTCGTCTTCCGCTTCGCCGGCTTCCGCCTGGACTCGCGCGCCCTGGTGATGGCCGCCCGCGGCATCGCCGGACGCCGGCCGCCGCCGCGCCTGCACCTGCATCACCTCGCTCCGGGGCCGGACCCGGTCGGCCGCGCGATCCTGGAAAGCGCCGATCTGGTCGTCACCGCGCCCGGCTACCGTCCGCGCGCGCTCGACGTGTTCGATCGCCACGGGCATCCGATCGCGCTGTTCGCCGATGGCGCCGGCACCCGCCCGCTGGTCGACGGCGCCTGCCGGGTGCTCGACGCCCACGGCGAGGCCATCCCCGGCCTGCTCGGCCTGGGGCTCGCCGCCGGGTTCACCAGCGGCCCCGAGATCGGCGGCGAGCCGAGCTTCTCCGGCCAGACCAACGGGCTGTGGCAGTGGCACAACACCATCGGCGCCATCATCGCCGCCCGCATGCGCGAGGCGGTGGGGGTCTGAGACCAACGGCGGAAGAGAGCGCTTCTTTTTTGAAAAAAAGAAGCAAAAAACTTCTGTCCGTTGGAGTCGGTCGTTTCATCCACGGCGAAGCCAGTTATAAAGTTTTTTTGTTTCTTTTTTTTCAAAAAAAGAAACGCTTCCTGCTGTTCCTTCTCCGCCCCCCGCGAAAATCAATATTGAGCAGGATTGGTATCGCGCGCCGCGCGATCCCGCGCTATCGCCAGAAGCGCGAGGCCCGGGGGCGCAGGATGCTGGAGGCGACACAACCCAGCCCGCGCGTGGCCAGGAGCTGATAGATCGCCCGGTTGGGCAGGGACTGGTACAGGTAGGTGACGTCGCTGCCCATGAATTTGAACCGCTCGCGCGTCGAACCTGCCCATAGCGGCATCAGCGCGACGGCCTGGCGATAGCGCGGCGCCGATCCCGACCGGCACAGATACAGCTTGTTCTTGGTGATGAGAAAAGGAACAAAATCCGCCATTTCGTTCTTCAGCAGGCGAAAGACGGAAAACGTGACGTCCGGGTATTGCGGGTTGAAGAAATCATCGAACACCATCATCCCGTCATCGCTGAGAATCTTCATGCCGAGCATGGCGTCGGAACTGACCTGCGGCTCCTCATGGCCGCCGTCGATGCTCAGAAATCGGATCTTGCCGACCTGCGACTGGAGCTCCGCCGCCTGCAAGGCGCCGGAATCGCCCTTCAGGATCAGCACCGCGGCCCGATCGGCGCCGATGAAGGCGAGGTTCTTCTCGAACGTGCTGAGCTGCTCCGAATGCGCGTCGTCGATCGGGCCGATATCGAAAAGATCCGCGGCGACCGCCACCTCCCGGGCCGGATCGATCAGGCGCGCCATGATCGCGAACGAGCGACCGTAGAACACCCCGATCTCCATCACCGACCCGGCGATCCGGCTCGACCGCTGCCACATGCCCAGACCGGCAAACGCCATGGCATCGGTGGGGTGCAGGAAGCCGGCGATCCGGTAGATCTGCCGGTGGATGAGCGTCTGCATGTCGGTCGTCGTCATCGGGCCTCCAGGTGTTGCGGACAATGGGCCGAAGGAAATATCAGCCGGCCGTATTCGCCATCGGTGGTCGTTGATTTACGTCTGCGATAAATACGAAAGCTCAACGCGCCCGCCGCAGGCCGGTTGCATCACGCCGTCTTCGTGGTGCCGCCGGCTGTTCGGCGCGCCGGAAACGACGTCGCCCGCAGCGCCCGGGCCAGCGCGACGAGCCCGGGCAGCGCGCCGTTCTTGAACAGCGAGCGCAGGTAGCGCCGCCCGTGCAGCACCGGATGGACGAAGACCTCGCCGGCGCATTGCGCCAGTTCCGCCTCGTGCACCGGCGGCCACCAGTCGTAGCGCCGCAGCGGGCCGAAGCTGGCGAGATCGCGCTGCCGCAGCCCGGCCACCCCGATCTCGGTGCCGACGAAGGTCTCGCCGATCGGCCAGGACTGCGCCGCCCGCGGATCGTGTCCGGCGCCCTGGCGCAGCCGGCAGGCGGCCAGATGGCGCACCGCGGCGGCCGAGAAATAGGCGGCGCAGATCAGGGTCGGGCGGATCTCGGCGCGGCGGTAGAATTGCAGCATCGTGCTGGTCCACCAATAGGCGTCGACCGTCTTGGCGATCGGCTGGCCGACGAAATCGACCCGCTCGGCGCGGCATTCCGCCACCAGCCGGTCGAGCCCGATGCCGGGCACCGCATCGTATTCGACGACGACGATGTCATCGTACTGCGGGTGCAGGTGGCGGAAGAGATAGAGCGGATAATCGGCGTTGTACCACGCCAGGCTGCCCTGGCCGCAGGGCAGGAAGCCGAGGGCGGCGATATCGGCATCGCGATAGCGGATGATGCGCGGGAAGTCGCTCGGCCCCGCGGCGGCGGCGGTTTCGTCGAGCAGCAGATGGACATCGCCGCCGGGCGCGGCGGCGACGACATGGGCCAGCCGGCGGCGGACGAAATCATCGAGAAAGAACGCCTTGAACAGCACGGCGTAGCGGACTGGCATCGTCATTGCGGGTCGCACTCCCATAGGCCCCTCGGGGGGCCGGCGGCCCAGGCGATAACGGCGGCGGCGCGGCCCGGTTTCATGGCGGCATCAGGTTTGGCCGCCTCCGGAGGTGTCAGGTTTGGCCGCCTCCGGAGGTGTCAGGTTTGGCCGCCTCCGGCGGTGTCAGGTTTGGCCGCCTCCGGCGGGGGGTGGATGCAACCGATCGCCGCGCCGGCGGTTCAGACCGGGCATGCATCACACGCTCCCCCCGGCCGGACCCCAGTGACCGACCCCGAGGTTCCCACAGGCGTGCCCTCGGCGCGCAAGCTGGCGATCGGGGCCGTGCTGCTCGCGGCCGCCAACGCCTGCCGCATGGCCCTGCAATTCCTGATGTTCCCGCTGCTGGCGCGGCTGCTGGAGCCGGCCGATTTCGGCATCATGGCACTCGCCATGCCGGTCACCCTGTTCGCCCTGACGATCGCCGATGGCGGGCTCGGGCCGTCCCTGCTGCGCGCGCCCGATCCCGACGGGCGCGTCCGCGCGACCGTGGGCTGGTCCGCGCTGATCGCCGGCCTGGCGCTGGCCTTGGCCCTGACGGCGGCCGCCATCCCGATCTCGGCCGCCCTGTCGCATCGCGAGATCGCCGCCGTGCTCGCCGGGCTGGCGCCGATCGTGCTGCTCAATGCCGCCTGCACGCTGCCCGGGGTGCGGGTGCAGCGCACCGGCGCCACCTGGATCTTCGCGCTCGGCGACATCGCCTCGGCCATCGCCGGGATCGCGATGGCGCTGGTCGGCGCGCTCAACGGCTGGGAGGTGTGGAGCCTGGTGGCGCAGCAGCTGGTGCTGTGGACCGTCCGGACCGCGCTGTTGCAGGCGCTGGCGGGCGAAGCCTTCCCGGGCCGGCCGAGCCGGGCGGCGCTGGCCTACCTGATCCGCCACGGCCTGCCGCTGGTGGGCGCGAACCTGCTCAGCCTGTTCTCCGCCTCGATCGACAATCTGCTGATCGGCCGGCTGCTCGGGGTCGAACAGCTCGGCATCTACGCGCTGGCCTACCAGATCGTGCGCATCCCCGACGCGGTGCTGGTCAGCCCGCTGCTGGTCTCGTTCCTGCCCGCCGTCGCGCGGCTCGATCACCGCGCCACCGCGGCCCGCCTGCTCGACACCTGGCGGGTGATCTTCGGCCTCGTCGCGCCGCTGATGCTGGGGCTCGCACTGGTGGCGGACCTGCTGGTCGGCCTGCTGCTCGGGCCGCGCTGGGCCGGGGCCGCCGCCCTGCTGCGCCTGCTCGCACCCGCGGCGATCGCCCAGGCGATGGGACTCGCGGCGGTGATGCTGCTGCTCGGCCGCGGCCGCTCGACCCTGCAATTCGGCGCCGCCGTGCTCACCGCCACCCTGATGGCCGGCGGCGTGGTGGCGGGCACACCGTTCGGCCTGGTCGGCATCGCCGCCGGGGTCGCCGCGGCGGCCTGCGCCGGCAGCGCGATCTGCATCGCCGCGGCCCTGCACGAAATGCGCCTGCGGCCGGGCGCGCTGCTGCTGGTGCTGTGGCCGGGACTGGCGGCGGTGACGCTGATGACAGCCGGCGTGGCCGCCACCCGCGCGCTGCTGCCGCACACAATGGCCCCGCTCGCCGCCCTGGCCATCGCCGTCACCGCCGGCGTTGCGATCTACGCGACAGCCCTCCAGCTGCTCTCCCCGGGCGCCCTGGCCGCCTGGCTGGGCTCGATCCGGCGCAGACCGTAGCCACGCAAGCCAGGCTCCGCCGGCGTCGTGCGCAGCGCGCATTCGTGCGACGGGGCAGTGGCCCCTTGGAACTCGCCACTGCTCGCGGCTGGAGCACCGGCCTTCAGGTGATAACCCCGTCCTTGCGTCCTTGCGCCGCAGGCCATCGACCATGCCGCCGCAGGGTTCATTGGGCTTCACCCGCGAACCCATCGAGATCGCGCCCGCAGCCGAAGGTTATTGCCCCGGCCGCGAGCAGTGGCGGGTTCCAAGGGGCCACTGCCCCTTGGCCGGCGGAGCCTTGCCTGCCATGGCGCGCCGTCGCCTGACCCGATGTGTCTCAGGCGGCGGCGATCGGCACCATGTGGCGCTGCGGATAGGCCGTGGCATCGGACGGGTAGAGTCGCATCCGCGCGCTGTCGCAATGGCTCAGTACGGCGCCGAGGAACAGCGCATCGAGTCCGCCGGCGTGGCCGAGTGCCTCGCTCAGCACGCTTTGCGGCGTGCGGCCCCAGCGCGTGACCAGCACGAAGCCGTCGACGATGTCGCTCAGGCGCAGGGCGATGCTGCCGTCGTGCAGCGGCGGCAGGTTCAGCACCACCACGTCGTAGCGGGCGCGCAGGTCGGCCAGCAGGGCCTGGGTGTTGGCGCGGCTGGGCGCGGTGGCGCCGCCTTCGGCGGATTGGCCGATGAAGCGCAGCCCGGTGTGTTCGTCCACCAGCGCCGCCTCGGCGAGGCTGACGCCGCGGTTGGCGAGTTCGAGCAGGCCGGACTTGGCCTCCGGCGCCAGCATCGCGGTCAGTGTCGGCGACCGGCTCGGCCAGTCCAGCAGCACGGTGCGCTGCCCATCGGCGGCCAGGGCGAAGGCGAGGTTGGCGGCGAAGGTGCTGCTGCCTTCATCGGCCAGGGCCGAGACGCAGCCGATCACCCGGACCTCGCGGCCGCGGGCGGAGTGGCGGGTGGCGGCGACGCGCACGGCGTGCACGGCGGCGGCGATCTGCTGGTCGGGGTTGCGGGCGGCCTGGCGGAAGGCGGTCGGCACCAGCATGATGCCGCGCCGGGCGCTGTCGCGGCTGCTGCGCAGCCAGCGCCTGGTCGGGGAGCAGGCCAGTGCCGGGCTGTCCTCGATGACGCCGAGGCATTCGAGGCCACTGGCCTGGCGCAGCTGTGCGAGCGTGCGCACGGTGCCGTCCATCGCATCCGCCAGCACCGCGAGCAGCAGGCCGAGGGCGAGGCCGATTGCGCCGGCAACGCCGAGCACCACCGCGGCGCGGGGCGCGCTGCGATCCATCGGCGCCAGCGCCGGGGCGGCGACGCGGGCGTCCGAGATCGGGTAGGACTGGTCCTGCATCGCCTGGGTGAAGCGTTGCAGGAAGGTCTCGTAGATCTGGCGGTAGGCGTCGGCCGAGCTTTGCAGCGAGCGCAGTTCGCTGCGCTCGATGTTGGTCTGCGCGGCGGCCTTGACCTGCTCGGCCAGCCGCGCCTGGATCGCGGTCAGATTGGCCTGGGCGACCTCGAAGTCGCCGCGGTAGGTCTCGGTCAGGCGGGCCAGCTCGGCCTGGATGCCGCGCTGCAATTCCATCACCTCGGCGTGTTGCAGCACCACCGCGCCATGGCTCGGCCCCTGGCGCGCGGTCAGCTCGGCCTCGCGGCGGGCGGCATCGACGTATTTCTGGCGCAGGGTGGTCATCACGCTGTTGGTCGCGGTGTCGCTGATCACGCCGTTGGTGATGCCGTTGACGGTGCTGGCGCGGGCGCGTTCGAGCCGCGCCTGGGTTTCCGCGAGGCGCGCGCGCGCGGCGGCGACGCGGACGTTGAGCTCGCCGAGCTGCTGCTCGTTCATCTGGCCGATGCCGGCGCCGGTGCTGACATCGACGATGTTGTTGCGTGCCTTGTATTCCTGCACCGCGCGATCGGCGCCCACCGCCTGCCCGCGCAGATCGCCGATCCGCCCTTCGAGCCAGGAGCTGGCGCGGCGCGTGGTCTCGGAGATCGCGACCAGCTGCTGCGCCATGTAGGCCTCGGTCACGGCATTGGCGAGGGCGGCGGAGAGGTCGCGGTCGGGGCTGTGCACCCGCACCTCGACCACCGAGGTCGCGCCGACGCGCCAGACCTCGACCATGCGCAGCAGCGCGGCCCCGGCCTGCGCCCGCGCGCGGGCGGGCGCATCGAGCCCGCCCTGGGCGGCGCCGGGCAGTGCCTCGCGCAGCAGGGCGATGGCCTGCGCCACGATGCCGGGCTCGCGCGGCGCGAACAGCGGATCGGCATCCAGATGCAGCGCCTTGACCACCCCGCGCAGGGTCGCCGCCGAGCGGATCAGCTCGACCTGGCTTTCGATATAGGCGCTTTCGGACTGCCAGTCGGCCGACGCCGGGCCGCCGCCGGCGGGGTGGGCGCGGCGGGCATCGATGCTCAGCGTCGCCACCGCGGTGTATTGCGGCGTGGCGATGGCGAGGTAGCCGGCCCCCAGCGCGATCCCGAGCGTGGCGCAGCCCAGCACCGGCCAGAGCCGGCGGCGCAGGAAGGCCGCGCTCACCGGCAGCCACTGGAACGGCGGCGCGGCCATTCCCGGCATCGGCTGCGGTCCCGGCCGCGGGGGGAGGGCGTTGAGGAAGTTCAGCATGGCGGTTCGATCCTTTGGTTGTCCCACGCACGGCCCGGCCCGACGCCGAAGCGGCCTGGGGCCAGGCCGCAAGAGGTGGCGCAAGCCCTGTCAACGCGGCATCCCCGGTTTGGCTTCATCGGGTTTGGCTTCATCGCGCGGCGCGGTTCTTGACGAAGCCGGTGAGCAGCCCGCTCGCCCAGGCCAGATGCATGGTGAGCAGCGCCGCGCCGCCGCCGAGCAGCCGCCCGTCGCGCCGCCGCAGCGCCAGGCCCGCGCCCCAGGCCAGGCAGGCGGCCGGATAGGCCAGCGCCGTGGCAGCGAGCTCGGGCGCGAACGGCGCCGTCGCCAACCCGGCCAGGCATCCCGCCAGCAGCGCAACCGGGATGATCTGGCGCGGCCGCGGCATCAGGTGGTGTTTGCACAGGGTCCGCGCCCGCCCGGCGCCGTGGCGGAAATACTGCCGCGCGAGCCCGGTCAGCCGGTCGCGCGGGAAATAGACCACCGCGGCGTCGGCGCACATCCAGATGCGCCCGCCCGCCGCGAGCGCGCGGACGTCGAACTCGGCGTCCTCGTTGTGGGTGAAGCTCTCATCGTAGCCGCCGAGGGCGCGGAAGAAGGCGCGGTCGAAGGCGGCGTGGTGGCCGTGGCCGACGAAGCCCGAGGTCGCGCCGAGCCGGTGGGCGGCGCCGCCATTGCCGAGACGGCTCGATTGCGCCGCGGCGATGGCATGCTGCATGCCGCGCCCGCCCCCGCTGCCAGCCCCGCGCGTGCGCATCGGCACCACCACCGAGGTCGCCCCGCGCTCGGCCAGGGCGGCGACGCAGCGGACGACGAAATCGGGCGGATAGAGCGCATGGGCATCGGCCCGCACCAGGATGGTGGCCCTTGGGTCGGCGAGCCGGGCGGCGAGGTTGATGGCGGCGGACTGGATGCGCGCGGGATTGTGATGCAGCCGGATCGCGGGATGGCGTTCGGCCAGGGCGGCGACGATCGCGCGCGTCGCATCGCGGCTGCCGCCGTCGAGCACCAGGATTTCGCAGGCCTCGGGCGGCCACTGGCCGAGCAGCGAGGCGAGGCAGGGGGCGATGTAGCCGGCCTCGTCGAGCACCGGCACGACGATGGTCACGAACGGCAGCGCGGATGCGGCCGGGCGCGGCGGCGCCGGGCGCAGCGGGACCATGATGTTCATGCCGCCGCTCCCGCCAGCCGCCTTGCGCCGGCGTTCGCGTGCTGGCGCTGGAGATGGGCGATGACGCCGCCATAGGCGGCCGGGGCGGTGAAATGATCGCGCGCCACTGCCAGCGCCGCCGTCGCCTGGAACGCGCGCGCCGCGGGGGCGGCGAGCAGCGCCAGCGTCGCCTCGGCGAAATCGGCGGCGCTGTCGGCCAGCACGACGCTGCCGCCGAGCTGTTCGGTGACGCCCTGGGCGGTGAGCCGGGTGGCCACCACCGGCTTGCCGTGCGCCAGCGCCTCGACCAGCTTGATCTTGAGCCCCGAGCCCACCCGCAGCGGCGCGATCACCACATCGGCCCGGCGGTAATGCCCGGCCAGGTCGGCGACGCGGCCGAGCAGCAGGACGCCTTCCGGCGTCGCGCCGGCCAAAGCAGTGCAGACCGATCCGGCCACGACGAGCCGGGCATCGCCGCGCCGGGCGCGGATCAGCGGCCATACCTCGGCCAGGAACCAGCGCATCGCATCGACGTTCGGCTCGGTCGCGCTGCCGACGAAGAACAGTCCGCCGCCCTCGCCCGGCTGCGCCGCCGCCACCGGCTCGACCGCCATCGGCGCGACCACGACATCGGGCCCGGCCGGCAGCATGCGCCGCACCGCCGCGGCCTCCTCGTGCTGGATGGCGATCACCAGCCCGGCCTGGCCCAGCAGCACGGCCTCGCGCGCGGCATCGAGCGTGGCGACGCTGTCGGCGGCGCCGATCGCGGCGAAATGGGCCGGGCGGCTGGAGAACAGGTCATGCATCACCACCGCCGAGGTGCCGGGCGCGGCGAGCGCATAGGGAATGCCCGGGGTCAGGAAACAATAATCGGCGAGCACCAGATCGGCCCGCCCGGCGGCCTCGGCGGCGACGAACAGCCCGTCCTCGGCGCTCCATGGCAGGCCGACGGCGTAGGGCGCCGGGCGGGCCAGTCCGGCCAGCGCCCGCACCCCGGCACGGCGCGCCAGGCGGTCGAGGATGCCGAGGGCGGCGCGCAGATAGACCAGCGGATCGCGCGCGAACAGCACCCCGCCGATGCGCCAGGTGCCGCGCACCGCGACATGCTCGAACAGCGCGCCGTCACCGGCGATGCGCAGCACCGGCACCCGGCCGAGCATCTCGGGCGAGGGGGAGATCAGGCGCAGCGCGAAGCCCATCGCGCTGAGCGCGGTGCACAGGCTGAGCAGATAGGCCGCGCTGCCGCTCGCGCCCTGCGCCAGCCGCTGGCGCGAAAGGATGCAGATCACCGGTCGTGCGGCCACCGGCCGTGCGGCCACCGGCGGAACGGCCTTGGGCACACGCAGGCGAGCGGAAAGGCGGACGAACAGGCGGGCCGGCGTCAGCAGCCGGGCCAGGATCGGCAGCGCCGTCGGGTGGCGCGCCAGCACCGCCAGGGCGGCCAGCGGGCGGTGGGCCTTGAGGCCGGCGATCGCGCGCTCGCTCGCCGCGGCGGTGCGGATCGAGCGCAGCCGCGCGTCGAGCCCGGCCCGCAGCCCCTTCAGCGCCTCCGGCCCCGCCAGCACATCCGGTCCCGCCCAGGCGCGGAACCTGGCGTCGGCGGCCAGCATCGCCGCCAGCGCGGCCGGGTTCAGACGGTAGGAGATCGAGCCGGGATGCTGGCGATAGAAGTACAGCAGTTCCGGCACCAGGCGGAACCGCGCGCCGCGCACCAGCAGCCGCAGCACCAGGTCGTAGTCCTCGGCGATGCGCAGGCCCTCGTCGTAGCGCACCGCATGGGCCGCCAGCGCCGCGGCGCGGATCACCGGCTTGAGATAGCCGAGCGCCACGCCGTTTCCGGAGAGCAAATTGGCGCGGACATACTGCGCCGGCGTGATCCACGACGCCGCCGCCGCCAGCCCGCCTTGCAGCAGCCGGTGCGGCGCGGCTTCTTGGTCGTCGCGGAAGACCATCATGTCGTCGGCGACGAGATCGGCCCCGGCGGCCTCGGCGGCGGTCACCAGCCGGGCCAGCCGGTCGGGGTGGAGGATGTCGTCGCTGTCGACGATGGCGATCCAGCCGCCGCGGGCCACCGCCAGGCCCGCATTGCGCGCCGCCGCGGGGCCGGCGTTGCGCGCCAGCACCTGGATGCCGAGCCGGTCGTCGCGCACGGCGAAGCCGGCGGCGATGGCGAGGCTGTTGTCATTGGAGGCGTCATCGATCAGCAGCACCTCGATCTGGCCGAGCGACTGGGCGAGGATGGAGGCGAGGCAGTCGGCCAGGGTGCGCGCGCCGTTGTAGTTGGCCACGATCACGCTGACCCGCGGCAAGGCCGGGCCGGGCCGCACCACCTCGGAGCTCACGAGGACAGCTCGGCGTCGATATCGAAGCCGTCATGCGGCGGCAGCGCGGCGCGTGGTTCCGGGCTGGCCGGCGCCGTGCTGGCGGCGATGGCATGGGCGAGGGCGATGATGGCGAGGCGGTGGTGGGCGTCGGCGATGGAGTTGAACACGCGCACCAGCTCCGCGCTCTCGTGCCGCCGCGAATGCGCCGGCGGCAGCAGCTGGGGCGCGCCGGGATCGACATTGAGGCTGTCGACGCGCACGCCGAGGGCGTCGCTGATGGCGAACAGGCGGCTCGCGGTGACGCGCGAAACGCCGGTCTCGTAGCGCTGGAACTGCACCCAGCTGACGCCGATGGCCTGGCCGAGGTCCTTCAAGGTCAGACCGGCGGCGCGGCGGAGGTAGCGGATCTGAACGCCGACGGCGTGGTCGATCGGGGTGGGGAGGCGCTTGTTCTCGCGCGGGGACTGCTGCTTGTGCGTGGACATGGCGTTCAGACCGCGCCGCGGCGGGCGAGCACGGCGGGGATCGTGCGCAGCAGGATCTTGAGGTCGAGCCAGAGCGACCAGGTGCGGGCATAGGCGCGGTCGAACTCGACCCGCGCGCTGTAGGAGGTGCCGCTGCGGCCGCTGACCTGCCACAGCCCGGTGATGCCCGGCCGCGACGAGAGATAGGCGGCGCAGCCGTCGCGGTCGTAGTGCTCGGCCAGTTCGTCGGCCACCACCGGGCGCGGCCCGACCAGGCTCATCGAGCCGGACAGCACGTTGATGAGCTGCGGCAGTTCGTCGAGGCTGGTGGCGCGGAGCACCGCGCCGACCCGGGTCACCCGCGGATCGCGGCTCAGCTTGCGCCGCGCCGCCCATTCCTCGGCGGCCTGCCGGTCGGTGGCCAGATGCGCCGCCAGGCGCTGGTCGGCGTCAGGCACCATGGTGCGGTATTTCAGGCAGCCGAAGGCGCGGCCGCCGAACCCCACCCGGGCATGGCGATACAGCGCCGGGCCGCCATCGAGCCAGACCGCGAGCGCGATCAGCGGCAGCACCGGCAGCAGCAGGATGAGCAGCGCGCTGGCGGCGACGAGGTCGAAGCCGCGCTTCAGCCAGTGCCCCACCGGCGGGGGCATCGCATAGGCCCCGAAATTATGCGCGATGGGTTTGGCGGAATGATGCTCCAGAGAACCGTCGAGGGTGGGGATTGAAACCGACAAAACGGTCTCCCTTGAAATATAGATGGCTGCCACTGCTGGTGCTGTGGATCACCACCTCAACGCCCGGATATGAAAAACGCCGTCCGATCATTTAAGTATCGTGGCCGCGCGTACTATAAATTGCGAAATATTCGGTCGTCGGTTTGTAGATTTTTCTGATTTTCGGCATATTCCGATGAAACCCGAAGTCATCGGACGGGCTGATTGTGGTTTTATACGTTCTTTGATGTTTTCGCCGCCGCCGGGCGGTGGAAATATACGCAGGAGGTAAATCCGCCCGCTCCGCCGCGGCGGCGGCGGGTGCCGGGCGATCACGCATTCGTGATAGTGGCTCCGCGATTTGTCCCGACCGCGCCCGGCGCGCCCAGCAGCCCAGCCAGGCGCGTGCCATCCTGCCCGTCCTCGACCCAGGCCGCGTGCGGCACGCCGGCCAGGCGCGCGGCCGCTTCGGCGTAACCTTCTGGCGTCAGCGCACTGAAAAAGCGCTGCAAATCCTCCGCGGCGGTGAAGCCGAGCAGCACCCCGACGCCGAGCGCGTCGAGAAAGCGCCCGGTCTCGACGGCGGCGCGCGCGATCGGCACCGCGCCGTGCCGGCCGCCCTCGTAGATCCGGTTGGGCAGCAGCCAGGCCGAATTCGCGCCGTCCTCGTAGAAGTCGATCGCCCAGCTGAAATGCACGCCGCCGTAGATCCGCGCCAGGTCGCGCCGCCGGTCGTAGGGGCCGAGGAAGCTGAGCCCGGGGGCGGCGGCGACCAGCGCGTCGAAATCGGGGATCGCGGCATAGGCCGGGCGGCCGCGCAGTTCGACCTCGACCTGCCCCGCCAGGGCGGCCGCCAGGGCCGCCAGCAGGTCCAGGCTGCGGCGGCAGCGCAGCACGCCGAACCAGCCGATCCGCCACGGCGGGCCGGCCGGGCGCGGGCCGGGCGGCAGCTGGGCCGCGGTCTCGACATCGAGCACCTTGTTCTCGATCAGGCAGAACGGCGGCAGCCGGTCCTGGTGCACCGGGGCCAGGTAGGCGGTCACGAAAGGCAGGGCGCTGACGATGACGAGATCGGTCCGGCGCAGCAGACGCCCCTCGATGCCGCGCAGCAGCCGCCCGGCGAGGCCGGGCGCGACCATCAGGCGATGCACATCGAGGCATTCATAGGCGAGCATGGCGCCGGCGGCGAAGCGGCGGCGCAGCGGCACCGCGAGCGCCAGCATTTCGAGCTGGCGCGCCATCACCACATCGACGCCGTCGAACAGCCCGGCCAGCCGCCCGAGCCGGGCGCGCACCCCCAGCACCGAAGCCGCCCGCCGCCCGAGCCGCCCGTCCGCGGTGCGGCCGATTGCGTGGGTCGGCCAGCCCGCCACCTGCGCCGGGGCGGTGGGGCCGCGGTGAAACCCGATCACCAGCGCGGTGTCGAGCCAGTGGCGCAGCATCACCAGCCGCCGCGCCACCGCGGGATCGTCGAGATCGTGCACCAGATAAACCAGTCGCATCGGCTTGGCACTCCTGTTGCCGCCCGGCGGGGCAGGACAGGACAGCGTGTGGCGGCGCCCGCGGTTGCGCGGCGCCCCGGGTTGCGCTGCACGGCGCATGCAGATTTCGCGCGCGCGGTCGCAAACTATTGGCGCGTGCTGCGTTGCAGCTACGGGCGCGGCCATCGCGGCGTGCCGCACCGCAGCGAGGAGCGTGGAGAGCATGTCGGAACCATTGCGCAGGCGTGAAGGCGACGCGGTCACCGAGATGCCGGCGATCCAGGCGCCGGGCGCGCCCCATCCCGAGCGCAGCTGCCGTGTCGCCGAGATCGCGCCGGCCGATGCGCGCGAACTGCTGGTGCGCCACGGCGGCGGCGCGCGGCGGCACGAAGCCCAGGTCCATCTCTACGCCGCCATCATGCGCAGCGGCGCCTGGCAGCTCAACGGCATGCCGCTGATCTTCTCGCGCGGCGGCGTGCTGCTCGACGGCGCGCAACGCCTGTTCGCCTGCCTCGAGGCCGGCACCGCCTTCACCACCGTGATCGCCGAACGGGTCGACGACGAGGTCGCCCATACCATCGACCAGCATCGCCGGCGCACCACCGCGCCCCCGATCAGGGCCGAACCGATCCGGGCGGATCCCGCCGCACCGGCGCCGGGCCCGGCCGGGCCGATCGAGGTCGGCATCGAGACCGTCGATCCCGCCCGCGCCGCCGCCCTGCTTGCCCGCGGCAGTGCCGCGCGGCGGATCAGCCGCAAGCATGTGGCAGCCCTGGCGCGCGACCTGGCGCAGGGCCGCTGGCTGTTCAACGCCCAGCCGCTGTGCTTCGCCGCCGACGGCACGCTGCTCAACGGACGGCACCGGCTGGAGGCGGTGGTGCTGTCGGGCCGGTCGATGGAGGTGGCGGTGGTGCGCGGCCTCGCCGCCGCCGCCGGCGCCACCTACGACACCCACCCCCGCCGCGGCGCCGTGCTCGGCGATCCGGCCGAGGCCTTCGGCGACCGCGCGCTGGCCCATGCGATGGCCAACCTGCTGTGGCACCACGAGCGCCGCGACGGCACCACGCCCAATGCCAAGGCGACCGCGGCCGAGATCCACCAGATCATCGCCAACCATCCGCGGCTGCTGCAGATGCGCGGCTTCGCCCGCCGGATGGACCCGTTCGGCCGCGCCTCGGTGCTCGGCTACGCCGCCTATGTCATGGAGCGGCAGGACCCGGCGCTGGCGCGGCGCTTCCTCGAGGCGCTCGAGACCGGGGCCGACATGCGCCCGACCCATCCGGTGCTGGCGCTGCGCGGCACGATGCAGCTGCTGCGCGGCAGCAAGGCCCCGGCCACGGTCCAGCTCGTCACCCTGCTCGAAGCCTGGCGCCGCTTCCGCCTCGCCACGCCCATCGGCCGCCGGGTTTAACCCGGATTTCCCGGATGCGAGCGGACCATGCCATCTTCGCGTCCCTGGAAGCCGAAGGCGACAAATACACGATCAGGCTGCCAGCCAGGTCAGTCCTGCCAGGGCGCATCGGCTGGCGGCGCAAAACTCCTGCCGGTCGCCCCCCCAACGCGGTGCGGCTGCACCTGCGTGCCCGGGCCCACCACCGCGCCAGCTTCCTCCGCACCCCGACCCTGCCCGCGGCGGTCAGCCACGGCGAACAAATCGCCGGTCGCATGGCGAACAGCGCGATCACGGGTCCGCGGGCATTGATCGTCGCCGCAAACCGGGCTTATCCTTCACCCAAGATGCCCGCCTGGGCCGGGCACATGGGAAAGGTCGGAGAAGACTCTTCCCGCCACCTGGCTTTTCCGAAGCTCCGCGCCCGCAAGGTGACCAAGTGCGCTTCCTGATCCTCGGCGGCACCCAATTCCTCGGTCGCGCCATCGCCACCCACGCCCTCGCGTCGGGCCACGACGTGACCTGCGCCGCCCGCGGCATCAGCGGCGCCGTTCCACCAGGTGCCCGGCTGATCCCGATCGATCGCGACGCCCGGGACGGCCTCGCGCCCCTCGCCGCCGAGACCTTCGACGCCGTCATCGACGTATCCCGCCATCCCGGCCAGGTCCGGACCGCCATCGCCGCCCTGCGCCACCGCGCCGCCCACTGGACCTTCATCTCCACCCTCAGCGTCTACGCCGACAACGCCACCCCCGGCCAAACCGAAGCCGCCCCGCTCCTGGCCCCCACCGTCCGGGCGGTCGAACACGGCACCCCCGAAACCTACGGCCCCGCCAAGGTCGCCTGCGAACAGGCGGTCGGGCCCGATGCGTTCATCGTCCGCGCCGGCCTGATCGTCGGACCGCAAGACCCCACCGGCCGCTTCACCTACTGGCCCCTCCGCCTTGCCCGCGGCGGCGAGGTGCTGGTCGGCGGCAGCCCCGACGACGCCGTCCAGCTGGTCGATGTGCGCGACCTCGCCCAATGGATCGTGCTGGCCGCGCAAACCGGCCTGACCGGCACCTTCAACGCCACCGGCCCGGCCATCCCCCGCGCCCAATTCCTCGCCGCGTGCACCGGCGCGGCCCCGTGCCGCTTCACCTGGATCGACCGGGCCTTCCTCGAAGCCCACGACGTCAAGCGCTGGTCCGGCCCCCGCGCCCTGCCGATGTGGCTGCCGCTGCCTGAATTCGCCGGCTTCAACACCCGCGACATCGCCCCGGCTTGCGCCGCCGGCCTGGCCTTCCGCCCCCTGTCCGAGACCGCCCGCGACACCCTGGCCTGGGCCCAGGGCGCCACCGCCGCCAGCACCGGCCTCACCGCCGCCGAGGAGGCAGAGCTTCTCGCCGCCTGGCACAGCTCGCACCGCCCGGCCTGACATCTCCCCCCTGACTCCCCGTTGAGGGCGACACCAATCGGGGAAAACCGGTTCATCCGGGTTTAAGTCCGCGGCATATGGTTTGAAACCTTATTGCAAAGTCCCGCCTCCGCCGGCGCAACCGGGCACCGGCCCGCACGTTCTGCCAGGACCCCGCACCGAACGCGCCGCGGCATCATGAAGATAGGGATCCCTCCAGCCATGCCATGCCACACCCCGACCAGCAGCCTGCTGCCCGTGCCGCGCCTGCCGCCCGCGCCGCGGATGCTGCCAATGCCGCGCATGCTGCCCGCGCCGCGCATGCTGCCCGCGCCGCGCCGCATGCCGCGCCTGACCACGCGCGCCGCGGCCCTGCTCGGGGTGCTGTCGCTGTCGGCCTGCGCCGGCTTCCTTCCCGCCGCCGGGCCGCGCATGGGCGATGTGATGGACGGCGCGCAGATGCAGTCCGGCAATCCCGGCACGGTGCAGCAGCCGCGCCTGGCCTATGCCGTGGTGACGCTCGATCCCGAAAACGTCGCCCGCCTTGCGGCCGAGCCCAACGGCGCCGGGTTCAGCCCCGGCGTGCTGGCGGCCCCCGAGAGCGACGTGCGGATCGGGGTCGGCGACATCATCGCCACCACCGTTTTCGAGGCCCAGAGCGGCGGGCTGTTCATCCCCGCCGAGCCCGGCGCGCGGCCGGGCAATTTCGTCCAGCTGCCGACCCAGCAGGTCAACCGCGAAGGCAGCATCTCGGTGCCGTTCGGCGGCACCATCCGCGCCGTCGGCCTGACCCCGGCGCAGCTCGAACGCGCCATCGAGACCCGCATCAGCACCCGCGCGCTGGAGCCGCAGGTCGTCGTCACCATCCAGGAGCGCCGTTCGCAGGCGATCAACGTGACCGGCGATGTCACCTCCTCCGTCCGCTTCGGCGTCGATCCCGGCGGCGAGCGGCTGCTCGGCGCGGTGGCGCGCGCCGGCGGGCCGCGCTTCCCGAGCTACGAAAGCATGGTCACGCTGCAACGCGCCCAGCGCAGCGAGAGGGTGCTGCTCGGCGACGTGCTGTACGACCCGCGCCAGAACGTGCAGTTGCAGCAGGGCGACAACGTCATCATCACCCGCGAGCCGCGCTACTTCCTCGCCCTCGGCGCGGTCGGCCAGAGTGCCAGCATCACCCAGCTCAACCGCCGCTTCCCCTTCGAGGACCGCACGCTGACGATGGCCGACGCGATCGCGCGCGCCGGCGGGTTGCAGGATGACCGCGCCAACCCCTCGGCGGTGTTCCTCTTCCGCTTCGAGCATTCCGACACGCTGCGCCGCCTCGGCCTCGCCATCGCCGCCGACGCGCCGGTGCTGATGCCGACGGTCTATCGCGCCGACTTCGCCAACGCCGCCACCCTGTTCCTGGCCAATGCCTTTCCGATGCACGGCAACGACCTGATCTACGTCTCGAACTCGCCCTTCACCGACTACCAGAAGTTCCTCGCCATCGTGCTGCCGTTCGCCCAGTCCGGCGCGAACTTCCGCGCCTTCAACCCCTGATCGCGGGGGCGCGCGCATGGCCACGCCGTTCGCCCGCTTTCCGCCGCTCGCCCGCCGCCCGCTGCTCGTGCTGCTCGCGGGCGGCGGCACGGCGGGGCCGGCGGCAAGGTTCGGCAGCGACGGGCTGCCCGCGCGGGGTGCGGTGCTGGACCGGCGCGGCCTGCGCGCCACGTTCGCCGACGATTTCAGCCGCTTCGCCGCCGCCCCCGAGCGCCGCCCCGGCGCCAGGCCGGCCTGGCGCACCACCTATTTCGGCGGCGACCGCACCCTGCCGGCCAACCGCGAGGCCCAGTGGTATGCCGATCCCGCCGCCGACGGTCCCTTCGCGGTCACGCCCGAGGGCCTCGCCATCACCGCCGCACCCTATCCCGGCCTGCCCCAGGGGCTGACCCATCGCTCCGGCCTGATCACCAGCCAGTTCCTGCTGACGCAGCAATACGGGTATTTCGAGATGCGCGCGCGCCTGCCGCGCGGGCGCGGGATGTGGCCGGCGTTCTGGCTGCTCCCGGCCGACGGCGCCTGGCCGCCCGAGATCGACGTGATGGAAATGCTCGGCCACGCGCCCGCGACCTACTATGTCGCGCTGCACGCCCGCCCCGGCGGCAGCGCGCGCGACGAGGTGACCGCGCGCGCCGGCCCCGATCTCGCCTCCGGCTTCCATGTCTTCGGCCTCGCCTGGCGGGCGGACCGGCTGCGCTGGTACCTCGACGACCGGCTGGTGCACGAGGCGGCCACGCCGGCGGACCTGCACCGGCCGATGTACATGCTCGCCAACCTCGCCGTCGGCGCCGCCGGCTCGTGGCCCGGCGCCGCGGCGGCGGAGGCGCGCGGCACCATGGTGATCGGCTGGATCCGCGCCTGGCAGTTCGCGGGCGATCGTTCCGAGCCCGCGAAATAGGGAGGCTTGGTTGATCAGGGCGGGGAAGCGCTTCTTTCTTGAGAAAGAGAATGATCCGTCCGCTGGAAAACCCGCAAAAGCCAATTCCCTCACGCGTCATTGCGAGGCGAAGCCGCGGATGAAGTTTTTTTGTTTCTTTTTTTTCAAAAAAAGAAACGCTTGCTTCCATTCGGGCCGCTGTCACTCCCCCGCCGGCTGAACATCCCCGGCCGCCCGGTTCGCCACCGGGACTGGCACAGGGACTGGCACAGGGACCGGTTCGCCGCCACCGAAGCGCTGGAGCAATGCGGCCAGGCTGCGCAGGCGGCCGAGCGCGTGATCGATCGCCGCGGTGTCCTCGCCGGCGGCGCCGCGATGGCTCTCCAGCACCAGGGTTGCCCCGTCGAGCAGGGTTTGCGCCTCCGGGTGGGCGAGCCCGCCGGAGGCGACCTGGCGGGTCAGCACAGCGGTCGCCAGGGTGCTGGCGAACAGGGCCTCGCCGAGCACGATGTCGATGATGCCCGGCCCGCGATCGCCCGCGCCGCCCGTCGGTTGGTCCATCGGAACCTCCTTGCTGCCCGGAAGCCGTCGTCGCGGCAGAGCGGTGCATGACGTCCAACGCCGGCGCGGGTTGAAGGTTGCGGCGCCGGGGCGGGCGGCTGCGGAAATCGGCAGGTCGGCCGCCGCGGCGGCCCGCCCCCGCGCATTGCCGAAAATCCGTTCAATATCAGCAGCTCCCGCTTGATCGATGATGGTGTAATTTACGCAATAGGTAAATCAAATATAACCAGAATGAAAACGGAAATATTTTTTTGAAAAATTAACTTTTTTCCGGCCATCACTTAGGTATATCTACTCATATCGGATCAGCCACACGGTATTCCGTTTCAAACAATCCCCGGAGTATATTTCATGTCCATCGGCAGCACGATCAATACGTCCGCCTTGAGGATGACATTCCAGGACGAATTCAACAGTTTCAGCGCCTCCCCGGACGGCTCGACCGGCCTGTGGCGGACGACGTTCGACTGGGGCAACCGCACGCTCGGCAGCAACGGCGAGCAGCAGTTCTACTCCGACAGTTCCGTCGGCGTGAACCCCTTCAGCATCAGCAACGGCGTGCTCGACATCACCGCCACCCCGGGCAGCAATCCGCTCAACCTGCCCTTCAACTCGGGCGCGATCACCACCGAGAGTTCTTTCAGCCAGCTCTATGGCTATTTTGAGATGCGCGCCGAGCTGCCCGCCGGGCAGGGCCTGTGGCCCGCCTTCTGGCTGCTGCCGGCCGACCATTCCTGGCCGCCGGAACTCGACGTCTTCGAAGTGCTCGGCAACAACCCCAACACGCTGTATTTCTCCACCCATTCCACGGTGCAGGCGACCCAGGGCACCACCCTGACGGTGGCCAACGTCTCCACCTCGTTCCACACCTACGGCGTGCTGTGGGGGCCCCAGGAAGTCGACCTGTTCATCGACGGCGTCGAGACCGCCGTCATGCCGACGCCGGCGGACATGAACAAGCCGATGTATATGCTCGCCAATCTCGCCGTCGGCGGCTACTGGCCGGGCGTGCCCGATGGCAGCACCAAATTCCCCGCCACCATGCAGATCGACTACGTCCATGCCTACGCCTATCCCGGCACCACGGGCGGCGCCGTCAGCGTCACCCCCCCGTCCGCCAACACCGGGCCGGCCAACCTGGCGCCGGTGATCAGCCTGCCCGCCACCATCGGCGCCGTCGCCGGCACCAGCAGCGCGATCGCCGGGGTCTCGATCGCCGACAATTTCCCGGGCGGCAACTTCAGCGTCACCGTCAGCGACAACACCGGCGATCTCGCCGTCGCCACCACCGCCGGCGTGATCGAGACCGGGATCGGCACCACCTCGCTCACCCTCACCGGCGGGCTCGCGGCGATCAACACCGCGCTGGCCACCCTGACCTACCAGAGCGCCGCCGCCGCTGACGAATATCTCTGGATTTCCGCGCTCGACCCGCAGGGCCTCACGCAGACCGTGGGCAGCCATGCGACCGCCACCGCGGCGCCGCAGGCCGTCACCCAGCCCGCCACCACCCCGGTGGTGAGCGCGCCGGCAAGCCGCAGCCTGGCCAGCGGCGCGGCGCAATCGCTGAGCGGCATCAGCATCGCCGATGCCGCGCCGGGCGGCCCGCTCAGCGTGACGGTCAGCGACAGCGCCGGCACATTGTCCGCCAGTGCCACCGCCGGCGTCAGCCTGGCAGGCAACAACAGCACCTCCCTCAACCTGACCGGCACCCTGGCCGCGATCAACGCCAGCCTCGCCACCCTGACCTACCAGGCCGCCGCCGGGACCGACTGGGTCTGGGTCTCGGCCAATGACGCCCAGCTCCAGGGTCTCGGCCATACCGTCGTCACCACGACGGCGGCGGCAGCCCCCGTCACGCCGCCAGTCACGCCGCCGGTTACGCCGCCCGTCACGCCGCCGGTCACGCCGCCGGTCACGCCCCCGCCCATCACGCCGGCCGCCATCGCCGCCCCGGATGCGCTCGGCCTCGCCGCCGGCACCACCGGCGCCGTCAGCGGCATCCACATCGCCGGCACCGCCCCGGCCGGCAGCGTCACCGTCTGCGTCAGCGACGCGACCGGCCTGCTGCACGCCGCCACCGCGCCAGGCGTGACCATGCTGGGCCAGGACAGCACCGCGCTGCACCTGACCGGCCTGCTCGACGCCATCAATGTCTCGCTCGCCACCCTGACCTACCACGCCGGCACCACCCCCGGGCCCGACTGGCTCTGGATCTCCGAGGACGACGGCACCCACGCGCCGATCTACGCCCATACCGTCGTCACCACGACGCCGGCCGCCCTGATCCAGCCGCCCGGCGTCACCGCGCCGGCAACCCTCGATGCGACCACGGCCACCGCGACCGCCCTGGCCGGCATCCAGGTCAGCGGCGGCCCGGCCGGCGGCCTGCTCGAGGTCATCATCTCCGACAGCACCGGCCTGCTCGCCACCACGCCTGCCACCGGAGTCGTCATCCCCGGCCTCGTCATCAGCGGCCAGAACAGCACCGCCCTGCACCTCACCGGCACCCTGGCCGCCATCAACGCCGACCTCGTCGGCCTGACCTATCTCGGCACCAACACGCCAGGCAGCGACTGGCTGTGGATCTCCGCCAACGATAGCACCGGCGCCCAGGGGCTGAACCACGTGGTCGTCACCACCCACCTCCCACTCGCCGGCAACCCGCTCACCGCCCTGGTGTGACGGGGGCGGCGCGGCAACGCGGGATCACACCGCGCTGCCGCGCCGTGCGGCTTTGGGATATGCCGTGCCGTCCCGGTGGAGATAGCCGACACCGGGCTCGGTCTTCATGTCGATGTCCGCGTAACAGGCCGCATCATCGGCGAGGCGGGTGCCGATCTCGATCACCAGCGCGTCGGACGCACTGCGGTTTTGCAGGCAGTGGCCATCGGGGTCGCCCGCCTTGAAGCCGGCGGCGTCGCCGGGGCGCAGCACCTCCTCGCCCGCATCGGTGACCAGCACCACCTCGCCGGACAGCACATAGACGAACTCGTCCGACTTCGTCTGCCAGTGCCGCTGGCTCGACCACGCCCCGGGCGGCAGGCGCAGCAGGTTCACGCCGAACTGGGTCAGCCCCGCGACATCGCCGAGCTTGCGGCGTTCGCGCGACAGGCAGGGCACATCGAACGGCGGCGGGTAGAGCGTTCCGCTGACGGCTTGGACGGCGGCGGCTTCGATCCGCTTGGCCATGTTCGATCCTCCTGCTCAGGGTCCTCGCCGCCATGCGCCACGAAAGCCGAGAACGAGTCAACGGCGCTCACCGTTGCCCGGCAAGTTGCGTCAGCAGCATGCCCGCCACGATGAGCGCCATGCCGACCCAGAAGAGGGGGGTCACCCGCTCGCCGAAGAACAGCCACCCGATCAACGGCACGCTCACGGTTGCCGCGGCAATCCAGGGATAGGCGATGGTGAGCGGCAAGCGCGACAGAACGTAGATCCAGAGCACCGTGGCCACACCATAGACCGCCAGCGCCGCGTAGAAGCTCGGAAGTGTCGCGAGCATCAGCCCGCCGTCCAGCATTGAGCGTCCCTGGATCGCCAGCCCGGCCCGCTTGAACAGGAACTGCCCGCCTGACAGCAACACAACGACCGCGGCCAGGAGCAGCGTGTTCAAGACGCGATGCCCCGCTGTCTGACGACAATCGATGCGCCGCTCGTGAGTCTGGCGCTTCCGGCACGCTCAGGCAGCATCGCCGCGGTCCGTCTGCTTCGCGCGGGCCTCGGCGATCGCGATCTCCCGTACCAGATTGGTCAGGTGCTGCCTGATCTCGGTCTGCCGGAAGTGAATATTGAGGAACAACGCCATGCTGATGAGCACCCAGCAGTAGAAGATCAGATCGGCGCCGCGGCCGAGCCCGACACTCTGGGCCAGAACGGTGGCGAGGTCCGGCTGCCATGTCAGCACCAGGCCTGCCACCGTCCCCGTCACGGCCGCCACAACGCTCAGGGCGCGGCGACGGCTGTTCGCCATATAGAACAGAAAGATCAGGATGAGACTGACCGAGATCGTCGCCTGGATGATCATCGCAGGAACCGCGCATTCAGCAGGTCAAGCAGGATATCAACCGCGCCCATCATCTTCTGGCCTTTGGCAATCGAATAGGCGGTGTAGCGGATATGCACGGGCAGTTCGATATAGCGCAACTTGTGCCGGGCAACCTCGCCCAGGATCTCCGACGCATGGGCCATCCGGTTGTGCCGGATGCGGATGGCGGCGGCGGCGTCGCGGGTCAGCACCCGCAATCCATTATGCGCGTCCGATACCCTGAGCCCGGTCGTGATCCTGGTGAAGACGACGGCCGCGCGGAGCAGCAGGCGGCGCTGCCAGGGCATCCCTTCGGTGCTGCCGAGAAAGCGGCTGCCCATCGCCAGGTCGGCCTTGTCCGCACGCAATGCCGCGATCATCCGCGGCACGTCGTCAGGCATGTGCTGGCCATCGGCATCGAATGTCACGATCAGGCTCGCGCCCTCGCGCAGCGCATACAATATCCCGGTCTGCAGCGCGGCACCCTGCCCCAGATTGATCCGATGGATCAGCACCTCCGCACCCGCGTTCCGGGCAACCCGGCCGGTGTCGTCCGACGACCCATCGTCGATCACAACGACACGATCGACGACCTGCGCCAGCCCGGCCACCACTTCGGCAAGCGGGGTGGACTCATTATAGGCCGGAATGATCCCGAACACCCGCTCCCCGGCGGCCTGCTCGCCGGCGCTCACGCCGCGCGCTCCAGCGGCCGGCGCAAGGCCACGAGCATGGCATCCCCGAGATTGACCGGAATCCCGATTCCTCCGCCACCGGCATCCCGCCGCGGCTTCAGCCCGGCCATGCGCTGCAACTGATAGCGGATCAGCGACAACGGAACGCGCTTGGTCGGGTGTTCGACCGTCAGGACATCCCACCCTTGCCGTGCGGCCAGCACCCGAAAGCCGCGCGCGGTGAAGAACCACAGGTGCTGCGGCGGGGTCATCAGGCGCCAGCGCTTCCCCATCAGGCGTGCCAAGGGGGACCCGAAGTCGCCGGTCGTGAGCATGAGCACGCCGCCGGATACCAGCTTGTCCCGACACGCCGACAGGAATGCCTCCGGATCCGGAAGGTGTTCGATGACATCAAGCATGACGATCGCCTGAAGCTCGGGCAACGGGGCGAGCTCCGCTGCTTCCGCCATGCCCCGGCGGACCCCCGCCAGACCCGCCGCGTGGCAGCGCGCAACGGCATCGGCAGATATTTCGAGGCCGTGAACCCGCCAATGCTGCTGCGCCGTCGTCAGAAAGTAGCCGTAGGCGCATCCCACTTCCAGCAGGTCGCCGCCGGTTGGCGCGATGCGCTGCAGACGGCCGGAGAGCCGCTCGAACTCGGCGCGCAACACCGCCCCGGTTCCTCCATAATCCGCGTATCCGTCGTCGTGCCCGCCTTCGAAATACTCCCCCGTGTAGTAGCGCGCCGGATCGAAATCGCGCGCCACCGCACGGCCGGTGCCACACGCGTTGCACCGAAGAATATCATGGCCGTTCTTCACATACACCCGCTGCTGCACGCCGATCCGACAGATCCGGCAGAGTTCATTCGGCTCATCCGTCTCGCTACCCGTCATCTTGCCCCTCGTGCGGCCGTCGAACGCGCTGTGCGCGCATTCCGCCCCCCGCCCTTCGCGCGCGATCTACCACGTTCAGCCAATGATATGCCAGTTCCAACCATAGAGTCGGTAGCCCTCGACGGCGAGCACCATGACATTCGCCGCGGCGAATGCCAGCAGACATAAACCGAGCATCCCGGGCACGGCGATCCGGCGCGGCAACAGGCCCGCGATGGCCGGCACGAGCAGCAGGAGCGGCGAGACGAGATAGCGCCCCTGCACGCCGCGGATGACGTCGCTGCCCGGCGGGGTGCATCCGCCGTACATGACGAAGAAGATGAGAACCACCACCCCCGCCGCGCAAAGGGCGAGCATGAAGCGATAGCGCGGCGCAAGGCGCGAGGGCTGCGCGACATCATGAACCGCGGCGATCGCCAGCATCGCCAGGGCCGACACGTACACCCATGTCGGCAATCCCACGATGGTGCCGTCTGGTCCATTGCCCCAGCCGAGTTCGCCGATGAAACTGGTGACGTAGTAGTGCAGTCTGGAACGGAACGACTGGACGATCAGCATCGGGCCGTGCACCACAAATTCCTGAGCCTTGGCCACCAGGGAGCCGGCGGGACCGCAGCGCAGATCGGTCACGGCGGGCAGGGCCATGGCGAACCACGCCAAAGCCAGCAGCACGCTTGCGACGACCACGAGCCCGCCCCAGCGGTTGCGTGAAACCACGGCCAGCGCGAACGGCAGCAGCGCGAACGGCAGAAGCGGTGGCCTGACCCCGAGCAGCACCAGGAGGCCGAACGCCATCAGCAGATACTGCCTGAACCCCGGGGCCGAGCGCCCGATCAACCCGGACACCGCGGCCGCGATGATCGCGAGCGATATCGCATGGATCAGCGGATCGGCGGAATTCGAGGCGAACTGAAGCAGCGTCTTCGGGAGCAGGAGAACGGCGAGAACGATCGCCGCCCCGAATGGCAACCGCGACAGCACCCATGCGATGATCGTCACCGCCGACAGCCCATTGAACAGCCGGGCAGCCAGGACGGTGGTGTTGACGCTCAAATCCAGCTGCTCGCCGGCCCAAACCGCGAAGGCTTGCGGCAGGTAGATGAGGGGCAGGTAGCTGCTCGAGCCCGGGTATTCGCTGTAGACCTTGGCGTGTGACCAGCGGAACACGGGGAGCGCGGGCGCGCCAACCTCGCCGGCCCACCGCATCGCGAGCGTGGTCTCCCGGTGCGGAAGGAATATGACCTGGCGCTGGAATTCCACCATATCGGCAAGGCCGGAATCGACATAGCCGCCCGAGTTCTTGCCGGACTCGGTGAGCGGCCAGATGTTTGCGTGCACCAGGGAATAGGCGCGCTTGAAGTGATCGTAATCGTCTGGGGCGTGGAAGGGAACGTAGAGAATGTTCAGGAATATCAATATCGGGATGGCGAGGACCGCGTAGAAAATTCCTGGCCTCTTCTGGGGATACGACAGTAGGTCCACGGAACGACGGGTCCTGTCCCAATCAGAGTTATGCGGCCCGCCAACGGGAACATCGACACGAAATCCCAGCAACACCCGCCTGTGTGGGTCTATCGCCTTCCGTCGGTCCCGCGCAACAGGTAACGGAGGACCCCAGGGCAATCGTGTGAAGGCAGGCAAGGCAATCAAGGCTCCGCCGGCAAAGGGCCGCGGGCCCTTTGAACCCGTTCCATTCAGCGGCTGGATCAGCGACCTTCAGTTGAAAACACCGATCTTGCTTGCGCCGCAGGCCAT
>CAIYSR010000160.1 GCA_903928895.1 uncultured Rhodospirillales bacterium | reverse complement strand
GCGATAGGCGGAGGTGACGGTGTTGATTTCGACCGTCGGCACGCCGTTCACCAGGCCGACCCCGGTGCCGAACACCACGGGCTGCACGGCGCCGGTGCTGGGGTTCACGCCGATGCTGTTGAGCAGGTTGTTGCCCTGCTGCTGCTGCATGTTCAGCGCGGCGCCGAACGTGCCGCCGGTGGACAGCGCGGTCGAATTGTTGAGCAGGTCGAGATTGGTGGTGGCGTTGAAATACAGCGGCCCCCCGGTGGACTGGGTCGTATTGATCAGCGCGGCGATATTGGTGTCGTAGTTCGACAGGTTCACCACGGTTTGCGCGCCGGCGGCGGCTGGAGCGCTCAGCGCCAGGACCGCCAAAGCGGCGACGGCCCGGTTATGTCTTTGCGTTTTCATCTTAAGCTCCTGTTTCTGCGTTTTCATCTTAAGCTCCTGTTTCTAGAGTTGTTTGCGCGCCGGCGATCATCAGGCAGGCGCGGTGGCGACCGATGCGCTTCCCCGGGCTCTCGGATACCGCCTCGGCAAAATTGCAATCACGACGATCAGAACCCCGATCCGGTGCCACCGGAGTCGTTGCCTCCATTGCCGCCGATCTCGCGATGGTCAGGCACAAGCCCTGGCACGTTGCCGAGCGGCGGCGCATTCGCGGGCGAGACGATCAGAGAAAGCTGAGTCGTGCCGGCGGTGGAGGTCAGCGGGTTCGCGTTCACCGCGTAGATGGCGATATTGTAGTTCTGGCTGTTGTTGTTGTTGGAATTTATCACTTTATTGTTGGTAATATTATAGTTGTTGTTGTTGTTTGTCGTCGTCGTGTTCGTCGTATTGTTCGTTGTGTTGTTGGTCGTGGTCGACGTGTAGTTCAGATTGTTGGTGTTGGTGCCGGAGCCGCCGAACTGGCCGATGCTCCCCGCACCGATCGAAGGCCCGGTGGTGGTGGCGATGGGACGGTTGTAGTCATAAGATCCGCAGCAGGTGCTGGATTGCCAGTTGCTGCCCCATCCGCCCCAACCGCCCCAGAAGTAGGTACCCCAGGCCGGCGAGACGTTCGGACCCGGGCCCGCCTCCGGCCGGTGGCTGACCCACTGGACCCAGGGCGAGTTGGCGATATTCGGCGTCCCGGCCGGGATCGCCGAACCACCGCCGGACGGCGCGCTCGGCACCGCACCCGGCGGGCAGAAGATCACCGAGTTGTTGGCAGAGGCTGGCGCCGCCACAACCAATCCGGCGACAGTCAGCGCCGCAAGAATGCCGTTGATTCCCGGCCCTCTTGCTCTCTTTTCAATCCTTTCATACATGGCTCTCGCTCCTTTTGCTAAGGTTCGCAGCGACTGGCTAACGAACTACTGGGTTCCCGTTTTGATCTTTGCCAACACTTCGGGAAACCCTTTGAGGTTGATCGGCAAAACTGCGGTGTTTCCTTCGGCGGTCAGGGCCAGGAACCGCAATTCACTGCCCCGACTGAGAACCGCCTCGAGCGCCGGCACCATGGTTACCGTGGCGACACAGCCGGCCGGGATGCAGGTCTCGATCGGCAGCACCGCGACGAAGCGTTCGTCGACGATCATCGGGATCGATTCGCGCACGGCGATGCCGAGCGGAAGGAGGATCGTCGCGACGATGCGTTGCGGCTGCCGCCCGTCCGGACCAACCTGGATCGCGACGAGCTGCATCTTGCCGTCGGCGCGCATGGTTCGTTGCACAGCAACGCAGGCGTTTCCTTGTGCCTGGCATTCCACCGTCCAGCGCCCCTCACTCGCCGGGGCCGCCTGGCTGGTCGGCGGTGCGATTGTCGCGGCGGCGGGACCGGCCGGAGCACCGCCCTGGGCGAGCGGCCTCGGCGCGGCCGGCGCCGGTTTGGCGAGCGGGCGGGAAGGTGGCGGCTGCTGCGCGACGCGCTGCGCGGGAGCGGCGGCCGGCGGCGCCCCGTTCAGCAGTTCCGTCGGTTGCTGGGCGCGGGCGGACATGCCGGCGACCGCCAAAAACACGGCTCCGGCGAGACCAGCGGCGCGGGCGGATGTTGTGAACATTGGCATCACCTCAGGTCGCTCGCGTCGCGCCGGATTGCCGCGACCGTCCACGACGCCGGAACCGGGGCCGGCGGCTCGCCGACAAATGTTGCGATCGGAGCGGCGCCGACGACCGAGCCGGTCACCGCCAGGTCCGTGACGACGCCGATGTCATCGACCAGCTTCAGCGTCGGCAAAGCGGGCCAAGTCTGCGGTGCGGGTGACTGGCTCGAATTCGCCGCAACCTTGCGTGGTTGCTCGACCGGCGCGGTGGCCCGAGCCGGGAGTGGAGCGGCCGCAACGGGCGCGGCCGTCACTGCCACCATCACCGGCTTGGGGCGCGTGAGGGTGGCATTGTTCTGCGGCTCCTCGGTCGGCGCCGAGGGGGGCATCGCCGGCGCGGGCGGCGGCGGGACAGCATGCGTCGGTGCCGGGCGCCCGGGCAGGGTCGGCGTGTCGTATTCGATGAAGTCCGCCATTCGTCCGTCGCATTCGG
>CAIYSR010000159.1 GCA_903928895.1 uncultured Rhodospirillales bacterium | reverse complement strand
GTCGCCTGGCATCTGGACGCCGAGCATGGTGCAGAGCGGGCGGAGGAGGCGTCTGGCTTGCGGGGCGGCTTCGAGGAATGCCGGGAGATCAGGGGTGTTGGCGAGGAAATACTGGAGCTGGCTGGCGCGGGTGTTGACGTGGTGGTCTTGCAGGCGAAGGACGAGCCAGGCTCGGGCGCGGGGGAGGCGGGGCGCCTGGGTGGTCGGTGTGGGGCGTTTGGCGCGCGGGGCGCGGATGCGGGGCTTGGGGAGCGTGCCGGATTGCCAGCGAGTGACGAGGCGTTCGAAGCGCTGGACGGTGCGGTTGATGTGGAACCAGGCGAGGGTGACGAGGGCGCGGACGTTTGCGTCGCGATGGGCAATGGCGCCCAGGGTGACCTTGAGGCCGTCGAGGATATCCCGGAAGGTGGTGGCGAGAGCTGTCATCACCATCAGTTATAAAATATGACTGTTCTTCGCGTCAAGCGATACAGCGAGATCGGGCTGGGGGGCGATGTTGACCGCGGGGTGTGGGGGGGACATGGTTCGGGAAACATGAGGGGTGCAGGCGGATGTTGCGGTATTTGCTGGTGGCGATGGCGCTCGTGGCGGCGGGGACGGCGCAGGCGGGGCGGGATTTGTTCGTGGTGGATACGGTGGGCAGCCCGGCCTCGCTCGATCCGCATGTGCAGTGGGACCCCGACAGCTACTTCGTCTATCGCAACGTGTTCGACAACCTGGTGACGCGCGACAGCACCGGCAAGATCGTGCCGCAGATTGCGATGTCCTGGACCTATGAGTCCGATACCGCGGTGATCCTCAAGCTGCGCAGCGACGTGGTGTTTCATGACGGCAGCAAGCTCACCCCCGAAGACGTGGTGTTCTCGATCAAGCGGGTGACCGATCCTGCCTTCAAGAGCCCGCAGCTGAGCCAGTACGACAGCATCGTCGGCGCCGAGGTGACGGGGCCGGACAGCGTGAAGCTGACGACCAAGGTGCCGTATCCGGTGCTGCTGGCGCAGTTGACCAAGTTGTCGGTGGTGCCCAAGGCGGCGGTTGAGAAGATCGGCAACGAGGCGTTCAATTCCGCGCCGGTGGGCAGCGGGCCCTACAAGCTGACCGGGTTCGCCCGCGGCGTGCGCACCGAACTCGCCGCGATGCCTGGCTATTGGCGCGGCGCTGCGCCGTTTCCGAAGGTGGAATTCCGGCCGGTGCCGGATGGGGCGACGCGGCTGGCCAATCTGCGCTCGGGGCGGTCGGACATCACCCGCATCCTGCTCACCGACGACGCCGAGGCGCTCAAAGGCGACGCCCAGTTGCGCGTGCTGTGGACGCCGGTGGAGCGGGTGGCGCTGCTGGCGCTGAACGGGCTGACCGGGCCGATGAAAGACCGCCGCGTGCGCGAGGCGGTGGCGCTGGCGATCGACCGCGACCTGATCGTCGAGGCCCTGCTGAAGGGCTACGGCAAGGCGGTGGATCAGATGATGCCGGCGTCGAATTTCGGCTTCATCGCGGGGCTGCCGGGGTTCAAATACGACCCGGCCCGCGCCCGCGCGCTGCTGAAGGAAGCCGGCGTGGCGCCGGGGACGAAAATCAGCTTCCCGACCGCGCCCTCGTTCGATCAGCGCGTGGTGCAGGCGATCCACCAGATGCTGGGCGATGTCGGGCTCGATGCGCAGATCCAGATGGTCGATATCGGCACCTATCTGCGGCTGCGCCAGGGCCGGCCGGAAGAGGCAGGCGATGTCAGCTTCTTCCGCTGGTCCTGCGGCTGCCAGGATGCGGACGGGGTGCTGTTCCCGCTCTATCACTCGTCCAGCCAATGGTCGAAAACCAATATCCCGGCCCTCGACGCCGCCATCGTGGCCGGGCGCAACACGCTCGACGAAAGCAAGCGGCTGGCGGCGTATCGGACCGCGCTGACGCTGATCCATGACGAGGTGCAGGGGGTGCCGCTGTACCAGGACGTGATGATGTTCGCCGCACGCAAGGAAGTGATGTGGCAGCCGACGCCGAATGAGGCGTTTTTTCTGATGGATATGAAGTGGGTGCAGTGAGGTAGGAAGCGCTTCTTTTTTTGGAAAAAAAGAAGCAAAAAAACTTGATCTGTGCTTGCGGCTGGGGCGCTGGCCTTCGGTTGGGAACGGCTTTCTTGCGCCGCAGGCATTGATCCTTCGATCCTGGCGCGATCGTGGGTGGGGCGATGGATTGACGGCTTCGCCGCTCCCCCGCGGCTGAAGGTTGTTGCTTCAGCCGCGAGCACGGATAAAAGTTTTTTGCTTCTTTTTTTCAAAAAAGAAGCGCTTCCCTGCCACTTTACTTGAGCTTGACTTTGATCTGTCCGACCGCGCTGCGCAGTTCGCCGGCGAGGGGGTGGCTGGTTGCGAGGATGGTGCCGAGCCAGGTGACGAGGCCGAGTGTGCCGCCGAGGGCGAGCAGGATGATATCGGGCAGGCCCGGGGGGGCGAGGAGCATCAGCAGGCCGGCGGGGGTTGCGGTGACGAGGGCAATTGCGAGGGATTCGGCGTAGATGGGGAGGATGTCGCGGCGGCGTGTGTGGAGGGTGCGGCGCATGGCGGCGAGGTAGAGCAGCAGGAGCGCGGCCATTGCGAGCACCGAGGCCCAGGCGGCGCCGATGATGCCGAAGCCGGCGAGGGCGAGGATTGCGAGGACGCGGGTGCCTTGGCCGGCGAGTTCGATGGCGAGGATGCGGCCGGTGGCGCCGATGGCGACGATGCTGTGGTAATAGAGCAGGGTGCCGGAGGTGAGCAGGCCGCTGAGGCAGAGGATTTGCAGCACCGGCACCGAGGCCTGCCAGGCGGGGCCGAACATGACCGCCATCAGGGGATGGGCGAGGGTGGCGATCAGCAGGAAGCCGGGCCAGGCGATGGCGGTGAGGTTGCGCAGGGCGTGCAGCAGCAGGCGGGTGAAGGCGGCGGCGTCGTCGCGCAGGCGGCTGAGGCCGACGAAGAGGACGTGGCCGATGGCGCCGACGACATCGTTGGCGAGTGAAACGAAGAGGCCGTTGCCGCGATCGTAGAGCCCGACGGCGGCGGGGCCGAGCAGGCGGCCGAGGATGAGGGAGGTGACGTAGCCGCCGAGTTCGTTGGCCAGGCTCGCCAGGGCGGCGAAGGAGCCGAAGCGGATCATCGCGCCCATGCCGGTGAACACCGGCAGGACGAGGACGCTGCGCCAGTCCCACAGGGCCAGGGCGGTCAGCAGGAGGGCGGCTTGCAGGACCTGGCCGAGTGCGAGGCTGAGCGGGCCGAGGCCGCTGGCTGCCATGGCCAGGGTGGCGGCGATGGTGAGGAGTGTGGTGCCGAGCTGCATCAGGTTGAGGGCGCCGAAGCGGAGGTGGCGGTGCATGACCGCGGTGGCGCCGATGCTGGGCGGGACGAGGGCGAAGTTGAGGCAGAGCACGGCGATGAGGGGGGCCAGTTCGGGGGCGTGGAAGAAGGCGGCGATGGCGTGGCGGGCGAGGAAGATGACCGCGCCGGCGGCGAGCGAGACCGACATGGTGAAGGCGAGCGCGCGGCCGAGGGCGGTGCGGTCGATGGTGTCGAGGCGGATGAGGTAGGAGGTGACGCCGAATTCGCGCAGGCTGCCGGAGATGGCGATGACGGAGCTGGCGATGCCGAAGAGGCCGAATTCGGCGGGGGCGAGCAGGCGGGCGATCACCAGGGCGCCGAGCACTTGCAGGGCGACGCCGGCGAAGCGGCCGGAGACGGCGGCGAGGAGGGACCGGCGCATGCTCATGCGCCTGCTTATGGCATGATTGCTTCGGGATGCTGCCGCTTGGCGTTCGCCATCAGGCCGGGGCGAAGGTGAGGGATTTGGTGCGGTCGGTGGTGAGGGTGAGGCCGGATGGGGTGAGGAGAAGGGTGCCGATGAAGGCGCGGGGGTCGGTGGGGTTGGCGGGGTGGACGAGGAGGAGGTCGGTATCGGCCCAGGAGAGTCGGGTGCGGAGCGCGCCGATGTTGGTGCGGATGAGCATGGAAGGGCCGTCGATGGTGACGTCGAGGCCGAGGGCGCGGTTGGCGTAGGGGCCGGAGAGGTCGCGTGGGGGGGCAGCCGGGGGGGTGATGCGGTGGTAGGTGGTGGGGGCGCCGCAGAAGGTGGCGGTGATGGTGCCGGTGGGGGTGAGGGTGAATTCGAGGTGCTGGGTGGGGCGTTCGGGGGCGAAGCGGTTGGGAGCGATTTCGTCGAGCGAGGTGGCGCCGCCGGAGGTGGTGAAGAGGGGGGCATGGTTGCGGGCGGAGAGGGCGAAGACTTCGCCGGTGGCGGGTTCGCGGTAGAGGCCGGGGGCGGCGCAGAGGGCGGCGGCGGCTTCGGGCGGGGGCGGGGGAGGGAGGTCGAGGGCCGCGTCGGCGATGCGGCGGGCGAGGGCGAAGGGGTTCATTTCGGCGAGGTTGCCGAGGATGACGATGCCGAGGCCGTGCTCGGGGAAGCGGATGGATTCGGATTTGCCGCCGGCGACGCCGCCGCCGTGGCCGATGCCGAGGGCGCCGCGGTAGCGATCGACGACGAGGCCGGCGCGATAGAGGGTTTCGGTGCCGTTGGTGTAGTGGAGCGGCGCGGTCATGCAGGCGAGGTGGGGGGCCCAGTCGGCGGGGGGGGCGGCGAGGGTGGCTTGCCAGGCGAGCATGTCGGTGAGGGTGGAGGCCATGCCGCCTTCGCCGCCGAGGGGGAAGCCCCAGCGCACGGTTTCCCAGCCGGTGGGGCCTTGCTGGTGCATGGCGACCAGGCGGGGGTGGATTTCGGCGTCACGCGGGATGAGCAGCGTGTCCGGCATGTTGGCGCGGCTGGTGATGCGGGCGCGGAGGAGTTCGTTGAAGGTCCGGCCGGAGACTTGTTCGACGATTTCGGAGAGGAGGAAGAAGCCGGTGTTGGAGTAGAGCATCTGGCTGCCCGGGACGTAGTTGACCTCGGGGTAGTTGGCGATGATGTCGCGGGCGAGTTGGCGGTCGGACGAGGCGTGCAGCGGCAGGCCGTTCCACACCATCATTTCGAGGAAGTCGCGCATCCCCGATGTGTTGGTGGCGAGATGCCAGAGAGTGATGGGGTGGGGATATTTTGGGAGCCAGGGGAGGTAGGTGTGGACTTCGGCGTTCATGTCCAGTTTGCCCTCGGCTTCGAGGAGGAGGGCGAGGAGGACGGTGAATTGTTTGGACTGGGAGCCGATGCGGATGAGGGAGTGGCGGTCGATGGGGATGGCGTGGGCGAGGTCGGCCATGCCGTAACAGGCTTCGTGGATGAGTTTGCCGTGGCGGGTGACACCGACGGCGGCGCCGGGGCTGTCCGGCCGGTTGTACTGGGCGAAGAGGCGGTCGATCGTAGTGGTGAGGGTCATGGGGGCGCTCCTGTGGGTCAGCGGCCGAGGACGGGGCCGGCGCCGGTGCGCTCGGTGATGAGGCCGTAGTGTTCCGGGCGGCGGTGGCGGGCGAAGTTGAAGATCGAGGATTTGTAGCTGTTGCAGAGGTCGAGGTCGCAGCGGGCGACCTGGAGTTCGTCGCCCAGGGTGCTGCACTGGGTGATGAGTTCGCCGGACGGGGCGATGATGCAGGATTGGCCGATCTGGTCCACCCCCTCTTCCACGCCGGCTTTGGCGGCGGCGACGACGAAGGTGCCGTTCTGGTAGGCGCCGGATTGCATGACGAGGTGGTTGTGGAAATTGCCGAGGTCGTCGGTCTCGGGCATGGCCGGGTTGTGGACGGGAGTGTTGTAGCCGAGGAGGATCATTTCGACGCCCTGGAGGCCCATGACGCGGTAGGATTCGGGCCAGCGGCGGTCATTGCAGACCATCATGCCGATGCGGCCGCCGAAGGCGTTCCAGACGGGGAAGCCGAGGTTGCCGACTTCGAAATACATTTTCTCCAGGTTCTGGAAGGGCTCGCTGGGGCGGGGGGCGTCGTAGCCCGGCAGGTGGATCTTGCGGTACTTGCCGATGATCTCGCCGTCCTTGCCGACCAGGATGGAGGTGTTGAAGCGGCGCTTGCGGCCGTCCTCGATGGCGATTTCGGCGTAGCCGAGGTGGAAGCCGATGCGCAGGCGTTTGGCCGCGTCGAACAGGGCCTGGGTGCTGGGGCCGGGGACGGCGGTGTCGAAGTAGGTGTCGAGTTCCTGGTCGGCCTCGATGGTCCAGTGGGGGAAGAAGGCGGTGAGGGCGGCTTCGGTGAAGCAGACGAGATCGGAGCCCATGCGGGCGGCGTCCTCGAGCATGGCGATGAGGCGGGCGAGGGTTTCGGGGCGGGACTGGCTGCGGGGGATGGGGCCCATCTGGGCGACGCCGACGGTGAGGATGCGGGGCATGGGCGGGACTCCTGTTGGGGGCAGGGTGGCGCGGGGCGGTGGGTGGTTGCAAGGCGGGTTGGTGGAGTAGGCTCCGGTTTTCGAGGGAGGCACGCCGATGTCCGATGCATTTGACCGTCATTTGATCCACTACGGGATGCCATTCGTGGAGCGGCTGATTGTCAAGGCGCGGGGGACGCTGCTGTGGGACGACCAGGGGCGGGAGATGTTGGATTTCACGTCGGGGCAGATGTGCGCGACGATCGGGCATAATCATCCGCGGATCGTGGAGGCGATCCGGCGGGCGTGCGAGGGGTCGTTGCATTTGTATTCGGGGATGTTGAGCCCGGCGGTGGTGGAGTTGGCGCGGCGGTTGGCGGGGTTGCTGCCGGAGGGGTTGCAGCGGTCGATGTTTCTCTCGACCGGGGGGGAGGCGAACGAGGCGGCGCTGCGGATGGCGAAGCTGACGACCGGTGGGTTCGAGGTGGTGGGGTTGTCGGGGTCGTGGCATGGGGTGACGGCGGGGGCGGCGGCTTCGACGTATACGGGGGGGGCGCGGCGGGGGTATGGGCCGTCGATGCCGGGGACGATGGCGATACCGGCGCCGAATGCGTATCGCTGTCCGATCCGGCATTGTGCGGGGACGTGCGATACGACGTGCATGGATGTGGGCTTCGAGATGGTGGATGCGCAGTCCTCGGGGGCGGGGGCGGCGGTGATTGCCGAGCCGATCCTGAGCACGGCGGGGATGATTGTGCCGCCGGCGGGGTATTTTCCGAAGCTGAAGCAGAAGGCCGCGGAGCGCGGGATGAAGCTGATCCTGGATGAGGCGCAGACCTCGTTCGGGCGGCTGGGGACCAATTTCGCCTTCGAGACGCTGGGCGTGGTGCCGGATTTCCTGACGTTGTCCAAGGCGCTGGGTGGGGGGACGGCGCTGGCGGCGACGATCACGTCCGATGCGATCGAGGCGGATTGCCGCGAGAAGGGGTTTGTTCATGTGACCTCCCATGTGTCCGATCCGTTGCCGGCGGAGGTGGGGCTGGCGATGATTTCGGTGATGGAGGAGGACAATCTGGGCGCGCGCGCGCAGCGGATCGGGGCGCGGCTGCGGGCTGGGCTGGAGACTTTGCAGCAGCGCTATGAGTGCATCGGCGATGTGCGGGGGATGGGGCTGCTGCTGGGGGTGGAGATCGTGAAGGATCGGCACTCCAAGGAGCCGGATGGGGTGACGGGGCGGGCGATTTCGATGAAGGCGATGGAGTTGGGGCTGTCGATGAATGTGGCGGGGTCGACCAGCGCGGGGGCGATGTCGGCGGTGTGGCGGGTGGCGCCGCCGTTGACGACGACCGAGGCGGAAATCGATCGCGGGCTGGCGATCATGGAGGATGCGATCCGCTCGGTGCTGAACGGATGAATTTTCGCGGTCGTCGTCGCATCGGCGCCGACCTTGTTGAGACGGGCTGAATGGGAGACGAAGCGGGGCGGTGGCGGCGCCGCCGGGGTTATCCTGCGGTCAGCCAGGTCCTTGCGTTCGCCTCCGCCCCCGACGGCAGCGGCGCGGTGCGGTTGTCGATCCAGGCGATCGTGTCGCCGATCGGCGAGGCGCGGCCGAGGTCGCGCAGCAGCATGTGCCATCCGTTGGGATAAAGCCCGACGCGGCCCGATGGCAGCGCCGACCATGTTGCCTTGGTTGCCTCCGCCGGGACGATCTCGTCCCGCGCCCCATAGAGGAACAGGGCGGGCGCGGTGAAACTGGCCGCCGCCGCCTGCGCCTCGTCCATCAGGTCGGCCAGCCCACGCACCGCATCGACCCGGGTCGAGAGGATGGTCAGCGGATTGCGGCTGAGCCGGCGCAGCGCGTCGTCATTGTCGGTGGCGTAGATACGCACGCTCGGTGGCGGGCCGCTCAACTGGAGCCCCGGCGCCATCGTGCCGGCGAGCCAGAGCAGGGCGCGCATGAACGGGTTCATCCGTCCCCGATCCCAGACCGCCGGCGCCAGCAGCACGTAGCCGTCGACGTCCGGACGTTGTGGCCCGGTCGCGAGCAGCATCAGCACCGAACCGCCCATGCTCTCGCCCATCAGGATCAGCTTCGTCCCCGGATGGCGCGCCCGCAGTGCCTGCGTCATGTCGGCCGCATCGTTCACCAGCGCCGCGCTGCCCGGCCACGCCCCGCGCCCCGGCGCCTCGCCGAAGCCGCGCTGGTCCGGCGCATAGACGGCGATGCCGGCGGCGGCGAAATCAGGCGCCGGCATCTCCCAGCCGTCGCGACTGTCGTTGAACCCGTGCAGCGCCAGCACGACAGCCCGCGGCGGCGAGGAGGGCCGCCAGGTGCGGAAGGGCAACCGCGCTCCGTCGCGCATGACGAACGCATCGCCCGTCATCGCCGGGGCCGTGACCGTCGGGCCGGGCGGTATCGCGGTGGAAGCGCAGCCGGCCAGGAGGGCTGCCGCGCCGGCGATCAGCAGGCCGCGACGGGATGGGCAGGCATGGCTGGAAAAACCGGACATGGTAACAGCGATACCATGCGGGCACCCCCCTCGGATATCCCCTAGACGGCTGGGGCGCCGGCGGCGGATGGGGCGTGGGGGGCCGGGTGCAGGCGGTGGTTGAACATGACCGGGCAGGCGCCGTCATCGGGTTCGCTGCCCGGGCCTGCATTGTCGGCTCGGGCAGGGCCATCGGGTGAAGGCGAAGCGAACAAGACAGGCTCCGCCGGCCAAGGGCCGTTGGCCCCTGGACCCCATTCATTTAAGCGGCCGGATCACTGACCTTCAGTTGGAAGCCCGCGATCTCGCGTGCGGAGGCGGGCGAAGCCCATCAATTCTTTCCTCACGGGCAAGATCGTGCCGATATCGCAGGATCGATGGCCTGCGGCGCAAGCAAGATCGGTGTTTTCAACTGAAGGTCGCTGATCCAGCCGCTGAATGGAGCGGGTTCAAAGGGCCTGCGGCCCTTTGCCGGCGGAGCCTTGATTGCCTTGCCTGCCTTCACCCGATTGCCATGTCGGCTCGGGCGATGGATTGCATCGAAGCGCTTGTCCGGTCACCATTGCGCCGAACGACGCAGGAGGGAAAACGATGCGCAAGCTTGCTTTGGCTATCCTCGGTCTGGCCCTGGCTTCCCCGGCCTGGGCGCAGAAGGACACCCTCACGGTGGACCTCGCCTCGGACGTCGCCACCATGGACCCGCATGTGCAGTGGGACCCGGAGAGCTCCTCGGTCTACCGCAACATCTTCGACAACCTCGTCACCCGCGACATTCCCGGCAAGATCGTCCCGCAGGTCGCGACCGCCTGGCGCTACAGTGACCCGCTCACGCTCGTGTTCGACCTGCGCAGCGACATCGTCTTCCAGGATGGCAGCAAGCTGACGCCGGAAGATGTCGCCTTCAGCGTGCGCCGCATGATCAATCCCGCGTTCAAGAGCCCGCAGCTTTCCCAGTTCGACCAGATCGTCGCCGCCGATGTCACCGGCCCGGCGCAGGTCACGCTGCACACCAAAACGCCGTATCCGGTGCTGCTGGCGCAGTTGACCAAACTGTCGATCGTGCCGAAGGCCTATGTCGAAAAGCTCGGCGACGTCGCCTTCAACCAGCAGGTCATGGGCAGTGGCCCTTACCGCCTGCGCAGCTGGCAGCGCGGCCAGCAAAGCGTGATCGACGCGGTCGACACCTACTGGGGTCCCAAGCCCACGTTCAAGACTGCCATCTTCCGCGCCGTGCCTGATGCCACCACCCGGATGGCCGATCTGCGCACCAGCCGCGCCGACATCATCCGCGGGATCAGCCCGGATGACGCGGTGACGATGAAGGCCGAGCCCGGCATCAAGCTGCTGACCGTGCCCTCCGAACGCGTCGCCTACCTGTTCATGAACGCCCAGTTCGGACCGACCAAGGACAAGCGGCTGCGCCAGGCGATCTCCATGGCGGTGGACCGCGACCTCATCATCTCGGCGCTGCAGCAGGGCTACGGCAAGAAAGTCGATATCGTGCTGCCGTCGTCGAATTTCGGCTATATCGAGGACATCACCTTCTGGCCGCACGATCCCGCCCGTGCCCGCGCGCTGATCAAGGACATCGGCGCCGAGGGCACCACGGTGGTTTTCCTCACCGCGCCCTCGTACGATCGGCGGCTCAACGAGGCGGTGCAGCAGATGCTGGCCGAGGTCGGGCTGAAGGTGGACATCGTCTCGGTCGATTTCCCGACCTATCTGCGCCGTCGCCAGGGCCAGCCCGAGGAAAGCGGCCATCTCGCCCAGGGCCGCTGGTCCTGCGGCTGCCAGGATGCCGACGGCGTCATCTTCCCGCTGTTCCGCAGCGGCAGCATCTGGTCGAAGTTCAGCAATCCCGAGTTCGACGCCGCGGTGGACGCCGCGCGGGTGGTGCTGGATGAGAAGGAGCGGCTGAAATACTACCGCCGGGCCTTCGAGATCATGCGCGAGGAGATCCCCGCGATCCCGTTGTTCCAGGACGTCTCGATCTACGCCGCGCGCAAGGAGTTGCAGTGGACGCCGACGCCGAACGAGGCGTTCTTTCTCGCCGATATGACGTGGCGGCCGTAGGGAAGCGTTTCTTTTTTTGAAAAAAGAGAAACAAAAAAACTTCACCCCTGGCTTCGCCGCAAATGGAATGATACCGGCCGCCATTGACCGATGAAGAATGGGTCAATGGCGGTCGGTGTGAGTCTCTTTTGGCGCGTCGCGCGAAAGCGCGCAACGGACGCCGCCGCCCGCCAACCCGGCGCGCGATACCAACCCGCGCAAAGGCTGGAAGAGGCAGCCTTTGCGCGGGTTGGTATGACAGACTCCAAGGAAAGTTTTTTGCTTCTTTTTTTCAAAAAAGAAGCGCTTCCCTGCCCCTACCAAAGAAGGATCATTCCTTTTCGGGGTCGGTCTCACCGGTTTCGCGCAGGGCGCTACGCGTCGCGCAAACGCGGCAGGAACCAGGCGAGCAGGCCGATGGCCGGCAGGAAGGCGCAGGCGCGGTACATGGTCTCGATGCCATAGTGGTCGGCAAGTCCGCCGAGCAGGGCGGCCGCGATCCCGCCCAGCCCGAATGTCAGGCCGTAGAAGAACCCGCCGACGAGGCCGACCCGTCCCGGCAACAGCTCCATGGCGTAGAGCATGATCGCCGCGAAGGAGCTGGCCATGATGACGTTGATCACGATCGTCAGAACCCCGGTCCAGAACAGGTCAGCGAACGGGAGAACCAGGGTGAAGGGCAGGGCACCGAGGATGGAAAACCACAGGATGCGGTTGCGGCCGATCCGATCGCCCAGAATGCCGCCGCCGAGCGCTCCCGCGGCCGAGGATGCCAGGAACAGGAACAGCATGAGCTGCGATGTCTGCACCGAGACATCGAATTTGCCGATGAGGAAGAAGGTATAGAACGAGGTAAAGCTGGCCGAATAGGCGTTCTTGGAGAACAGCAGCACGATCAGGATGATGAAGGGGATGACCACATTGGCCGCCGGGCGCGCGGTGGTGGCAGGCATCGCGCCGGCCGCGGCGGGCGGTTTGCGCAGCGGCGCGATCTCGGCGTAGCGGCCGGCGATCCAGACCATCAGCATCATCGCCAGCAGCGCGGCGATGGAGAACCAGCCAAGGCTGCGCTGCCCCAGCGGCACGATGATGAAGGCGGCGAGCAGCGGGCCCAATGCTCCGCCGGTCTGGCCGCCGACCTGGAAGATCCCCTGCGCCAGACCCTGCCGTCCGCCGGACGCATTGCGTGCCATCCGCGTCGCCTCGGGATGGAAGATCGACGAGCCGAGACCCACGCAGGCCGCGGCGATCAGCAGCAAGCCATAGCTGCTGGCGAATGCGAGGCCGATCAGGCCGACCAGGCTGCACCCCATGCCGACAATCATGGAGTAGGGCATCGGGTGCTTGTCGGTATAGAAGCCGACCGCGGGTTGCAGCAGCGAGGCCGAGATCTGGAAGGCGAGGGTGATCAGCCCGATCTCCCCATAGTCGAGGTGGTAGGCCGTCTTGATGATCGGGTAGATCGCCGGGATCAGCGACTGGATCATGTCGTTGAGCAGATGCGTGAGGCTGAGTGCCACCAAAACGGAGATTGCGGCCGTCCTGGGGGCGGCTGCGGCGACTGCGTTGCTCATGACATCGACTCCCTGTTCATCACCGACTCGCGGTCCGCCGCTGCGGCAACGCCGGCCCATGGATCCACTGGCTGACCCGGCGGACTATTTGGCGAGCGTGACACCGTTCAGCCGCAGCATCCCATCGGCCACCGGCACGAAGCCTTGCAGTTTCGCCGTCATCCCGAACAGCCAGCGCGGTGCATAAAGGTAGAGGATCGGCAAGTCCTGGTGGATCTGCTCGAAGGCCTTGGCGTAGAGCCCGACGCGCTGGGTCATGTCGGGAACCGACCGCGCCTGGTCGATCAGGCCGTCGAACACGGTGCTGTGGTAGCCCGGGGCGTTCTGCGGCGCGCCGGTGTAGAGCAGGTCGCGGATATTGCCGTCGGCGTCGGGTCGTCCGGTCCAGCCGACGAGATAGGCGGTGTAGTTGCCGCCATAGACGGTATCGAGGCTGACGGCGAACTCCATCGCGTTCAGCTTCACGTCGAACCCGGCCTCGGCCGCCATGGCCTGGATGACCTCGCCGGTCTGGATGGAATCGGGCGCGTTGATGACGGTGAGCACCACTGTGAGCGGCGTCTTCACCCCGGCCTCGGCCAGCAGGGCCTTGGCCTTGGCGATGTCGCGCTTCGGCGCCACCACGGAGGGCGCGTAGAACGGGCTGGTCGGCGGCACCGGCTGGGCGGTGATGGCATGGGCGCCGGCGAACACGGTCTGCACCAGCGCTTCCCGATCGATCGAAAGCTCGAATGCCTTGCGCACGCGGGCATCGAGGCCGAACGGGGTCTGCCCGGGCGGCGAGCGGCCGAGGTTGATGGTGATGCCGGAATAGCCGAGCCCGTCAAAGGCCCGTGTTACGAGTTTCGGGTCCTTGCGGACGCGCTCGGCATCGACCGGCGGGACGTTCATGTTCACGTCGAGCGAGCCTGCCTGCAGATTGGCCAGGCGCACCGAGCCGTCGGTGATCGGGCGGAAGATCACCCGCGAGAAGTGATAATTCGCCGCGTCCCAGTAGCCCGGCTCACGCTCGATGGTGATGTGATCCTGCGCGACCCGCTCGACGAACTTGTAGGGGCCGGCGCAGACCGGATGCAGGGCGAAGTCTTTTCCCGCCGCCTCGGCTGCCTTGGGCGAGACGAGCACGCCGCCGCGCACCGCGAGTTGGGAGAGGAACACCACATCGGCCGTCTTGAGCGTGAAGCGGATGGTCAGCGGATCGATGATTTCGGCGTGGTCGAGGCTGCCGACGTCGCCTTTGCGGGCGCTTCCGGCCATCGTGGCGTGGCGCTCGAGGCTGTATTTCACCGCCGCAGCATCGACCGGCGTGCCGTCCTGGAAGGTGACGCCGGACCGCAGTTTGACCACCAGGGTCTTGCTGTCCTGCCATTCGTAGCCGGTCGCCAGGCGCGGCACGATGGCCAGTTTTTCGTTGTAAGTAAACAACGAGTCGCACATGTTCAGCATCGCCACCCGGCCGACATAGGCGCGGCCCAGCGTGGGATCCAGCGCGTCGGCGTCTTCGGAAAACCCGACCCGCAGCTGCGGCAGGTCCTGCGCGGCGGCGGGGAGGATCGGCACGGCGAGCACGGCGGCGGCGAGGAGAAGCTTGAGCATGGTGCGGGATCCTTCTGGACGGGCCTGGGGCGAGCATGGCGCGAACGATCGGGCACGCCAAGGGCGATTGCGGCCTTGCCGTCTGCGTCCATCGGGAAAAAAAAGTGGCGCCTTTCGGTGAAAACCGCCCGCGGTCCCGAAGCAGGTCGCAACGGATGTCGCCATCGCCGCGGCTAGAGCGTCGGTTCGAAGACCTCGTTGTCCGGCAGGTGGACCTCGACATCGAGCAAGGGCGCGTACTGCTGGGCGCCGAAAATATCCGGGTCGCCGGCGCTGCCGCTGGGGCGGAGGCGGGCGATGGTGAACTTGATGGCGAAGGCGGGGTCGAACTCCACGAAGTCGGTCAGGCGCGATTCCGGCAGGCCGTAGAGCGCGAGCACGCTGTCCCGGGTGATCGCGCCGCTGCGGCGGACGGCGTCGTAGGTGCGACGATCACGAAAGATGATGTCGAAGGTGATGCGGTCGACGCCCGCGTTCTTGCTGCGGATGGTCTTGGCGAGTTCGTGGAGTTTCCGGGTCTGCATGGCTTGGCTCCTCAGAGTCCGGCTTCGGTCATGTGGGTGGGGAAGAGCTCAAGCGGGTCGTCGACGGCGACGGTGTGGTTGACGCTCCAGCGATAGGCGGGGCTGGCGGGCAGCACTTCGTCGAACAGGAAGGCGACCGAGCCGGCGGTGCCCTTCACCTCGGGGAGGCGGGCATAGAACATCTGGCGCGTGCCGGTGATGCAGACTTCCTCGGCCATTTCCCTGGTCGGCGCCACGCCCTGGACGACGATGCACAGTTCATGGGCGGGGGTTTTGACGGGTTCGAGCGGGCCCATCACGCCGTCGCGGCCGTAGACGGTATAGTGGAGCTCGTAGCCGGTTGCGCCGAAGCGGTCATGCACTTGCTGGCGCGCCCAGGCGATGACGGTATCGATGTGCTTGATGGTGTAGGGATCGCGGACGGCGGCCATGCCGACGAAGCGCTCGCCGACCTTGGCGGAGCCTTCGAGCTTGACGCGGATGCGATCGATCGGGACGAAGCGGGGGCCGGTGACGCGGGTGGTTTTCTCCGAGATCTGCTCGTAGTGGCACTGGCTCATGTCGAGCATGCCGCCGGCGACGAATTCATGATTGGGGTTGGAGCGCTCGTACATGGCGTGGCCGGCGACGGAGGCGACGGTGCAGCGTTGGGCCGGGTGCATCGCGGTGACGTGGACGCCGCCGTCGACGATTTCGCCGAGCACCGTCTCCTTGCCGCCATAGGGCTCGGCGCAGAAGGAGGCGCATTCCAGAACCTTGCCGAGATAATAGGAGAGCCCCTCCTCATAGCCACGATGCAGCGCGGCGGCGGCGAAGATGGCGGAATCGCTGCTGCGGCCGCCGATGATGACGTCGGCGCCCTGGTCGAGCAGCTTCATGAAGGGATGCACGCCTGCCATGGCGACGACGCGGGCCGAGGCGTCGAGCTCGGTTTCGGTGAGCGGGTCGCGTCCCTCGAGGCCCTCGATGATGTCGCCGCTGCGGATTTTTCCGCGCAGATAGGCGTGGCTGACTTCGGAGTAGTAATAGCCGAGCTTGAACTTCGCGAGGCCGTGCTTTTTGGCGAGCTCCTTGATGATGCCGACGTAGAGGTCGACGCGGCTGTTGGTGCCGGTGTCGCCGGCCGAGCCGATGATCATCGGCACGCCGCGGGCGTGGGCGGCGAGGAGCATGGCCTCGAGGTCATGCGTCTGCCAGGCGAGCGGGGAGGTGCAGGTGTCGGAGCCGAGCGGGCCGGGGCCGATGTCGTCGCTGCCGCTGTCGGCGGCGATGAAGTCGGGGCCGGCGGCCACGCCGAGGGCGAAGCTTGCGGGCTTGAGGGGAGCGAACCCCAGATGGCCATTGGGGCAGATGATGCGCGCGGTCTGCATCGGAACCTCGTGTTGTTGCGGACGCTGCTGCGTCACAGGGAATGGCGGGACCAGGCCCCGTCGCAGGGATTTCCGTGGGCGAAATAAAGCGATCCCTGGCCACAGGCAAAGATGGCGCAGGATACGGTGGTGGAGGCAAGAGCGCCGCCGTGACGGCAGAGGCCGGTCGATCCGGGTTCGTCGTGGCGCGACATGACGGCGCGGGCTTCCTTGTCGGTGGGGCAGGCGTCGCGGCTGGCGAGCCAGGCGGTGAGGTGAGCGAGGCGGGCGTGGGAGACGTCGATCCCCGGGTCGCTCGGGGCGGCGAGCAGGCGGTTGTGGAGGGCAGGGGAGAGGAAGTGGTTGGTCCGCGCCGTCCAGGGGCCGGTGGGGCGCTCGATGGCGACGCCGGAATGGCCGATTTCGACGGAGGCGATGGCGCCGGTGGCATCGGCTAGGACGAGCGTGCCGCCACCGGCATGGGTGGTGGTGTGGAGTTCGTCGATGGCTTCGGCGACGCTGGCACAGCGGGCGAGCAGGCGGGTCATCAGGAAATAGCGCAGCAGGCCCACACCCTGGTCGGTGGTGACGACTTGGGTGTCGACGAGGGCAAAGCCGTCGGAATTGATGCCGCTGGAATAGGCGCCGGGGGCGCCGAGGCTGCCGACGCACATGACGCGGCGGGTCGCCCAGGCCGGGTCGTGATGGAGGAAGACGCGCTGCAGGGGAAGGGCCGTGCCGCGCAGGTCGCGGTTCTTGACGAGGAGGGCGCCGTGGGCGGGGTTTGTATAGGCCCAGGACGTGCAGCCTTCAGGAGAAAGGCCGGCGAGCTGGCCGGCGTGGAGGAAGGCCAGCAGGTCGGCCGGCTTGAGCCCGTAGCCCTCGGCGATGCCGTCCATCTCGGCGATGCCCTCGGGATCGTGGCGTTCCGCAAAAACGCGCTGGCGCGCCAGGTAGCGCTGGATGCGGGGTTGCGTGAGGAGGGCGGCGGCGGCTTCCAGGCGCGCGGCGACCATGGCGCGGACCCCGGGGATAGTTTCGGGTTCGCGCGCGGCCTGGGCGCGGCCGCGGGTGTGAGGGTCCCCGGCGAGGTGGATCACGGCATGACCTCCGGAAAATGGTGGCAGACGACGCTGTGCATGGCGTCGAGCTGGCGCAGCGGGGGCGGCGTGGCGCGACAGATGCCGGTGGCGAAGGCGCAGCGCGGATGGAAGCGGCAGCCGGCTGGCGGGTTCATCGGCGAGGGGAGATCCCCGTGCAGGCGGATTTGGGGTTCGCCTTGGCGCGCGCGGTCGATGCGCGGCACCGCGGACATCAGAGCGCGGGTGTAGGGGTGTTGCGGCGCGCGCAGCACGGCGCGGGCGGGGCCGCTTTCGACGATCTGGCCGAGATACATCACCGCGACGTGGTCGCTGACATAACCGATCACCGCGATGTCGTGGCTGATGAACAAGTAGGTCAGGCCGAAATCGCGCTTCAGGCGGGCGAGGAGGTCGATGATTTGCGCCTGGATCGACACGTCGAGCGCGGAGACAGGTTCGTCGCAGACGACGAATTCGGGGTTGAGGATGAGGGCGCGGGCGATGCCGATGCGCTGGCGCTGGCCGCCGGAAAACTGGTGCGGGTAGCGGCTGGCGTGCTCGGCACTGAGACCGACGGCCGCGAGCATGGCCATCACGCGCTCGCGCAGGGCGGGGCCCGCGGCGACCCCGTGCAGGCGCAGGGGGGCGGCAAGGATGTCGGCCACGGTTTTGCGCGGGTTGAGCGAGGCGTAGGGGTTCTGGAAGATGATCTGCATGCGCCGCCGCATGGCTTTCATCGCGGCAGCGTCGAGCCCCACGACATCGGTGCCGGCGAAGCGGATCGTGCCGCTGTCGGGTTCGTGCAGGCGCAGGATGGCGCGGCCGAGCGTGGATTTGCCGCAACCGCTTTCACCGATCAGGCCAAGGGTCTCGCCGGCACGGATGGCGAGGCTGACGCCGTTGACGGCCTGGACGCGGGGCTGTTTGTGGCCGAGCAGGCGGGGCAGGAGGCCTCCGCCGACCTCGTAGTGCTTGACCAGGTTCTCGACCTCGAGGAGTGCGGTCATCGGACGCACCGCACGGCGCGGTCGTGTTCCAGGGCGCGCATGGCAATCGTGCTGACGCAGACGGGAGCGGCATGGGGGCAGCGCGGCAGGAAGCGGCAGCCGGGGGGGAGATCGACAAGCCCCGGAACCTGGCCATCGATCGGGCGGATGCGGCGATCGAGGTTCGACAGCATCGGAACCGAGGCAAGCAGGCCGGCGGTGTAGGGGTGGCGGGGCGCGCCGATCACGGAGGCGGTCGGTCCACTCTCGACGATCTGGCCGGCGTAGAGGACGGCGACACGGTCGCAATATTCGGCGACCACGCCGAGGTCGTGGGTGATCAGGGCCACGCTCATGCCCAGGGTGGCGCGGATGCCGGCGATGAGTTCCAGCACCTGCGCCTGGATGGTGACGTCGAGCGCGGTCGTGGGTTCATCGGCGATCAGGAGACGGGGACGGCAGGACAGGGCGATGGCGATCATCATGCGCTGGCGCATGCCGCCGCTGAACTGGTGCGGGTAGTCCCCGAGACGGTGCTCCGCCGCCGGGATGCCGACGAGATGCATCATCTCGATGGCGCGCGCGCGCGCCTCGCGATGACGGGCGTGCCGACCGGATGGCAGGTCCTCCGCGTGGGCGAGCAGGACTTCGGTGATCTGGGTGCCGACGGTGAGCGCCGGGTTTAGCGAGGTCAGGGCATCCTGCAACGTCATCGCGATGTCGCGGCCGCGCAGGCTCCGGTAGTCGACCCGGTCGAGGCCAACGAGTTCGCGCCCATCGAAGCGGATGGAGCCGCTTTCGATGCGGCCGGGCGGGCGGATCAGGCCCATCACCGCGGCGAAGGTGACGCTTTTGCCGGAGCCGGATTCGCCGACCACGCCGAGGCATTCGCCGGGGCGGACGTCGAGACTCACGCCGTCCACCGCCCGTACCAATCCGTGCGGGGTGGCGAAGGCGACCCGGAGGTCGTTGATGGCGAGCAGCGGTTCAGTCATGGAAACGAGGGTCCAATGCGTCCCGCACGGCCTGGCTGGCGACGTTGATGCACAGCACCAGGAGCAGGATGGCAAGACCCGGGAAGGTGCTGACCCACCAGGCGTCGAGGATGAAGGCGCGGCCGTCCGCCACCATGGAGCCCCAGGAGGCGGTGGGCGGCTGCACGCCGAGGCCGAGGAAGGAAAGGCTGGCTTCCAGGATGATCACCTGGGCGATGCGCACCGTGCCGACCACGATGACGGGGGAGAGGATGTTGGGAAGGATTTCGCCGACCATGATGGACAGGCTGGATGCGCCCATCGCCCGGGCGGCCTCGACGTATTCGGTTTCGCGCGCGGCCAGGGTTTCGCCGCGCACGAGGCGGCAGGGGACGACCCATTCCTTGTAGGCCAGTGCCAGCACCATGTTCAGCACGCCCGGGCCCATCATCGCCATCAGGCCGACGGCGAAAATCAGGTAGGGAAAGCCGAGCAGCACGTCGACCAGCCCGGAAATCAGCCGATCCGTCGCTCCGCGCAGATACCCCGCCGCGAGGCCGGCCATGACGCCGATGACGGTGGCGAGGAGCACGACCACCACGCCGATGAAAATCGAGACGCGGGCACCGAAGATGATGCGGCTGAGAATGTCGCGACCCAGGGCGTCGCAGCCGAGCGGGAAGGCCCAGTCGCCCTCATCGAGCCAGGCCGGCGGTTGCAGGCGGCGGAACAGGTCGGTCGCCGCCGGGTCCTGCGGCGCGATCAGGGGAGCAAAGGCGGCCATGACGATGAATGCGAGCACGCCGAGGCCGGCGAGGCGGGCGAGCTTGTCGGGCAGCAGCTTGCCGAGGCGCGAAATCATACCAACCGCCGTAAAGATTGACCCATGAAGAATGGGTCAACGGCGGCTGGTCTGAGTCTCTTTTGGCGCGTCGCGCGAAAGCGCGCAACGGACGCCGCCGCCCGCCAACCCGGCGCGCGATAACGACCCATGCAAGGGCTGGAAGAGTCAGTCTTTGCGTGGGTTGTTATCACATCCGCACCCGGGGATTGAGCACGGTGTAGAGCAGGTCGGCGAGGAAATTCACCACCACGTAGGTGACCGCGTAGAGCAGCACCGCGGCCTGCACCAGCGGGTAGTTGCGGACGAATATGCTCTCGACCACCAGCCGCCCCAGGCCCGGCCAGCCGAACACCGTCTCCACGACCATGTTGCCCCCGAGCAGGGAACCGGTCTCCATCGCTGCCACCGTCACGGTCGGTAAAAGCCCGTTCTTCAAGGCATGCAGCGCGATGATACGACCGCGCCCCAGCCCTTTGGCCTCGGCGAATGTGATGTAGTCCTGCCGCAACACCTCCAGCATCGAGGCGCGCGTCACCCGCATCAGGATCGCCGCCATCGGGAGCCCCAGCGTGATTGCGGGCAAAACGAGGTGCGCCAGCGCATTCATCAGACTATCGCCCCGCAAGGCGAGCATGCTGTCCACCACCATCAGACCGGTGATGCCCGGCGGTTGGGCCGCGAAGTCGATCGCGCCGGAAACCGGCAGCCAGCGGAGGTTCACCGCGAAGCCGATCAGCATCAGGATCCCGAACCAGAAGCCCGGCAACGAGACCCCGAGCAGCGCCCCGACCGTCGCCAGCCGGTCCAGCACGCCGCCGCGATAGACTGCCGCCATGACCCCAAGCGGGATCGATACCAACAGCGCGAACGCCATCGCGGCCACGCTCAGTTCGATCGTCGCCGGCAGGCGCTCCATGATCACGGTTGCGACCGGCCGCCGGTGAAACAGCGACTGCCCGAAATCTCCTTGCAGGGCGTGGCCGACAAACGACACGAACCGTTCCATCAGCGGCCGATCCAGCCCCATGTCGTGCCGCAACATTGCCACCTGCGCCGGCGTCGCATTCTGGTTGGCGAGCATGATCTCGGCCGGATCACCAGGGGTGAGTGACATCATCAAGAACACGATGACCGTGACCCCCAACAGCACCGGTACCAAATGCCCCACGCGCTGCAGCAGCAAAACCGGCGTCATCGCCCGCAACCAAAGGCGGGGGCGGGCGGCCTGAAATTGGGCCAGGTCTTTGCCCTGCGCCCACCCAGGGGTATGGGACCGTTTGCATCCAATTGTTCGAAAAAATCAGGGTTGGGTGCGACGGCGAGCCCGGATGTTGCCAGCGCTGCGCTGGCATCTGTCGCGCCCCGGGAGCATTCGTTCAAAACGATCACGTTCCTAGCGCCGGACCCTTTGCGCGAAGGCGCGCAACGGGCTTGGTCGGCTCGAGGGGCGAAGCCCTCGCCGTCCTGCATGGTGAGGACTTCCTCGCTACTGGACGCAGACGTCACGCAGATTGAGCCAGCCGCTCGCGGCGGGGGACCAGCCGGTGAGACGTCGGGACACTCCGTAGAGGTCTTGGGGGAGCCACAGGAAAATCCAGGGGGCATCGGCGTGGATGAGCGCTTCGGCGTCCTGGTAGAAGGCGGCGCGTTTGGTGGCATCGGTTTCGCGACCGCCGGCGGCGAGCAGGGCGTCGACTTTGGGGTTGGAGTAGAAGGCGGAGTTGCCGCGTCCGCCGGTCTGCAGGGTCGGTTCGAAGATGTCGGTCGGATCGAGCGAGCCGTTGCCCCAGGACGTGATCCACATGTCGCCCTCTTTCTTGCCGTTGATGGCCCAGCGGGTGCGGACTTGCGAACCCTCGCCGATGGCGACCTTGGTGCGGATACCGGCCTGGGTGAGGAGGGCAGCGATGGCTTCGGCGGTTTCCTTCTGCGGGCCGTCGGCATCGAGGGTGACGTCGATGCCGTTGGGGTAGCCGGCGGCGGTCAGGAGGTCTTTGGCCCGTTTGGGGTCGAAGGCGTATTCGGGAAGGTTGGGGTTATGGCCGAAAGCGGCGGGGCTCATGACGCCGTCGAGTTTGGTGGCGCGCCCGGCGAGCAGTTTGTCGATCATCAGCTTGCGGTTGAGGGCGTGATTGGCGGCCTGTCGGACGCGGACGTCATCGAAGGGTTTCTTCGTGGTGTTGAGGGCGACGAAGAAGCTGCGGGTGCCGTTGACGGCCATCACCGCCGTGTTGGGGTTGGCCTCGACGGTGCGGATGTCGTGAGCCGGCAGTTCGTTGATGATGTGGACGTCGCCGGCAAGCAAGGCCGCCACGCGGGAGGCATTCTCGGGGATGATCTTGATGATGGTGCGCTCGATGCAAGCATTGCCAGCCTTGGGAATGCCAGGCCCGCCACCGAAGTAGCTGGCGGCGCGTTCGAGCACCAGGCTGTCGCCACGGCGCCATTGCACCAGCTTGAACGGTCCCGTTCCGTCCTCCGTGGTGGCGATGCCGCCGGCCCCCGCTTTCTCGGTGAAGCTTTTGCTGACCACCTCCTGGAAGGTGAGCATGGCGGGCAGCACGGGCCAGGGCTCCGTGAGCAGGAAGCGGACGGTGCTGTCGTTGAGCTTCACAACCTCCCGTGTCGGGCCGAGCAGGCCCTTGCGCGGGCTGGTTTGGCCGGCGATGGCGCCGTCCGCGAGAAGGCGGGTGAAGGTGAAGACGATGTCATCGGCGGTCATGGTTTCGCCGGAGTGGAACCTTACCCCAGGGCGGATCTTGGCTTCCATGGTCTGGGGGTCGATCCACGTCCAGGATTCGATGAGTTCGGGAACCAGCTTCATCGATGGGTCATGGGCGACGAGGCCATTATACATGGTGCGCAGCACGCTTTCGGTCTCGCGCGAGCGGTGATTGGCCGGGTCTAGCGTCAGGGGGTCGAGGGTGAAGCCGATGCGCAGTTCGGCAGCGGACACCGGCGCGAAATACAGGCCGGCAGCCGCGGCGGCAAGGATCAGCAGTGGTTTCAGTCGCATCGGGCGGCTCCCTTCCCGGGGAATACTGCGGGGCCCGTTGATCGAGCGCCGCGTCTCGCGTCGGAGATATCCTAGAGCAGGACCGCGATCGTTGGAAACAACCGTCCCGGTCTCGCGTTTTCGCTTGTCATAGGAGTTGGGCCGCTGGAGGTTCGGCATCCCGCCGCAAGACCGGCGATCGGTCGCTTGCGGAACCGGGCATACCCCACGCTTTGCGGTCACGCGGGCGCCGGGGCGCGTTGGATGAACTCCGCGGGTGCTGGCAGGGCTGGACGTCCGATCATTTGCCGAGATCGTCCCAGGGGCCGCACTTTCTTTTCGCTGGGAAGCCCAGCACACTTGGCGCGAAGTCGAACGAGGAGAAAGACACCATGTACCGCCGCACCTTCCTCGCCTCCGCCGGCGCGACCCTTGCCGCTCCTGGCCTCGCACGAGCCGCCAGCGCCACCACCATCCGCTTTACCCCGGAGGCCGATCTGGCCGTGCTCGATCCGGTGTGGACCACGGCCTCGCAGTCCGGCCAGCATGCGGCGCTCGTCTATGACACCTTGTTCGGGCAGGACGCGCAGTACCAGCCCCAGCTCCAGATGCTTGAGGCCTATACCGTCGATGACGACGGCAAGCACTGGACCATGCGCCTGCGCGACGGCCTCGCCTTCCACGACGGCGAGAAGGTTCTGGCGCGTGATTGTGCCGCTTCGGTCAAGCGTTGGGCGGCGCGCGATCCATTCGGGCAGGCCCTGGCCGCGGCCACCGACGAGATTGCGGTGCTTGACGACAAGACCCTCGTGCTGCGTCTGAAGTCCCGCTTTCCGGTGCTCGATGCGCTTGCCCGCAACTCCGGGGTGCCCTGCGTCATCATGCCCGAGCGCCTCGCCAGGACCGATCCCTTTACGCAGGTGACCGACACCACGGGCTCCGGACCCTTCATCTATAAGGCCGACGAACGCATCGCTGGAGCGCGCGTGGTTTACGCGCGGAACCCGAAATACATCCCCCGCAAGGACGGCCCGATCGGTGGCACGGCGGGGCCCAAGGTGGCGCATTTCGAGCGTGTCGAATGGGCCATCCTGCCCGACCCGACCACCGCGGCGGGGGCGCTCCAGCGGGGCGAGATCGACTGGCTCCTCACCCCCAATGCCGACCTCATCGATACGCTGCGCAAGGCCCAAGGCGTCACCGTGCGCGTTGCATTCCCGCTTGGCTCGATCTCCTGCATGCGGTTCAACTGGCTACAACCACCGTTCGATCGCGCTGCGATCCGCCGCGCCGTCTTCCCTGCGATCGTCCAGGCCGACTACATGACCGCGATGAACGGCGAGGACCGCACGCGCTGGCGCGACAATGTCGGCTATTTCTGTCCCGGCATGCCGATGGCGAACGATGCCGGGATGGAGGCCCTGACCGGCCCGCGCTCCGTCGAAGCCGCCCGTCGCAACCTGGACGCCGCCGGCTACAAGGGCGAGCCGGTCGTGCTGCTTGCCCCGGGCGATGTCCCCTACGCCAAGATCCTTGCCGATGTCACCGCCGACGTGCTCAAGCGCGTCGGCTTCAACGTTGACTACCAGTCGATGGACTGGGGCACCCTGGTCCAGCGCCGCGCCAAGCAGGACCCGTTGGACAAGGGCGGCTGGTCGATCTTCCAGACGAACTGGACGGGCGCCGATCAGGGCACGCCCGCGACCCACGTCTTCCTCCGCGGCAACGGCAAGGCGGCCGCTCCCGGTTGGCCCGCGATTGCGCGAATGGAGGACCTGCGCGATGCCTGGCTCGTTGCGCCTGACCAGGCCACACAACTGCGCATTGCCCGCGAGATGCAGGCGCTGGCCTTTCAGGAGGTCCCCTATATCCCGCTGGGCCAGATGATTTCTGCCACGGCGCACCGCTCCGACCTCGTGGGCATGGTCGACAACCAGGTTGCCTTCTGGAATGTCCGTCGCGGATGAGGATGAGCGATGCATGGCGATACCGGACCGCCCCAGTTCATGATCGGCATAGCCCGCTCGCTTGCGCCGATCCGTCAGCCGGCCGCCATGGGGGAAGGCAATCTTGCGAAAAAGGAAGCCCTATCGCTGCATGAAGCGGCTGAGGAATAGCCGGGTGCGCGGATGCTCCGGCGCCTCGAGCACGGCCGCCGGCGCGCCTTGTTCGAGAACGCGTCCGTCGTCCATGAACACCACCCGGTCGGCGGCATCGCGCGCGAAGGCAATCTCGTGGGTGACCACGATCATGGTCAGGCCCTGGCCGGCGAGATCGCGCATGGTTGCCAGCACCTCGCCGACCAATTCGGGGTCAAGCGCCGAGGTCGGCTCGTCGAACAGCAGCAGTTTCGGCCGGATCGCCAGTGCGCGGGCGATGGCGACGCGCTGCTGCTGGCCACCGGAGAGCTGGCGCGGGTAGGCATCCGCCTTGTCGGCCAGCCCGATGCGGCCGAGCAACGCCAGCGCGTGGTCCCGCGCTGCCGCCCGGCTTTCGCCGTGCACGCCGATCGGGGCTTCGGTGATGTTCTGCAGCACGGTCATGTGCGGGTAAAGGTTGAAGGCCTGGAACACCATGCCAATTCGCCGGCGCTGGCGCACGATCGCGGCGGTGGACAGACGGTGCAGCCGCCCGTTGCGCAACGCGTAGCCGATCTGGTCGCCGTCGACCTCGATCGAGCCGCGGTCGATCGCCTCGATGTGGTTGATGCAACGCAACAACGTGGACTTGCCGGAGCCGGAAGGGCCGAGAATGACCACGACCTCGCCGGCCGCGACGTCGAGATCGATGCCCTTCAGCACTTCGATTTTCCCGAAGGCCTTGTGCACGTTGCGGATACGTACGAGACTCACGACGTCTGCCCGCGCTCGCTGCCGCGCGCATAGCGGCGCTCGATGACGCCCTGGCCGAGGTTGAGCACTGTCGTGATCACCAGGTACCAGAGAACGGCCACCAGCAGCATCGGAATTACCTCGAATGTGCGGTTGTAGACTGCCTGCACGGAATACAGCAGGTCGGACATGGCGATGACGCTGACCAGCGAGGTCGCCTTGATCATGCTGATCAGCTGGTTGCCGGTGGGCGGCACGATAGCGCGCATCGCCTGCGGAATGATAATCCGGCGCAGCGCATAGGCCCGGGTCATGCCGAACGCGTCGGTCGCCTCGTACTGGCCGCGGTCGACCGAGAGTAGGCCCCCCCGGATGACCTCCGCCATGTAGGCCGCTTCGTTGAGCGAGAGGCCGGCGACGGCGGCGGTCATTGGCGTGATGACATCGTTGGTGTTCCAACTCGCCAGCGTGGGGCCGAACGGGATGGCGATCGAGAGTTCGGGAAACAGCGTTGAAAGATTGTACCAGATGATCAGTTGCACCAGCAGCGGCGTGCCACGGAAGAACCAGATGTAGAGACCGGCCAGCCCGTTGAGCAGGCGGTCGCGCGAGAGGCGGGCGATGGCGAGCAGCAGGCCGAGCGCGGTGCCGAGCGTCATCGCCACCAGGGTCAGCCCGAGTGTGACCGACAGGCCCTGGAGGATGGCGGCGGCGGTGAAATACTGGGCGACGATCGGCCAGCCGAAATTGCGGTTGTTCGCAAAGATCCATGCAAAATCAGCGACGAGCAGCAGGACCGCGCCCCAGAGCAGCCAGCGCCCGGCCAAAACTGGCCGGTGCGCCCGGGCGACGTCGCGCGCGGAGTCGTCCAAAACGGTTAGTTCTTCGCCAGGTTCAACCCCGGGGTGGCGAGCATGTTCTTCTCCAGGCCCCATTTCTTCATGATCGCGGCGTAGGTGCCGTCGGCCTGGAGCTTGCGGATGCAGTCGAGCAGCAGCGGGCCGAGGGGCGAGCCCTTCGGAACCACCGCACCCTGGACCAGGGCATCGAAGCCGTTGGCCTGGCCGACCGCGGCGAGTTCAAGGTCACCCTTGGCCTGTTCGACAAAATAGGTGAGCGGTGCCTGGGAGGAGAAGAAGGCGTCGGCGCGCTTCGAGCGCACCGCCAGCAGCGAGGTCGGCTGGTCGGTATAGGATTGCACTTCGAGCGCAGGCTTGCCGGCGGTCTTGCAGGCTTCGGCCTGGGCGAGGATCACCTTCTCGGCCGAGCCCGCGGCCATGACTGCGACCTTGCTGCCGCAGGCGGAGGCGAGGTTGTCGATATGCTTGGGGTTGCCTTTCTGGACGGCAAAAATGACATATTCCTGCACATAGTCGACGAAATCGGCGCTGTCCTGGCGCGACTTGAAGTCGCCGATCGGACCCATGGCATACTGGTAGCGACCGGCTTTGATGCCGGTGAGCAGGGCGGCGAAGCTGCCGACGGTGACGTTCTCGACCTTGACGCCGAGCAGGGCACCAATCGCATGGTCGATCTCCGCGCTGGCGCCGGAAAGCGTGTTGCCATCACCCACGATCTCATAGGGCGGGAACGACCCGCTGTTGACCGAGACCATCTTGCCGGCCGCTGCGATATCGCTGGGCAGCCGGGCGCGCAGCGCCTGGTCCGGCTCGGCGAGCGCCGGCGCCGCGGCGAGCAGCAGGACGAGCAGCAAGATCCGGTCGAACATGGCGTTTTTCCTTTAGACGGTACAGGCGGGAAACAGAGTGTCGGGCGTAATGTCGGTGTCCATCAGGCCCTGGTGGCGGGCCTGCTCGATAAAGGCTGCGACCATTCGGCGATTGGCCTCGAGACCGCTGGCGTTCCACCGCTCCGGCAGGTCGCGCGCGCACTGGCCGAGTTCGTCGATGATCCAAGGCGTGGTGTCGGCGTAGCGGCAGCGCTTGTCGTGCCAGAGGCGCTGGGAGGCATCGATCAAGTCGCTCAGTTCTTGCGCCAGCCAAGGGTGCTGCCGCGCCAGATCGGCCTTGATGCCAAGAACATGGATGCCCGGCACGTAGCCGACGGCGGCGAAATAGGCGCGCTCGGCGGCGCGCAAATCGGCGACGAGATGGCGGTACCGGGCGTCCCGGCCGTAGAACCCGTCGGGCATGAACGGCGTGAACACGGCGTCGAGCTTGCCCTCCAGCAACAGATCGAGGATCGGCGGATCGCCCGGCAGCGTCTCGATCCGGCCGGGCCGAGCGTAGCGGCCGACGCGGTCGATGCTCGGATGGTCGGGCGACAGACGGCCGACGATCCAGTGCGCATCCTCGATGCCGACGCCGTCATGCTCCAATGCCGCCCGGGTCCAGGTATTGCCCGAATCCTGCCATCCCGCGAGACCGATCCGCCGTCCCCGCAGGTCGGCGAGCCGGGTCAGTCTGCTGTCGCGCGCCGTGATCACGCAGCGATGGCGAAAACCGCGCATGATGAAGTTCGGCACACCGAACACTCCCGTCTCGCCGCGCGCCCACGCCGTGGTGTATCGGCTGAGCGACATTTCGCTCGCGTCGTACTCGACACTGGTCGCGAGATCGTCTGGGAGCGCCGCCACGCGGTCGACACGCACGTCCAGGCGATTGGAGGTGACGTCGCCGAGGACGAGGGGCGTCATGTAGTCCCAGTCGCGCAAGGCGAGCCGGATTGTCAGCTTCATCTCATCCTCTTCGCGGGGTGCCGGCGCAGACTAACCGGTTCCGCGAACTTCGCTACCCTCCCAGAGCGCAAAGCGGCCAGGGGGGGCGACGAGACGCGAAGGCATGCGCCCGTGTCAGCGACGACCGCTGGACGCGCCGATGCCACGAGCGTTCAGCGCGGCGGCGCCGGCCAGCCCGGCGCGCGATCAACCGCCGATGGACGGCGGGTGTCTATTTGCCGACGATGGTTTTGGGTTCGATGGCGTGTCCCATGACCAGGTACCCGGCGCGGTTGGGGTGGAGTTTGTCGCCAGGGCCGCCGGTGGAGGAATTGGGTTGGAACTCGGGCTTCAGTTCGCCGGTCGCAGGGTCGATGGTGATGGCGTCGAAGTCCAGCACGCCGTCGAAGATGTCGGTGGTGCGGATGAAGCGGTTATAGGCCTGCCGCCGGGCCTCGACCTCGGGCGTGCCGTGGCTTGGTGTGCTGTGCAGCGCCGAGGTCAGGGTGGCCATGAAGATGCGCACGCCGGGGATGCGGGCGCGCAGGCGCTTGACGCCCTCGCGCACGCCGGCTTCGACGGCGGCAGCGCTGGCGCCGCCGGTGCCGAGATCGTTGATCCCTTCGAGCCAGATCACGGCGCCGACCTGGCCGAGGCTGATGACGTCGCGCTCCAGGCGGGCGAGGGCGGAGGGGCCGCCATTGGCGGGGCGGGCCGGGCCGTACTCGGCCGGGCCGGTGACCTGGTTGCCGCCGATGCCGGCATTCACCACGGCGAAGCGCTGGCCGTAGATGCCGTGCAGGCGGCGGGCGAAGACATCGGGCCAGCGGTCGTCGCCGTTGAGGGTGGAGGCGGTGCCATCGGTGATGCTGTCGCCCAGAGCAACGACAGCCTTGGTGCCGGGTGGGGCGGACATTTCGACCGCGTCGAGGAAATACCAGGAGGTGGTGGAGAACGGGAAACCGGTCTCGGCCTCCTCGGCGCCGCGCGGCGGAGTGCCGGGCGGGGCGATGTACGAGGTGGTGAGGGCCTTGGCGTGCCAGGTCATCGGGCCGCTCTCGCCGGCGACATGGAAGGAGATTGCGAGGCGGCGGCCGGCGAGGAGGGTGAGGTTGGGGTTGGGGACGAAGGGCAGGCTGACCGGGTCGGACAGGACATGGGCGCCGGGGGCGACGGTGACGCTGTGCTTGCCTGCGAACGTGACGGGGCGGTTGGTGCCGTGGACCAGGGCGCTGCCGCTGAGTTGCAGCCCGATATGGACCGCCTCGAAGGTGACCGGCCGGGTGCCGAAGGCGTTGGAGAGGCGGATGCGGGTCTGGTTGCCCCAGATGTCGGGCCGCACAATGAGGCGGAAGGACTGGTTGGAGGCGCCGCGGGCGGGATCGTGCAGGGCGAAGCGGAGGTCAGGCTGGGCGGTCGGATTGCCGACGGGGTAGGGACCCTGGACGGAGCCGGTCCAGGCGGCGACGAAGCGGGCGGGCTCGGCGGCGGAAGGGGCGGCGGCGAGGGCGAGCAAGGCAAGGCCGAGCAGGCCCGGCAGGATGTGGGTCATGGTGCTGGTTCCCCCGGGGGTTGTTGGCGCCACGATGTCCCGCCCGGGCGGGCTCGGCAAGGTCAGGTGCGCAGCAGGTTCTTCATCGGGGCGGCGGCGTCGCTGTCGGGGAAGACGGGGGCGAGGCGGGCGGCTTGCAGGTTGAAATGGCCGGCGAGCAGGCCCTTGGCGAGGCTCCGCAGGTCGGTGGTGGGGGCGAGGTCGCGGTTTTCGAACAAGTGATCCGGCGCCAGGCCGGGCCAGGTGCCGAGGATACGGCCGCCGGCGATCGCACCGCCGGCAAGGAAGGCAACGCCGCCGGTGCCGTGATCGGTGCCGTTGGTGCCGTTGACGCGCACGGTGCGGCCGAACTCGGTCATCACCAGAACGGCGGTGCGGCTCCAGGCGGCGCCGAGACCCTCCTTGAGGCCGATGATGCCGTTGTCGAGGGTCGCGAGAACGCCGGGCAGGCGCCCCTTCTGGCCGGCATGGGTGTCCCATCCACCGATCTCGAGGGCGGCGATGCGTGGGCCGTCGGCGGCGGCGAGCAGCTTGCCGGCGGCGCGGGCGAGATTGGGGAAGCTGTACTTGTCCTTCGGCGGCTCGGTGCCGTTCAGTACCGCCTCGGTGAAGCCGCGCTCGCGCAGGCCATTGGTGACAGCGGGGCCGGTGATGGCATCGGCGTGATGCAGGGCGGCCAGGGCCCGATAGAGAGCAGGGTCGGGCTGGGCAAAGGATTGCGGCAGCCAGGTGCCGACCGGGGCAGGGCCGCGCAGCAGAAGCGCGACGGAGGCGCCCACCGAAAGGGCGGTGTCGGAGCCGCCGGGGCGGGCGGGGAGCAAGGCCGCGGCGCGGTTGAGCCAGCCGCTGTTCATGCGGTGCTCGGCGCCCGATTCGAGATAGTCCTGGGCGTCGAAATGGCTACGGCTGCGGTAGGAGCCGGCGACGGCGTGAACGACGGCGAGTTCATTGGCCTGGTAGAGCGCATGCATGCCGGCCAGCGCAGGGTGCAGGCCGTGGAAGCCTCCGAGGTCGAGCAAAGCGCGGTCCTTGTCGGTGCCGTGGCCGGGCTCGGGCAGGAGGAGCTCGCCGCGCAGTCCGGCCAGCGCCTTGTCGCCGTAGGGCTGGACGGCGGCGAGCCCGTCGAGGGCGCCGCGCAGGAGGATGACGACGAAGCGCTGCTCGGTGGCGGCGGCGGCGAAGGCGAGATTGCAGCGGCCGAAGCCGAGGCCGGCGGCGGAGAGGCTGCTTGCGAGGCCGAGAAGGGTGGCGCGGCGGGTGGGGGCGGGCATGGCGGTCTCCGTCAGCGGCGCTGGAATTCGGGCGCGGCGAGCAGCAGGGTCATCGCCTCGCGGTGGGAGCCGGCGCGGGCGATCTGTTCGCGGGTGGCCGCGGGCAGTAGCGGCCCGAGGCTGCTCTCGGCGGTGGCGACCGGATCGAGCGCCTTGGTACGGGCGGCAACCGCGTAGGCCCAGTCGATCCGGCGCAGCATGGCCTCGGGCGCCGCCCAGTCGGGTGCGACGTCGGACCAACCGTTGGGCAGCGGGGCGTTGTGCAGGGACTGGCCGAGGCCGCCCATGATGGCGTTGATGTCGGGCCGGTTGCCGGGTGGCAGGTCGAGTGCGCGGACGACGGCGAGGACGTAGTCGAACGGGGTGCGCAGCTTGGTCAGGGGCTGCCACGCCTCCTTGAGGTCGAGGAGCGCGAGGCTGGCCGCCTTGAGGTCGCCGTCGGTGCGGCGAAGCACGGTTTCGATGGCGGCGACGGCGGCGGGCGCCGGGGTGTCGGCGGTGAAGTGGCGCACCAGTTTGATGGCGATGTTGTGATAGGTCGCGGGGTGGTGGCCGAGCCAGGTCAGCGCGGCGAGGCCGGCAGCCTCGCCGCCGTCCCAGCTCTGGCCCATCACGATCTGGGCGCCCGGTTCATGGGCGTTGGCGCGGTAGATGAAGCCCGGGTTGTTGGCGGGCTCGTAGGCGATCGACCAGCCGGTCAGGACGCGGGCGAAGGCGGTAACGTCGGCCTGGCTGTATTTCGCCGCCGGCGTGACGGTGTGGAGTTCAAGACATTCGCGGGCGAGGTTCTCGTTGAGACCCTTGCGCTGGCGCTTGCCGGCCTGACTGTCGGGCCCGATGGAGGCCTGGTTGTCGAGATAGAAAAGCATCGCGGGGTGACGCATCACGGCGTGCAGCATGTCGGCGAAGCGGCCGGTGACATGCGGGCGGATGGCGTCGCGGATATGGCTGTTGACGAGGGCCGCAACCAGCGGGCGACGGGTGCTGACGGTGAAGTGGTTGGCCCAGAACCAGACTAGGCGTTCGCGGAAGGGGGACTCGGTGGTGAGCAGGGTTTCGATGGCGGCGGCGGTGTCGGCGCGAAAAATCTCGCGCACCGGGTTGTCAGTGGCGCCGGTCACCTGGCGCATGTTGAAGGCGCGGATGGCAAGGACGCCCTCGGCGGCGCTGTGGCAGGGGGCGGCGAAGGCGGGGTCGGGGCCTTCCAACTGGCGGGCGAGCCACGCGTGGGGGGCGGCCGGCAGCGGCTCGCCGCCCCGGCGGCCGAGGCCGAAGCGGATCAGGGCGTGGGCTGCTGGCGTGTCCATGGCGGGAATCCTACCCCGGGTTGGCCGCGCCGGGGCATGAAAATTCGGCAAGGCCGCGGGCGGCGGGCAGCCATGCTCGGCGGTCGGGCGGGTGGAGGCAATAGGTGCTTGCAAAACGCCCGGCAGAAGGGCATTTCACGGCGCGAATCAGGTCGGCGATGGCGTCGGGCCGTGGGTGCGCAGGGCAGGGGGCCTTGCCGCGCCCGTTGTGTTTTGTCCCCCTGTTGAGTTTGACCCCCCCGGGTGACGTTGGCCTGGGGCAGAAACGCCCCTTCCGCCGGGGCAGATGGAGGCCTTCGTGGCTATTACCGAGCTCGAGAAGATCCGCAATATCGGCATCACCGCGCATATCGATGCCGGCAAGACCACGACGACCGAGCGGATCCTGTATTACACCGGCGTGTCGCACAAGATCGGTGAAGTGCACGACGGCAACACCACGACCGACTACATGGCGCAGGAGCGTGAGCGCGGCATCACGATCACCTCGGCGGCGGTGACCTGCGAGTGGAAGGACCACCGCATCAACATCATCGACACCCCCGGCCATATCGACTTCAACATCGAAGTGAACCGCAGCTTGCGCGTGCTCGACGGCGCGGTGTTCATCATCGAGGGCGTCGCCGGGGTGCAGCCGCAGTCCGAAACCAACTGGCGCCTGGCCGACCGCTACAACGTGCCGCGCATCATCTTCATCAACAAGCTCGACCGCACCGGCGCCGACTTCTACCGCGCCTTCGCCACGCTGAAGGAGAAGCTCGACATCGTGGCGCTGCCGCTGCAGCTGCCGATCGGGATCGAGGACAAGTTCCTCGGCGTGGTCGACCTGATCGAGATGAAGGCGATCATCTGGGAAGGCGGCGAGCTCGGCGCGAAGTATCATGACGAGCCGATCCCCGAGGAGCTGGCCGAGCAGGCCGCCGAATACCGCCAGCTGCTGCTCGACACCGCGTTGTCGGTCGACGACGCCGGCATGGAAGAGTATTTCGAGCACGGCGACGTCAAGGTCGAGACCCTCAAGCGCGCGATCAAGACCGGCACCATCTCGGGCGCGTTCCGCCCGGTGCTGTGCGGCACGGCGTTCAAGAACAAGGGCGTCCAGCCGCTGCTCGACGCGGTGCTCGACTATCTGCCGAGCCCGATCGATGTGCCTGGCATCTCCATCGCCGCGGGCGAGGGCGAAGAGGACGGCGAGCATTCCGACCGCCGCCGGATCAAGGCCGATCCCAACGCCCCGTTCGCCGGCCTCGCCTTCAAGATCATCAATGACAAATACGGCGCGCTGACCTTCGTGCGCGTCTATGCCGGCACGCTGCGCAGCGGCGACACGGTGATGAACACCACCAAGGACGAGAAGGAACGCGTCGGCCGCATGTTCCAGATGCATGCCGACAAGCGCGCCGAGATCAAGGAAGTCTCGGCCGGCGACATCGCGGCCTTCGTCGGCCTGAAGGACACCGTGACCGGTGACACGCTGGCCTCCGCCGATGATCCGGTGGTGCTGGAGCGGATGGCGTTCCCGGTACCGGTGATCGACATCTCGGTCGAGCCCAAGACCAAGGACGGCGTCGAGAAGATGACGCTCGGGCTGCAGAAGCTGGCCTCCGAGGACCCCTCGCTGCGCCTCAAGACCGACCAGGAGACCGGCCAGACCATCCTGTCCGGCATGGGCGAGCTGCATCTCGAGATCATCATCGACCGGTTGAAGCGCGAATACGGCGTCGACGCCAACATCGGCGCGCCGCAGGTGGCCTATCGCGAGACCATCAGCAAGTCGCACACCGAGACCTACACCCACAAGAAGCAGTCGGGCGGCTCGGGCCAGTACGCCGAAGTCAAGATCGTCTTCGAGCCGCAGGAGCGCAACGCCGGCGTCGCCTTCGAGAACAAGGTGGTCGGCGGCACGGTGCCGAAGGAATACATCCCGGCGGTCGAAAAGGGCATCCGGGTGCAGGCCGATACCGGCGTGCTCGCCGGGTTCCAGACGGTGGACTTCAAGTACACGCTGATCGACGGCAAGTACCATGACGTCGACTCGAGCGCGCTCGCGTTCGAAATCGCCGCCAAGGCCTGCTTCCGCGAGGGCATGAAGAAGGCCGGCCCGATCATTCTCGAACCGATCATGGACGTCGAAGTGACCACCCCGAACGATCACGTGGGCGACTGCGTGGGCGATCTCAACCGCCGCCGCGGCCAGATCCAGAACCAGGAGAGCTCGGGTTCGACGGTGATGGTCCGCGCCCATGTGCCGCTGAAGGAAATGTTCGGCTACATCTCCGATCTGCGCTCGATGACCAAGGGGCGCGCCTCCTTCACCATGCAGTTCCATCACTACGATCCGGTGCCGCGCAACATCGCCGACGAGATCATGGCGAAGTCCGCCTGAGCCGGCATGACTGATGCGAGATGGGGCGCGGAAGGGAAACCTTCCGCGCCCCTTTTCGTTGGACCGACGCGGCGCGCCAGGGCAATCGGGTGAAAGCGAAGCGAACAAGGCAGGCTCCGCCGGCCAAGGGCCGTAGGCCCCTGGACCCCATTCATTTAAGCGGCCGGATCACTGACCTTCAGTTGGAAGCCCGCGATCTCGCGTGCGGAGGCGGGCGAAGCCCATCAATTCTTTCCTCACGGGCAAGATCG
>CAIYSR010000158.1 GCA_903928895.1 uncultured Rhodospirillales bacterium | reverse complement strand
TCGAGAAGGTCGGCACCGACGGCGTGATCACCGTCGAGGAGGCCAAGGGCTTCGAGACCACCGTGGACGTGGTCGAGGGGATGCAGTTCGACCGCGGCTATCTGAGCCCGTATTTCATCACCAACGCCGAGAAGATGACCGTCGAGCTGGAGCAGCCCTACATCCTGATCCACGAAAAGAAGCTCTCCGGCCTGCAAACCCTGCTCCCCCTCCTCGAAGCCGTCGTCCAGTCCGGCCGCCCGCTGCTGATCATCGCCGAGGACGTCGAGGGCGAGGCGCTCGCCACCCTGGTGGTGAACAAGCTGCGCGGCGGCCTCAAGGTCGCGGCCGTGAAGGCGCCGGGCTTCGGTGATCGTCGCAAGGCGATGCTCGAAGACATCGCGATCCTCACCGGTGGCCAGGTCATCAGCGAAGACCTCGGCATCAAGCTCGAGTCCGTCACGCTGGACATGCTCGGCAAGGCCAAGCGCATCCTGATCGACAAGGACAACACCACCGTCATCGAGGGCGTCGGCAAAAAATCCGACATCGTCGCCCGCTGCACCCAGATCCGCGCCCAGGTCGAGGAAACCACCTCCGACTACGACAAGGAGAAGCTGCAGGAACGCCTGGCCAAGCTCGCCGGCGGCGTCGCCGTCATCCGCGTCGGCGGCTCGACCGAGGTCGAGGTGAAGGAGCGCAAGGATCGCGTTGACGACGCGCTGCACGCCACCCGCGCGGCCGTCGAAGAAGGCATCGTCCCCGGCGGCGGCGTCGCCCTGGCCCGTGCCAGCCTGGTGCTCGCCAAGCTCAAGGCCGAGAACGAGGAGCAGAAGCACGGCATCGAGATCGTCCGCAAGGCCGCCCTCGCGCCGCTGCGCCAGATCGCCCAGAACGCGGGCGAAGACGGCGCCGTGATCTCCGGCAAGGTGCTCGAAAAGGACAGCTACAACTGGGGCTTCGACGCCCAGACCGGCACCTATCTCGACATGGTCAAGGCCGGCATCATCGACCCCACCAAGGTCGTCCGTGCCGCCCTGCAAAACGCCGCCTCCGTCGGCGCCCTGCTCATCACCACCCAGGCGATGATCGCGGACAAGGTCGAGCGTCCGGCCGAGACCGCCAACACCGACGCCGAATACTAAGCCAAAACCGCGTCCCCCGGCTCCGGCCGGGGGACGCGACCAAGGACCAACCGCCATGGACAAGGCCGAACTCACCACCTGGGCGCTGGCCAACGGCTGGCAAATCATCGCCGGCAACCCGTGCCTGACCAAACCCTCCGCCCCCAAGGAGGCCATCGTGCGCATGCTGCTCAAAGCCACCGTGGTCCACATCGAAGCCAAAAAACCCGCCGGCAAATGGGAAAAAGTCTCGGGCGCCGCCTACGGCGACATCACGCCCGACGAAGACACCGGCCTCCCCCGCGGCCTCGGCCTCGATACCATCGTCGGCTTCACCATGCTGATGCGCGACAACAAGGACCGCCAGGTCTTCGCGAAGCTGACCGGCAAGCCGCCCACCTGATTGCCTCCCGGCGCCTGCGCCCTTAGAACACCCCCCGAACACACGCCCGACCCGCAGGAGCCATCCCATGGCCAGCTACCAGTACGTCTATGTGATGAAGGACCTCACCAAGGCCTTCCCCGGCGGGCGCGAGGTCTTCAAAGGCATCACTCTCTCCTTCCTCCCCGGCGTCAAAATCGGTGTCCTCGGCGTCAACGGCGCCGGCAAATCCACCCTGCTCAAAATCATGGCCGGCATCGAGACCGAATACGGCGGCGAATGCTGGGCCGCCGAAGGCATCAAGATCGGCTACCTCCAGCAGGAGCCGCATCTCGAGGAAGACAAGACCGTCGGCGAAAACGTCGAACTCGCCTTCACCGAACTCAAGGCCGCGCTCGACCGCTTCAACGAAATCTCCAACAAATTCGCCGAACCCATGGACGACGAGGAAATGAACACCCTCCTCGCCGAACAGGCCGACCTCCAGGAAATCATCGATTCCCAGGACGGCTGGGAGCTCGACCGCCGCGTCGACATCGCGCTCGACGCCCTGCGCTGCCCCCCCGCCGACAGCCCCGTCACCAAACTCTCCGGCGGCGAACGCCGCCGCGTCGCGCTCTGCCGGCTCCTCCTCGAAAAACCCGACATCCTGCTGCTCGACGAACCGACCAACCATCTCGACGCCGAATCCGTGGCCTGGCTCGAAAAAACCCTGCGCAACTTCGCCGGCACCGTCCTCGTCGTCACCCATGACCGCTACTTCCTCGAGAACGTGACCAACTGGATCCTCGAACTCGAGCGCGGCCGCGGCTTCCCGTTCGAGGGCAACTACTCCTCCTGGCTCGACCAGAAATCCAAGCGCCTGCAACAGGAGGAAAAAGAAGAAACCTCCCGCATGCGCGCGCTCGCCGAGGAAAAGGAGTGGATCGCCTCCACCCCCCGCGCGCGGCAAACCAAGTCGAAAGCCCGCATCCAGAAATACGAGGAACTCCTGCAGAAATCGCAGGAGCAGCAGATGGGCGTCGCCGAAATCGTCATCCCCCCCGGCCCCCGCCTCGGCGGCACCGTGATCGAAGCCGAAAACCTCTGCAAAGGCTTCGGCGATCGCGAGCTTATCGAAAACCTCAACTTCAAACTCCCCCCCGGCGGCATCATCGGCGTCATCGGCCCCAACGGCGCCGGCAAAACCACCCTCTTCCGCATGATCACCGGCCAAGACGTCCCCGACTCCGGCGCGCTCCGCCTCGGGGAAACCGTCAAACTCGGCTACGTCGACCAGTCCCGTGACAGCCTCGACCCCACCAAATCGGTCTGGGAAGAAATCTCCGGCGGCACCGACATCATCTATCTCGGCAAACGCGCCGTCGCCTCGCGCGCCTATGTCGGCGCCTTCAACTTCAAAGGCTCCGACCAGCAGAAAAAAGTCGGCATCCTCTCCGGCGGCGAACGCAACCGCGTCCACCTCGCCAAGATGCTCAAATCCGAATCCAACGTCCTCCTCCTCGACGAACCCACCAACGATCTCGACGTCGACACGCTGCGCGCCCTCGAAGAAGCCCTCATGGACTTCGCCGGCTGCGCCGTCGTCATCTCCCATGACCGCTGGTTCCTCGACCGCCTCGCCACCCACATCCTCGCCTTCGAAGGCGACAGCCACGTCGAATGGTTCGAAGGCAACTTCCAAGCCTACGAAGAAGACAAACGCCGCCGCCTCGGCGCCGACGCCACCGAACCCCACCGCATCAAATACCGCCCGCTCGCACGCTAGGTCCTGAGGTCATGGGCCGATGGGAGGAAAGGCAAGCAAGGCCAGGGCTCTGCCCTGGACCCGCTGGGGGCTCGGAGCCCCCAGACCCGCATCCGTTGAAGAGGTTCTTGAATTGAAGAGGGGGCCAACCGAGCGCTTGATGGCGCTTGGACGGCCCCCTCTTCAATTCAAGAACTGCCTTAATAGAAGGGGGTCCAGGGGCCCCCGGCTCCTGGTGGGGTCGAGGGGCAAAGCCCCCGCCTTGCTTGCCTTTCCCCCGATCCTCCCATGAACCAGACCTGGGTCGTGCGAACGGGTCGGTTGGTGATGCGGCCGGTGTCGTATTTGGATTTGCCGGATTTGGTGGCTTTGAAGGGCAATCCGTTGGTGTATGCGGTGATGTTGGGGGGCGTGCGTTCGCCGCTGGAGTGTGCGGCGGATCTCGCGGAGGACATCATGTTCTGGGGCCGCCATGGGGTCGGGATGTGGGCGGTGCGGGAGGCGGCGGGCGAGGGGTTCGTTGGCTATGTCGGGCTGCACGGACGGCCGGACGGGCGGGGGATTGCGTTGCGGTTTGCCGTGGCGGCGGCGGGGCAGGGGAGGGGCTACGCGAGCGAGGCGGCCGGGGCGGCGCTGCGGTTTGCCCATGAGCGGGCTGGGCTGGCTCGGGTGATCGCGGTGGCGCGGGCGAGCAATATCGCCTCGCGCCAGGTGCTGGGGGGCATCGGGATGGTGCTGCACGAGGCATATATGCGGGAGGGCGAGGAGGTGCTGGTGTACGAGAGCCTGCGGGTGGGGTGAGCGATCAGAAGTTGCCTTGCAGCATGGCTTTGGCCACCGAGGCGAATTCCCGCACGTCGTCGAACATGTCCATCAGTTCGGCCAGGAACACCACCGCGCAGCCGTAGAACAGGGCCGGGTAACGCGCCTCCAACGCCTCCAGCCCGGGGGCGAACCGCCGCTGTACCGGGGGGCACTGCATGATCGCCGCGGTGAGCAGACCGATGGCCATTCCACCGAGCACGTCGGACAGGTAATGCACGCCGATATAGACGCGCACGCCGAGCACCAGGATCAGCGTGTGGAGTGTCGCCAGCACGCCGACCGGGCGGGACAGTGCGAAGGCGAGTCCGATCAGGGCGGCGAAAATCGCACCATGGTCAGAGGGGAACGAACTCCATCCCCCCAGCGTATCCGGGGCCAGCCCCGCCGCCAGATGCAGGTCGATCGCCGGGTCGTGGATTGGCCGTGCCCGGAAGGGCAGCGAGACTTGCAGGAAGCGGCCGATGAAGAAGGCGACGAAGATGCCGATCAGGCCGTTGATCACGATCCGGCGATTCGCCGCGACCGGGGCGACGTTCCAGTAGAATGCGGCGATAAACAGGAACGGCGCCATTTTCACGGCGTTGTTCCCGCTGATCAGCACGATCAGGCGGTTGGCGGTGCTCGCTTGCGTGGCCCAGCCGTTCAGCAGCAGGGCGATGTCACGGTCCAGGGCCACAACCATATCCAGCATCGTCATGACCGCCTGTCCTCCGCCGCCGCGCTCCATTCGCCGGGGGAACGTGGCGCCGAACCGTCGCGCTGGCAACCCTGGGCGGATGGACCGCGGGCTATTCGGCGGCTTCGGCCGGCTCGGGGGTCTTCTTCTGGTGCCGGATCTTCTCCATCGCGCTTTCGACATGGCGCGAGAAGACGAATTCCGCTGGTCGCTGGCCCTCGATCGAGACGTCCGGGGCCATCGGTCCCGCGGTCTTTGGGCCGCGCAGGGCCACCCTGGCGGCCTTCAGCGGGTGTTTCACCGAATCCATCACCGCCGTCGCCTCATAGCCGGAGTGGACCATGCAATCCGCGCATTTCTCATAGTTGCCGGTGCCGTAGGCGTCCCAGTCGGTGGTTTCCATCAATTCCTTGAAGGTCTTGGTGTAGCCTTCGCCGAGCAGGTAGCACGGCCGCTGCCAGCCGAAATAGGTCCGCGTCGGGTTGCCCCAAGGGGTGCAGTGGTAGGTCTGGTTGCCGGCGAGAAAGTCGAGAAAGAGGTCGGACTGGTTGAATTCCCATTTCCGCTTGGCCGTCTTCTGGCGCGAGAAGATGCCGCGGAAGAGGTCCTTGGTGGCTTTGCGGTTGAGGAAATGCTGCTGGTCCGGCGCGCGTTCGTAGGCATAGCCGGGGGAGACCGAGATCCCGTCGATCCCCATCTCCATCACATCGTCGAAAAACCGCGCCATCCGCTCGGGATCGGCCTGGTTGAACAAGGTCGCGTTGATGATGGTGCGGAAGCCGGCCGCCTTGGCTTTGCCGATGGCGGCGACGCAGCGGTCATAGACGCCGTCCTGGCAGACCGACTTGTCGTGGTCTTCGCGGTTGCCGTCGAGATGGACCGACCAGGAGAAGAACTTGTTGGGCTTGAACAGCTCCATCTTCTTCTCGAGCAGCAGCGCGTTGGTGCAGACGATGACGTATTTCTTGCGCGCGATGATGCCGCGCACGACCTCGTCGATCTCCTTGTGCAGCAGCGGCTCGCCGCCGGCGATCACCACCACCGGGGCGCCGCACTCGTCCACCGCCTCGAGGCACTCGGCGACGGACAGCCGCTGGTTCAGGATTTCCGCCGGATAGTCGATCTTGCCGCAGCCGGCGCAAGCGAGGTTGCAGCGGAACAGCGGCTCCAGCATCAGCACCAGCGGATAGCGCTTGCGGCCGATGAGGTGCTGCTTGACGACATAGGCGCCGACGCGAAGAGCCTGATGCAGGGGAATGGACATGGCGCCCTCGAAATGCGAATGAGACGTCGCGTTCTATTCATCTCGCCGGACAACGTCAACCGCCATGTCGACCAGCCAATCCATCCGCCGCACGCCGGTCCAGGGCCGCAGCCAGGAGACGGTGCAGAAGGTTCTTGCCGCCACGGCCGGGCTGCTGGCGGGGGGGCAGCCGGTCGAGCTGCTGACCACGGCCGGCATTGCGGCGGCCGCCCAGGTGTCGGTCGGCGCGCTTTATCGGTTTTTCCCAGACAAGCAGGCAATCGTGGACGCGATCGCGCTGAGCCATATGGAGACGTTCCAGGAGGCGCTGGCGGGGCGGATGATGCTGGCGTTCCCCGCTGATCCGGCGGCGTTTCTCGGCGCGATCCTCGATGCGTTCGTGGAGTATCTCGCGGCGCACCCGGATTTTCGCACCGTCGCCTTCGGCGCGCCGGGGGGCGGCCGCCATGTCAGCCGCTCCACCCGCGATGCCTATGCCGGTTCGGGCGAAGTCTCCGAGATGGTGCGCGGCTTCCTGACCGAGGCCTACGGCGTGGAGATCACCGCGGCGTTCGAACTGCGGCTGCGGCTGGCCATCGAGATCGGTGACCGTCTCCTCGCCTGCGCCTTCGAGCAGGCCGATCCGGGCGGCCGGGCGGCGGTGGTGGGCGAGGCCAAACGCATCCTGGTGGCGACGCTGTTTGGCGGTTGAGGCTGCCCCGGCACGGCCGCGATTGCCGCGAGGGGCGCGATGTACGACAATGGCGCAACAACCGCCGCCGGCGCGAACAAGGAGAGTGTTGTGGCCCCTGACGCAGACCGCCCCCGCCGCGCACCGGAGCAGGGCTGATGGTGCCCCCCGGGTTTTTCGGCAAAATCCCCGGCCGCGGCGATTTCATCAGCCGCCGGGTCCCGGGCGGAATCCAGCAGGCCTGGGAGGACTGGCTGGCAGGTCTCGTTCTGGCCGGGCGGGAGGCACTGGAGGCGGAGTGGCCGGATGCCTGGCTGACGGCGCCGCTGTGGCATTTCAGCCTGGGCAGCGGCCTGGTGGCGCCCGGCGGCGCGGTGGGCGTGCTGGTCGCCAGCGTGGACCGGGTCGGCCGCTATTTCCCGTTTTCGATCATCGCGGCCGCGGCGGCCGGCTATTGCGACGATGCCGCCACGCTCGACTGGTCGCGCGCCGCGGAGGGGCTGATCCTGGGCGCGCTGGACGATGACGCCGATCCCGACGACCTCGATGCCGCGTTGACCGCGCTGGGGGCGCCGCTGCTGGCGGCCGGTCCTGGCGCGCGATCGGGGCAGTGGCATCTCGATCTCGACGGCGAATGGCCGGTGGCCAATCCTGATCCCCTGGCCGAGCGCAGCCGCCTGCCGCCCGGGCCGGGCCAGTCGGTGTGGTGGTGCCGCGGGTCGGAGCGGATGGCGCCGGTGCATTTCCGCTGCACCGGGCTGCCGGGGCCGCATACGACGACGGCGATGCTCACCGGCGGGTTCGATTTCCCCGACGGCTGACGCTCCTCAGAAGGTCGCGTATTCGGGCTCGACATACCCCAGGATCGCGATGATCAGGCCGAAGATGCCCAGGCCGAGGGCGATGCGCACGAGCATCTTGGACTTGATGATGGCCGAGGCGGTGGACAGGACGATGCCGAGCTCCATCGCCGCGGCGCCGTTGTGATAGGCGTGGGTCTGTTCGAGCGAGTGGTCGCGCTCATGCTCGAAGGCCTCGGCCCGCTTGGCGATCGCGCCCTTGCCGTCCTTGGGGTCTTTTTCGTAGCGATCCTGGTCGCGCTTGAGGCTTTCGATCAGCTTGGCGCGCCGTTCGAGCACGGCCGGCTCGGCGGCGCCGAGGGTGAGAATGAGGTCGGACATATCCTTGGAGAAGGTGCCGCGGGTCGACTTTGCCTGGTATTGGGCCCAGGCGTCGGTGGCGAAGATGGCGTTCTGCTGCACCCTGATCTCGGCATGGCGCGCGGCCTGCTCGGTGATGGCGAGGCCGGCGGCGAGCACCGCGACCAGGAGGGCGGCCATCTGGTTGTTATGTTCGGCCTTGTCGGCGCGGCCATGGTCGTCGCCATGGCCGTGTGTCATGTGCTCGGCATGCTCGTGATGTTCGAGATTCTTCAACATGGTGGCCCTCCGCCCGCGGTGCTCTTTCCTACCGGGGCGCGGGCTCAGGATGCAACGGACAATTGCGTGCCGGAGCGATCTGAAAGCGGCGGCGGCCGGCTGGATGTACAATTTCGTTATCGGCCTAGATTCCCCCTTCCCCGGCAACGGTCTATCCGCCATGAAGCTGGACAGGTGCCGGACCGTCCTGGCACCATAGGACAGACGACGGTGCGGCCGCCGCCGCGGCCGGTGCAACGATCCGGGGGCCTGACATGGCGTTGGATGCGATTTCCCTGCTCCCTGACATCTCCGATGGATCGCCGGCGGGCGAGAACCTGGAGCTTGATCCCGATTTCGGCGCCCTCGAACGGGCCTCGCGTGGCAAGCCGGAACAGCAGTACGGCGACACCATCATCCCGGCCGAACCGGCCGACTGGAAGCAGGCCGAAAGCCTCGCCGCGGCGCTGCAGGGCCGCACCCGCGACCTGAGGGTGATGACGCATCTGGCGATCGCGCGGCTGAACCTTTACGGCATTCCGGCGTTCGCCGAGGTGCTGGCGCAGATCCGGTTGCAGATCGAGGAGCGTTGGGATCATGTGCATCCGCAGCTCGACCCCGAGGACGACAACGACCCGACCTTGCGCGCCAACGCGCTGTTCCGCCTGCAGGATCCGGCCAATGTGCTGCGCCCGATGCGCGATCTGCCGCTGGCCACCAGCCCGCAGACCGGGCCGATCAGGTTCCGCGATATCGCGGTGTTCCGCGGCACGCTGGAGCCGGAAGAGGGCAAGGAGAAGCCGAGCGAGGCGCTGATCCGTGGCGCCTTCAGCCGCACCAACCCAGAGCGCCTGCAACTGGTGCGCGACAGCGTGAGCCTCGCGGTGGTCGAGATCGGCAAGTTGCCGAACGTGTTCGACGCCCATGCCGGCTCGGGCAATGCGCCGGATTTCACCAACCTGCGCAAGATGCTGCTCGACATCCAGAAGGAACTGAAGGCCTTCGAACCGGCGGCCGACGCGCCGGAGGAGGAGGCCGCGGTGGCCGGTGGTGGCGGGGAGGGCGACCAGGAGGACGATGGCGGCGATGTCGCGGTGGCGTCGTCCGGTCGGCGCAGCGGCGGGCGCGGCGGGTTCAACATCCGCTCGGTCTCCTCGGTGACCACGCGGGACGACGCGCTGTATCTGCTGGAGCTGGCATCGTCGTATTTCCGGTCCTATGAACCGTCCAGTCCGTTGCCGATGCTGATCGATCGGGCGCGGCGGCTGTCGACGATGGATTTCATGGACATCCTGCGCGACCTTGCGCCGGACGGGCTGAATCAGGCGCAGATCGTTGCGGGTCCGCCCGCGGATGGCGGCTAGAGCCGCATATCTTGGAATGCAAGTCGCCATGCACGGCCGATGAACTTGCCGTGAGGCGAGACAGACGCCGGCAAATGTGATCTACTTCACAGATGTCTACAACGTGCGTATGGGATATCGGTTGCAACGAGAGGGAAGGACGCTAGGTCGTGGCAAAGTCGAGCAGTCAAAAGTTTATCGCACGCAATCGGGCACCACGGGTGCAGATTGAGTACGATGTCGAGACGTATGGTTCCGAGAAGAAGATGCAGCTGCCCTTCGTGGTCGGTGTGATGGCCGATCTTTCGGGCAAGCCCGCGGATCCGCTTCCGGCCGTTGCGGATCGCAAGATGCTGGAGATCGATGTCGATAACTTCGACAGTCGGATGAAGGCGATGAAGCCGCGGGTGGCGTTCATGGTGCCGAACACCATGACCGGCGAGGGCAATGTCGCGGTGGACATCACGTTCGAGAGCATGGACGATTTTTCGCCCGCCGCGGTGGCCAAGAAGGTCGACAGTCTGGCCAAGCTGCTCGAGGCGCGCACGCAGCTTTCCAACCTGCTGACCTATATGGACGGCAAGTCGGGCGCCGAGGAGCTCATCAACAAGGTGCTGAAGGATCCGGCGCTGTTGCAGTCGCTTGCCGCGCAGCCGGCCGACGGGAAGGGGGAATAATCGATGTCCGCAACGCAGCTCAATCACGAAGCGGGCACGACGACCGCTGATCTCAGCGAGTTCGAGTCCCTGCTGACGCGTGAATTCAAGCCCAAGAGCGACACCGCGAAGTCGGCGGTCGAGGTTGCGGTCAAGACGTTGGCGCAGCAGGCGCTGGCCGATACCGCGTTGATCTCGGACGATGCGCTCGGCTCGATCGCGGCGATGATCAAGGCGATCGACGCGACGCTGACCTCGCAGATCAACCTGATCATGCACCATGAGGACTTCCAGCAGCTCGAGAGCGCCTGGCGCGGTCTGCATCATCTCGTCAACAACACCGAGACGGACGAGACGCTGAAGATCAAGGTCTACAACATCTCCAAGAAGGAGCTGGGCCGCACGCTCAAGAAGTTCCGCGGCACCGCCTGGGACCAGAGCCCGGTGTTCAAGCGGATCTACGAAGAAGAGTTCGGCCAGTTCGGCGGCGAGCCGTTCGGCACGCTGGTGGGCGACTTCTACTTCGACCACAGCCCGCAGGATGTGCAGCTGCTGGCCGATATCGCCCAGATCGCGGCGGCGGCGCATGCCCCCTTCATCACCGCGGCGGCGCCGACGGTGTTGCAGATGGAAAGCTGGAACGAGCTGGCCAATCCGCGCGACCTGACCAAGATTTTCCAGACCCCTGAATACGCCGCCTGGCGCTCGCTGCGCGAGAGCGACGATGCCCGCTACATCGGCCTGACCATGCCGCGCTTTCTGGCGCGACTGCCCTATGGCGCGGCGACCGAGCCGGTCGAGGAATTCGCGTTCGAGGAAGACACCGCCGGCGGCGCCTCGGAGCACTATACCTGGGCGAACTCGGCCTACGCGATGGCCACCAACATCACCCGCGCGTTCAAGCTCTATGGCTGGTGCTCGAACATCCGCGGCATCGAGAGCGGCGGCGCGGTCGAGGGTCTGCCGGCCCATACGTTCCCGGACGAGGACGGCGGCGTGGCGATGAAGTGCCCGACCGAAATCGCGATTGCCGACCGGCGCGAGGCGGAGTTGGCCAAGAGCGGCTTCATGCCGCTGATCTTCAAGAAGAACTCCGACTTCGCCGCCTTCATCGGCGCGCAGTCGTTGCAGCAGCCGCAGGCCTATGACGATCCGGCCGCGACGGCGAACGCCAACCTTGCGGCGCGCCTGCCGTATCTGTTCGCGAGCTGCCGCTTTGCCCACTACCTGAAGTGCATGGTGCGCGACAAGGTGGGTTCGGCGATGACCAAAAGCCAGCTCCAAGCCTGGTTGCAGGCTTGGCTGAACCTCTATGTCGACTCCAGCCCCGACACCAGCTCGATCGAGTACAAGGCCGAGCATCCGCTGGCTGAAGGCATGGTGATCGTCGAGGAGAATGAGGAAAACCCGGGCTATTACAGCTCCAAGTTCTTCCTCAAGCCGCACTATCAGCTCGAAGGCCTGAGTGTTTCGCTGCGTCTCGTGTCGCGGATGCCGAAGTAGTTCCGAGCCTTGGTTGTAACCACCTAATCCCCAAACGAAGGAGACCTTCCCATGGCTATTGACTCCTATATGTACTTCAAGGGCTACGACGATAAGTTCTTGCAGTTCGAATCGCAGGTCACGCTCACGGGCCAGACCGGCGAGCCGTCGGACATCGCGGCGCCGTTCCTTGCGGCCGCGAACGAAAAGACGACCTACACCAAGGGTGTCTGCGAAGTTGAAGACTACAGCTTCGACATCGAGCAGGTGCTGAACATCGGCAGCCAGAGCTCGGGCGCCGGCGCCGGCAAGATCACGTTCAACCCGTTCTCGATCACCCGCAAGATCGACAACGCGTCGACGTTCTTCTACCAGGCGTCCTGCGCGGGCAAGCCGTACAAGCAGGTCGGTCTCGGCATGCGCAAGAGCGCCGGCACGGGTTCGTCGGGCATGTTCTTCCTCGCCTTCACGTTCAAGCTGGTCGCCGTCAAGACGATGAGCTGGGCGCATGACGACGAGTCGCCCAAGGAGACGGTGACGTTCGAATACGGTGGCCTGACGATCCAGTACGCGGTGCAGAAGCCGGACGGCTCGTTCGACACCGCCACCACCCGTGGCTGGAACCGTGTTCGCAATACGTCTGACGATAAGATTTCTAACGAAATCAAGTAAGAACCAAGAGACGCACCCCGTGGACGCTCGAGAAACACTTCGCTCCGGCGATCTCCGGGGTGCGTTGGAGCTTCTGAAGCAGGAGGTACGCAAGGCGCCGCGCGATGCACGCCTTCGCACTTTCCTGTTCCAGATGTTCTGTGTCACCGGCGAGTGGGATCGGGCCTTGACGCAGTTGACCACTGCGTCCGAGCTCGACCCGCTGGCGTTGCCGATGTCGCAGGCCTATCAGTCCGCTATTCGTTGCGAGATCCTGCGCGAGAAGGTCTTTCGCGGCGAGCGTTCGCCCACGGTGCTGGGCGATCCCGGCGAATGGGTGCCGCTGCTGATGGAAGCGACACGGAAACTGGCCGCGGGGCATGGCGAGGAGGCCGCGCGGCTTCGCGATGCGGCGTTCGATGCCGCTCCCGAGACCCCGGGGCGGATCAACGATACGGAGTTCGGCTGGATCGCGGATGCCGATCCGCGGCTGGGCCCGGTTTTGGAAGTATTTGTCAACGGCAACTACATGTGGGTGCCGTTTGCCCGGCTGTCGTCGGTCACCTGCGAGGCGCCGGTTGATCTGCGCGATCAGGTCTGGATGCCGGCGAATTTCACCTGGAGCAATGGCGGCACCGCGATTGGCTTCATCCCGACCCGGTATCCCGGCTCCAGTGCGGCGGAGGACGGGGCGATTGCGCTGTCGCGCCGGACGGACTGGAACGATGCGGACGACGATTGGTCCGTGCCCGTCGGGCAGCGGATGTTCGTGACCGACAGCGGCGAGACGGCCCTCATGGATGTGCGGAAACTGACCATTTCGGCCCCCGCCGAAGCCGCTCCGGAATAATGCATGTCGGGCTTGAAGGGCCGTGAACGGCTCCAGCCGTCTCTGCTCGATCGTTTGACGGATCATACGCCGACGCAGAAGCGCGAGAATTTCGACCAGCAGACGCTGTCCTTGCAGCAGCTGCGGCAAGCGGTGCTGCGCGATCTGGGCTGGTTGTTGAACACCACCAATCTGACGGCGGTGGATGACCTGAGCGAATTTCCGCTGGCCGAGAAGTCCACCCTGAATTACGGGATCCCGGGTTTTGCCGGTATGATCGAGTCCGGTGCCCGGCTCGAGGCACTGGAACGCCAGTTGGCCGAGGCGATTGAGGCGTACGAGCCGCGTATCCGCTCGGAGACGTTGCGGGTACGTACACGGGCGATGACGGATGATGCCAACCCTTCGCTGGTCTTCGAAATCGAGGGCGAGCTTTGGGCCCAACCGGTGCCGGTACCGCTCTATCTGGAGACCGCGATCGAGGTCGAGACCCGGCTTGCGGTGGTGAATGAAGTGAAGGGGGCGCGCTGATGGACCCCCATCTGATGCGCCACTACGAGAGCGAGCTGACCTTCCTGCGCGAGATGGGGGCCGAGTTCGCCGCCGAATTTCCGAAGGTCGCGGCGCGCCTTGATATTGCCAGTGCCGAGGTCGCGGACCCCTATGTCGAGCGGTTGCTGGAGGGATTCGCGTTCCTGACGGCGCGCATCCAGCTCAAGATGGAAGCCGAGTTCCCGACCTTCACGCAGTCTCTGCTGCAGATGGTCTATCCGCATTATTTCGCGCCGACGCCGTCGATGGCGATCGTGAAGTTCACGCCTGATCCCGGCATCAAGGACACGCCGGTGGGCGTGGAACTGCCGGCGGGGCTGGAACTGCGCAGCCTGCTCGGGACCGAGGACCAGACCAACTGCGAGTTCCGCACCGCGCACAAGCTGCGTCTGCTGCCGATCGATGTGGTGGAGGCGGAATACATCGCCTCCCCGGCGGCGGTCTCGACGCTGGGGCTGCCCGACCAGGCCAATACGCGCGCGGCCATTCGTCTGCGCCTGCGCAGCTTCGGCGACATCCCGGTTTCCAAGCTGGCGCTGGAACGGCTGAGTTTCTATCTCGGCGGACCCGAGACGGCGCGGATGCGGCTGTACGAGCAGTTGTCGGCCCATGTGACCGCGATCGTCGTTCGCCCGGGCACGCGCCCGCTGCCGTGGCAGGATAAGCTGCCGCGAGGGTCGTTGCAGGCGGCGGGGTTCGAGGCCAAGGACGCGCTGCTGCCGTGCGCGCCGGTGTCGTTCGACGGCTACCGGCTGTTGCAGGAATACTTTGCGATGCCGGAGCGGTTCCTGTTCTTCAATCTGGGCAATCTCGAGAAATCGGCCATCCGCTGCGCGTCCAACGACATCGAGATCATCATCATGCTCGACCGCAGCGAGCCCGGGCTGATGGGGTTCGGGCCGGAGCACATGCAGCTCAACTGCACGCCGGCGATCAACCTGTTTTCCAAGCGCAGCGACCGCATCAACCTGAGCGACCGCGAGACCGAGTACATGATCGTGCCGGACCGCATGCGGCCGCTCGACTACGAGGTGTTTTCGGTCAAGTCGATCGAAGGCTTTTCCGTCGATGGCGGACCGGCGCAGCCGTTCTTTCCGTTCTATGCGGCCAATGACCTCAGCCGCAATCCGGGGCATCGCAGCTATTATATTCTGCGCCGCCAGCCGCACCGTCTGTCCTCGCGCGCCCGGCAGCGGGGACCGCGGTCGGGCTATCTCGGCCACGAGGCCTTCGTTTCCCTGGTGGATGCCGATCACGCGCCGATCCGTGGTTCGCTGCGCCAGCTCGGGCTGGACCTGATGTGCACCAACCGCGACCTGCCGCTGTCCATGCCGGTGGGCAAGCGCAACACCGATTTCACCGTTGTCGTGAATGCGCCGGTCGCCTCGATCCGCTGCATCGTCGGCCCGACGGCGCCGCGTCCGTGCCGCAGCGACGGCGAATATGCCTGGCGTTTCATCTCGCATCTGGCGTTGAACTACCTGAGCCTGACCGACAATTCCGATGTCCAGGGGGCCGCCGCGTTGCGCGAGATGCTGCGGCTGTATGCGCCGTCGGGCGGCCAATTGGCGGCGCGGCAGCTCGATGCGTTGCAGTCGGTCGCCAGCACGCCGATTGTTCGGCGCATCCCCGGCGCTGGCCCGGTGTGTGCGGGGCGCGGGCTCCAGGTGACGATCACGCTCGACGAGACGCCCTTCGCGGGGGCCAGCGGCGTGCTGCTTGGTGCCGTGCTGGATCGTTTTTTTGCAAAATACGTCTCGATCAACGGCTTCACCGAGACGGTCCTGCGCTCGCCGGACCGTGGCGAGATCATGCGCTGGCCGATGCGTCTCGGCTTGCGCCCGACGCTGTGATCGGCCGATGAGCGATCCGGAGCCCGACGCGCTGGCGCTGGACGAAGCCGCAGCGCCGCCGGTCCGCGAAGCCGAAATCCTCAAGCCGCCGGAGCCCGGCCGGGCGCGGGTGGTTCGCCAGCGGCTCGAGGAGAACACGCACGGGTTCAGCTTCTACGCCATCATGCGGATGCTGGAGGCGGTCCATCCGGAAAGCCCGCGCTTCGGCCGCAGCATCCGCCCGCAGCAGGATGCGCTGCGCCTGGCGCAGGAACCCTCGGTGATCCATGCGCCGGCGGCATTGTCGAGTTTCGAGGCCGGGGATGTCGATCGACCCGATCGCCTGCTGGTGCATTTCTTTGGTCTGTTCGGGCCCGATGGCCCGCTGCCGCTGCATCTGACCGAGTATGCCCGCGACCGGCGACGCAACCATAACGACGCCACGTTCCAGCGGTTTGCCGATATCTTCCATCATCGCGCGATCTCGTTGTTCTACCGCGCCTGGGCTGATGTTCGCCCGACCGTGAGTTTCGACCGGCCGGAGCAGGACCGGTTTGGCGACTACGTCGGCGCACTGATCGGGCTTTCGACGCCCGGTTTGCGCAACCGCGACTCGATGCCGGATCTGACCAAGCTGCATTTCGCCGGGCTGCTGGCGTTGCAGACGCGCAATGCGGAGGGTCTCGGGCAGATCCTGTCCGAATTCTTCACCATGCCGGTTCGGGTCGAGAGCTTCATCGGCGGGTGGCTGCGTTTGCCGGCGCAGGATTATACCCGTCTGGGCGACGGCGAGGCGACCGCGGGGCTTGGACGCAGCGCGGTTCTCGGCGGCAAGGTGTGGAGCCGGCAGCATCGCTTCCGGCTTGTGTTCGGGCCGCTTGATCTTGCAAACTACGAACGACTTTTGCCGGGGGGGCTCAGCTTCCACCGTCTGGTTCCGATCGTGCGCAACTACGCGGGCGATCAACTCGTCTGGGATATCAGCCTGATCCTGCAAGCCGACGAAGTGCCTGATCTGCGTCTCGGTCAGCAGGGCCGCCTGGGGTGGACGACGTGGCTCAAGCCCCGTCGCGCCACCACGCCGGCGGCCGACTTGTTTCTTGACGCCAGTGCCGACAGCCACGCCAGCCAGATCAACCGCGCCACCCATCTCTAAGCACACGAGGAACGACTGCCAATGTCCGAGATCAACCGCGCCGCATTGTTCGGCAAGCTCAATCCCGTAGGATATCGCGCCATCGAGGGGGCAACGGTGTTCTGCAAGCTGCGCGGCAACCCCTATGTCGAGCTGGTGCATTGGATCCAGCAGATCGTGCAGGCACCTGACAGCGATCTGCACAAGATCGTCCGCCATTTCCAGATCGATCCCTCCATCCTTTCGGCCGACATCACCAATGCGCTGGACCGGCTGCCGCGCGGGGCAACCTCGATCTCGGATTTCGCCCCGCAGATCGAGGACTCGATCGAACGCGCCTGGGTGTTCTCGACGCTGATGTTCGGCGCCGGCCAGATCCGGACCGGCCATCTGATGTTCGGCATGCTGAAAACCCCGCATCTGCGCAACGCCCTGACCGCGATTTCGCGGCAGTGGGAGAAGGTGAAGCCCGACGCGCTGGCCGATGATTTCGACAAGATCGTCGCCGGCTCCCCCGAGCAGACCATGGCTGCCACCGACGGCGCCGCCACCCCGGGCGAGGCCAGTGGCGCGATGGCACCGGCGGGCATGGGCAAGCAGGAGGCGCTGAAGAAGTTCGCCGTCGATCTCACCGAGCGCGCCCGCGAAGGCAAGTTCGACCAGGTGACCGGCCGCGACAACGAAATCCGCCAGATCATCGACGTGCTGATGCGCCGTCGCCAGAACAACCCGATCCTCACCGGTGAGGCCGGCGTCGGCAAGACGGCCGTGGTCGAGGGCTTTGCCGTGCGCATCGTTCAGGGCGACGTGCCGCCGATGCTCAAGGAGGTCAGCCTGTGGATGCTCGATGTCGGCCTGCTCCAGGCCGGGGCAAGCATGAAGGGCGAGTTCGAGAGCCGGCTGCGCCAGGTGATCGACGAGGTGCAATCCTCGCCGAAGCCGATCATCCTGTTCATCGATGAGGCCCATACCCTGATCGGCGCCGGCGGGGCCGCCGGCACGGGCGATGCGGCGAACCTGCTCAAGCCGGCGCTGGCGCGGGGCACGCTGCGCACCATCGCGGCGACCACCTTCGCCGAATACAAGAAGTATTTCGAGAAGGACCCGGCGCTGACGCGGCGCTTCCAGGTGGTGCAGGTCGACGAGCCGGACGAGACCAAGGCCATTGCCATGATGCGCGGCATTGCCTCGCCGCTTGAGAAGCATCATCGCGTGCAGATTCTGGACGAGGCGATCGAGGCGGCCGTGCGCCTGTCGCATCGCTATATCCCGGCCCGCCAGTTGCCGGACAAGGCGGTCAGCCTGCTCGACACCGCGGCTGCCCGGGTCGCGGTCAGCCAGCACGCGACGCCGCCGGCGGTGGAGGATTGCCGCCGCCGTATTGGCCTGTTGACGACCGAGCGCGAAATCATCGCCCGCGAATTGGCGGTCGGCATCGATGCGACCGAGCGGGACACCAAGGTTGCCGAGGCCCTGGCCAAGGAGGAGGTCATCCTCCAGGGGCTCGAGGCGCGCTGGGCCGACGAGAAGCAGTTGGTCGATTCGATCCTCGACATGCGCGCCAAGCTGCGCGAGGCGGCCGATGCCGGGACGTCGGGCGAGATGACCGGCGTGCTCGACGAACTCCGCGCCCGGCAGGCCGAGCTTGCGGCCCACCAAGGCGAGAACCCGTTGATCCTGCCCAGCGTCGATGAGCAGGCGGTGGCCGCCGTGGTCGGCGACTGGACCGGTATTCCGGTGCGCCGGATGGTCCGCAATGAGGCGGCCGCCGTGCTTAATCTGGCGCAAACCCTGGCCAGCCGCGTGGTCGGGCAGGACCACGGGCTCAACATGATCGCGCGCCGGGTGCAGACCTCGCGGGCCGGGCTCGACAACCCGGTCAAGCCGGTCGGCGTGTTCATGCTCTGCGGCCCGTCCGGCGTCGGCAAGACCGAGACGGCGCTGACTGTCGCCGAGGCGCTCTATGGTGGCGAGCAGAACCTGATCACGATCAACATGAGCGAGTTCCAGGAGGCCCACACCGTCTCCACGCTCAAAGGTGCCCCGCCGGGCTATGTCGGCTATGGCGAGGGCGGTGTGCTGACCGAGGCCGTGCGCCGCAAGCCGTACTCGGTGGTGCTGCTCGACGAGATCGAGAAGGCGCACCCTGACGTTCACGAAATCTTCTTCCAGGTGTTCGACAAGGGCGTCATGGAAGATGGCGAGGGGCGGCATATCGATTTCCGCAACACGCTGATCCTGCTGACCTCCAATGTCGGCACCGATCTGATCATGGCGATGACGCGGGATCCCGAGCTGATGCCCGACATCGAGGACATCGCCAAGGCGTTGCGCGAGCCGCTGCTCAAGGTGTTCCCGCCGGCGCTGCTGGGCCGCCTCATCGTCATCCCCTACCTGCCGCTCAGCGACGAGGTGATGAAGTCGATCATCAAGCTGCAACTCGGTCGCATCACCGCGCGCGTCACCGAGCGGCATGGTGTTCCCTTCACCTACGACCAGTCGGTGGTCGATCTGGTGGCCAGCCGCTGCAACGAGCCGGAAAGCGGCGGGCGCATGATCGATGCGATCCTGACCAATACGATGCTGCCGGATATTTCGGGCGGCCTGTTGAACCGCATGCTGACCGGCGAGCCGGTGGCACGGGTGCATGTGGGCGTCGACGCGAGCGGCTTCACCTACGCTTTCGACTGATTTTTTCGGTCAATCGGCACCGCCTGTGGGAAATTTCACTCCCATTGGCGGGGCCTTTGGCGTTACGTTCGTGATCAGTCACTGCAACCGGGCGCCGCTGGGCGCCAAACCTGGGGGCGACCATGGCCAAGCCTGCTGCACCTGAAATCGACAAGAACGAACTCAAGAAGCTGCTGATCCGCTCCAAGAAGGAGCCGGTGAATTGCGCGGTCGGCGTCGCCGCCGATGGCTCCGCGGTCATCATGCTGGACAAGATCAAGCAACCGCGCGCCGTCTTCAAGAAAATGGAGGAGGAGTACGGCGACATCAAGAACGGCCGGTGGGGAACCGCCGAGGTCGATGTCGACGCCGATCCCAAGCTCGTCATCCTGACGATCAACAAGGCCGCCTCCGGCCTTGCGCGGAAGATGAAGAAGACCCTGAAGGGGACCACCTTCACCAAGGTTCGCGTCATGCTGGAAGGCGGTGGCGTGGACGAGGAGGAGATGGAGGATGACGAGGAGGAAGTCACCGCCACGCCCGGCCAGGTCCGCGGCCCGGAGGTTCTGAGCGACGACGAGCCGGCCCCGGCGACCGGCGCCGCCCCGGCCCCGGCCACGCCCGCCCCGGAACCGGCTCCAGCCACCGGTGCGGCTCCCGCGTCGGCCCCGGCGACTGAGGAGCAGGGCATCGACTTCAAGCAGCTTGCCGCTGACCTGACGGTCGCGGTGCGCAAGATGATCGCCTTCGTCGATGACAAGGAGAAGTTCAAGAAGCTCCGCGCCATGGCCGACAAGGTCCAGGCCTCGATCAAGGCGAACAACGACAATGCCGTCGAGCAGATGTATCTGCTGAACGTCGAACTCGAAGGCGGCAGCGCCGAGGCGACCACCGCTGATGCCCGCGGCGGTAGCACCGATCAAGCCGCCACCCCGCAGCAGACCGATCCCGGCACGCAGGCGCCCCAGCCGACCGGTGCCACCCCGCCCCAGCCGACCGCTGCCACCCCGCCGCAGCCGGCGCCGAGCACCACCGAGGGCGCGTCAGCCGGCACCGACTTCAAGGCGCTGACGACCGAGCTCACCGGCCTGGTCAAGAAGATGATCCCGATCAAGGCGACGGACGCGAATCGGTTCGCCGAACTCAAGACGATGGCCGACGGCGCTTCGGCGGCGATCAAGGCGAGCAGGGACGAGGCAACCGCGCTGGTCCATGCGCTGGAAGCGGCGATCGACGGTGCTGGTGCGGCGGCGCCGTCCACCGATCAATCGGGCGCAACGACCTCCCCGCAGCGCGGCGAGGCCAGCATCCAGGACAATTCGCATTCCCAGGGCGCGCCGGCGATGAGCCCCGAGAAGCTTGCGGCGCTCGGCGCCTCGCCCAAGCTGTGGAGCGACACGGTGACGTCGGTCGGCGGTGCGATCGACAAACTCAAGGACGCCATCCGCAAGGATTTCGCCTCCGAGGGGCCCGATGTGGTGGCCGATATCGAGAAGAACCTCGACCGGATCTCCAAGATCACCGAGCGTTTCGACCACAGCCTGGCCGACCTGCTGAAGGCGGCACATGAGGCGACCGATGAGGCCGCCCGCCGCGCCAATATCACCAAGGCGAAGTCGGTGCTGGCGGAGCACATCAAGTATGCCGCATCCGAGCCGTTGATCGCGATGCTGGACGACAATCCCTTCGGCGTGTCGACCGACATCAAGAAGACGCTGGTCGCCAACTTGCAGCAACTCGTCGACGCGGTGCGCTGAGCCGGTCCGGGCGAACGCCGCCTTCGGCCGTGGCCGGAGGTGGCGGTTCCGCGAAATTTGGGTGGGATATTTGGGTGTGGGCCGATCCGGGCGCCGTTTTCGGCGCGATTCCGGCATGACGTTTCGCTGAATGATCTCTTGTGCGAAATCATAATCGCTGATTATGTTACGGGTGACGTTGCTCCCCGTGCGACCGGATGACGGGGGCGTCACCGGAGGAGTTCAAATTGCCATCACCCTCGTCGACGGCATTCGACCGGCCGCGGAACCGTGGCAGCCACCGGACCGCGAGGCTGGCCCTCCTGGCGATGGTCCTGATCTCCCCCACGGATGTTTATGGTCAGTCTGCACCGTTGGATCCTGTGTTGCGAGGGATTGGGAACGCTGTATCTGGTGGGTCGCCTGTTGGTCGTGTTGCTCCTGTGGGTGGGTTGTCGGTTGGGGCTGGGTTGGGGGGGGGTGGGGAGGTTTTGCAGAACCTGGCGAATGCGGTTCCGCGTCGGGTGGTATCGGTATCGGTTGAGGGGGTATCGGCTGGGGGGCCGGTGGGGGCTGAGGATATTGCATCGTTGACGCAGGGGGTTGTGGGGCCTGCGGTTGCGACGTCTGAGATCGAGGGGGCTCGGCTGGGGTTGTTGCGGCGGTATCGCGAGGCGGGGTATCCGCTGGTGACGGTTGCTGCGGCGCTGACGGCGGATGGGAAGCTTCGGTATACGGTGACGGAGGGTCGGGTTGCCGAGGTTCAGCTGGACGGGGATATCGGTCCGGCGGGGACGAAGGTGCTGGATTTCCTGCAGAACCTGGTGCAGCCGGGTCCGGTGAGCGCGTCGAGCCTGGAGCGTTGGCTGTTGCTGGCGCAGGAGGTTCCGGGGGTATCGCTGCAGACGGTGCTGCGTCCGTCGGAGAGCGAGCCGGGGGCGTTGACGCTGGTGGCGCGGGTGTCGCGGACGGCGATATCGGGGTATGTGGCGGCGGACAACCGGGCGTATCGATTTTCGGGTCCGGAGCAGGTGCTGGGTCTGGTGGGGTTCAACAGCCTGACCTCGTTTGGCGAGCGGACGGAGCTGTCGCTCTACAAGAGCCTGTTCAACAACACGCAGATATTCGGTCAGGCTGCGGTCGAGGGGTTCCTGGGGAGTTCGGGGGCGAAGGTGCGGCTGTATGCGGGTGCGGGGGATACGCGCCCGGGCGGGACGCTGCGGACGGCGGGGTATGACGGGCAGTCGGTGGTGGCCGGCGCGCAGGTTTCGTATCCGCTGCTCTACACGCGCCAGCAGAAGCTGAACCTGCTCGGCGTGTTCGACATGATCCAGTCGACGGTCTACCTGGGTTCGACGAGCGGTCCGTCGAGCAAGGATTCGTTGCGGGTGGTGCGGCTGGGGGCGGATTACGCGTTGCAGGACCTGGTGCTGGGGGCGTCGCGGCCGGCGGTGAACCAGGTGAGCGTGCGGCTGTCGCGCGGGGTGCCGGGGCTGGGGGCGTCGCACACCGGGAGCACGTCGCTGGGGCGGCAGGGCAGCAACGTGGAATATACCAAGTTCACGGCGGAGCTGAGCCGTAACCAGACCTTGTTCTCGCCGTGGCAGGACGCGACGGTGAACCTGCTGACGGTGGTGGCGGGGCAGGGTTCGCGCGATGTGATCCCGTCGGCGGAGAAGTATTATCTGGGGGGCATGCGGTTCACCCGCGGGTTCTATGCCGGCGAGGTAACGGGCGACAGCGCGTTTGCGGCGACGGTCGAGCTGCAGCTGAACACGGGCGTGGCGGGCGAGATGTTCGGGCAGCCCTACGATGTGGGGATGCAGTTCTATGGGTTCTACGACATGGGTCAGACGTTCGAGAACCGGGCGTTGGACCCCAACCGGCGGCTGAGTTCGTTCGGGATCGGGCTGCGTTCGGCGCTGACGTCGTATCTGGAGCTGGACCTGGAGGGGGTGTCGCGGCTGACGCGCACGCCGGAGAGCAGCAGCGGGGCGGTGCGTCCGCTGGCGGAGAAGGCGTTCTACTGGCGGCTGCTGGGACGGTTCTGAGGCTTTGCGGCCGCGGGCGCTGCGATGGTGTGGGCCTTACCTTCACCCTGAGCGGCTGGCTTGAACGAGCGACTGGCTTGAATTTCTACGATCACGTGATGGCTTGAATACGCCGCCTGATTTTTCCGGTGGCGCGAGGAGGACAGGATGGCACGGATGCGCAAGACGACCGGCGTTCGCGGGACCCGCAGGCCCATTTCCGGGATGACGGCGCGGGTGGGCGGCTCGGTGCGGCGCGACCGTGCGAGCCTGCTGCGCAGCACGGCGTTGCAGGCGAGTTTCGCGCTGGTGCTGCTGTTCCCGGTGACGGGGCAGGCGGACCCGGCGGCGAATGCGCGGCCGCAGGGCGGCAGTGTGGTGGCGGGCAGTGCGGCGATCGTGAATACGGCGACGCTGACGGCGATCAACCAGTCGAGCCAGCGGGCGGCGATCAACTGGACCAGCTTCGATGTGGGATCGAAGCAGGCGGTGCAGTTCAACCAGCCCAACAGCAGCGCGATCACGCTGAACCGGGTGACCGGGTCGGACCCGTCGCAGATCGCGGGTCAGATCACGGCGAACGGCACGATCGTGCTGACCAATCCGTCGGGCGTGGTGTTCAGCCAGGGCGCGCAGGTGAATGCGCAGACGGTGCTGGTGACGACGGCGGATATCAGCAACCAGAACTTCATGGCGGGCAAGCTGGTGTTCGACACCGCGGGCAAGCCGAACGCGATGATCGTCAATGCGGGCACGATCAGCGTGGCGCAGTCGGGTCTGGCGGCGCTGGTGGCGCCGGCGGTGGCGAATTCGGGCACCATCGTGGCGCGGATGGGCACGGTGGTGCTGGCCGGGGCGGCGACGCATACGGTTGATTTGTATGGCGACGGGCTGCTGGCGATCGATGTGACGAAGCAGGTCGGGCAGGCGCCGGTGGGGCCCGACGGGCAGGCGGTGAAGGCGCTGGTGACGAATACCGGCGTGATCCGGGCGGATGGCGGCACGGTGCTGCTGACGGCGCAGGCGGTGGACGGGATCGTCGGCACGCTGGTGGATGCGGGCGGCAAGATTTCGGCGGACAGCGCGGGGTCTCGGACCGGGACGGTGGTGCTGCGCGGGGTCGGCGGTTCGTTGACGATCGAGGGCGAGGTGAGCGCCGCGGGGGGTGCGGCTGGGAGCAAGGGCGGGTCGATCGAGGCCAATGCCACCAATGCCGTGGTGCTGGCGGCGACGGCGCGGGTGAACGCGTCGGGGGTTGCGGGCGGCGGCACGGTGGCGCTGGGCACGACGCTGGCGCGGGCGGCGGGCGGCCCGGCGGTGGTGGCGGCAACGGCGAAGAGCGTGACGGTGGCGCAGGGTGCGCAGGTCAGCGCGCGCGGCACCGGTGGCAGCAGCGCTGGCGGCAACGTGACGGTGCTGAGCACCGAGCGGACCGACATGGCGGGCAGCATCGTCGCCAGCGGCGGGGTGGCGGGCGGGTTCGTCGAGGTGTCGGGCAAGACCGGCTACAGCCTGACCGGGTCGATCGACGTCTCGGCGGCGCTGGGGGTGGCGGGGTCGATCCTGATCGATCCGACCGATCTGACGATCGGGGCGACCAACACCGATGACGGCTTCGTCAGCAGCACGAACCCGAAGGGCATCCTGGCGGGCGATGTGCTGACGGCGGCCAACGGGTTCATCACCCCGGCCTCGTTCACCGGGCTGACCGGCAACGTGACGCTGCAGGCGGCGAACAACCTGACGGTGAGCGCGGATGTGCTCAATGCGCAGGCGACGAATCTGATTCTGCAGGCCGGCAACAACCTGACGATCAGCAACACCATCACCACGACGGGCGGCAATATCAGCCTGACCGCGGCGGCGAGCGGGACGAACTTCGTCACCGTGGCGTCGGGCAAGCTGACGATCAACCAGGCGCTGAACGCGGGCACCGGGACGATCACGCTGAGCGCGGGCACCGGCGGCATCGCGACCAACGCCGCAGGCATCTTGACGGCCGGGGTGCTGACCGGGACGTCGACCGGGGCGGTGGCGCTGAGCGCGACCAACCAGGTCGGCACGCTGGGGGCGTTCGGCGTCACCGGGGCGGATTTCGCGATGACCAACGGCGCCGCGCTGGTGATCGCCGGGGCGGTGAGCGGGAACAATATCCGGCTGGTCAACACCAATGCGGGCGGGATCACGTTCAGCGACGGGACGGTGGCGGGCCGGCTGAGCGTGGCGAGCGGCGGGACGATCGGGCTGCGCACGGATGCGCTGGTGACGGCGACGCCGGTGGCAACGGACGGGACGCTGTCGGCGCCGTCCGGGGTGATCGAGATCGCGCCGAACAGCGTGGCGACGCTGGGGATCGAACTGGCGGGGAGCGCGACGCGTCTGGGCTTTGCGCCGAGCACGTTCACGTTCGGCAGCGGGATCACGACGCTGCGCCTCGGCGCGACCGGCGGGACGGTGCTGGCGACGAACATCACGACGGCGACGAGCGGCAACAGCAATGTCAGCGCGTCGGCGGCGACGCTGGACCTGCGGGCGACGACGTCGATCGCGGTGACATCGACGTTGACGGCTGGGAGCACGGTGCGTTTGGCGGCGCCGACGGTGAGCCTGGGCGATGCGACGCATGCGGGGCGGCTGGTGGAGACGGCGGCGGGCGGCACGATCTCGGTGCAGTCGGACGCGTTCACGGCGGGCGCCGGCGGCGGCACGCTGTCGACCAATGCCGGGGTGATCGAGGTTGCGGCGCAGAGCGTGGCCAATATCGGGCTGGAGACGGCGAGCGTGGCGGCGACGACGCTGGGCTTCGCGCCGAGCACCTTCACGCTGAGCGCGGCGGTGCTGCGGCTTGGGTCGGTGGCGGGGGTGACGGGGTCGGCGGCGATCGACGTGACCAATGCGACGGATCTGACGGCGGCGGGCCATGGCGCGGCGACGCTGGACCTGGAGACGACCGGGGCGGTGACGCAGACGGCGGGCAAGACGCTGAAGGTGGGGACGCTGAAGGGCGCGGCCGGCAGCGTGACGCTGGGGGTGGCGGGCAACGCGATCACGACGCTGGACACGCTGAGCGGGACGACGGGCGTGTCGGTGACGGACAGCGCGGCGGTGACGGTGCCGGGGACGGCGACGCTGACGGGGTCGAACATCACGCTGAGCGACAGTTTCGCCAGTACCGCGGGCACGCCGGCGATCACGGTGGCGGGGACGCTGAGTTCGGCCGGAACGATCCGGCTGAGCGCGACGACCGCTTCGGCCGGCAACACCGGCATCGCCCTCGCCGGCAAGGTCGGCACCACGGCGCTGCCGGGCACCACGACGACGCTGGACCTGAATACCGCGGGCTCGAACATCTCGGACGCGAGCGGTGGCGTGCTGCTGGTGAACCAGTTGATCAGCAGCGGCGGCATCGCCGGCAATGTGACGTTGACGACCAGCACCAACCAGGTGGCCCGGCTCGGCGCCATGACCGTCACGTCCGGCACCCTGTCGCTGCGCGACAGCGTCGCGGTGACGGTGAACAGCGGCGCCCTGGTGCAGGCCGATGGCGTGACCCTGCGCGATGATTTCGTCTCGAACGGCGGCACTCCGGCGATCACGGTGGCGGGAACGCTGCGGGCGGCAACGACGGGCACGGTGCAGGTGAATGCGACCGACGCCGGCACCGGCGTGACCGCGATCACCCTGACCGGTACGCTTGGCAACAGCGCCGGCACGGTCGATCTGATTTCGGGCGGCGGCAATGTGGTCGAGAGTGGCGGCGTCCTGAACGCTGCGGTGTTGACGAGCAGTGGCGCGGCGAAGGGTGCCGTGACGCTGACGAATGCGGCGAATGCGATCAGCACGTTGGCGGCGTTCAGCACGCAGGGTGGGGACTTCCTGCTGACGGACAGCGCGGCGCTGACGGTGAATGCGACGGCATCGACCGGGACGGGGGCGAACCTGCGGCTGGTGGACAGCCATGCGAACGGGATCAGCCTGGGCGCCGCCGGGGCGCTGGTGACGAGCGGCGGCACGCTGTCGCTGCAAACCGACATGATTGCCGCGGGGGCGACGAGCGCGGCGCTGACGGCGACCAATGGCGTGGTGGAGTTGGCAACTGATACGCCGGGCCGCGCCCTGTCGCTCGGCGTGACCAGTATCAGCGGCGCTTTGCTCGGCTTCAACCCCGCCGCATACACGCTCGCCAGCACGACGTTGCGGGTCGGCGCGGTCAACGGCGCGGTTGGGAGCAGTGCGATCAATGTCGGCGCGTCCACCGATCTGACCGGTCGGGCCAGCACCCTCGATGTGCAGACCACCGGCCCGCTGGGCCAGGGCGTGGGGGCGAACCTGACGGTTGGCACCCTGACCGGCAATGTTGCCAGCGTCCTGCTGGCCGAGCCCGCCAATGCGATTTCGATCATCCGCGACCTGATCGCCGATGGCAGTGTCGGTATCACCAACACCGTCGCTTTGTCGCTCGCGGGAACGAACGGCATCGTTGCCGGACGCCAAGGCATCGTGCCGGGTGCGACGCTGAGCCTGACCAATACCGGCGCCCTTGCCATTGGCGCCTCGATCGGCAATGGCGGCACCGGGGACGTGACCCTTCGGACCGTATCCGGGGCCATCGATGTGGCTGCCGGCAACACCATTTCGTCCGGCCGTAATCTGACGATCAGTGCCGCCGGGACCTATGGCCAGGCTGGCGGGCTGGTGAACGCCCCGGTGGTGGCCATCACCGATGGCACCGGTTTCTCGATGTCGGGCGGCACGATCGCGGCGAGCGCGACGGTCGCGACCTATTCGGGCACGGGCACGGGCACCTTCGATACCCTTATCGTCCCGTCGATCACCGTCAGCGGCGGAGCGTTCTCGCAGAGCGGCGGGGTCATCAGCGCCAATGGCGCGGCGGGCAGCGTCACCCTCACGCCAAGCGCCTTCAGCCAGTCCGGCGGCCGCATTGCCGCGAACGGCACGGTGTCGATCGGTGCCGGTCTCGGGATTGTGCGGGCCGGCCAGCTTGGCTCGCGCGCCGGCAGCAACAGCAGCTTCACCCAGATCGGTGGCGTCATCGTTGCCGCCGGCGATATCAACCTGTGGTCGTCCGGGACCCTGACCCAGACCGCCGGCACCGTCGCGGCGGGCGGCACGCTCGGCGCCACTGCCACGGGCACCATCACCCAAGGCAATCCTGCCGTCACCAGCAAGGCGGCCACGCCGACGGCGGTGCTGTCCGGCGCGACCGTGCTGCTGCACAGTATCACCGCAGGCGCATCGCAAGGGGGAGACGGCATCGTTGCCGGCGGCACAGGCGCGTCAAATGATCCGACCACCTATCCCATTCGCATCCAGGCCCCGGGCGGCAGCAACAGCTTCTCGGTGTTCGGCACCACTGCCCCGATCAGCACCGGCGCCAACTTCGTAGTCTTCTGCCCGGCTTGCAACCTTGGTGCGGCGGCACAGTCCCCGCCGACGATCTCGACGGCAAATCCCGGCGTCGTCGGTGTGACCGTGCCGGATGTGGTGCTGCTGGCCGATAGCATCAGCCCGATCACGAGCGGGATCAGCGCGGGGCGTCTTGCGCTCTATTCGCAACACGACACGTCGGGCAAGGTCATCGCCACGTTGCTGACCGGCCGTGCCGGTATCGTCGCCGGCGAGGCATCGAACCTGTCGCCGTACCCGCTGCCGGACCTGGTGAAGGCGGCCGAAACCGCGTTCGTCCAGGGCGGTACCAGCCCCTACTGGTCGGCCCCGACCACCGGCAATGTCGCTCTTACGGCCAGTAACGTCACCAACCTCGGCACCATCGTGGCGACCGGGACCACCGGCTACGGCTATGGCGCGATCGGAAGTTTTTCGCTCGACAACTCCGCCTCGCCCGGCCCGTTGATGGTGATGGGCGGCGGCGCCGCCGGGACCAGTGTCTATCCCGGCGTGATCGCCACCGGTGGGGACCTGACCATCACCGGGGGGGGCGGCAGCATCGAGGTGCGGGGGCCGCTGGCCGCCAGCGGCACCCTCACGGTGACTGCGGGCAGTGACCTGAAGATCACCGGGTCGGCGGTGCTTTCGGCGGGCAATACGGCCAACCTGACTGCCGCCGGCGCCTATGTTCAGGACAGCGGGCTGGTGAACGCGCCGACCATCGCGCTCAAGGGCAACCTTTTCTCCGGCAACGCGGTGGTGATCTCAGGCGGCACGGTCAGCGCCATTGGGCCAAGCGCCCAACTCCGTATCACCACCTCCATCGTTGCCAATGCTAGTGCCAATGTGTTGCAGTCCGGCGGCGTGATCGCGTCGGACAACGGGTTGACCATCGGCATCGGCAGCGGCGCCGGCACCGCCGCTGGGAGTGTGGTTGCGACCACCAACATCACGCAGAGCAACGGCACGCTCGCGGCGGTGGGCGACATGGCGCTCTATGCGGGCGGCACATTGAGTCAGACCAGGGGCGTGATCGCCGCCGGCGGCACGTTGGCCGCGACCGCCCGCGGGCAGATCACCCAGGGCAACTCGGGGGGCAGCATAACGGTGGCGACCATGTCCGGCGGGACGGTCCGCCTGTTCACGACCACGGCCGGGGCCGACCAGTACGGCGATGGGCTGGTGGCCGCTGGCGCCAATGTTTCGGTCGATCCGAGTCTCTATCCGATCCGCATCCAGGCGCCGGAGGGGCGCAACGGCTTCGCGATCTTCGGCACCGCGGCGGCGGTGACGGTGGGCGGCGCGCTGTTCTCACCGGCGAACAACCTCGGCGCGACGACGCCGGCGGCGGGCTACCAGGCCCTGACGGCCTACACGCCCGCCACCGTGGGCGCGACCTCGGCAACCCGGCCCGACGTCGCCCTGCTCGGCAACACCATTCTCCCGAACACCGGCACCATCACCGCCAACAACCTCGCGCTGTATTCGTTCGGCGACACCACAGCCAACGTGGTGGCGAAGCTGCTGACCGGGCGCGGCGGCGTGCTGACGTTGGACAGTACGGCCACGCCGGACTTCGTGGTGCCGGCACTGGTGAACACGGTGGAGACGGTCAACAGTCCGGTTGGCGGAGCGCCGTATTGGTCCCGGCTAGCCGACAATCCCGGCAATTTCTATTTGCCGAACAGCGTCACCAACTCGGGCACCCCGGGGATCAGCAGCATTGCCAACCTCGGCACCACGGTGGCCGGGACCGCGTATGGGCTGGGCGCAACCGGCTCGATCAATATCGACAACAAGGCGCCGGGCACGCCCGGCACGCTCACCATCGGCGGCCCGCTGATGTCGTGGGCCGGCGGCATCCGCATCAACGAGACCGGCACCAGCGATGTCATGCTGATCGCCAGCGATATCAACGTCGCCAGCCCCGGGGCGCGCAACGTCGCGGTCTCCTCGGCCGCAGTGGTACCCGGTCTGATCGCGCTGACCGCCAACAGCGTCACGCTGGGCAAATCAGGCTCTGGCGCGGGCGGCAGTGTCACGCTTCAGGCCACCATGATCGAGGTCACCGGCACCAATGACGTCAGGGTGCTCGATGGTGTCACCCTCGATACCGGCGACTCGGGCGCGAATATCTTCACCCGTCCCTTGTCCGGACTGCCGCCGAAGGACCCGCAGAAGGCGGGTCCGTCGCCGGTGCATGTGCCGGGCGCGCTGTTCACCGCCGGGCTCGGCGGTTTCACCCAGAGCGGCACCTTTACCATGCAGCCCTATACGCCGACCGCCTATAAGGTGCCGGCAACCGCCTACGCCACGGCCGCGCATCCGGTGCTGGAGATCATTCTTTCGGCCCACGCCGGGACCATCGCCTTCGACCCTGCGACGGCGAAAGGCCTCGTGGCGCCGAAGGTCGCCATTGTGCTGGACGTCGGCACCGGCAACAGTACCGGGCGCATCAATGCAGACTCGCTTGCCTTGTTCTACACGCAGTTGACCGGCCTGCCGACCGCCCTGCTCGGTACGCTGCGCACCGCGCAGGGGGTTGCCGTCTCCGATCAGGCGGCTGCGACCCAGGCCTTTATTGCCCAGAGCGGGAATTACGTGCCGAGCAACCACTTCCAGATGAACGGTTGTGCTCTTTCGTCTGTGAACTGCGTCTTGACCTCGCTCTTCCCGCAGATTCCGATTACAAATCCCTTCAAGGACCTGATGATCGGTCGCTTCAGTGATCCGCTGGACGACCCCGACCTGCTGCTGCCCAACGTTTCGGACCGGGATTACTGACATGCGCGGACCCCTTCTGCTCTCCTTCGGCCTGATCCTCGCCCTGGCGGCTTGCGATTCGCCGCCATCGACCGCCTACTACAAGTCCAAGGCGGACTCGCAAGGCATTGCCATCGGCGAGAACGCCACAGGCGAAGCCTGCACCATGGTCACGCGCAATGGCGGCGGCGCCGATATCTTCTGCGGCGCCTGGCAGCAGCCCTCTGCCCGCATCCGACCGGGCGGCCCGGCCAGCGCCTCCAACCTCACCGCGCTGGCGACCAACGGCTCCTGGCGGGTTGAACTCGAGAGCCGCTTCGCATGCGGCGATCCGCGCCCCGATACCGCTGACACCGTCATTCTCCAGTGCAGCCGTCGCGCCGGTGGCTGGGCCCAGGTCGCCCTCGTCACGGTCGCCGGCGGCAACGCCTGGCTCGCCGATGGCACGCCGGCCTCCTACCCCACCATCCAGCGCGCCATCGCCCAGTTGTCCGGCGGCAGCGTCGCCGCCACCACTGCGCCGAACTCCGCTGCGATGGCCGACTATCTCGCCGCCCGCTCCTTCAGCGCCGGCGACATCGCCCAATACGAAGGCCTGATGCAGGCCGGGCTCCAGGCCAATCTCGCGGCCAAACCGGAGCAGGCCGAGAAGGCCTATCGCGCCGCGCTGAACCTCCAGGAAAAGGCCCAGGGCAAGGACAGCCCGGCGGGTGCCGCGGCGATGATGTCGCTGGCGCTGCAGATATCGGTGCAAGGCCGCTTCGACGATGCCCAGCAGTTCTTTACCCGGGCCGAGGGGCTGATCAACCAGCCCGGCGCCGCCCAGATCGACCGCAACGGTCGCGCCCGCCTCGCTCTCTATCTGGGCCTGCATGCGCTCAACCAGGCCAATCCGAAGGCCGCGATCGACCGCTTCCAGACCGCCGAGGATGCCTACAAGACCCAGGTGCCCGAGGCGCGCGAAATTCCCCTCGTCAGCAGCCGTCGCCGTACCATCTCGGGCACGTCGTCGGGCGGTGTCACCCTCGGCGACGCGCTCGCCAACTCGCAGCCCTACGCCACACTGGCCGAGAAGGAGGCGCTGCTCGGCATCCTCGAGGCGCGCCGTGACCGTGCCATCGCATTGCGCCTGTCCGGCGATGCCGCCCAGGCGAGCGCTGTCGGCCGCTCGGCCGAACGCTTTGCCCAGGCCAATGCGCTCACCGCGCCGGTCTATGCCGCCCGGCTTTACCGCACCGTCGGCGTCAACTCCGCTGCCGACGAGAAGATCGACGACGCGCTGTCCGAGCTCAGCGAAAGCGTCCGCGCGTTCCGCATCGCCCAGCCGCGCACCCGTCCGATCGCCGAGACCCAGCTCGCCCAGGCCGCCCTTTATGCCAAGAAGGGGCGCACCGCCGAGGCGCTCGAACAATGCCGTTCCGCGACTGCCCTGCTCAAGGACACCAAGGACGGTGTCGATTTTGAACTGATGCAGCCCTGTCTCGGAGTCTATGCCGAGGCGGCGACCGCGGCGGGCGCCGCGGGGCAGCCAATGCTCTCCGAGATGTTCGCCGCGGCGCAGTTGACCCGCGGCAGCATCACCGACCAGGAAATCCGCCGGACCGCGGTGCGGCTCGCCGCCGGTGGCGCGGATCCGAAGGTCAGCGAGGCCATCCGCAAACAGCAGGACGCCGAGCACGCCTTGTCTGACCTGCTGCGTGATCGTGACGCGCTCGGCACCTCCCCGCCCGACGCGGCCGGGGTCGCCAAGGCGGCCGAACTCGACAAATCCATTACCGCCGCGCGTGCCGCCCTGTCGGACGCCGATGGCGTGGTGCAGGCCGCGGCCCCCAATTACCAGCAGCTCATTCAGCAGGCGGTGAAGCCCGAGGACGTGTTCGCGGCCCTGCGTCCGCAGGAGGCCTTCGTTTCCATCACCCTCGCCCGATCCGGCGGTTGGACCTTCGTGCTCCGTGACGGGCATATCGCGGTTGGCCCAGTCGGCGGCGGTACCGAGGAAATTGCGGCGCTGGTAAAGAAGGTGCGCAAAAGCATCGAGCCCGGTGACGACGATCGCGTGCCGATGTTCGACGTGGCCGCCGCGAAGGACCTCTACGACCGCACCCTCGGTCCGGTGGCCGATGCCCTCGAGGGCGCCAGTGTGATGACCGTGGCCCCCACCGGCCCGCTGCTGTCGCTGCCGTTCGAGGTGTTGCTGACCGGCCCGGCCGAGACCAACAACCTCGGCGCGGCGCCTTTCCTTGTGCGGAAGTTCATCATCGCCCACGTTCCGGCGGCGGCGAACTTTGTGAAACTCCGGCAGACCGCCGCATCGCGCCAGACGCGTCCGTGGCTCGGTTTCGGCGATTTCCGACCGATCACCGATGCGCAGGCAGCCAAGACCTACCAGGGCGACCGGTGCAAGGAGAGCGCCCACGTCCTGGCTTCCCTGCCGCGCCTCGACGGCACCGAGGTCGAACTCGACATTGCCAGCCGCATCTTCGGCTCCAGCGCGTCCGACAAGGTAACCGGCCCAACCTTCACCGTGCCCAAGGTGAAGGCCATGAACGCGTCCGGCGCGCTCTACCAGTACCGCATCATCCATTTCGCGACGCATGGGCTCTTGCCGGCTGAACTGGCCTGCCAGGACGAGCCTGCGATCATCACCTCGGTGCCGGACGGCGCCAAGGACGCGATCGGTGCGTTGCTGACCTCAAGCGAAATCTCCAACCTCAAGCTCGATGCCGACGCCGTCATCCTCTCCGCTTGCAACTCCGGCGGCCCGGGCGGTACCACGGCGGGCGAAAGCCTCGCCGGGCTGGCCCGCGCATTCTTCTATGCCGGTGCCCGCTCCCTGGTGGTCACCCACTGGACGGTGGACGACAGCACGGCGACCCGCCTGGTCTCGCGGACCCTGCTCAACTACGAGAAGAACCATGCCCAGGGGCTGGCGACGGCTCTGAGGAATGCGCAGACCCAGTATCTTGATGATGCAAAGGTCGACGCGCCGCTCAAGCACCCGTATTACTGGGCTCCCTTCACGCTCGTCGGTGAAGGCGGCGCAACGAGTACGACGGCGCAAATCCAGGGTTCGACTCCGCGCCTCGCTGGCTTATAACTACCAACGCGCCGCGGGGGCGCCTATGTCGGGATTGCCATGGCTCTTGAGACGCTTGGAAAATATGAATTGCAGGGCGTGCTCGGCCGTGGTGCGGCCGGTACGGTGTACGATGCGCGCGACCCGGTCATCGGCCGGCGTGTGGCGATCAAGACCGTCAAGCTGCCCAACGCCGATGATGACGAGACCCGCGAGGAGCTGGAGCGTTTCCGACGCGAGGCCCGCGCCGCCGGTGGTCTCAGCCATCCCAACATCGTGCCCATTTTCGACTACGGCGAGACCAGCGAGATCGCCTATATCGTCATGGAGTTCATCGGCGGCGGCTCGCTGACGGGCCTCCTCAAGAAGCATACGCGGCTCACTCCGGCCGATGCGCTGCGCATCATGGACCAGTTGCTCTCCGGCCTGCAGTTCAGCCATGAGAAGGGCATCGTCCACCGCGACATCAAGCCCGACAACGTCATGCTGACCGACGACCAGACGGTCAAGATCGCTGATTTTGGCATCGCCCGCATCGAGGGCAGCGGCGCCACCGTGGTTGGCACCATGCTCGGGACACCTTCTTACATGTCGCCCGAGCAGTGGCGTGGCGACGCCCAAATCGACGCGCGGAGCGACATCTATGCCGCCGGCGTGCTGCTCTACCATCTGCTTACCGGCCGACGTCCGTTCGAGGGCAACCAGTCCGCGATCATGCACAAGGTGCTGAGCGAGGACGCGTTGCCGCCGTCGCAGGTCTATCCTGGCGCTCCGCCTGAGCTTGACGCCGTCATCCTCAAGGCGATGGCGAAGCGGCGGGAGGATCGCTTCAGCTCAGCGGATGATTTCGCTGATGCGCTGAAATCGGCCAGTTCCGGCCGCGCGCCGGTCGAGGAAGGGACGATCATCCAGTCGTCGCGGCGGCCGCCGCCACCGCAACCGGCTCGTGCGCAGCCAGCCGCGGCGGCGCCCACGAAGCCGGCCGGCGCGGGCGCGCAACCAGCGAAAAGCAATCTCGGTGTCCTGATCGGGGCGGGTGTGGGCGCGCTCGTGGTGATCGGTGGGCTTGGCGCCTGGTTGCTCAGCGGCGACAGCAAGACCGACCCGCGGTTGGCAGCGGGAAACCCGACGCAACAACCGGCTCCCGTGCCACCCGCTCAGGTTGCGCCTCCTCCAGTGCCCCCGCCGGTGGTGCAAACCGTCCCGGTCCAACCTACCCCAGTGCAGCCTGTGCCGACGCAGCCCTTGCCAGTTCAGCCCCTGCCAGTTCAGCCTGTACCGGTTCAACCTGTGCCGGTTCAGCCCGTCCCGCAGCCGGCTGCTCCGTTGCAGCCGGCGCCGGTGCAACCCACGCCTATCCAGCCGCTCCCGGTGCAACCCACTCCGGCGCCTGCACCGACGTTGCGGGACGTCGTGGCTTCGATGCCGTGTGCGGCGGTCTATGGCGAGTCGTCCACCACCCGCATCGCCTTGCGCGGCGTCGCGCCGCAGGACAATTTCGCCACCTTGCGCTACACCTATGACCGGGCGTCGGCGACCAACCGAACCTGGGATGTCCGGCCTTTCCCAGCCCTCGATATCTACTGCCAAGTGATCGACACCCTGCGCCCCGTCCTGCGCGGCGTCGGTGACGTGCGCGGTCTGGTCGCGCGGCAGCTGGTCTCCCCGAAGACCCGCTCGGTCCAGCTGCTGGACAACGATCCCATCGATTTCGAGATCGACGGGCCCGACTACGCCAGCACGCTGCAGGTCGACTACATCGGCAGCGATGGCAAGGTCTCGCACTACATGCCCCGTCAAGCTAACCCGCGTTTCGATGCCCGGCCGCTCAAGCCCGGCCAGCGCGTCCGGCTGTTCGACACTGTCGGCCCCGGCGGCGCCTTTACCGTTGGCCCGCCCTTCGGCACCGACTTGGTGGTCATTGTTGCCTCGTCGGAGCCGCTGATGGTTGCGCGCTCATCGGATGACGATGAGCCGGTCGGGGCCTACCTCGCGAACCTGCGTCCGGCCCTGGAGGCTGCACGGAGGCGGAACGTGCGCATCTCCGTCGATATCGTGCCCGTCGAGTCGATCGAAAAGCTGCCCTGATCACCCCGCAGGGCGCGGAGCCTGTTTACGGCAGCGCCGGGAGCGCGGTCCGTGCCGCGTCCCGCAACCAGCCGTCGGGCATCTTGTCCGCGAACAGCGCGCGCAGAGCATCGACGCGTGGCCGCGGCAGGCCACAGTCACGTGCGTTGAAATAGCGCATGTCGGTGGTGTGCATGAGGTGCGCCTGCATCTCGTTGATCAGCAGGTCCTCGTCCTTCGGGTCATAGCCCTGGCGAACGAGGAAGCCGCGGAAGGCGGCGCGATCACTCTCGTTCATCTCCTCCGCCCAGAACCGGCGTGCAAACGCGGCGTAGGCCGGCACCGTGAAGAACTCGCCGTGCGACAACTCATGCCGCAACAGGCTTTGCCGACCGGACGCATCCACGAAAGGATCGCTCCCCTCGCGCGGGACCGAGATCACGGCCACTTCTGCCCCGTCGTTCAGCAGGCCGGACTCGGCGATGATCGCGCGCAACCGCTCCTCGTCGGCCGACAATACCATCTTCTGCGCGTCGGCCGCGGCGTAGAACCGCGCGATATCGGCCAGCCGATAGTCGTGGCCGTAATAGTAGGTCTCGGTCGTCGCATTTTCAGACTGGATGGCGGCCGCCAGGTCCTGATCGTTCAACACCCGGTCGCGCGGTAGCCCTGCCTTCTCGACGAAGGCGGCGATGCGGTTGAACGCCATGCCCTGGCTCCGCAGATCGGGATAGTCGATGACCAGGATTTGTGGATTTGTGGCGAAACGCACCGGCTGCGGTGCCTGGACCCGCTGCGCCAGGATCTCCGCCTCGGTGCGGTGGGGCAGGGTGGTGCGGATGGGCGCCGACCGCCCCTTGTCCAGTGTCGCCGGCGCCACTGCGCGCGCGGCTTCCTTCGCGGGTCCCACGGCGGCCGGACCCAGCAGCATGTAGGCGGCTCCGCCCAGCAGCGCCAACCCGGCGAGCCCGCTGACCAAAATCAGTGGATTTATCGCGCTCGCCTTGGGTGAAGGCGGCTTCGGCAAAACGACCCCGGCCCCCTTTGGAGGCCGGGTGTTGATCGTCGCATCAGGATCCAGGTCCGGCACCTTGCCTCAGCCGGCCACGCCGTCTGAATCAGCCGGTGATATTGACGATGCGGACACGCCGGTTCCGCGGTTCGTCGACCTGATCACCCGTCGGCACCACCAGTGCGTCCTGCCCCATGCCCTTGGACTCCAGGCGGCTGCGGTCGATGCCATATTTCTGGCTGAGGTAATCCACAACTGCGGCAGCACGGCGCCCGGACAACGAGCGGTTGCCGTCGCGGCTCCCCACCGTGTCGGTATGCCCCTCAATGCGGAAGCGCGATCCGGCGAGTTCATTGCTCGACAGCGCCCGGCCGATGGTATCGAGGGTTTTCAGGGTCGCCGGCGCGAGATCGGCGGAGCCGCTGGCGAACAGAACGTTGAAATCGATGCCCGGCGCGTCCGAGGCGTCGCTGGCGACCGGACGGGTCGGGGTGGCGGCGGCTACGGCCGGCGGACGGGCGGTGGGCTGCTGCTGCACGGCGGGCGCACCCGGCGCCGCATGCATCGCCGGAGCCGACGCGATCGGAGCAGCGGCAACCGGCGCCGACGCCTCGGTCCCGGGCGGCGCGAGCACCGGCCGGGAGCCGCGCGACTTGCCCGGACGCGGCTTCAACGCGTTGATCGTATCCTCGACCGACGGCGTGGCTTGCGCCCAGGCGACAACGGGCAGCACCAGTCCGATCGTCAGGACGGTAGCAAGCGCCGAAGTGGACAGTATCTTGCGCACGTGACCCTCCTCAGGAGTTCAAATTCAGCCTCTCCATACCATCCGGCGCGCCCTTAAAGCAAGGCACGTAACGAAATTATCAGATCGCCGCTCCGGGAATTTCGCCGCCTACTCGCTCAGGTTGACGACATGCACGCGCCGGTTGCGAGGCTCGTCGACATTCTCGCTGGTGCGGATCAGCAGGTCGTCCTGCCCGCGCCCCACCGCCTCGAGCCGCCCGGCCGGGATGCCGAAATGCTCCTGCAGGTAGGAGACCGCCACCGTCGCCCGCTGCCAGGACAGGGCCAGGTTGGCCTCGCGCGTCCCGGTGGTGTCGGTGTGGCCTTCGATACGGATACGGGCCTTGCCCAATTGCGGCGTGTTCAGCGCCTGGCCAAGAATATCGAGCGTGCGCCGCGCTGCGGGCGTCAAGTCAGCGCGGCCGCTGGCGAACTGGACGCTGAGGTCGATCGCCCCGGAGCCCTCGACCGCCGCGGCCGGTGCGCTCGGGGCCGCCGCCGGAGCGCCGCCCGTCGGTGCGCTGGTGACCGGACGGCTGCCGCGCGAGACCCCCGGCGTGATGGTGAGGGCACGAACCACATCGCCCACGCTCGGGTCGGGGGCGGCAAACGCCGGCATGGTGTTGAGCATGACGGCGCCGAGCGTGACCGTCCCGAGCATGGCGGCCGCGATCGCAGTATAATAAGTACGCATAGTCTGTGTTCTCCCGTGGTCGATATCGGGGGCGGCCCAGGGTGGCCGTCCCACGTCCAATCGCAGCTTCTGGCGCCGTGGCGCCAGGAAGCGTTCAGTCCTGCCCGCCGTCGCTGGCCGCCAACACCTCGACCGCCACGGCCGTCACATTGTCGCGGCCGCGATGGGCCAGGGCAGCAGAAATCAGCGGATCCGCAGGGCCACCCGGAGCCGGGCTCGCCATCAGCGCCGCCATCTCAGCGTCCGGCACGGTCTTGCACAAGCCGTCGCTGCACAACAAAAAACGATCACCCGGCAACATCGCGCTGGTAACCTTGTCGAGATCGAGTTCTCCGTCCGAGCCCACCGCTCGGGTGATCACGTTCGCACTCGGGTGGGTCTCGGCCTCTGCCGCCGTGATCGCTCCGGCATCGACCAGTTCCTGCACCAGGCTGTGGTCGCGGGTGATCTGCGTCATCGCCCCGTCGCGCAGCAAATAGGCCCGCGAGTCGCCCGCCCACAGACAGGCAAAATGGTCCCCCCTTGCGATCAGCACCACCACCGTCGAGGCGCTGATCACGTGGTTCTCGTCGTCGCCCGAACCGCGCAAGGTCTCATGCGCCTCGGTCACCCGCTGGCGCACCTCCAGCAGCATCTCGCCCGCGGACAAATCGGGCGGAATGGCCTCGAGCGCTTCGACGATCATGCGCGAAGCGACGTCGCCTCGCGAATGCCCGCCCGCGCCGTCGGCCACGGCCCATAATCCGAGGTCGGGCCGGTTGACCAGCGCGTCCTCATTGTGGCTGCGCACTGTCCCGACATGCGTGCTCGCCCAGGAGAGAAAACGATCAGCGCCCATTCTGCATCCCGTATCCGGTCTCGCGCCCGCCGAACGACCCGCCAGGGCCTCCGTACGGCTTGCAACAGAAGCACGAATCCATACGATTCTCCTCCCGCAAGTCCAACCAGTCTAAGCGAGGACGCCAAGCCGACGCCAGCACTCTCATACCGATTGTCGCTGACGGCGTGCGATGGAACCACACAAACCCGTCATTTCGTAACATCTTACGGCAATACGGCTTGAGGCAATAGCAACATCGTTCCATTCTGCCCTCACCGTGGTGTGATCGTCGTCCCACAGGGCCGGCGCCTGAGGCTGTGCCTGCGCCGATCTTTGCGTTAGATGCCGATCCGTTCTTCCTTTCGATCCGGACCATATGGGGTTCCAATGATGCAATACGATGTGAGTTTCGGCCGAATTGGCAACGCCAAGCGCGCTGCACCTGGTCCGGCCTTCCGCCTCGCGGTGCTGGGCGACTTTTCCGGCCGTGCCAATGCCGGAATCCTGGAAACCGGTGCCAAGCTGGCTGCGCGCAAGCCATTGAAGGTCGACGTCGACAATCTCGACGGCCTCATCGAGCGTCTCAAGATCAGCGTCTCCGTCCCCGTCGATGAGGACGGCAATGTCATCACCGCGCCGATCAAGTCGATGGACGACTTCCACCCCGACCAGCTCGTCGAGAACCTCCCGGTGTTTGAGGAGCTGCTCCAGCTCCGCCGCAATCTTGGCTCCAAGGCCGGCTTCGATCGTGCGGCCAAGCAGGTGCTGTCGTGGTCGGGCGAGGAGATGCTGCCGCTGCCGCCGCGCCGTGGCCGCGGCAACGCCATCGCCACCGACCGCAAACTGTCCGACTTCGCCCGCCTCACCGGTCGCAAGCCAGCCGAGGAGGCGGACGCCGAAGACCTCATCAAGCGACTTGTCGGTCCCTACATCGAGCCAGCCCGTGATTCCCGCCAGGATGCCCTGGTCGCCCGCGTCGACCTCGCACTGTCCGATGCCATGCGTCGCGTGCTGCACCACCCCGATTTTCAGAATACCGAGGCCCTGTGGCGCGGGCTCGACTTCCTGGTCCGCCGCATCGAGACCGACGCCAAGCTCCAGATCGTGCTCTACGACATCTCCGCCGACGAACTTGCCGCCGATCTTGCCGCCTCGGACGCGCTTGACCAGTCCGGCCTCTACTCCCTCTTCGTCGAGCAGCCCGCGATGGATGCCAACCAGGGGCCGCTCTCGATGATCGCCGCCCTCTACCAGTTCGACCTGACCCCGGTGCACGCCGACCTGCTCGGCCGTGTGGCCCAGGTCGCCGCCGCCGCCGGGGCGCCGTTCTTCAGCAGCATGGCGCCCGACCCGCTGCGCGAGCCGATGCATGACTGGCATCCACTCATCAAATCGGCCTGGCAATCCCTGCGCGAACTCCCGGCCAGCGCCTATCTCGGCCTGTGCACGCCGCGCTTTCTGCTGCGCATGCCCTACGGCAAGAAGACCGACCCGATCGACGCCTTCGCCTTCGAGGAATTCACCCGCCAGTCCGGTCTCTCCGGAATGCTCTGGGGCCACCCGGCGCTCCTCGCGGCAAACCTCGTCGCCGAGACCTGGCGCCGCGACAGCAGGACCATGAAGCTCGGCTCCATCGCCACCGCTGGCGACATGCCGGTCTACGTCTACACCGACGCCGACGGCGACCAGATCGCGCTGCCCTGCACCGAGCGCATGCTCAACGAGCGCGGTGCCGTGCAGGTCGCCACCACGGGCGTCAATCCGGTGGTCAGCATCCGCGGCCGCCCCGAAGTCCGGCTCGCCGGCTTCAACTCCGTCGCCGGCAGCGTCATCGCCGGCCGCTGGGCACCGGTGGACGTCACCGCTCCGGCCGCGGCCCCCCGCGCGGCCGCCCCCGTCGCCGCTCCCTCCGCCGCGCCTGTCGCGGAGGCTCCGGAGCCTGCGCATTCGATCCCGGCCTCTGCCGAGGACACCGCCGACCTCGACGCGCTGCTCGCCAGTCTCGATACCCCGGCCGCCGAACCCGAGGCCGCCTCCGCGGAACCCGCGGCCGAAGCCGCCCCCGAAGACGATCTCGACGCCCTCCTGGCCAGCCTCAATGCCGAACCGGCCCCGGCGGCGGCCGACGAGACCGAGCCCGACCTCGACGCGCTGCTCGCCTCGCTGAAGTAGCCCCGTTCCCCCCCTCCCGCGGTGCGCGGGAGGGGGAAGGGCAGGGGGATCAGCCCTGCTTGATCTCGATATCGATGCGCTGGGCTTCCTCGCCCACCGCCGGCAGCTGCGAGGAATCGCGGCTCTCGCGCACGAACCGCGCCTCGGCGATGCCGAGCTTCTCCATCTCCTCCTCGATCAGCCCGCAGCGCAGGTTGGCGAGATCCCGCGCCGCCCGTCCGGGCGCGCCGCGGGCGAAGCTCACCAGATGCACCGCCGCCTCCTCGAACTGCAACGCCCAGGCCGAGGCGCCACGGATCACCTCCATCGCGTCGCGATCGAGCTGGGCCGACCACTGCTCGAAGAACACGCTGTGCCCGGTCGACTGCCGACGGATGCGCTTGACGATGCCGGGATGGATCGCCCACGGCATCGTGCCGGGGTCCGGCTCGCCGCAATGGCGCTCCCATAGCTCGTTGATTTCGGAATCACTCTCGCAGATAACGATTTCGATGCTAACATCCTCGGGCAACGTGTTCGCCAGCATGTCATCGATGTATTCCACTCCGCCCACCATCCACGCCTGGCCGTTGTATTCGGCCAAAATAATGTCGGCCATGCCGTCCTCCTGCGTTGTTCGTCCGTTCCGTTATAGAGAGGGCCGCGGGTCACGTCTGCGGTGTTTGCCATGCGCCTGATCCTGTCCCTGACCGGCGGCGGCCTTTCGGGCCCCGCGACGATGCGCACGCTGTCGGAAGGAAGTGTAACCATTGGCCGGGGCGCCAGCAACGGCTGGATGCTCCCCGATCCCCAGCAGTTGATGTCGCGGACCCACTGCGCCGTCTCCATCGAGGGCAACCGCGCCATCCTGACGGACCTTTCGAGCAACGGCATCTTTGTCAACGGCGCGCGGCAAGCCACCGAGCGCGACATGCGCATCGTGCTGACCGATGGCGACTTCTTCAGCTTCGGTGACTACACCTTCAAGGTCGTCATCATCGATGACGGCGCCGGCGCCGCGCCGGCCCATGGTGCATTCCCGATCGACGCGTTCCCGAGCGCCTCTAATTTCAATGTCGGTGGCCGCGACCCGCGCAGCCCGATCGATGTCGACCCGCTCGCGGACCCGCTTGGCCGTGCCTCCGAGGTCCCCGATCCTTTCGCCATCGCGCCAAATCCCGCCTTCAGCCATCCCATCGCCCACGCGCCGGTCAACCCGCGCGGCACGCCGGACCCGTTCGACATGCAACCGCCCGGGCGCTCCGGCTCGCTCGACAACGAGGACATGTTCCGCGGGGTTGCCGCGACCCCGGGTTGGAATGGCCTGCCGCAATCCGATCACGCCTCGGCGCTGTCCGGCGCCATGCCGGTCCAGCGCGTGGTCAATCCGATGTCGATGGATGATTTCGACAAGCTGCTTGGCGGGCTCGATGGCCCGGCGCCTGCCGCGCCCGCGCATGCGACGCCTCATATGGTCCCCGCCGCGCCTCCCGCCCATCAAGGGTTTCCGCCTGCTGGGCCGGCCGGCCCCGGCATGCTCAACATCAGTCTTGACGATTTGCTGGGCGATGCGCCGGTTGCCTCGCCCCAACCGATCCAGCAAGCGCCCGTCCAGCAGGCACCGGTCCCGCAGGCACCGGTCCAGCCGCAACCGGCGCCACCGATTGCCCAGCCGGCAGCGGCGGCCGGTTTCGATGATCTGCTCGGCGGCATCGCCATGCCTGCCCATCCCGGTGACCATGCCTTTGCCGCCGCGCCCGACCCGTTCGCCGCCGACCCCTTCGCTGCGGCCCCGCCGCCGGTGGTGCCATCAGCACCGCAGCCGATCGCCGCGGCGCCCCGTCTGGTCGCCGCTCCTTCGCACAACCCGTTCGAGGATCCGGAGCCGCCGCCCGGCACCCCCCGTGCCACCGCGCCGCGTCCGGCCGCACCGCCGCCGGTTCCCGCCCCCGCCGCTCCTCCCGCCTCCTCCGCTCCCCCCGGCGCCGCGCCTCCGGCGTTGGCCGCTGCGGCCACTGGTGATCTCCAGGCCGCCTTCGCCGCATTCCTCGCCGGCGCCGGCATTGCCGCCACCCAGGTCGATGGCAGCGATCCCGCCGCCGCCCTGCGCGCCGCCGGGGCCGTCTTTCGCGCGATGGCCGAGGGGCTGCGCGAGGTCCTGATCTCGCGTACCGAGATCAAGAGCGAGATGCGGGTGGAGCGCACGATGATTTCATCGCACGGCAACAATGCCCTGAAATTCTCCGTCACCCCCGACGACGCCGTTGTCGCCCTCCTCACCCAGAAACGCCCGGGCTACATGCCGCCGCTGGCTGCGACCAAGGAGGCCTTCGCCGACATCAAACAGCATGAAATTGCCGTGATGGCCGGCGTGCAGACGGCGCTGATGGATCTGCTCAAGCGGTTCGAACCGGAAGTCCTGGAAAAACGCCTCTCGCCAAGCGTGTTCGGCGCCCTGCTGCCCGCGGCCCGCAAGGCCCGCTACTGGGACGGCTTCCAGGACGCCTACAAGCAGATTTCCCAGGAAGCCGAGGATGATTTCCAGTCCATATTCGGCCGCTCCTTCGCCCGCGCCTACTCTGCGCAGACGCGCAAGGAATGAGCGGCCGTCTCACCGGTCGAGACTGACGCACAGAACCGTGTGTGTGGCGAGGGTGCGCGGGTTCTTCCCTTGCGCGCGGCAACTGGTGCATAATCAGGCGTGTTTTTGGGGAGCGTTGCAATGGCGTCTTGTTCACCGCGTGGTTTTGGCCTGAAGTCCACCGGGCGACGGTCCGGTCTGGTCGGAGCCGCCCTGGTCGTCCTGGCGCTGTCCAGCTGCGCCGCGCCGCCGCCACCGATCCCGCCCACCATCGCCTACGTCCAGATCAATACGACCGCCGACGTGAACGGCGCGCCGGGAGCACCGGGTGCCCCCCTCGCGCTGCGCGTCTACCAGCTCGCCTCGGCCGATGCCTTCACCGGCGCCGAGTTCTACCCGCTGTACAACGCCGACAAGGTCACCCTGGGGGCCGACCTGCTCAAGAAAGACGAGATGGTGCTGACCCCCTCGGCCACCAAAACGATGACCTTGACGCCGTCGGATCAGGTCAAGACCATCGCCGTGTTCGGCGCCTATGCGGCCTTCGGCGCCGTCACGTGGCGTGTCTCCGCCGACGTCCCGGCCCACCAGACCACGACTTTCACGATCACTGCGAGCAGCGCCGGTCTGAAACTGGTGGCGACTCCCGGCAAGCCGGCCACGCCCTGAGATGGGGTGGGAGAACAAGGTAGTCTGGGGGGAGGGGCTCTTCCTCCAGCCGCAGCACCTGCAACAGCAGGAGCGGTATGTCGAACGCCTGATCCGCACCAGCACCGGCGGGCTCGTCCCGTTCAGCTATGGTCTCAGCCGTCTTGAGATCGACACCGACATGCTCGCCCTGGGCAAGTTCGCCGTGCGCAGCGCGGCCGGCATCTTCCCTGACGGCACGCCGTTCAGCATCCCCGATGACGTCGACCACCCCGCGCCGATCGACCTGCCGGAGACGCTGAAGAACGCCGTCATCTATCTCATGCTGCCGGCCCGCCAGCCCGGCGCCATCGAGACCGCGCCGGCCGACCGCACCGAAACCGCTGCGCGCTACGCTGTGGGCGAGCACGACGCGATCGACACCAACGCCGGTTACCAGTCCACCGCCACCGTCCCGGTCGGCAAGTTGCGCCTGCGCTTCGCCCACCAGCACGAGAACCGCGCCGGCTTCACCACGGTCGGCTTGGCATCCGTCGTCGAGGTGCGGGCCGACCGCTCCGTCGTCGTTGACGAGGGCTACATCCCCCCGATCCTGTTTTGCGGCGTCTCGGCCCTGCTCAACGGCTTCGTCACCAACCTGCAGGGGCTGATCAACCATCGCGCCGAGGCCCTCGCCGGTCGCACGTCCGAGGCCACCAACCGGGGCGCCGGCGACATCGGCGACTATCTCCTGTTGCAGACCTGCAATCGCTACGAGCCCCTCGTCACCCATTTTGCTGCTGCCGCCAACCAGATCCATCCCGAGACGCTGTATCGGGTCCTGCTGAGCCTGGCCGGCGAGCTCGCGACCTTCACCGAAACCCGCAAGCGCCCGCCGGTTTTCCCGCCCTACCGGCACGACGAGCTAACCGCGACGTTCCGACCTGTGATCGCAGCCCTGCGTCAATCGCTCTCGGCCGTGCTCGAACAGACCGCCATCCCGATTCCGCTGCAGGAACGTCGCGCCGGCATTCGCGTCGGCCCGATCACCGACCGCAGCCTGGTCACCGATGCCACCTGGGTGCTTGTGGTCAAGGCGCAGATGCCGCCCGAGACCCTGCGCCGTGGCTTCCCCAACCAGACCAAGATCGGCCCGGTCGAGCAGATCGTCGAGCTCATCAACGTCGCCCTCCCGGGCATCCCCCTCACTGCCCTCCAGGTGGTTCCGCGCCAGCTGCCCTACTACGCCGGCCGCTGCTACTTCGAACTCGACCGTTCGAGCCCCTACTGGATCGCGCTGGCCAAGTCCGGCGGCATTGCGATCCATGTCGCGGGCGACATTCCGGGCCTCGAAATCGAATGCTGGGCGATCCGCGGATGAGCCCGTTGCGCGCCATGTCGACGCCGGTTTCGCGATCGGCGGCCCGTTTTGCGTTTCCGGTACCTGGCCCGGCGCTGCCACGTGACCAGCTGCTGCCCGACACCCTGCCATCGAGCACCCCGCGACCGAACAGCGGGCCATCCGAGGACGCCGCATGAGTGATGACCCCTTCGCCGAACCGTCAGACAGCGAAAAGACCATCATTCGCCGTCCGAGCCCGTCCGGCACCGCCGCCCAGCGCCCCATGGCGACGCCGTCTGCTGCGGCGCCGACTCCACGCGACAATCGCCCGGTTCCCAAGATGGGCAGCAACCCGCTGGTCGCAGCCGCCTCGCCGGTCCTCGCCGCTGCCATCCGTATCTCCGCCGACCGCGGCCAGGCGCCCGACATCGACCGGCTGCGCAAGGCCATGGTCGAGGCCATCCGCCGCTTCGAACGCGAAGCGCTCGACACCGGGCTCGAAACGCGCTCCTTGCGCGCCGCCCGCTACGCGCTCTGCGCCACGGTTGATGATCTCGTGCTCAGCACCCCCTGGGGCACGGCGTCGAACTGGTCGCAGCAGAGCCTCACCCTGATCTTCCACAACGAGGTCTCGGGCGGCGAGCGCTTCTATTCGATCCTCGATGAGATGCAGAAGGACCTCGGCCATCACGAGCCGGTGGTCGAGCTGATGTATCTCTGCATGTCCCTCGGCTTCGTCGGCCGCTACCGCGTCATGCCGCGCGGCGTCGCCCAGTTGACCGAGCTGCGAGAGGGCATCTATCGCACCATCCGCGACCGTCGCGGCGAGTTCGAGCGCGAGTTGTCGCCGCACTGGAAGGGCGTTGCCGCCGGCGCGCGCGCCATCGGCCGTCTGGTGCCGCTATGGGCGCTGGCGCTCGGCACCTTCACCGTCGCGATCATGCTTTATATCGGTTTCACCTTCCTGCTGTCCTCGGTCTCCGAGGTCGCCTTCGCCGAGTTGTTCGCGCTGCCGCCGCGCGGCCAGATCATCGTGCCCCGGGCCCCGCTGCCACCGATGCCGGTGGCGGCCCAACCGGCGCCACCTCCGGTCGCCCCCGCCACCCCACCTTTGGTCGCCCGCCTGCGTCAGTTCCTTGCCCCCGAGATCAAGGAGGGTCTGGTGATCGTGCTGCAGGATGCCCAGGCCATCACCGTGCGCCTGGTCAACCGCAACATGTTCGGCTCCGGCGAAGCCACCCTGGCGGCGATGTACCCTGGCCTGCTCGCACGCATCGGCGATGCCTTGAACGACGAGCCCGGCGACATCCAGGTCAACGGTTACACCGACAACCAGCCGATCCACACCGCACGCTTCCCGTCCAACTACGAGCTTTCCCAGGCCCGCGCCGATGCCGTGGCTGCCCATCTGCGCGCCCGCCTGAAGGATCCCAAGCGTCTGCGCTCGCAGGGCAAGGCCGATGCCGACCCGCTCGCGCCCAACGCCACCCCCGAAGGCCGCCAGACGAACCGACGGACCGATGTCGTCATCGTCCCCGTCTCGAACGCGATGTGAGACCCAGACCATGAGCTTTTTCAAGAGAGTTTTCGGTTCGCGTTGGTTCCTGACGTTCCTGGGCTGCCTGCTGGTGGCTGTCCTGCTCTGGTTTGTCGGCCCGCTGCTCGGCATCGGCACGATGCATCCCTTCGAGACCGAGATCGCCCGGATCATCGCCATCGCGGTCGTCTTCGTGCTCTGGCTGGTCACCAACCTGCTGCGCGAGCTCAGCGCCAGCCGCAAGGAAAAGCAGCTCACCGAGGAGATCGCCGCCCCCGATCCGACTGCCACCGCCTCGGCCGAGGAGGTCGCCCTGCTCACCGAGCGTCTGACCGAGGCACTGAAAACCCTCAAGAAGGACAAGGGCAAGGGCGGCTCCAAGCGTCTCTCCACCCTGCCCTGGTACATGTTCATCGGCCCGCCCGGCTCGGGCAAGACCACCGCGCTGCTCAATTGCGGCCTGAATTTCCCGCTGGCGGAAACGCCGACCACGGCCAAGGCCCTCCAAGGGGTCGGCGGCACCCGCAACTGCGATTGGTGGTTCACCGATGACGCGGTGATGATCGACACCGCCGGCCGCTATACCACCCAGGACAGCCAGGCCGCCGTCGACAATGCGGCCTGGCTCGGCTTCCTCCGCCTGCTCAAGAAGCACCGCAAGCGCCAGCCCATCAACGGCGTGCTGGTCGCCATTTCGCTGTCCGATCTCGCGGTGATGAGCGAAGACCAGCGCACCACCCATGCCCATGCCATCCGCAAGCGCGTGCGGGAGCTCCAGGACGAACTCGGCGTGCGCATGCCGGTCTACGTGCTGTTCACGAAGGCCGACCTGATCGCCGGCTTCGTCGAATTCTACGACACCATCGCCCGCGAGGAGCGCGAGCAGGTCTGGGGCGTCTCCTTCCCGCTCGACAACGGCCGCGACGAAGGCGGTGCGGTGGCCAACTTCCTGCCCGAGTTCGACCTGCTGATGGCGCGTCTGAACGAGCGCATGCTCGAGAACGTGCAGAAGGAGACCGACCTCCAGCGCCGCCGCCTGATATACGGCTTCCCGCAGCAGCTCGGCTCCCTGCGCGACGTGGCCAACGAATTCCTCACCGAGTGCTTTCGCCCGAGCCGATTGGAAGCGCGTGCCCTGCTGCGCGGCATCTACCTCACCTCCGGCACCCAGTACGGCAATCCGATCGACCGCCTGATGGGTACCATGGCCGCCGAGTTCGGCCTGCCGCGCCAGTCCGTCACCGCCTTTTCGGGCTCCGGTCGCTCCTACTTCCTCACCCGCCTCATCAAGGAGGTCGTCTTCGGCGAGGCCGGTCTCGTGGGGCTCGATCCCAAGGTCGAGCGCCGCAACAAGATCATCAGCTGGAGCGCCTACGCCGCCTGTGCTGTCGTCCTGCTTGGCCTCGTCGGCGTCTGGACGGCGAGCTATTTCGGCAACCGCGAACTGATCGCCCAGGTGCACGCCAGCACCACGCTCTACAACGGCCAATACGCCGATGTCGCCAAGCGCGGCGCCATGGATGCCGACCTCACCGCTGTGATCACCCCGCTCAACACCCTGCGCGGCATGCGCAGCGGCTACAACGAACGCGATTCCTCGCCGCCGATCAGCCTCACCTTCGGGCTCTACCAGGGTGAGAAGCTTGGCATCGCCGCCACCGATGGCTACGTCCGCGCCCTTAACGGCCTGTTGCTGCCCCGCATGGTCGCCCGCGCCGAGGCGCAGATGGCGAGCAAGATCGGCAACCCCGACTTCCTTTACCAGATCCTCAAGGTCTACCTCATCCTCGGCCGCGAGGGGCCGCTCGACCGCGAGCTGATCATGCAGTGGTTCGCGGCCGACCTGCTCGCGAGCTATCCCGGTGAAGACGAAACCCCGGTGCGCGAGGCCCTGGCTGGCCATGCCGACGCCATGCTGCACCAGCCGCTGTCCAAGCTGACCCTGAACGACAATCTCATCGCCCGCGCCCGCCAGGTGCTCAACCGCGAGCCGCTGGCCGAATACAGCTACAACCGCATCATGCGGAGCAAGCGCGTCCTCGCCATTCCCGAGTGGACGGTGGCGGAAAACGGCGGCCCGGGCTCCGGCCGCGTGTTCCAGTTGCGCTCGCGCAAACCGCTCGACCAGGGCGTCAAGGGCATCTTCACCTGGGCCGGCTACCACAACGTGTTTCTGCCCATTCTGCCCACAGTCACCCAGGATCTGTCGGAGGACAGTTGGGTCCTTGGCCGTCCGACGCGGGATGTCGCCGCCACCTTGCGCGACACCACCAAGCTGCGCCGCGACGTGATGGGCCTCTACCTCGACGACTACACCAGGGTGTGGGACGCGATGTTGCAGGACCTCACAATCAAGCCGTTCAACGGGCTGAGCGAGGCGCTGGATCAGTTGAGCCTGCTCTCTGCCCCGGCTTCGCCGCTGCGCGACGTGCTGCTCTCGATCGATGCGCAGACCCAGCTCAGCCGCGCCGCACCCACCGATCAGGCCGCCGCGGCCGCCCAGGCCAAGGCCGCCAAGATCGGCCAGCGCGCCGCTGGCTTCGCCCAGTGGGAGGCCCGCTCCGGTCTGTCGTTTCAGCAGAACGAAGTCATCAACATCCTCGGCCAGGCCTTCGGCAACGATGCCACCACCGGCAAGCCGATCGATCCGGCCAGCCGGGTGGACGAGCATTTCCGCCCGCTCCGCCAGTTCGTCTCCGCGCCGGAGGGGGTGATCTCGCCACTCGAGCAGGCGCTACAGAAAATCCAGCTCATGTACCAAAGCATGAATGCCGTCGCCAACGCCCCCAACCAGGGCCAGGCGGTGTTGAACCAGGTGCAGGGTGGTGGTGCCGGCGGCGCCAACGCCGCGCAGCAGTTGCAGGAAAGCGCCCGCAACATGCCCCCGGCCGTCGCCGCGATCATGCAGAACGTCGCCAGCAACGCCAATCAGGTGGTCAACCAGGGCGCCGGCCAGGAGTTGGCCAACGCCTGGCGCTCGCAGGTCTACCCGCTCTGCGAAGCCGCCTTCAACCGCTACCCATTGGTGGCCGCCAGCGCGTCCGATGTCCCGGTGGATGACTTCGCCAGCCTGCTCGCGCCGGGTGGCATGATGGACCAGTTCTTTGCCAAGTATCTGAATCCGTTCGTCGACAAGTCCGCGCGTCCCTGGAAATGGGCCTCCGCCGACCGGATCCCGGCGGGCCTGTCCCCGGCCTCGCTGGCCGAGTTCGAGCGCGCCGCCCAGATCCGTGACGCCCTGTTCGGCAGCAGCAAGGAAATCACCGTCCGCTTCCAACTCGTGCCCGTCACGCTCGACCCGCAGGTGGCCCAGATCACCATCGATATCGCCGGGCAGACCCTGACCTGGAACCACGGCCCGCCGGAGCAGGCCCGCTTCACCTGGCCCGGTGGCGGCGGCAAGACGCTGATCCGCGTCACCATGACGCCGGGCGGCGGCGGCGCGGCCACCATCATCGAGAAGGATGGCCCCTGGTCGCTCCTGCGTGTGCTCGATGCTGCCCGGATCACGCCCAGCGGCCAGCCTGACAAGTTCCGCATCGCCTTCAGCGGTGGCGGCGGGGTTGCCACCTTCGAGCTGAATGCCAGCAGTGTGAATAATCCGTTCACCATGGCGGCGCTGCGCAGCTTCCGCTGCCCGGCGAAGCTGTAGCGCGCGAAGGAGCCGGCAATGGCTGATCCGATCCAACGAGCGGCGGAAAATGCCTGGGTTGAGGTCATCCTCGACCCCAATCCCGGCTATACTCTTCTGTTCGACGGGTTCCAGGGGCGGGAGGAACTCGGCCAGCCCTTCCTCTACGAGGTCGATTTGTCGAGCGGTGTCATCCGCGACAAGATCGGTGACCTGATCGGAACTTCCTGCACGGTCTGGTTCTCGCAATCTTTCGCGGGCTCGGTCGAGCACTATTGCAACGGCATCATCACCCGCATCGTCGCCGCCGGCTTGGTGGCCGGCGCCTATCGCTACAAGGTCGACATCCGGCCCTGGTACTGGCTGCTCAGCCGCCAGGTCGAAACCCGCATCTTCCAGAAAAAATCAGCTTTCAAGATCATCGCCGAAGAAATTTTCAGAAAAGAAGGGTTTGAATTCGCTGACAAACGTCAGAACAGCTCCGGTGATGTCGAACTTGAGTACTGTGTACAATACAACGAATCGACCTTCGATTTCGTCCAGCGTCTGATGGAGCAATACGGTCTATATTATTATTTCACCCACACCAAGACCAGCCACAAGCTCAACATCACCGATGACCACAACGCCGGCGAGAAGCTCGACAACGCCATCCCATTCACCTACGACCAGAGAGGCCACCAGACCGTCAGGGACCACATCTGGCAGTGGGCCAGCGGCATGCAGTTGCAGTCCGGCAAGGTCACCTATCGCGACTACAACTTCCTCACCCCCGCCGCCGACCTCACCGCCAAGGCGGTCAAGGCTGGCACCCATCCCGAGCACAACGACTACGAGGTCTACGAATACCCGGTGCCCTATCTCGACGCCGCCGCCGGCAACAAGCTGACCGACATCCACATGCAGGCCATCGCCATGCACCGCCTGGTCATCGAGGGCGCCACCAACGCCCGCGGCATCCATCCCGGCTCGCGCTTCACCCTCAAGGACCATCCCAACCGGGCGACGAACAAGGAATACTACGTCACCAAGACCGAGTTCGTAATCGGCATGGCCGAGGGCTCCACGAGCGCGGAATCCGAGACCCTGGACACCTATCACGCCGCCTTCGCCGCCATGCCCGGTGACGTGCCCTTCCGCCTCGACCGTTCCACCCCCAAGCCCTATATCCGCGGCCCGCAGACCGCCAAGGTGGTGGTCAAGAACGGCGAGGAGATCGATGTCGACGAGCACGGCCGCGTCCTGGTGAAATTCCACTGGGACCGTGCCGACCTCGACGACGACAAGCGCACCTGCCGCATTCGTGTCGCCCAGTCCATGGCCGGCAGCGGCTGGGGCAGCATGTTCATCCCGCGCAAGGACCAGGAGGTTGTCGTCGAGTTCCTCGAAGGCAATCCCGACCGTCCGCTGATCATCGGCACCGTCTACAACGCGACCAACAAGCCGCCCTACGCCTTGCCCGCCAACCAGACCATGACGACCATCAAGACCAACTCCAGCAAGGGCGGCGGCGGCTACAACGAGCTTACCTTCGACGACAAGAAGGACTCGGAAATGGTCACCTTCCAGGCCCAGAAGGACTACAACAAAACCGTCCTGCACGACGAGGTCGTCAAGATCAAGAACGACACCACCACCACCGTCGAGGAAGGCAACCGCTCCGTCACCGTCTCCAAGGGCGACGACACCCACAAGGTCGACGCCGGCAAACGCACCACCACGATCAAGGGCGACGACGCGCTGACCGTCTCCAGCGGCAATCACAACACCACCGTCTCCGCCGGCAACCACAAGCTCGACGTCTCCGCCGGCAAGTCCGACGTGTCCGCCGCCCAGTCGATCACCCACACCGTCGGCGGCAGCTCGGTCAAGCTCGAACCAGCCGCCATCACCATCACCATGGGTGGCAGCTCCATCAAGATCGAGGCGGTGCAGATCACCATCAGCAGCGGCGCCAATACCATCAAGCTCGACCCGTCCGGCATCACCGTGACCGGCACCCCCATGCTCAACCTGAACTAGTCCGATGGCCGTGGGCACCGCCGATCCAACCTTCGCCGACATGCTGGAGCGGGATTATACGCCCCGCGTGGCGGCCCCGCTCGAGCCCGAGCCGCCCAAGCAGGCCTGGATCGAGACCCTCGCCCGGCTGCTCGAAGCCACCCCCGAGCGTCCGAAGGACCATCTGCGCCGTGTTATCGAATCCCTGATCGGTGAGATCGATCTCACCGTCAGCCAGCAGATCAATGCCATTCTCCACGCGCCGGAATACCAGGAGCTCGAGGCCACCTGGCGCGGCCTCGCCATGCTGGTCCGCGCCTCCGACACCGATGCCGGCGCCAAGGTGAAGTGCCTCAACATCTCCAAGCGTGAACTCAACCGCACCATGCGTAAGTTCCGCGGCGACACCTGGGACCGCAGCCCCATCTTCCTGCGCTTCTACGAGGAGGAGTTCGGCCAGTTCGGCGGCGAGCCCTTCGGCGTCATCCTCGGTGACTATTACTTCGACCACCGGCCCGACGATGTCGCCCTCATCGCCGATCTCGCCAAGGTCGCCGCTGCCGCCCACTGCCCCTTCATCGCCGGTGCCGCAGCCTCGCTGATGCAGATGGAAACCTGGGCCGAGGTCGCCAACCCGCGGGACCTGCTGCGCATCCTGCAAACCCCAGAATACATCTCCTGGCGCTCGATGCGCGACCAGGAGGACATCCGCTATATCGGCCTGTGCATGCCCCGCTTCCTCGGGCGTCTGCCCTACGGCCAGTATACCGATGCCCTCGACGAATTCGCCTTCGAAGAGGAAACCGCCACCGACGACAACTCCAAACTGCTGTGGTGCAACGCCGCCTGGGCCTTCGGTACCAACATCATCCGTGCCTTCGTGCTCTACGGCTGGTGCGTGCGCATCCGCGGCATCGATCGCGGCGGCACCGTCGAGGGCATCCCGGTGCTGCACCACCCCACCGCCGACGGCGATACCGACCGCCGCACGGTCACCGAGATCTGCATCAGCGAACGCCGCGAGGCCGAGCTCTCCGCCTGCGGCCTGATGCCGCTGGTGCACCGCAAGAACAGCGAGGTCGCCGCCTTCATCTCCGCCCAGTCGCTGCAGAAGCCGATGGTCGGCGGCGACGCCGACACCAACGCCAACGCCAACCTTTCCGCCCGGCTGCCCTATATCTTCGCCTGCAGCCGTTTCGCGCATTACCTGAAATGTATCGTGCGCGACAAGATCGGCTCCACGATGTCGCAATCCCAGCTCTCGGCCTGGCTGAACGACTGGTTGATGGGCTACGTCGACGGCCAGCCCTCGACCTCGTCGGAGGAGTTCAAGGCCGCCCACCCCTTGGCTGGCGGCCGGGTGACCCTGATGGCCCGCGAAGACACGCCGGGCGTCTACGAGGCGCGCTTCCTGCTCAAGCCGCACTACCAGCTCGAGGGCATGAGCGTCGCCCTCCGCCTGGTCTCCCGCCTGCCCACCGAATAACCATCCTGCCCTAACCCGCCCGGACCCAGGAGCCGCTCATGGCCAAAGAATCCGATACCGACCTCCTGATGCGGTTCATCCTCGAAGGGGACCAGACCGTATGGGCGGAGTGCTCGATGCGGATCGACCCCGACGACCCCCTGATGAAGGACGATTTCTACGCCTCCGACGATCTCCACGAATACACCAACTACTTTCAGATCGACGACTTCAGCTTCGATCTCACCCTCGGCGAGGATGACGCGAATAAGGCCTCGGGCGGCGGCGCAGGTGGCGGGAGCGGCGCCGGCGGCGGCGCGGGCGGCGGCGGGGGCGGCGGCACTGGCGGCCAGGGCCTTCTGCTGAGCGACGGCTTCCTTCAGGGCAACCGGCACTACAGCGGGGGCAATACCCGCAACCAGCGCCCCGGCACCGGGTCTACCGCGCCGAGCGCCACCCCCAAGAAGGATGCCGGCGCCTTCGCCTCGTGGCGTTCCGCCAAGGACGACGACATCAAGAAGATGGCCAAGGGCTTCAAGCCGGAATTCAAGACCGTCAGCTTCAGCAAGGTGATCGACGCGGCTTCGCCCACACTCTTCGAATCCTGCGTCAACGCCAAGAAGTTCGACAAGGCCATCATCGTCAAACGCATCTCGCAGGGCGCCGAGGGCGCGCAGGTCTATGTCAGGCCGCTGATGGGCTATCTCCGCCTCGAATTCGAAAAGGTCCTGATCACCTCCGTCGGTTGGACCGATGGCGATCTGGTGACAGAAAAAATCCAGTTCGAGGGGCAGTCCTTGAAGATGATCTACATGCCGCAGGGCGATGACGGCACGGTGGACGCCAAAGGCAAGGTCGAGATCAGCTACAAGCGCCCCCAGGGCGAGGCGGATGGCTAAGCACGCTCGACTGTAGGATCAGGAGAACATCATGGCTGCGGACGAGCATACAGATCTCTATCTGAAATTCGTGATCGACGGCACGGCCCCCGAAGGCAGCGCCATCGCCGCCGAAACCCAGACCAAACTGATCAGCGCCCGCCTCACGCCGGACAAGCTGCTCAAGGGCTTCGAGGACGGGCATTTCATGGAAGTCGACAATTTCAGCTTCAGCATCGGCAAGGCCAAGTCCACCACGGCCGAAAAAAACAAGCCCATCGTCGCCAATGTCGGCCCCTCCGGTGCCCATGGCGCCGTTGGCCCCGTTACCTTCCGCCCGCGCCCCGCCGACGATCCCGCCGCCGATACCGATGGAAAACACGTCGACCCCGAACCCATCTCGTTCGAACGCTCGATCGACAAGGCCTCGTCGATCCTCATGGACCACCTTCTCAATCGCAAGATCTTCGACCACGCCTCCATCATCAAGCGCAAATCCGCCGGCGGCCCGTCTGCCGGCGAGGTCTATCTGCGGCTCGACTTCACCAAGGTGCTGATCAAGAGCATCGCTTGGTCCGATGCCCTCGAGGTCAAGGAGACCGTGCATTTCGTCTACCGCACCGTGACCATGCACTACCGCCCCCAGCTTCCCGATGGCACCCTCGGCGGTGCCGTCCAGGGTTTCTGGAAGGCGCTCGGCTCCGACGCCGAAGCTGTCAAGCTCTAGCCCCAATCCCGCGCAAGGAACCGATCCATGCCAGTCCAGGTCGTCATGGGCGCCTCACTCATGTGCACCTTCGGAGCCGCCCCCTCCTCCCTCATCGTGCTGCCGGTCAACCGTGTCATGTGCAACAAGGTGCCGGCGGCCAATATCATGGACTTCAAGCCGATCGTGAACATCCCGCCGTTCGCGATGTGCATGAGCCCCTCCAACCCCACCGTCGCCGCCGCCACCGCGGCCGCCATGGGCGTGCTGACCCCGATGCCCTGCGTCCCCGTAACCACCCCCTGGAAGCCCGGCGGCGCCACCGTGCCGCTCGGCAAGATGCCCACCCTCGACAACGCCTCGACATGCCAATGCTCATGGGCCGGCGTCATCACCATCACCTACCCCGGTCAGGTCAATACGATGGTCCCGTGATCCGCGGGCGGACGTGGCTCCAACTGTGCCGCGGTCGGACATGGGCTTCACCCAGGCCGCGGCGGACCTGGGCTTCCCCCAGGCCGCGGATTGAGGCACCTAGGGCGGCATGATCGCGCACCTCGCCAGCCTGCTCACGCCTTTGCTCCGCCTGATCGACCCCGAAACCGCGCACGGCATCGCCCTGCGCGCGCTCCGTCTCGGCCTCGCCGGCCACCAGTCCAGCGCCGATGACCCGCGGCTGGCCATCACCGCCCTCGGCCTGACCTTCCCCAATCCCATCGGCCTCGCCGCCGGCTTCGATAAGAACGCCGTCGCCCTCGCTCCCCTCGCTGGTCTTGGCTTCGGCTTCGTCGAGGCCGGCACCGTCACGCCCCTGCCCCAGCCCGGCAACCCCCGCCCCCGCCTGTTTCGGCTGACCGAGGACCGCGCAGTCATCAACCGCATGGGCTTCAACAACGACGGCCTCGCCGCCTATCTGGCAAAGTTCAACGCCTTTCCCCGCGGCCTCGTTCCCGCCGGTGCCAATGTCGGGATCAACAAGACCGGTGCCGACCCCGAGCGCGACTACCCCGCCCTTGTCGCCGCCGTCGCCGCCCGCGCCGACTACATCGTCATCAACGTCTCCTCCCCCAACACCCCGGGCCTGCGTGACCTCCAGGGCGAAGCCCGCCTCCGCGCCATCCTCGACGCCGTCAACACTGCGCTGCCGCAACGCCCGCCGCTCCTCGTCAAGCTCGCGCCCGACCTCGCCCCCGAAGGCCTCGAAGCGGTGGTCGAAACCTGCGCCGCCGCCGGCGTCCAGGGTCTCATCATCGCCAACACCACCATCGCCCGCCCCAAAACCTTGCGCTCGCCCGCCGCCACCCAGGCCGGAGGCCTCTCCGGCCGCCCCTTGTTCGGCCCCTCCACCGACATCCTCCGCCAGGTCGCCGGCATCGCAAGTGGCCGGCTCATCCTGATCGGCGTCGGCGGCGTCGCCACCGGCGCCGAGGCCCTGGCGAAATTGAAGGCCGGCGCCAGCCTGGTGCAGATCTACTCCGCCTTCGCCTATGACGGCCCCGCTTTGATCCCCCGGATCAAGCGCGAGCTCCTCGCCGCCCTTGATCACGAAGGCTTCCCCACCGCCGCCGCCGCCATCGGCGCCGATCTGAAATGAGCACGATGCAGCACCTCGCCCACTTCGCCGATCTCGCCGCTGGCTACGACGGCTTCATCCTCGATCTCTGGGGCGTCATCCATGACGGCGTCACCCCCTATCCCGGCGCCGTCGACTGCCTCGCGCAGCTCAAATCCCTCGGCAAACCCACCGTCCTGCTGTCCAACGCTCCCCGCCGCAGCACCGTCGCCCAGGCCGCCATGCGCGGCATGGGTATCGCCGATGACGCCTACACCGGCATCCTCACCAGCGGCGAAGCCACCCACCGCATGCTTCGCGACCGCACCGACCCGTTTTTCGCCACCCTCGGCAACCGTGTCTACCATCTCGGCCCCGAGCGCGACCGCAATGTCTTCGACACCCTGCCTCTCACCCAGGTCGCCACCCCGGCGGAGGCCGATTTCGTCCTCAACACCGGACCCGACGACCTCGGCAGCACCACCGATCTCGATTCGTGGACCCCGCTCCTGCAGGCCTGCCGCGACGCCGGCCTCCCCATGGTCTGCGCCAACCCTGACCTCGAAGTCATCCGCGGCGGCAACCGCCTCATCTGCGCCGGCCTGCTCACCCAGGGCTACGAGGCGATCGGCGGCCAGGCCCGCTGGATCGGCAAGCCGGATCCTGCCATCTACGCCCCGGTTCTCGCCATGCTCGGCGTCCACCCCGCCCGGGTGCTCGCGGTCGGCGACGCGCTGCGCACGGATATCGCCGGCGCCACCGCCGCCGGCCTCGCTTCCTGCTGGGTCCTCGGCGGCATCCACGCCGAGGACCTCGGCACCGATCCCGCCCGCATCGACGCCGCCGCCGGGGCCGCCGGGCTTGCGCCGGTCGCCTGCCTTCCCGCCTTCGTTTGGTAGAAGCCGGGAAGGAAGCAAGCGCTTCTTTTTGAAAAAAGAAGCAAAAACGTTCTATCCGTTGGCTTCGTCCCCTCCCGGGAGACAACAAAGCCAACGGATAGAGGTTTTTTGGTTCTTTTTTTCAAAAAAGAACCGCTTGTCTCACCCCGCCGCCAACGCCTCGTCGAGATCGCGGATCAGGTCCTCCGCCGCCTCCAGCCCGATCGACAGCCGGATCACATCATCCCCCGCCCCCGACGCCGCCCGCTGCGCGTCGCTCAGCTGCCGATGCGTGGTCGAAGCCGGATGCAGCACCAGGCTGCGGGTATCCCCGACATTGGCCAGATGCGAAAACAGCTTGACCGCCTCTACCAGCTTGATCCCGGCCTCGTAACCGCCCTTCACGCCGAAGGTGAACACCGCGCCGGCGCCTTTCGGCATATATTTCCGCGCCAGCTCGAAATATCTACTGCCCGCCAGCCCGGCATAGGACACCCACGCCACCTTGGGATGCCCCGCCAGGAACTCCGCCACCTTCTGCGCATTGGCGACATGGCGATCCATCCGCACATGCAGCGTCTCGATCCCGGTGATCGTATAGAACGCGTTCTGCGGCGACTGGGTCGGCCCGAAATCGCGCAGCGCCACCGCCCGCGCCTTGGTGGTGAAGGCGAAATCGCCGAAATTCTCGTAGAATTTCAGCCCGTGATACGCCGGCTCCGGCTCCGTCATCGATGGGAACTTGCCGCTCCGGCCCCAGTCGAACTTGCCCGACTCCACCACCACACCGCCGAGCGAATTGCCGTGCCCGGCCAGGAACTTGGTCGTCGAATGGGTCACGATATCCGCCCCCCACTTGAACGGCTGGCACAAATACGGCGTCGCCAGCGTGTTATCCACGATCAGCGGGATCCCCGCCTCATGCGCCACCGCCGCGATCGCCTCCAGATCGACCACGATGCCGCCCGGATTGGCCAGGCTCTCGACGAAAATCGCCTTGGTTTTGGCCGTGATCGCCGCCCGGAAATTCGCCGGATCATTCGGGTCGACAAACGTGCAATGCCACCCCAGCCGCTTGAACGACAGCGCGAACTGGGTCAGCGACCCGCCGTACAGGTTGCGCGAGGCGATGAACTCGTCGCCCGGCTCCATCAGCGTGAAGAACGTCAGGAACTGCGCGGCATGGCCCGACGCCGCCGCCACCGCGGCCCGCCCGCCCTCCAGCGTCGCCACCCGCTCCTCCAGCACCGAAACCGTCGGATTGGTCAGCCGCGAATAGATGTAGCCGAAATTATGCAGGTTGAAGAGCGAGGCCGCGTGATCCGCATCCTGGAACACGTAGGACGTGGTCTGGTAGATCGGCGTCGAGCGCGCGCCCGTCACCGGATCGGGCGCCGCCCCGGCATGGACCGCCAGCGTCTCGATCCCATAGCTCCGGTTCCCCGCCGGCATCGTCGTTCGTGCTTTCGGCGCAACCGGCGCCTCCGGCGGCCGGTTGCGGATGATCCCGGAATTTACTCCTGACCACGACAACTCGCCCCCAAGCCGCCCGAACTCGATTTTCGGGCAGCGATCCATGATCACCTCGACGCCGCCCGCCTGCGCCACCGCCGCCGCTTCGTCATTGCGCACGCCGAGCTGGCACCACATCACCTGCGCCCCGATCGCCACCGCATCCTCGGCAATCGGCCCCACCGCATTGGACGCGCGAAAGACGTCCACCATATCGACCTTCACTGGGATATCCCGCAGCGAGGCGTAGACCTTCTCCCCCAGCAGATCCTGCCCGGCGAGCCCCGGATTGACCGGGATCACCTTGTAACCCTTCCCCTGCAGATATTTCATCACGAAGTAGGAAGGCCGGTTCCAGTTCGACGACACGCCAACCATGGCAACCGTCTTAACCCGCTGTAAAATCGAGCGGATTTGGGCATCGGCATAAACCAGCGGGGCAAGGTCGCTCACGGCGCATCTCCAGCATTAACCTTCGGGTGGCTCAACGCAGCGCCACCCGCCGTCTCCGGACCGCGCCGGAGCCGGCGGGCAACGCCCGCTTCAACCGGCAGCGCGGAAGACTACCGCTCCACGCACATGGCAACACCCATGCCGCCGCCGATGCACAGCGTCGCCAGCCCCTTGTGGGCATCGCGCTTCTGCATCTCGGCCAGCAGGGTGATCAGCACGCGGGCTCCCGAGGCGCCGATCGGATGGCCGATCGCGATCGCCCCGCCATTGACGTTCACCTTGGCGGTGTCCCAGCCAAGGTCCTTGTTCACCGCGCAGGCCTGCGCCGCGAAGGCCTCGTTGGCCTCGACCAGATCGAGGTCCTCGTGCTTCCACCCCGCCCGCGCCAGCGCCTTGCGGCTCGACGGGATCGGCCCGGTCCCCATCACCGCCGGATCGACGCCGGCGGTCGCGAACGAAGCGATCCGCGCCAGCGGCGTCAGCCCCCGCTGCGATGCCTCGGCGCCCGACATCATCACCAGCGCGCAGGCCCCGTCATTGATGCCCGACGCGTTGCCCGCCGTCACCGTACCGTCCTTGGAGAAGGCCGGCCGCAGCTTCGTCATCGTTTCCATCGAGGAGTCGTGGCGGATATACTCGTCCTGATCCACCACGGTGTCGCCCTTGCGCCCCTTGATGGTCACCGGCACGATCTCGGCGGCGAACTTCCTCGCCTTCTGCGCCGCGGACGCCTTCTGCTGCGAGGCGAGCGCGAACGCATCCTGCTCCTCGCGGGTGATCTGATAGGCCCGCGCCACGTTCTCGGCCGTGGTCCCCATGTGATAGCCATGGAAGGCGTCCCACAGCCCGTCCTTGATCATGGTGTCGATGAAGGCCATGTCTCCCATCTTCTGCCCGGCCCGCAGATAGGCGGCGTGCGCCGACTGGCTCATGCTCTCCTGCCCGCCCGCCACCACGATGGCGCTCTCGCCGGTGCGGATTTGCTGCGCCGCCAGCGCCACCGCGCGCAGGCCGGAGCCGCACACCTGATTGATCCCGAACGCCGTCGCCGAATCGGGCACGCCCGCGGCCCGCGCCGCCTGCCGCGCCGGATTCTGCCCCTGCGCCGCGGTCAGCACCTGGCCGAGGATCACCTCGTCGATATCCGCCGCTTCGAGCCCGGCCCGCGCGATGGCGCCGCTGATGGCGGTCGCGCCCAGCACATGGGCGGGTACGGTCGCGAAAGCCCCGTTGAAGCTGCCCACCGGCGTGCGTGCCGCGGCCACGATGACGATATCGTCCATATTGCGATCTCCCTGCGGCTTATGCCCGCGTTGATGTGTCGGCTATTCCCTGGCGCGTATTCTACTGCAATGCAAAAGGGCCGTCAGCGCCCTGTTTCAAGCCCCCTGATCCACGCCAGCAGCGGAAGCCACAGCGCCGCCTCGGCGCTGCTGCCCGCCACCATGCCGATATGCCCGGCCTTCGGTTCCAGCACGCTGGCGTGGCGCAGCAACGCGCCAAGCGGCCGCGCGCTCTCCGGCGGCACGATGCGGTCCTGCGCCGGAATGGCAACGAAGGCGGGGAGGTCGAGGTGCTGCGGCATCACGACCTGTCCCGCGACACGCCATTGCGCGCGGGCCGGGGCGTTGGCGCCGTACCAGAGGGTCAGACACTCCCGGGCGACGGGCGCGGCCAGCGGAATGCCGTCATTGAGCCAGTCCTCCAGGGCGACGAAGCGCCGCGCGCGCGGACTGGCGGGGTCGATGCGGCCGAAGCCGCTGTATTTCCGCGCGATGCCCTCGGGATCCAGCAGCGCGAACAAGGTCTGCAACAGGTCGACCGGCAGGGTTCGGCCGAAACCCAGGATCGGCTCCAGCAGCGGCAGGCGGGCCGCGAACTCGCGGGCCTGGGCGGCGTCGCCGGCGTGGAAATCCCACGGGGTCGCGAGCAGGCCGAGCGCCGCGACCAGATCGGGACGGCGTTGGGCCAAGGCAATGGTCAGCAGGCCGCCCATGCAGTAGCCGATGAGCGCGACGCTCTCGCCGGCCGCGGCCACCGCGCGTTCGAGCCGCCCGACGATGTAGTCGGTCAGGCCGAAGCCGCGTTCGATCTCGCCAGGCCAGCCCCAGTCCAGCAGCCGTATCCGCAGGCCCTGAGCCGCAAGGAAGCGCATCATCGAGGCGCCCTCGGCGAGATCGAGCACATAGGCGCGGTTGACCAGGCTTGGGATGAAAAGCACCGGCAATCCGGTGGCACCGGGCAGCGCGTAGTCGAGCACCCGGCTGCCGCCTTCCTGCCAGATCGCCGGCGGGTCCGGCAGGTCGCGGCGATAGGGGTGGCGGCGATAGGCGGCGATGCCGGCGATCAGCCCGGCGTTTTCGCGCAAGGCATCCGCGGGCGGTTCAGCGACCTTCCAGCCGGGGCTAGGAACCGGCTTCGCCGGATTCCAGCCGGGCAAGCCGGCGTTCGAGCTCGGCGACATGGCGGGCCAGACGGTCGATTTCTGCATCGCGTGCATCAGGTGCAGCAGCAGCGGCCGCGGCCCGCGCCGCATCAGCGGCCCCACCTCCCCCTGCAACCCCGCCATCAGCCGGCGCCCCCGGCAGAAGGTGCAACAGGTTCACCGACCACCCTGCCCAAAGCCCGAGGCAGGTCCGCCAGGTCTCCTGCGCCTCCGGATCGGCCGCCAGCGCGGCCAGCTCGCTCTGCCACAGCGTCACCCAGTCCCGTCCAAGGGCGTGCAGATCGAGCTCCGGCGCATCCATGCCTCATTCGTCCTCCTGAAGCGCCACTATAACCCGGCCCTGCCGCATGACGAAGCTTTTGGATGTTGCGGCGCATCATGCTAGAGATCGCCGAACAGTTGCAGCGAGGGCCCCGCATGTCGCAAGCCAAGGAGACCGACACTTCCGGCGCCGCCGCGAAGCCGCCGGTCGTCGTCAAGAAATACGCCAACCGCCGCTTGTATAACACCGAGAGCTCAAGCTACATCACCCTTGATTCACTTGCGGAAATGGTCCGCGGCGGCCGCGATTTCGTCGTCTACGACGCCAAGACCGGCGAGGACATCACCCGCTCCGTCCTCACCCAGATCATCGTCGAGGAGGAGGCCAAGGGCCGCGCCCTGCTGCCCACCGGCTTCCTGCGCCAGCTGATCGGCTACTACGGTGATTCCATGCAGAATCTCGTGCCGAAATACCTGGAGGACGCGCTCACCAGCTTCGCCACCCAGCAGGACCAGATGCGCAAGGCCGTGCAGCAGACCATGGGCACCTTCTTCCCCTTCGGCATGGAGGAAGTCAGCCGCCAGAACATGGCGATGATGGAACGCGCCATGAGCCTGTTCACCCCCTTCGTCCCGGGCACCGAACCGCCCAAGTCGCCGCAGGACGAAATGGAAACCCTGCGCGCCGAGGTCGAACGCCTCAAGAGCGAACTCGCCGCCACCAAAAAGGGAGGCTAGGCCAGTGTCCTGGCCGCGTCAGGAGGGCGTCTTCGCCCTCGGCGATCTCCCGGCCCAGAAGGGCGGCATCATCAAGGATGCCCGCATCGTCTGGCAGAGCCACGGCACCCTCAACCCGGCCCGCGACAACGTCATCGTCTACCCCTGCTCCTACACCGCCCAGCACCCCGACATGTCCTGGCTGATCGGACCCGACACCATCCTCGATCCGACGCGCTGGTTCATCGTCATCCCCAACATGTTCGCCAACGGCTTGTCCTCAGGCGCCGCGGACAACCCCGACTATCCCGCCATCGTCACGTCGCACGACAACGTCAGCGCCCAGATGCGCCTGCTCAACGAGGTCTTCGGCGTCGATCGCGTGGCCGCCGTCTACGGCTTCTCGATGGGCGCGCAACAGGCCTATCACTGGGCGGCCCTGTTCCCCGAACAGGTCGAGCGCGCCATCGCCGTTTGCGGCACCGCCCGCACCGCCGTGCACAACAAGGTCTTCCTCTCCGGCCTGCTGCGCACGCTCGAAGCCGCCCCCGAACATCAGGGCGGCGGCCATTTCGCCGCCGAACCGCGCGCGGCCCTCAAGGCCTTCGCCCACATCTACGCCGGCTGGGCGCTGAGCCAGGATTTCTATCGCGCCGGGCTGCACCTCACCGCGCTCAACGCGCCCGACCTCGACACCTTCCTGCGGACCGACTGGGAGGAGCGCTACCACGCCCGCCGCGCCGCCAATCTCTACGCCCAGCTCGTCACCTGGTACAACGGCGACATCAGCGACAATCCATTGTACCAGAACGATCTCGTCGCCGCCCTGCAAGGCATCAAGGCGCGCATGCTGCTGCTGCCGAGCCGCAGCGACCTCTATTTCCCGCCGGCCGACAATGCCGCCGAACTCCCCCATCTCAGGCACGCCGAACTGCGCCCGATCCCCAGCATCTGGGGCCACCGCGCCGGCAGTCCCGCGGTGATCCCGCAGGATCACGCCTTCCTCAAGGCCGCCGTCAGGGACTGGCTGGCGCGCTGAGGCGCCCGCCCTAACCGAAGGCCTCCAGTTCCGGCAGCAGATACTGCGCAAACAACGGCGGGTTCTCGGCAAAGGGAAAATGCCCGATGCCCTCCATCCGCCGGAACCGCACGCCCGGGATCTTCGCCGCCGTCGCTTCCGACATCTCCGCCGTGCAGGAATAGTCGTACTCCCCGGTCAGCATCACCAGCGGACAGCGATTCGTGTCGATCCGCCCCACCCGCTCCGTGGCATCCCATTCGCCCCCGTAGAAATGGATGTCGCCGCGGAACACTCCGGGCCCGCCCTGCGCATAGTGCCACAACACCTCCTCGGCGCATTCGGCCGGACTCTGCGGCGCCATCAGCCCATGGATCCACTCCGGCACGAACAGGGATTGGTTGACCTCGGGATGGAACGCCCACGGCGTCTGACGGTTCGCCACCCGCTCCGTCGCCTCGCAGGCGATGATGCCGCGGAAACTCTCGGGATGGCGCAGCGCCAGTTCGAGGCAGATCTCCCCTGACATCGACGCCCCCACCACGATCGGACTCGCCAGCCCCGCCGCCGCGATGAATTTCATGATGATCTCGACATAGAGATCGGTCTCCAGCCGCCAACTCCCCGGGGCTCCGCCCTGCGTCGGCGGACTGCGCCCATGCCACGGCAGGTCGAAGGCGACCAGGCGATGCCGCGCCGTGATCCGCCCATCCGCCATCAGCCGATGGAACTGCCGCAGATCGGCGCCCGCGGTATGCAGGCACAGCACATCGCGCCCCTGTCCCGCCGCCTCCCAGGCGATGCGGTGGGGCTGGCCGAGTACCGTGATCTCGCACACCCCCGCCTCGCGCGGCCCGATCGGGGGCAGCGGCAGCGACGGCCGCGCCGCCGCCGGCACCGGCAGGGGATAGCCGAGCACCAGATGCTTGCCGATCTCCAGCACCCGCCGGACCAAATGGCAATGCTGCGCGAACACCTTGAAATCACCCGAAAGCTGCGCCGCCGGCACGCGTGCCAGCATCGCCAGCACGACATGGTGGTGCCGCGGCGGCACCGGCAGCAGGAACTTCGCCCAGACCTCCGCCGGCGCGCGCACCGTGAACGCCGCAGGGACCTCCCCGCCGCCGATCCGCCCTTCGGTGAAGCGGAACGGCAGCACAAAATCGTCCTGCGCGATAGCGAACGCGACCGACCACGGGCCTTCCAGCCCGGCCAGCACAGCATCCTGGGCGCAGGCCGCATGCCAGCGGGTGAGAAACGCGCAGTCATCGGGCCATGCAGGCATGCGGGTCATCCTGGGCAGGGGAGGGGGCAGACTAGCCGCCGTTTCCCCTCGCGCCCATCCCGCTCTACAACAACAGCCGCCGTCCTGTTGCCGCGAGAAGCCGCATGCCCCCTCCCGCCTTCCCCGAACACGCCGATCCCTGCGGATGGAATGCGCTGCTCCCCCCGCGCACACCGCGCCCGCCAGCGCAGGGCGACATCGCGGTCAAATACGCCGTCGTCGGCGCCGGCTACACCGGCCTCGCCGCCGCCCGCCGCCTCGCCGAGCTCGACCCCTCCGCCAGCATCGCCGTGCTCGAAGCCACCACCGTCGGCGAGGGTGCCTCCGCCCGCAACTCCGGCTTCGCCAGCCCCGGCGACCTGCCCGCCAGCACCGACCCGGCCGAACTCCGCCACACCGCCGCCCTGAACCGCTTCGGCGAGGAAGGCTTCTTCTGGCTCCAGCACCTGATCCAGACCCACCGCATCGCCTGCGACCTCGAACGCACCGGCCGCATTAAGGCCGCCGCAACCGAAGCCGGCGCCCGGGTCGTGCACACCCTCCACGCCGCCGTCCGTGCCGCCGGCCTGCCCCACACCCTGCTCGACCGCGACGCGATGGCCGAGCGTATCGGCACGGCCTACTACGGATGCGGCCTGTACACCGAGGAGGGCCACCTCCTGCAACCCGCCGCCCTGATCCGCGGCCTCGCCGACACCCTGCCCGAAAACGTCACGCTGTACGAGCTCAGCCCGGTGCAGACCCTGCGTCGCGCCGGCCCCTGGGAACTGCGCACCCCCACCGCGCGCATCACGGCTGCCACCGTCGTGCTGGCCACCAACGCCGCGGTCAAGCACTTCGGCTACCTGCGCAACCGCGTCGTCACCATCCACACCTACGCCGCCATCACAGAGGCCATACCCCCCGCCCGCCTCGGCGCGATGGCAAACTGGGGCCTGCTGCCGGCCCATCGCCTCGGCACCACCGTCCGCCGTGTCGGGGCCGACCGCCTGATGGTGCGCTCACTCTACGCCTACGAGCGCGGCATCCCGGCCGCGACGGTGCGCACCGCCCTGCGTGGCTGCTTCCACCGCCGCTACCCCGAACTGTCCCATGTCGGGCTCGAATATGTCTGGGGCGGCACCACCGCGCTGACGATGAACGGCGCCCCGTTCTGCGGCCGGCTCGATGACGGGCTCTACGCCTTCGCCGGCTGCAACGGCGCCGGCATCGTCAAAGGCACCGTGCTCGGCAAACGCCTGGCCGAGACCATCACCGGCCAGCGCGACCTCGCCGACGTCGCCGCCACCTACGGCAGCGCCAGCTGGGTCGCGCCCGAACCGTTCCGCACCATCGGCTTCCACGTGGTCTCCGCACTGGAGCGGCGCCGGGCCGGGCTCGAGATGTAGGCGCGGATAGAACGGATTGACCGTTGGCGAACGAAGCCTTCGCCACAACCGGTGTGTTCCGATATTTTATCATATCGGAATGCCCGGACCGGCCGCATCCAGGCACAGCCTGGAGGCTTGGCAGAGGAGCAGGCGGCATGTTAACAGGCTGGAAATTACGGATTTCGGAGTTCAATTTTATGCGGCTCATTCTTTTTGCGTTGACGGCAGCAGCGTCTTTTCCGCTCGCCGCCGCTCAGGCCGCATCCTTCTATTCATCCAAGGCAGCCTTTGATGCCGCCGTCGACACCGTCATTGTCGAGGATTTCGAGTCCACCGGCGCCGCCATCGAGACACCGCTCGCCGGCCTCAGTCACAACGGCATCACCATCGTCGGTCTCGCCGGGGTGCCGTTCCCCAACATCTATATTCTCGGCGCTGGCACAACCGGCATGGCTTCGGGCGTGCCGCAGCCCACAACCAGCCAGATACTCAGTGCCAACGGAGACGAGCAGTTCCGCATCACCTTTGATGCGCCGCACCATGCCATCGGGTTTGATGTCTACCTCAACGGTCTCGGCACGGCTGAGGTGCGCTACTACAACGGCACGACCGTGCTCGACACCTACAGTTTCCCGCCCACGGAGAACGACCTGACCTATCTCGGCTATCTCGGCAATGCCGAGGTCACCGCCGTCGAATTCCAATCCTCCGTCGGTTCAAGCATCAACACCGCCATCGACAACATCGCGCTGGACGTGCCCGAACCCGCGAGCTTTGCGGTCCTCGCGCTCGGCTGCCTCGGCCTCGCCACCCTGCGCCGCCGACAGGTTGGCGCTTAAGCAAACCCTCTCAGGTTTGCGCTCTCGCCGAAAGCAAAGCTGACTTTCGGCTGGACGATGTTTGCAAATGCATCCGTGGTCTGTCCTGCGAGAGCCTGCTTCGAGCTTTATCGGAACCGACAGGCGTTCCGGCAAAGCACTAGATCATTGTTTTGTCGCGTGATTCACGTTTTTGACCGGTCGGCCACAACCGATCACGGACCAAATCAACATCAAGCCGACCGGCCCCGATCCGTTTGCTCAAGCCGCGCTTTTCAAAAAATGAAGCGATGCACGTCCCACCCTTCGCCCGGCCCGCCCCCACCCCATATGCAACCGCATGACGTCGCCGCCACCACGGCGCGATCGCATACCCCGTTGCCAGCAGGAGTTTCGACCATGAGCCAGCCGACCGACTACGTGCCGCCGAAAGTTTGGGCCTGGAACAAGGAGAGCGGCGGCCGTTTCGCCAGCATCAACCGCCCCATCGCGGGCCCGACCCACGACAAGACGCTGCCGGTCGGCCGGCACCCGTTCCAGCTCTACTCCCTCGGCACCCCCAACGGCGTGAAGGTGACGGTGATGCTGGAGGAGCTGCTCGCCCGCGGCCACACCGGCGCCGAATACGACGCCTGGCTGATCCGCATCGGCGACGGCGACCAGTTCGGCAGCGATTTCGTCGCCATCAATCCCAACTCGAAAATCCCCGCTCTGCTCGACCGCAGCGGCCCGACCCCGATCCGGGTCTTCGAATCCGGCGCCATCCTGGTCCACCTCGCCGAGAAATTCGGCGAATTCCTCCCCACCGAACCCGCCGCCCGCGCCGAATGCCTGTCCTGGCTGTTCTGGCAGATGGGCAGCGCGCCTTATCTCGGCGGCGGCTTCGGCCATTTCTACGCCTATGCGCCGACCAAGATCGAATACGCGATCGACCGCTTCGCCATGGAGGTCAAACGCCAGCTTGACGTGCTCGACCGCCGCCTCGCCGAAAGCGAATACCTCGCCGGCCCCGACTACACCATCGCCGACATCGCGGTCTGGCCCTGGTACGGCGGCCTCGCCAAGGGCCTGCTCTACGGCGCCGGCGAATTCCTCGCCGTCGAGAGCTACACCCACGTGGTGCGCTGGGCCGACACCATCGGCCAGCGCGCCGCCGTCCGCCGCGGCCGCATGGTCAACCGCCTCAGCGGCGAACCCGCCAGCCAGCTCCACGAACGCCACGAGGCCAGCGACTTCGATACCAAAACCCAGGACAAGCTCGCCCCGGGCTGACGGCCTCGCTCCGGGAGGGCGCTCAACCGCCGTCCCGCCACCCGGCATCGTGCGGCCGCAACGCCACGCGGGGCACGACGCCGGAATTGACGATATTCCCCTCCGGCGGCCACCAGCCGGCGAGGATGGCAGCGACATTCTCGACCCCGCCGCGCGCCACATCCTGCCCCGCCTCGACCGACCCCGCCGCCACGTGCGGGGTCGCGATCACGTTGGGCAACGCCAGCAGCGGCAACGTCGGCACAACCTCCGCCTCGGCGAACACGTCGATCTGCTCGAACGTATCGATCCCCGCCCCGGCCAGCCGTCCCGCCACCAGCGCGGCATACAGCGCATCCTCGTCCACCAGCGCGCCGCGCGAGGTATTGATGAGGAACGCATCCGGCTTCATCTTCCGCAACGCCGCCGCATCGATCAAATGCCGGCTCCCCGCCGCCAGCGGCAAATGCAGCGACACGTAGTCGGACCGCCGCAGCAGCGTGTCCAGATCGGTCATCTCCACCCCGAGCGCCACCGCCTCCGGATCCTCGACCCCCATCTGCCGCCGCGTCGCCAGCACCCTCAGCCCGAACCCCCGTGCCCGCCGGGCGGTCTGTTTGGCGCTGTTGCCGAACCCCACCAGCCCCAGAATCCGCCCCTCCAGCCGCCGATTGCTCCGCACCGCCTCCTGCGCATGCCGATAGGCCCCGATCTTCATGTCGGCCGCGCATTGTGGCAGCTTGCGCACCAACGCCAGCAGCATCGCCATCGTATGATCGGCCTGCTCCTCGACACAGAAATACGGCACATTGGTCACCACGATGCCGCGCTCGCGCGCCCGCGCCACCGCGATCTTGTCGGTCCCGGTCCCCAGCCGCGAAATCACCCGGCAGCGCGCCAGCGCGTCGATCACCGCCTCCGGCAAACTCACCGAAACCGCGAACAGCGCGTCGCAATCCGCGACCTGCGCGATGATCTCCTCGGGTGTATTGGCCTCGACCTCCATCGGCGCCATGCCGTAGCGCGCCCACTGGCTGCGCTCATAGCCGCCGGCCGGAAACAGCCGCGCATTCAACCGGACGACGCGCATCCCGCGCATGAATGACCAGTCCATGTTCGCCCTCCCCGCGGCCTGCGCCGTCTTGAAATCAACGTTGGCAGATCGGCGTGGGCTCGGCTATGACTATTATAATCTTTGCCGCACAATGCGGCACAGCACCGGTCGGGGCCGGTGCTGCAAGAAACAAGAACAGAGGAGACGACCGTACCATGAACACGCCGCGTTCCTTGACCCGCCGCAGCCTTCTCGCCGCCACCGCCGCCGCCCCCCTCGCCACGCCAGCGATTGCCCAGAACGCGCTGAAGGGCACCAAACTCACCATCCTCGCCGGGCAATGGTATGTGCCGGAGTGCAACACCATGCTCGACACCCTCGCCGCCGAAATCGGCAAGGACACCGGCATGGAAATCCGCGTCGAGCGCTTCGCCGGCGATGAACTCATGACCAAGACCGCCGCCATCATCGGCTCCGGCCGCGGCGCCGATCTCGCCGTCGGCGTCGAGTTCGACACCTACGTCTACGCCAAGAAACTCAACGACGTCACCGACATCGCCGACGAAGCCGCCAAGGCCTACGGAGGCTGGCTGCAATCGGGCAAGGACGCCTCGATGGTCGGCGGCCGCTGGAAAAGCCTGTGCATCGGCCAGGCCCCCGCCGCCTGGAACTACCGCACCGACATGTTCAAAGCCGCCGGCATCGACAAATTCCCCGACACCTTCGATGACCTGCTGAAAGCCGCCAAGGCCCTGCACGCCAAAGCCACCCCCATCGGCATGACCCTCGGCCACGCCTCGGGCGACGGCCGCTCCACCAACTACCCCGTCCTCTGGGCCTTCGGCGGCAAGGAGTTCGATCGTGACGGCAAGGTCGTCCTGAACTCGCCCGAAACCCTCAAGGCCGTCGAGTGGTACAAGGAAATCTATCAATACTTCATCCCCGGTACCACCGCCTGGCTCGACCCTGACAACAACCAGGCCTTCCTCTCCGGCAAATGCTCCGCCACGGTCAACGTCAACACCATCTACCTCGCCTCCCGCGCCGCCGCGGCCACCGATCCGGCGAAAAAGAACATCGTCGACAACATGGATCACGGCCTCTGGCCCCGTGGCCCCGCCGGCCGCTTCGCCAACTACAACATCAACGTCTGGCTCCCCTTCGCTTCCTCGCCCAACAAGGAAGGCCAGAAACACTTCTTGCGCGCCTGGTACAGCCGCGCCTTCCTGCCGAAATGGACCAAGACCGGCCAGTCCTACTTCATCCCCACCTTCGCCGGCTTCGACAAGGAAGACGTCTGGCCCGAGGATCCCAAGCTCAAGATTTTCCGCGAACTCAACAAGATCAACCGCCTCCCCGGCTACTCCGGCCCCCCCTCGCCGGCCGCCGCCGAGGCGGTCAACAAATACGTCCTCGTCGACATGTTCGCCAAAGCCTGCACTGGCCAGCTGAAACCCAAGGAAGCCGTCGAGTGGGCAACCAAGGAATACGAGCAGATCGCCAAAAAGCGCCACGCTTGACCCGCCAGTGAGCCTCACCACCCCCACGACGCCGCGTCCAAGGCGGCGTCGTGACCTCTCCTGGCTGATCGACAACGAGCGCGCCCTCGGCCCCCTCCTGGTCGCCCCCGTCGTCCTCCTCCTCGCCGGCCTCGTCGCCTACCCCTTCGCGGTCGCCATCGGCTACGCCCTCTCCGACCGCACGCTCGCTGACCCCGGCGTCTTCGTCGGCCTGGACAACTTCGTCGACCTCTTCGACAACCAGATCTACCGCCAGACGCTGCGCAACACCTTCATCTTCACCGCCGGCTCCGTCACCATGCGCCTGGTCTTCGGCGTCGGCCTCGCCCTCCTGCTCAACGAGAACTTCCGCTTCCGCCGCTTCATCCGATCCGCCGTCCTGCTCCCCTGGATCGTCCCCACCGTCCTCGGCACCATGGCCTGGCTCTGGATGTTCAACCCCAACTTCTCCGTCCTCAACTGGATCCTCGTCCATTCCGGCCTGATGAAGGAGGGCCTGGAATGGTTGACCGACCCCAACCTCGCCCTCTTCTCCGTCACCCTCGTCAACGCCTGGCGCGGCACCCCCTTCATGGCCATCACCGTCCTCGCCGGCCTCCAATCCATCCCGCACGACCTCTACGACGCCTCCGCCATCGACGGCGCCGGCAAAGTCCAACGCTTCCGCTACGTCACCCTGCCCCTCGTCATGCCCGTCCTGCTCACCGCCCTGGTGCTGTCCATCATCTGGACCTTCTCAGACTTCGGCATCGTCTACGGCCTCACCAAAGGCGGCCCCATGAACGCCACCCACGTCCTGGCCACGCTGAGCTACCAACAAGGCCTCGCCTCCGGCAACATCGGCGAAGGTGCCGCCATCTCCCTCACCATGCTCCCCGTGCTGCTCGTCCTCATCATCTGGCAACTCCGCCGCATCCGCCGGAGCACCGTCATATGAAAATCAGCCAGGCAAGCGCTTCTTTTTTGAAAGAAAGAAGCAAAAAACTTTTATCCATTAGGGGGTGGGACACGTTCAACCGCGAAGCCATCGGTGAAGTTTTTTTGCTTCTTTTTTTTCAAAAAAAGAAGCGCTTCCCTCTCGCGGCGGGGCCTTTTGCATGACCCTCCAGCCCGGTGAAATCCGCAGCGCCAACCCCCGCGCCGAGCGCTGGCTCTACTTCTACGCCCCCATGGGTTTCGCCCTCTTCTTCCTCGTCGGCCCCTTCTACTGGATGCTCATCACCGCCCTGAAGCCGGACAGCGAGCTCTACGACGGCACCAAAAGCCCCCTCTACGTCGCCACCCCCTCGCTCGACCATTTCCGCTACCTCTTCGAACACACCGAATTCGTCACCTGGACCAAAAACACGATGATGGTGGCCACCCTCTCCACCGCCATCGCCCTCGCCCTCGGCGTCCCCGCCGGCTACGCCCTCGCCCGCCTGCGCTTCCGCGGCGCGGACTTCATCGGCACCGCCATTTTCGTCACCTACCTCGTCCCCACCTCGCTCCTCTTCATCCCCATGGTCGAAGTCATGGCCCAGATCGGCCTCGACGACAGCATCTGGTCCCTCGTCGTCGTCTACCCCACCTTCCTCGTCCCCTTCGTCACCTGGCTGATGAGCGGCTACTTCCGCACCATCCCCACCGAACTCGAAGACTGCGCCCGCATCGACGGCCTCACCCGCCTCGGTGCGATGTGGAAAATCGCCATCCCCCTCGCCCGTCCCGGCATCCTCTCCGCCGGCATCTTCGCCTTCACCCTGTCCTGGAACGAGTTCATCTACGCGCTCACCCTCGTCACCGCCTCCTCCGAACGCACCATCCCGGTCGGCGTCATCGTCCAACTCACCCGCGCCGACTTCTACTTCTGGGGCCCCCTGATGGCCGGCGCCCTGCTCGGCTCGGTCCCCGTGGCCATCGTCTACTCCTTCTTCGTCGACCAATACGCCTCCGGCCTCACCGCCGGCGCCGTCAAAGGCTGACTCCAAAAACGTGAGGACCGCATGACCAATCTCTTCGACCTCTCCGGCCGCGTCGCCGTCATCACCGGCAGCGCCCAAGGCATGGGCCGCGCCATGGCCACCGCCCTGGCCGAAGCCGGCGCCGACCTCGTCCTGCTCGACCGCAACGCCCCCGGCATCGAGGCCACCGCCCACACCATCCACCACCTCGGCCGCAAGGCGCTCCCCCTCGCCGGAGACGTCACCGACACCACCCACCTCGACTCCGTCTTCGCCACCATCGACCGCGAATTCGGCCACGTCGATATCCTCGGCAACGTCGCCGGCGAAGCCAAACCCGGCCCCGCCGAACACATGCCGCTCGCCGACATCCAGCGCAATTTCCACAACCTCGTCATCAGCCGCTACTACACCTGCCAACTCGCCGGCCGCCGCATGCTCGCCCAGAACCGCGGCAGCATCATGAGCATCGGCTCGATCTCCGGCGTCACCTCGCTCGGCCGCGAACAATCCGTCTACGGCATGGCCATGGCCGCCGTCATCCACATGACCCGCGAACTCAGCACCGAATGGGCCCCCCGCGGCGTCCGCGTGAACTGCATCCTCCCCGCCCAGGTCCTCGGCGCCAACGGCCTCGGCCCCCGCATGGAAGCCGACCCCTGGCTGCGCGACACCTTCCTCCGCGGCATCCCCGCCGGCCGCTTCGGCCAACCCGACGACATCAAAGGCCTCTCCGTCCTCCTCGCCTCCGACGCCGCCTCCTGGATCACCGGCGCCATCATCCCGATGGACGGCGGCAACACCGCCATGAACGCCGGCGGCGGCCTCCTCGCCCCCATCATGGAACGCCATCTCGGCAAAACCTGACCCCCCTCCCTACGTAGCGTGCGTGAGCGAAGCGAGACGCACGGCTCCACCGCCCCGCAAGAAAGGCAAGGCAAGCGCTTCTTTTTTGAAAAAAAGAAGCAAAAAACTTTTAACCGATAGGTGTTTCGGCCCGGAGAGAGGCGAAGCCAATAAACCTCAAGTCCCCTCTCCCCATCCGGCAAATAGGGCGAAGCCAAAAAATCATGGGCTTCGCCCCTCCCCACGCGACAATTCTCAACCAACCCAAACGGATAAAAGTTTTTTGCTTCTTTTTTTCAAAAAAGAAGCGCTTCACCCTTCTTCAGCCACAAACCCCCGCGCCCGCCCCGCGGCCTCCCGCGCCATCTCCGCGCACAACCCCGTATACGCCGTCGGATCCAGCAGCCGCGCAATCGCGGCCCCATCCAGATGCGCCGCAACGCGCGGGTCCGCCGCCAGCAAATCCCCGAACCCCCGCCCCTCCACAAACGCCGCCTGCGCCGCATCATACACCGCATCATGCGCGTGCTGCCGCCCCACCACCTGCCCCAGCTCCAACATCACCGCCTCCGCCATGATCAACCCATGCCCGAGGTCCAGATTTTCCCGCATCCGCCCGGGATGCAACACCAGCCCCCGCATCACCTCGCCCAGTCGCGCCAGCATATCCCCCGTCGCCACCGCCGATACCCGCTCCGCCGTATCCCCCATCAAACTCGTCGTCCGATCCGCCTCATGCTCCGTCTGCATCGCCTCCAACGCCAGCGGAACCATCGCCCGAACCTCCGCCGCCGCCGCGATGATGTCCTGGCACAGCTTCGGATTGCGCTTCTGCGGCATCGTCGAACTCCCCACCGTCCCCGGCGGCACCGGCTCCTCCACCTCGCCGAACTCCGTCTTCATCAACATATAAACCTCCCGCGCGATCTTCCCGCACGTCGCCGCCAACATCCCCAGCACCACCACATTCTCCGCCCCCCCATCCCCCAACGACCGCGACGGCACCGTCATCGACCCCATCCCCAAATGCCGCGCAATCCCCGCCTGCACCGCCGGCCCCTGCGCCCCCAACGACGCATACGTCCCCGCCGCCCCCCCCAGCATCGCGACGAAAATCCGCGCCCCCGCCTGGTCCAGCCGCTCCACATGGCGCAGCAACTCGTCAATCCACCCCGCCACCTTGAAGCCGAACGTCGCCGGCACCGCATGCTGCCCATGCGTCCGCCCCGCCATCACCATCTCCGCCCCACGCTCCGCCAAGTCCGCCATCGCCCCCAACGTCGCCCCGATCTGCCGCCGAAACACCCCATGCGCCCGCCGCAACACCAACAAATCCCCGGTCTGCGTGATGTTCTGCGTCGTCGCTCCCCAATGCACCCACCCCCCATAAGGCTCCCCCACAATCCGCCCCAACTCCCACACCAACGGCACCAACGTATGCCCCGTCCTGGCAAACCCCTCGTCAATCCGCGCCCGATCCATCAACTCCAGCCGCGCCTTCGCCACAATCGCATCCGCCGCCGCCCGCGGAATAATCGCCAACTCCGCCTGCGCCACCGCCAACGCCGCCTCCACATCCAGCCACGCCTGCCACTTCGACTCCTGGCGATACAACGCCCTGATCCCAGGATCCGTCACCCGCGTCGCCGTCGGCAGCGTGTCGCCCATCATACCCTCACGAAACGAAAATCAAGTTGCAGGGAAGCGTCAGGCAAGCGCTTCTTTTTTGAAAAAAAGAAGCAAAAAACTTTCATCCATGCTCGCGGCCGAAGCACCAGCCTTCGTACAGGGGACCGGCGAAGCCATCAATTCATTGCCCCGGTCGAGAAGCCTCCGCGACCGATGAATGAATGCCTGCGGCGCAAGCAAGGAACAGCGTTATCACCCGAAGGCCAGCGCCCCAGCCGCCAGCATGGATGAAGTTTTTTTGTTTCTTTTTTTTCAAAAAAAGAAGCGCTTCCCCTGTCCTTCACGTCACCGGCGCCGGATTGAACAACGCCAGCGCGTTGCTGATCCCCCACTTGTCCGACCACGGCACCACCCGCCCCGAAGCCGTGTCCAAAATCAGCCGGAACAACGCCCACCCCGCCTCCTCGATGCTCGTCTCCCCCGTCGCGATCCCCCCCGCGTCAAAGTCGATCAAATCGTGCCACCGCCGCGCCAGCGCCGAGTTGGTCGCCACCTTCAACACCGGCGCCGCTGCCAGCCCGTAGGGCGTGCCCCGTCCGGTGGTGAACACCTGCAACCCCATCCCCGATGCCAGCTGCAACGTCCCGCAAATGAAATCGCTCGCCGGCGTCGCCGCGAAGATCAACCCCCGCTTCGTCGGCCGCGCCCCGGGCGCGAGCACCTCCACAATCGGCGTACTGCCCGATTTCACGATCGAGCCCATCGCCTTCTCGACGATATTGACCAGCCCCCCCGCCTTGTTCCCCGGCGTCGTGTTCGCGCTCCGATCCGCCCCGCCCCGCGCCAGATACGCATCGTACCACGCCATCTCCCGTATCAAATCCGCCGCCACCCCGTCATCCGCCGCCCGCGCCACCAGCAGATCGATCCCGTCCCGCACCTCTGTCACCTCGGAGAACATCACCGTCCCCCCCGCCCGCACCAGCAGGTCGGCGGCGAACCCCAGCGCTGGATTGGCGGTCACCCCCGAGAACGCGTCCGACCCGCCGCACTGCAACCCCACCACCAGGTCCGACGCCGGACACACCTCCCGCCGCCGCCGATCCAGTATCTCCAGCCGATCCCGGCACATCCCGTAGATCGCCTCCACCATCGGCCCGAAGCCATCGAACGCCTCGTCCTGCAACCGCATCACATCGCCGGCCGCCGCGCCCGGCCCCAGCAGCCGCTCCGGGAGCAGCTTCTCGCAGCCGAGCCCCACCACCATCGCCTGCCCGCCGAAATTCGGATTGCGCGCCAGGTTCTGCAACGTCCGGATCGGCACGATCGCATCCGGCGCATCGATCGCCACCCCACACCCATACGTATGCGTCAGCGCCACCACCCCATCCACATGGGGATACCGCGGCAACAACTCCCGCCGCACCCGCTCCAGCGCGAACTCCAACGTCCCCGCCACGCACTGCACCGAGGTGCTGACCGCCAGCACATTCCGCGTTCCCGCCGAGCCGTCCGCGTTGCGGAACCCCTCGAACGTGAACCCCTCCAACGGCGCCACCGCCGCCTGCGTCCCCCGCACCAGCCCCGCCAACCCCGGCGCCTCCGGCATCCGCACCCGCTTCTCCGCCACCCAACCCCCGCGCGGAATATCCCCGAGCGCCGTGCCGATCACCGTCCCGTAGCGCCTGATCTCCGCCCCCGCCGGAATATCCACCAACGCCAGCTTGTGCCCCATCGGCACCCGCTCCCGCAGCACCAACCCGCACGGAAACACCGCCCCCGCCGCCAACCCCCCCTCATTGGCGACAATCGCGACGTTATCGGCAGCATGAAGCCTGATGTAGTGCGCCACGGCCATGACCGGTTCTCCCTCCCCCAACCCCTAACCCCGATCCCCCCATTTTGCCACCATCCCCACCCCGTAGGATGGGTAAGCGAAGCGCCACCCATCACCCACCTCGCGATCCCCCTTGACGCGAAAATCAGTCATATTATATAACCACCTTTAATGACAACCCTCACCACCCCCTTCCGCACCATCCTCGACGGCCTCAAGGTCACCCTGGGCCTCATCGCCTATCGCGACGCCCGTGTCCGCGCCCTCCTCACCCTCGCCTGGTTCCACATCAACCGCACCATCAACCGCTTCGAACGGTTGGTGAGCCTCTGGCAATCCGGCAAACTCCCCAAGCCCCGCACCCGCGGCCAGCGCGCCAAACGCCAAGCCCCCACCCCTCCCAAGCCCCGCCTCCCCCAAGGCCAAGCCTGGCTCGTCCGCCGCCTCCAGGACTACAGGGTCAACGGCTGCGCCGGCCAGCTCCAGCATTTCCTCTCCAACACCCCCGAACTCCAGGACTTCCTCGCAGCCGCCCCGCAAGCCAACCGCCTGCTCCGCCCCGTCTGCCGCATGCTCGGCATCACCCCGCCCATCCCCCTGCCGCCCCGCGTGCACACCCCGCGCCCCGCGCGGCCACGCAAGCCGCGCCGCCCGAGACCGCCCAGGCCCAGTCCGCCGGTGGAACGCACCAGCCCTCCGCGCCCCCCCGAACCCAGCTTCGCCCAGCGCCCGCTCGGCCTCCGACGTGTCCCGCTCTGACCTCGCCCGCCGACGCATGCCCATATTGTTCCATATACAAAATAAAAACAGACTCCCGCCCCTCGACCATCCCGCCCCCCCTCCGGTATAGTGCCGTCTCGCGCATCTGGATACAGCGCGCCCGACCCCAACCCGAGGACCTCCAAGATGTATGCCAACGTCTCCCTCTTCATCGATGGTGCCTGGACCGAAGCCGCCTCCGGCCGCACCCTCACCGTCATGAACCCCGCCACCGGCGAGCCCCTCGGCACCGTCGCCCATGCCGAGCGCCCCGATCTCGACCGCGCCCTCGCCGCCGCCGAAAAGGGCTTCGCCGTCTGGAAGAAGGTCTCCGCCTATGAGCGCAGCAAGATCATGCGCAAGGCCGCCGGCCTCATCCGCGAGCGCGTCGACCTGATCGCCACCTTCATGACCCAGGAACAGGGCAAGCCCCTCGTCGAAGCCAAGGGCGAACTCATGGCCGGCGCCGACGTCATCGAATGGTTCGCCGAGGAAGCCCGCCGCGCCTATGGCCGCGTCATCCCCGCCCGCGCCGAAGGCGTCTACCAACTCGTCATCAAGGAGCCCGTCGGCCCCGTCGCCGCCTTCACCCCCTGGAACTTCCCCATCAACCAGGCCGTCCGCAAAATCTCCGCCGCCCTCGCCGCCGGCTGCTCCGTCATCCTCAAAGGCCCCGAGGAAACCCCGGCCTCCTGCGCCGAGCTGGTCCGCGCCTACGCCGATGCCGGCCTCCCCCCCGGCGCCGTCCAGCTCGTCTACGGAATCCCCGCGGAAATCAGCGAATACCTGATCCCCCACCCCGTCATCCGCAAAATGAGCTTCACCGGCTCCACCGCGGTCGGCAAGCAGCTCGCCGCCCTCGCCGGCCTGCACATGAAGCGCGTCACCATGGAGCTCGGCGGCCATGCGCCGGCCATCGTCTTCGACGACGCCGATATCGACGTCGCCTCCAAAATCCTCGCCACCAACAAGTTCCGCAACGCCGGCCAGGTCTGCGTCTCCCCCACCCGCTTCCTCGTCCAGGAGAGCGTTTACGAGAATTTCGTCGACAAGTTCGTCAAAGTCGCCGAAGCCGTGAAGGTCGGCGACGGCCTCGACCCCAGCTCCACCATGGGCCCGCTCGCCAACCCCCGCCGCGTCACCGCCATGGAAGGCTTCATCGCCGACGCCGTGACCAAGGGCGCCACCGTGAAAACCGGCGGCAAGCGCATCGGCAACAAAGGCAATTTCTTCGAGCCCACCGTGCTCGCCGACCTCACGCTGGACATGCGCGTCATGAACGAGGAGCCCTTCGGCCCGCTGGCCCTGATGGTCCCCTTCAAGCACTTCGATGACGTCGTCCAGGAAGCCAACCGCCTCCCCTACGGCCTCGCCGCCTACGCCTATACCCGCTCGGCCAAGACCGCCAACGCCATCGCCGCCGCCGTCGAAAGCGGCATGATGTCGATCAACCACCACGGCCTGGCGCTGCCCGAAGTCCCCTTCGGCGGCATCAAGGACAGCGGCTACGGCTCCGAAGGCGGCCTCGAAGCCATCGAAGCCTATCTCAACACCAAATTCGTCACCCAGGCCGGCCTCTAGTCAGATCAGGGAGCGGCTCACACGAGCCGCTCCCCCCCCTGCCAAACCCCGACCACCCCCAACTCCCGATCCAAAGCCACCAGATCCGCCTTCGCCCCCTTGCCGATCCGCCCGATATCGCGAACCCCGATCGCCTCCGCCGGCGTCAACGTCGCCATCCGCAACGCATCGCCGAGCGCTATCCCGACATCCCGCACCGCAATCTGCACGGCTTCGGCCATCGTCAGATGCGCCCCGGCCAGCGTCCCCCCCTGGTTCGTCAACCGCCCATCCGTCAACGTGATGGTCTGCCCGTACAATTCAAATGACGTCACCTCCGACGCCGCGGTCGCCATCGCGTCCGAAACCAGGAACAACCGGCCGGGACCCAGACACTTCAACGCCACCCGGATCGCGGCCGCATGCACATGCAGCCCATCCGCGATGATCCCCGCCCGCGCCGTCGAACTGTCCAACGCCGCCCCCACTGCCCCCGGCTCGCGCACCGTCAACGGCGACATCGCATTATAAAGGTGGGTGAACCCCGAAATCCCCGCCGCCAGCCCCGCCTGCACCTGCGCAAAACTCGCATCCGTATGCCCGGCAAACACCACCACCCCCGCCCCCACCAGCCGCCGCACCACCTCCGGCGCCACCACCTCCGGCGCCAGCGTCACCAGCAGCACGCCCGGGTAACCCGAACACAGCGCATCGAGGTCCTCTGCCGTCGGTACCGTCATCGCCGCCGCCGGATGGATCCCCCGCCGCACCGGCGCCAGAAACGGCCCCTCCAGATGCACGCCCGCCCCCCCCGCCTCCCGCCCCGCTGCCAATACCGCGGCGAGCAACGGCCGCGTCCCGCTGATCAAGGTCGGCAAAATCGTCGTGCTCCCCGCCCGCGCATGGGCCCGCGCGATCCTCCGCATGGTCGCGGCTGTCGGGTCGTCGTTCAGCATCACCCCCCCACCGCCATTGACCTGCAAATCGACAAACCCCGGCACCAGCATCACCCCATCCGGCAACACCTCCGCTGGCCCCGAGCCCGCCCCGTACAGCCCGACAATCCGCCCCCCCTCCATCACGACATCGGAGCCGTCATGAAACCGCTCCCCGTCAAAAACGCGCCCGGCCCGGACCCGCATCACTTGCCGAGCCCCGCGAGTGCCGCGCGCAATATCCCGCCATGCGCCGCCAGCAGTGCCTCCGCCGCGACGCGATCCAACCCCTCCAGCACCAGCACCGCCGTCTTCACCCGCCCCCCCGCCTCCGCCAGCGCCGCCTCCAGCGCCGCATCCTCGCGCCCAGTCAGCGTCCGCAGCATCCGCACCGCGCGCAGTCGCAGCTTGTCATTCTTGGCCTGCATGTCGACCATCAACCCGCGATGCACCCGGCCCAGCGCGACCATCACCTCGGTGGAAAACAGGTTCAGCACGATCTTCTGCGCCGTGCCCGCCTTCATCCGCGTCGACCCCGCCACCACCTCGGCCCCGGTCTCCGCCAAAATCGCGAACTCCGCCGCCGCCAGCAGCGTTCCCCCCGCGCTGTTCGAGATCCCGATGGTCAAGGCCCCGCGTGCCCGCGCCGCCGCGATGGCCGCGACGGTGAACGGGGTCGAGCCGCTCGCCGCCACCCCCAGCATGACATCGTCCGGTCCGATCAAGTGGGCCGCCACCGCCGCCTCGGCCGCTGCGCGGTCGTCCTCCGCGTTCTCGATCGAGCGGGTGAAGGCGGCATCGCCGCCGGCCATCAGCAGGATCGTCCGCTCGACCGGCCAGTCGAACGTCGGCGGCAGTTCCGCGCCGTCCTGGACGCCGATCCGTCCGGAGGTGCCGGCGCCGGCATAGACCAGGCGGCCGCCGCGGCCGAGCCGGGCGGCGGCGGCGGTGGCGGCGGCGGCGAGCACCGGCAGCGCCGGCTTGATCGCGGCGACCGCGGCGAGCTGCGCCTCCCACATCGCCTCCAGCCGCGCCTGGGGCGGCCAGAGGTCGAGGTGCGCGTAGCGCGGGTCCACCGTCTCGGTGCCGGGCAAAGCGGGTTTGACGGGGTCAGCCGGGGTGCGATTGCTCATGGCGCAATCTCGCATGTTTGCCGGCGTCGGCGGAAGTCCAAGCCGGGGCGCCGAGGTTGGGTAAACTTGCAGTCCCGGTGAAGATTTCTTTTGCACCGGCTGAATCCCGCTGTTACCAAAAGCGCACTTCGTGACACGAATGACGATTCGCAAGACGCGACGATGTCGGACCGACGGCTTTCATGGACTTCACACAGCAGAGGAGAAAACCACAATGTCAAAGGCTTTTATCGCGAAGGTCATCCAGGAATCGGCTTCCCTGACCGGCACCGCGGCCAATCGCGCGGCGACCGACCTGATCGGCGCCATCGTCAAGGAGCTCAAGAAGAGCGGCAAGTTCACGCTGCCGAGCTTCGGCACCTTCACGGTGCGCAAGACCAAGGCGCGCAAGGGGCTCAACCCGCGGACGGGCGAGGCGATCAAGGTGAAGGCCGGCAAGACCGTGCGGTTCAAGGCGTCGCCGACGTTGAAGAAGGCGGTCTGATCGCGCAATCTTCCCGGAAGACCTGCCGCGCGCCGGGTGCGGCAGGTTTTTTATCGCCCGTGCGGGCCGTCTTGTCGGCATTCTTTACAGTGGCTTTATCGGGCGAAAGTCAGTACGTTGATTCAATAGGGCTTTCAAGACTGGCATGAGGTTTGCTAAGCTTGTTCCAACCGCCGGTGTTGGCGTGTATCTTGACGTTGGGTGAAAACCGGGGTGCCGGGCGATCCCTCAGGAGGCTTGAATGAACGTGGCTTTTAAGACGATCGCGATTGTCATTGGGATGGCCGCCGGTATCTCGGCACTGAACGAGGCCCAGGCCACCACCGCCTATGTCGGGCGCGGCGACGCGTCGATGACCAACAGCGCCCTGTATGCCTGGATGGGCTCGCGCCGGGGGGCGTATTTCCAGGACGCCGGGAACTCGACCACGACCAGTATCCCATTGGCGAATTTTGGAACTTCCATCGGCAACTCGGCGCTCGCGGTGTCCGTCGTATCGAATGTGTCCGTTGGCGGCGTCACGAACGTGGGCGGCTACTCGATCGCCACCACGCTGAAAATGTATGGCACGAACACCACGAATGTCGGCAGCACAGGACAGTTGAACGACACGGCCAGCCTCACGCCGATCCTGGCGACCGCCAGCGCAGGCCGGGCGATCACTCTTAACGGGTTTTCATCGAGCATCACGGCCTTCGGCTTTTTCCTTGAGAATGCCAAGACAACGCAGACGGCGACGGTCACGATCACAATGACCGATGCGCATGGCACGTCGACCATTGTCCTGCCTACTGGCACCACCGCCGCCACGTTCGGCGGCACGGCGAGCCCGACCGGCATTCTGTCGGGCAATGACACCAATTACTCGCTGCATGGCCCGCCCGGCCCGGCCACGCCGTTCAGCGCCGAATTCATCGGCTTCAGCGACCTCACCACCGTGAGCAGCCTGACGATCGCGGTGACAGGGAGCAATGCCAGCGTGCAGCTCGAAATCGGCGACTTCTTCACCTCCAGCGCGCCGGCGCCGGAGCCGGCCTCCATGGCGCTGCTTGGCGCCGGGCTACTCGGGCTGGGGCTGGCGCGCCGCAAGCGCGGCTGACCCCGCGCCCTAAGCGCAACGAGTCAGGATTCTTTACAGGGTGGCCCGGCAGCGGGCCACCCTTGTCGTGTACGCCTCTTGCCAGGGCACGACGGCTTCGGCACACCCGAATCAACCAATTTGCACCAGGGTGATGCGCCACTATGGTCGATCTGACCCGAACCTATGACGTGCTTGTGATCGGCGGCGGCAATGCCGCGCTGTGCGCCGCGGTGACCGCGCGCGAGGCGGGGGCCTCGGTGCTGCTGCTGGAGAGCGCGCCCAAGCCGTTCCGCGGCGGCAATTCGCGCCATACCCGCAATTTCCGCGGCATGCACGCGGCGCCGACCAAGGTGCTCACCGGGTCCTACCTCGAGGACGAGTACTGGGATGACCTCAAGCGCGTGACCGGCGGCAACACCGACGAACCGCTCGCCCGCATGACGATCCGCGTCAGCGCCGAGATGACGCCGTGGATGGAGGCCTGCGGCGTGCGCTTCCAGCCCGCCTTGTCCGGCACACTGAGCCTCTCGCGCACCAACGCCTTCTTCCTCGGGGGCGGCAAGGCGCTGCTAAATGCCTACTACGCCACCGCCGCGCGCCTCGGCGTCGATATCCTCTACGATGCCGAGGTGACGAGCCTGCATGTTGATGACGGGTTCGTCCGCTCCGCCGAGATCACCTATCGCGGTTTCCCCGCCCGCGTGAGCGCCCGCTGCGTCGTCGCCGCCGCCGGCGGGTTCCAGGCCAATCTGGACTGGATGCGACAGTACTGGGGCGATGCGGTGGACAATTTCGTCATCCGCGGCACCCCGTATGCCAAGGGCAAGGTGCTGAAGACGCTGCTGGATCAGGGTGTCGCCGCGATCGGTGATCCGACCCAGTTCCATGCCGTGGCGCTCGATGCCCGCTCGCCGCAGTTCGACGGCGGCATTTCCACCCGGCTCGACAGCGTGCCGTTCTCGATCGTGGTGAACCGCGACGGGGTGCGCTTCTATGACGAGGGCGAGGATGTCTGGCCCAAGCGCTATGCCATCTGGGGCCGCCTGATCGCGCAGCAGCCCGGGCAGATCGCCTACTCGATCTGCGACTCCCGCGCTTTCTCGCTGTTCATGCCCTCGGTCTATCCCGCGATCAAGGCCGACAGCATCGGCGAACTCGCGCACAAGATGGGGCTCGATGCGGCGACCGTCGAGACCACGGTCGCCGCCTACAATGCCGCCGTCCAGCCCGGGCGTTTCGACAGCAGCGGCCTCGACGAATGCCGCACCGAGGGGCTCTCGCCGCCCAAGACCCATTGGGCGCGGCGCATCGAGGAGGGCCCGTTCTACGGCTACCCGCTGCGGCCCGGCATCACCTTCACCTATCTCGGGGTGAAGGTGAACGAGAATGCCCGGGTGCTGATGGCCGACGGCAAACCCTCGGCCAACCTCTTTGCGTCCGGCGAAATCATGGCCGGCAATATTCTCGGCCGCGGCTATCTCGCCGGGTTCGGCATGACGATCGGCACGGTGTTCGGCCGTATTGCCGGCAGGGAGGCCGCGCGCCATGCTCGCAATTGAGATAGGCGCGGGGAAGCGCTTCTTTTTTGAAAAAAAGAAGCAAAAAACTTTTATCCGTTGGAGTGGCTGGCGCCGCCGCCGCGAAGCCATGGGGAAAGTTTTTTTGGTTCTTTTTTTTCAAAAAAAGAACCGCTTCCCTGATGCTTCTCCTTCCTTCCCGGCGATCCCGGAAGGTCAATATTCAGCAGGGCTGGTGTGAGATGCTGACGGACACCCCCCTCTCCGAAGCCATGGCCGATGCCCGGCACAACATGGAGATCTGCAACGCCTGCCGCTATTGTGAGGGGTTCTGCGCCGTGTTCCCGGCGATGCAGCGCCGGCGGGAGTTCTCGACGGCCGATCTCGATCACCTCGCCAGCCTGTGCCATGGCTGCCAGGGCTGTTTCTACGCCTGCCAATACGCGCCGCCGCATCCCTGGGGCATCAACGTGCCGCAGGCCTTCGCCGAGGTGCGCGCCGAATCCTATGCCGCGCACGCCTGGCCGCAGCCGATGGGCGTTGTGTTCGCGCGCAACGGCACGCTGGTCTCGCTGCTGACGGCCGGCATCGTCACCCTGGTGCTGATCCTCGCCGGTGCGATGCAGTCGAGCGATGTGATGCTCGCGCCGCACAGCGGCCCCGGGGCGTTCTTTGCCGTTATTTCCTACAACGTGATGGTCTTTACTGCGTCGGCCGCGTTCCTGTACGCGTTGCTGGCGATGGTGCTGTCGACCGCCAGTTTCTGGCGGGCCTCGGGCGGGCGGTTCCGGCCGATCCACTTCGCCCGCGCGCTGCACGATGCGATGACGCTGAAAAACCTTGGCGGTGGCGGCGACGGCTGCAACTACCCCGGCGAGGGGTTCTCGTTCAGCCGCCGATGGCTGCATCACGCGATGGCCTATGGCTTCCTGCTGTGCTTCGCCGCCACCGCGGTCGCCACGATCTTTCACCACGGCTTCGGCTGGATCGCGCCCTACGCGCCGCTCAGCCTGCCGGTGATCCTCGGGACGGTGGGTGGCGTGCTCATGCTGATCGGCACGAGCGGGCTGCTGTGGCTGAAAATCCTCGCCGACCCGGCGCCGGCGGCGCGCGCGGTGTTGGGCGGCGAGTATGCGCTGCTGATCCTGCTCGCCACGGTGGCCAAGACCGGCCTGCTGCTGCTGGTGCTGCGCGGCACCGGCGCGATGGGCTGGCTGCTGGCGCTGCATCTCGGCTTCGTGCTGGCGCTGTTCCTGGCGCTGCCGTACAGCAAATTCATCCACGGGCTGTTCCGCACGGCGGCGCTGGTGCGGGACCATGGGGAGCGGTAGGGGAGAGGCGGCCCCTACAATCGCATGCTCCGGTGCGGCGCGACGCTGCCGCCATGGACTTCCCAGTCCTCCTGCCCGCCGCGGTACCAGCGCACATCGCGATAGCCCAGGGCGACCAGCCTTGTGGCCAGCCGGAAGGCGGCGAACCGCTCGCAGTTGAAGCCGAACACGACGATGGGATAGTCGAGGTCGCCATCGGTCAGCAGCGCCATGCGATCGCGCAGTTTCTCCTGGGTCGGGTCGGTCAGGGTTCCGGCGAATTTCGCTTCGACGACGGTGGTACCGGGGATCGCATTGATCGGATCGTCGGTGCCAAGCAGGAGCAGGCGCGGCTGCTCGATTTGGGCGGCGAGTTCGGCGTAGCCGATCACCCGTCCGCCGGGCAACCGCATCGGGGTGGGAGTATAGTCCCGGGTCTGCACTTCCAGAGGTTGATCGGGGTCCTCGTTGCTGTCGGCCTCGGCGTCGGCATGGTCGCGCATCCCGGCTCGGCGCAAGCCTTCCAGCAACGTCGTCGTCACCTGCCGCCGGTAGGCCGGCGGATCGGCCCAAGGCCGATAGAACGCGCGCAGACTGTATCGCGGCAGGAATGTGTCGGCCTGCCGGAGTTCATCGGCGGCGGCTTCGGATTGGCCGGTCAGGCCATAGGCGGCGGCGAGATAGAGATGCACGCGGCGCTTGTTGTAGACCGATGCGGCGGCCGGCATGTCACGGTTGGCGACGATCAATTCCTCGATCGCCTCGGCCGGACGGCCCATCACGATCAGCGGGAACCCCAGATCGAGACGGCGGCGCCACAGCGACGGGCTGAGCGGGTTGAGCAGGATTGTTTGTTGCATGACCGGGATGGCCTCGGCCGGGCGCATGAGGCACATCATGCACAGCCCGATCCAGTCGGCACGGCCGGCGGCGCTGGAATCGCGCGCCAGCAACTGCTTGTAGAGGCCGAAGGCCTCGATAAAGCGGCTCTGAAAGGCAAACAACTGCGCGCGTGCCGCGAGCACGTCGATGTTGTCGGGCACGATCCTGGCCGCGCTTTCGATCAATCCGGCGGCCCTGCGCGCGTCGGCATCGGAGACGGACAAGTCGAGCACAGTATAGCGCGAGAGCAGGGCCTGGGCGATGCCGGTCATGGCGGTCACGGATTGTGGGTCGATTTTGAGGGCGGCCTCGAACAGGGTGCTGGCCTGGTTCAGTTGGGTCTGCGCGGTTGCCTCGCGCAGCACGGCGCGGGCTTGCAGCACCTTGTCGTAGGCATCGGCGTCGCTGGGCGCCCTGGTCGGTTTGGCCGGCACCAGCTTCGCGTTCAACGCCGTCGCGATGCGGGTGACGATGCCTTCCTGACCGGCCCCGAGGTCCGCCATGTTCTGGTCGAAGCGCTCGGACCAGATATGGGCGTTGTTCTCGGCGGCGATGAGCTGGGCATTGACGCGCACGACGTTGCCGAGCTTGCGCACGCTGCCCTCGAGCACATATCGCACGCCGAGCGCGGCGCCAACGCCGTGGGCGTCGAGCCCGCGTGCCTTGACCACGCCGGCCGAGGTGCGGGCGACCACCATGGCGCCGGCGATGTGGGAGAGGTCGGTGGTGATGTCGTCGGTGATGCCGTCGGCGAGGTAGGCGTGTTCGGGTTCGCCGCTGTAGTGGTCGAACGGCAGCACGACGATCGACAATTCGGGGATCGCCGGCTTCGGCGGCGGCTCCGGTGCGGCCGGCGGGGGCGCGGCGGCGATCTGGGCGGGTTGGGGTGGTGCCGCCTGGGGGAGCGCCGGTTGGGATGACGGTGTCGCGGCCGCGGAGGCGGGCGCGACGGGCGGAGCGGGTTCCGGCGCGCGCCAGACCCACCAGCCCGCGGCACCCAGCGCCGCGAGGAGCACG
>CAIYSR010000157.1 GCA_903928895.1 uncultured Rhodospirillales bacterium | reverse complement strand
TCGGCGCGGCGGCGGATGGGATCACGGGCGCAGAACCGGCGGGCGCACCCGGCACCACCGGGCTCCCCGGGACATGCCCGGGCGTCGGCGCGGCGGCAGATGGGATCACGGGCGCAGAACCGGCGGGCGCGCCCGGCACCACCGGGCTCCCCGGGACGCGCCCGGGTATCCGTCCGGTGGCGGGTGGAATCACGGCCGCAGGACCGGCGGGCACCGTGCCCGTCCCGGCAACCGGCGCGGGGATGGCAGGAACCGGCGGTGGCGTCGGACCGGACGGCTTCGCCGCGCCGGCCAACGGCGCGGCGACGGGCGGCTGACCGGGCTGCGACCCGGTGGACGGCACCACGGCGATCGGCACGACGGCGGCGGGTGCCCGTGTCCCCGGTGTGCGCTGGGTTCCATGGACCGGGCCCGGCGCCACCGGCACAGCGGCCTCCGCCGGGGCCGGCACCGCCGCATTCGGCGCGCGCCCGGCCGGGACGGCCCGCTCCACGGGGGCCACGACCGGCCCCTTGGCGATGGTGGCCGGAATGGCGGCGGTCACGGCCGGAGGCGGTGTCGTGGCGGGACGGGCGAACCCGACGCGAGCCGCCGCCGTGGGTTGCACATGGTCGATCCGTCCGGTCACCGCGGCATTGTTCAACTGCGCCGCCGGCAGCGCCAGCACGGCCCGCTGCACCGGTGCGGCACGCGCGAAATCGGCCGAAGGCACCACGGTCGCGGCCGCACGGTTGGCATAGGTGTTGACCGTGGTGTTGGTGATGTTGGTGACGCTGATCTGGTTGACCACCGTATTGGAGACGTTACCGCGGTTCACATTGCGGGCGTAACCCTGGCTCGCCTCGTAATACGGATGGAACACCTCGGCGCGACCGAGCGGAATCCAGCCGACCGCCGGCGCATTGCCCGCCGCCAGCGAAACGCCCCAGCCGGCCCCGCCGACGAAAGCCACCAGCGCAGGCGCATAGACCGGGGCGGCCGTCCGCTCACCCGGGTGCCAGCCCCAGCCCCGATTGTCGTTCACCCAGCGGCCGTAATGGAACGGCGCGAAGCCCCACGGCGCGTCATCGATCCAGGTCCAGCCCCACGGCGCCACAAATGCCCAGTGCCCATTGCGATACGGCGCCCAGCCGGCCGGAACGCTGCGCGGATACCACACCGCGTCGGCCTGGCTGCCGCTCCACTGGCCATTGCGGTCAAGGTCCTCGTAGCCGGTCACCCCAGGGGCGACGTAGCGTGCGCTGACCGAAACCGTCTCGCGCCGCTCACGCGTCAGCGCCCAATCATCGAACGGCGTCGCAGCGGCCTCGACGAGGGTGAAGCTCACCGGATCGCCCCCGATCACCGCACTTTCGCCAGGGCGGATTTCCAAGCTGGCGCGCGGCTCGTCGATGCGTGCCTTGCCTTCCAGCACCACGATCTGCACATGCTCGGGCAGCGCCTCGCCGTCGGGCCGCCCGGCATCGATGCGATAACTGCCGGCGGCGAGCAGATCGGCCTCGCTGTGCGGGGTGACGATATGCAGTCCGCCAGCAGGGACACTGTGGAGGTGGATATTCACCACGCCCTGTCCGACATGCAGCACGGTCTTGGCGTCATCGAGCTGGACGATGTCGAGTTCGCTCGACTGGTCCAACCGCAATTCGGCCGCGCCGACCTGGATTTCCGCTCGCGCCGCGGGCTCGGTCCAGAACGCAGCCCCGGTGGTGACCGGATAGTTCAATACCGCGGCCGACCACTGCTCCTGCCCCGCGGCATGGAACGAGACGGTGCCCTCCATGAAGCTGAGCCGGCCCACCCGCCCCGGTGGGTCGGCCATCGCCGCCATGGTGCCGGCAAGCAGGATGGCCGAACTGAGCGACAGGCGGATGACGGCGGGGGACGGCATGGCGGAACTCCTCAGGCGGAATGGGGCATCGGGTCCGGGGGCGGCCGCATCGCTGCTGCCACCCCCGGCGCCGCGATCACGGCACGGATTGCTGCGTCCTGGTGGTGGTGGTGGTCGAGGTCGGCACCTGCGACGGGATCGCCTGGCGCGTGGTGGTCTCCTCGGTCGTGGTGGTCCGCCGATCGGAGCCGCAGGCGGCCAGCAGCACGGTCGCACCGAGCAGCACGGTGAAGGTCAAACGCGAGGCAATGCCCGGGCGGCGGGCGGTGGTGTTCTTGGTCATGGAACTCTCCTGGTGCGAATGAGCGGGAAACGGCACGGCTACGGCGAAACCGTCGTGGTGGTGGACTTGTTGGTGGTCACCACGCCCACCGCAGGGTAGGTCGTCGTGCGGGTGACACTGTCATCGGCGACACCGTTGCTGTTGCGATAGGTCGTCGACGTCGAATCGCTGCGCGAGCCATCGGCGCCGATCACCCGCTGCGTGGTGGTCGTGCTCAGCGTGCCCGCCGCCGGCGGCGTGATGACCGGAATGACCACCACCGGCGCGACGATCGCCGGGCTGACCGTCGTTGTCGTGCTTTGGGATGTTGTGGTCTGCGCCATCGCGCTGCCCGCGGTCATTGCCAGTACGGCAGCGCCGGCGGCGAGGAACCTGTTCATGACGTGCTTCCAGTTGCTGTTCGGCGGGGCGAAAGACCCGGCGCCGTGAACCGCAGGTGGGGGGCCATATCGAAGAATTTCAGGTTCGGATTCTACTCATTCCCCCCGCAACGTTTGGTGATCGAGGAACCGACAAAGCCGTTTCATTCAAAGGTGAGTACTTACACTCATAACTATTGTGTCTTTCCAGCGTGGTATCCATGTAGGGAACAGGACAACTGGCGGCCAGTTATCATCATCCATCTCAGATGGACTGACACATCCTGGTCCTGACGCCCGGCAGACCCGGACATCCATGCAAAGGACACCATCATGAAACTCATCTCCAAACTCTCCCTGGTCGCCACCCTCGCCCTTCTGGCCGCCTGCGGCACGAGCGAACCTGGCCGCGTGCAGGGCGGCGCCGCAGCAGGCGCTGCGACCGGCGCGACCGTCGGGCTGATCGGCGGGCCGGTCGGCGTCGTCGGCGGCGCGATCATCGGCGGCGGCGTCGGCGCCATCACCGGTGCCACAACCAAGCCGCGGCAGGTCGATCTCGGCCGGCCCGTCTGGGAAAACTAGCAGCAGCCATCCGCGGCCAGGGCCCGCGACGGCCCGGCCCGCGGCGCATGACGCCGCGCGCGATCCACATTCGAAAGATCAAACCATGACCAGAGCTTCCAGGAACACCCTCGTCCTCGCCGGCCTCACGCTGGCGCTCGCCGGCTGCGGCTACAACCAGGGTGATCGGGCCGTCTCCGGCGGCCTCATCGGCGCCGGCACCGGCGCCGTCATCGGCACCGTCACCGGCATCGGCCCTGCGGGCGGCGCCATCATCGGCGGTGCCGTCGGTGCCGTCGGCGGCGCCGCGACCAGCCCGCACGACGTCAATCTCGGCCGCCCCGTCTGGCGCCAGCCCGATTGATCCGTTCTGCCCGGCCGTTGCGCTGCCGACCCGGGCGCGCGCCCGATCAGCGCGCCCGCCGTGACATCCCGACGCCCGCCCTCCGCGCCCGCCGGTCAACCCCAGCGAAACAGGACATGACATGGACAAGGATCGGATCATCGGCTCGGGCAAGCAGATCATGGGCTCCGTCAAGGAGGTCGTCGGCCGCCTGATCGGCGACGCCAAGCTGCAGACCGACGGCCGCGCCGAACAGCGCGAAGGCAAGGTCCAGAACGACCTAGGCAGCGCCAAGGACTCGGCCGGCGTCACCGGAACCGTCGACACCAAGGCTGCGCCCTGCTGCGCGGACCGCGTGAAACCCTGAGGAGACCACCATGCCCTTCATCATCCTGATTGTCCTCGTCCTCCTCTTCATCGGCGTGCTTCCGACTTGGCCGCACAGCGCGGGTTGGGGCTACTACCCCTCCGGCGGTCTCGGCACCGTTCTGGTCATCGTCGTCGTGCTGATGCTCCTCGGGCGCATCTGAGCCGGCCCTCGCCCGCCGCAACACCCACCACCAACCGAAAGCACCCCCCATGAGCAAATCCCTCCGGCGCAGCCTGATCGCCACCACCACGGTGATGGCCCTCACGGGCTTCGCCGCCCTCGCCGCCCCGCCGGCGACCCCCGCCGCGGTCCCGGCCCCCGCGCCCGCCGAAGTGATCCAGGCCGCCGCGCCCGGCGATCACAACATGACCGGCAAGGTCGAGCAGCGCATCACCGACCTGCATACCGCCCTGAAAATCACTGCCGCCCAGCAGCCCCAGTGGGATGCCTTCGCCGGCGCCATGCGCGACAACGCCAAGACGATGGACCAGTCGTTCCAGCACCGGGTGACCGGCATGGCCGCGATGAATGCCGCCGACAACATGCAGTCCTACGCCGACATCTCCTCGGCGCACGCCCAGGCCATGCAGAAGATGGTGCCGACCTTCCGCGCCCTCTACAGCGCCCTGTCGCCCGAGCAGAAGCAGGCAGCCGATGCGGAATTCATCGAGAACGCCCACCACGGCATCGACAAGCCGAAGGGCTAGGAGCCATCCCATGCGCACACCCCAACGGACCTCGCCACGCCACCTGATGCTGGCCGCCGGCGCCGCCGCGCTGTTCGGCGCCCTCGCCCTCGTCAGCATGTCCGCCACCCCGGCCCTTGCCGAAGGCCAGGATCGAAACAGCTTCGAAGGCCGCGGCACCTGGCAGGAGCGTGGCCGCCGGGACGAGCACTGGCGCCCTGAGCACCGCTACAACGGCTACTACAGCGCGCCTCCGCCGGTCTACGTCGCGCCCTATTACGGCCAGCCCGGTGCCTCGCTGAACTTCAACTTCCCGCTGTTCCGCTGACGCCGGGCGGCGGCGGGCCGGCCCGGCCCGCCGCCGCCTTCACCCGAGAAGGACCCTCGCCATGCGCGCCATCAAGTTCGCCCTCGCGGCACTGCTTGGCCTGACCGCGATCTCCGCCCTCGCCCAGGCACCCTCCCTGCTCGACCCCGCCACCGGTGCCCGTCCCGGCCACACCCCGGGCGTCGGCGACTCGCTGCCGAAATCCGACAAAGCCAGCAATATCCTGCCCGGCCCCACCGCATCCACCCTCGCCCCCACCCTGCCCTCGCCCGCCAACGCCGACGGCGCGGCCCCGTTCGATCTGCTGCGCGCCGCCCGCGCCGCGCTTGTCGCCGGCCAGACCGGTCTCGCCCAGCAATCGCTCGAGATGGCCGAGACCCGCTCGCTCGATCGCGCCATGGCGCCGGGCCAGTCCGGCACTGCCAGCGACAGCCGCTTCGTCGGCCAGATCCGTGACGCCCGCCGCGCGCTGGGCAACGGCGACAGCGCCGCCGCCATCACCATGATCGACCAGGCTCTGGCGATCTGAAGCCTCCACGACCCAGCAAGGACCGGACATGCCACCCTCACCCTCCCGCCTCGCCTGCCGCGGCACTGTCATCGGGGGCCTTGCCGCCCTGCTCGCCACCTCGGCAGCGATATCGCCCACCCGTGCCGCCCCACCGCCCGACCCGGGTTCGACCTGGACGATCCAGGGTGAGAACGACTCCGTCTCCACCATCCCCGGCGGATCGGACAAGTACTACACCAGCGGCCTCCGCCTGGGCTGGACCTCGGGCACCGACTTCGTACCGGCCGCCGCCGCCAGCCTCGCCACGGCCGTCTGGGGGGACGGCATCACCCGCATCAGCCTGGACATCAACCAGCAGATCTTCACCCCCGGCAACACCGACCTCACCCACCCCAACCCGCGCGACAGGCCGGTGGCCGCCTATCTCGGCGCCACCTTCGCCGTGCTGCAGGACACCGACAACCGCCGCAGCACCCTGGCCCTGACGCTCGGCATCATCGGCCCCTCCGCCCTCGGCCGGCAGGTGCAGAACGGCTTCCATGAGCTGATCAAGGATCGCATCAACAAGGGCTGGGGCAGTCAGCTGCCCGACGAACCCGCGGTAGAATTCCTCGCCGAGCGCACCTGGCGCATCGGCCTGGTCAAGGCCGGCGGCTTCGAGATCGACGCCCTGCCATCGCTCACCGCCGGCGTCGGCACGGTGCGCGACTATGTGCAGGCCGGGCTGCTGCTTCGTGTCGGCCAGGGACTGGAGAGCGATTTCGGCGTCGCCCGCATCCGCCCCGGCATCTCCGGCGGCGATGCGTTCACCGTGCCGTCCGGCAGCGTGCCCTGGTACGTCTTCGCCGGGGTCAGCGGCCAGGCGATCGCCCGCGATGCGTTCCTCGATGGCGACATGTGGCAGCACTCGGCCCGCGTCGAGCGCCGGTCGCTGCTTGGCGAGATGGAGGCCGGGATCGCCATCCTCTGGCACGGTGCGCGCATCAGCTACACCCAGACGTGGCAGACCGCCTCCTTCAAGGGCCAGAAGGGCGGCCTGTTCAACTTCGGATCGCTCACCGCCTCGGTGCGGTTCTGAGCCCGCCTCGCCCTCACCAGCAACACGAAGGAACTCCCATGCGGATCCCGAGCCTCCCCCTGCTTGCCGCCGGCGTCCTGGCGCTCGCTGCCACCGGCGCCATCGCCCAGCCCCTCCAATTGCACACCGCCCAGGCCAGCAGCCTCGCCGCTGCCGACCTACCGAGCGATCGCGACACCTACACGCGCAAAGCCGATGACGACATGCGGACGTGGCAGCAGAAGATGCATGATTTCGGCGAGACCACCGAGGTCGAAGGCAAGCAGGTCGGCAAGTCCGCCCGCGACGGTCTCGCCACCGCCTGGACCAACACCCAGATCGAGAGCCGCAAATTGCGCGACGCCACGGCCGAGGGCTGGCAGGCGGCGAAACATGGGTTCGAGCGCGCCTCGCACAATCTCTCGGAGGCCTGGGACAAGCGTGGCACCGATTGACGTCACGCAAGCGGTGCCGGCGCCCCCCGCCGTCCTGCCATCCACCATTGACCCGGCCCCGGCCCCGCCGCCCGCCGGGCCGGCATCCATCGGCCGCCGCCTGTGGGGCTTCAAATGGCTCCTCCTCGGTGCCGCCATCCTCATTGGCGGCACCGTCTGGTTCGCGAGTCCCCGCATCCTCGGCCCCGCCGTGGCGACCGATCAGGTCACGCGCGCCGACCTGGTCGAGACGGTGGTCGCCACCGGGTCGGTCGAGACCCCGTTCCGCGTGACCATCAGCAGCCAGATCACCGGCACCGTCCTTGAGGTCGAGGTCGCGGAGGGGCAGCGGGTCAGCCTCGGCCAGAAGCTGGTCAGCCTGGAATCGCGCGAGCTGCAGTCCGATGTGGTGCAGGCCCAGGGGGCGGTGGACCAGGCCGAGGCCCATATGCGCCAGCTCGCCGAACTCACCTTGCCCACCGCCGGCGCCTCCCTCGCCGAAGCCCAGGCGACGCTGCTGAATGCGGAACAGACCCTGCTGCGCGCCATCGCCCTGGTGCGCACCGGCGATGAGACCCGCGTGGCCCTCGATGCCGCCCGCAAGGGCGTCGACATCGCCCACACCCAGGTCCGCACCGCCGAGCTCCAGGTCTATACCGCGAGCCCCGGCGGCAGCGACCACGTCACCGGCCAGACCCAGCTCAGCCAGGCCGTGGCCAATCGCGCCACCGCCATTGCCCGCCTGGGTTACGCCACCATCGCCGCCCCCCGCGCCGGCGTGCTCATCGCGCGCAGCGTCGAGCGCGGCACCGTGGTGCAGCCCGGCACGCCCCTGCTCACCCTCGCGCCGGACGGGCCGACCCAGTTGCGTCTGGCCATCGACGAACGCAACCTCGGCAAGCTCGCCCTGCAGCAGCCCGCCATCGCCTCCGCCGACGCGTTCAGCGACCAGCGCTTCGCCGCCGTGCTGTCCTACATCAACCCCGCCGTCGACATCGCCCGCGCCGCCGTCGAAGTGAAGCTCACCGTCACCGATCCTCCAGCCTATCTGCGCCAGGACATGACAGTGTCAGTTGACATCGAGGTCGCCCGCGCCGCCAAGGCGCTCAGCCTGCCATCACGCTCCGTGCGCGAGTTGCTGTCGGGAACGCCCTGGGTGCTTGCCCTCCAGGACGGCCGCGCGGTGAAGCTGCCGGTCAAGCTCGGCATCCAAGGCGCCACCCGCATCGAAATCACTGCCGGGCTGACCGAGGGCGCCCAGGTCATCCCGATGACCTCCGACATCGCCGCCGGCGACCGCGTCCGCTCGCTGACGCCATGACCCCCTGGCTGCCGTTCGAATGGATCGCCGCCATCCGTTTCCTGCGCGAGGGGCGAATGCAGACGATGTTCATCATCACCGGCATCGCCATCGGCGTCGGCGTGATCGTGTTCATGTCGGGCCTGCTGAGCAGCCTGCAAACCAGCCTGATCAAGCGGGTACTGACCTCCCAGCCGCAAATCCAGCTGCTCCCGCCCGACCAGATCGCCCGCCCCTTGCGCGGCGGCCGCCCCGGTGAGATCGAGGACCCCACCATCCAGCGCCCGAGCCAGCGCGTGGTCTCGATCGACCAGTGGCGCAAGATCCGCGACCATATGCTGGCCATGTCCGAGATCACCAACGTCTCCCCCACCATGGCCGGCTCTGCCCTGGCCGTGCGCGGCGATGCCAGCCGCGCCATCACCCTCTCCGGTGTGGAGCCGGCCACCTATTTCAACATCGTCCGCGTGCCCGACTACATCACCGCCGGATTTGCGCGGCTCGCCAGCGATGACATCATCATCGGCATCGAACTGGCCAAGGACCTCGGCGCCGTCGTGGGCGACCGGCTCAACGTCAAGGCCGCCGCCGGCGTGCCGGTCGTGCTGACCATCACCGGCCTGGTGGATTTCGGCAACAAGGGCGCCAATGCCCGCATCGCCTACGTCGCACTCCGCACCGCGCAATCGCTCCTCGGCGTCACCGGCGGCGTCACCACCATCGACATGACGGTGCGCGACATCTACGCCGCCGACACCATCGCCCAGCGCATCCAGGCTGCCGACCGGGTGCAGGCCGACAGCTGGATCGTCACCAACGCCCAGCTCTTCACCGCCATCAAGGCGCAGGGCTCGTCCAACCTGGTGATCCGGGTTTTCGTCGGCCTCTCCGTCGCCTTCGGCATCGCCGCCGTCCTGGTGGTCTCGGTGATCCAGCGCTCGAAGGATATCGGCATCCTGCGCGCCATGGGCGCCTCGTCCGGCCAGGTGCTGCGCGTGTTCCTGTTGCAAGGCGGGCTGCTCGGCTTCGTCGGCAGTCTGGTCGGATCGGCGCTGGGGGCTGGCGGGCTGGCGATCTGGCACGCCAGCGTGCGCGCCGCCGACGGCAAGGAGATTTTCCCGCTGCTGTTCGAGCCCAGCCTGTTCGTCAGCACCGCCGCGCTCGCCACCCTGACCGGGCTGCTCGCCGCCACCGCGCCGGCCCTGCGCGCGGCTCGGCTCGACCCGGTGGAGGCGATCCGTGGTTAAGCCGGCCGGGGCTGAGCAGGTGCTGCGGTTGGAAAAGGTCTGCAAAGCCTACAACATCGGCCAGCCCGCCGAGATCGAGGTGCTGCACGACATCGACATGACCCTCGACCGCGGCCAGTTCATGGCCCTCACCGGCCCCTCGGGCTCCGGCAAGAGCACCCTGCTCAACCTCATCGGCCTGCTCGACCGGCCCACCTCGGGCCGCCTGTTCATCAAGGGCGAAGAAACCGGCCGCCTCGGCGATACCGAGATCACCCGCCTGCGCGCCCACACGGTGGGCTTCATCTTCCAGGACCATCATCTGATCTCCGCCTTCACCGCCCTTGAAAACGTCATGATGCCGCTCCTGCTCGATCGCGGCTTCCCCTCCGCCGCCGCCGAAACTAGGGCGCGCGACCTGCTTCAGCGCGTGGGCCTCGCCGCCGTCGCCGGCAACCTCGCCACCAACATGTCCGGCGGCCAGCAGCAGCGTGTCGCCATCGCGCGCGCTCTGGCGATGAACCCTGACCTCGTGCTGGCCGACGAACCGACCGGCAACCTGGACACGAAATCGGCCGACGGGGTGTTCGAGCTGATGCGCGATGTGAACCGCGACAGCGGCACCACCTTCCTGATGGTGACCCACAACCTCGACCTCGCCCGCCGCTGCGACGGGATCATCGATGTCGTCGACGGGCGCATCGTGGGCTGACCGTCCGTGCCTGCGCGCGGTGTCCGCCGCCGCGCGCCGGACATCGTGGAGGCCCCGCGGGCGATCAGGCCTTGCGGTAGAATCCGGCTCCGAGCATGACCAGCCCGAGGATCACCGCGCCGCCGCTGACCAGCGTGGGCACGGCATAGGTCGTGTTCTCGGTCGCCTGGATCTTGAGGTCGCCGAGATGGGCCACCTCCTTGGTCCGCTCGGTGGTGAACATCGGCACGGCGAGCCCGAGCAGTCCAAGCAGGACCAGGACTGCGCCGGCATAGACGGGAGTGCGGTTCATGAAAATCTCCTTGGCGGGAACGACGGGACGGCTACGGGTGCACGATCGGCGTGCCGCCGAGCATGCCGAGGAACCACAGGATGACCAGCACGAGCAGCACAGTGCCAAGCACGCCACCGAGTCCGCGCCCGCCATAGCGATTGTATCCGTAGTATCCACCCCCCCCTCCGAACACCAGCAACACAATGATGATGATGACGAACATACTCATGGCAAACCTCCGCGATGAAGTGCCGGAATCTACCGGGTATAATGGCGTGATTTCGATAACCACCCGGTCTTGATCTGGTCAGCCGCGCAGGTTGTTTCAATCACAGGGCCAACACCAATCCCTAGAATTCAATTGCGGATTATACTCATCCGCCTGGAGCCAACCCGGCGAAATGGCGAAACATCGCAATCCCGCGATTGACCGACGATGGGGCATGGCCCGCGGTCAGCACGCCGGTCCGCACCCCCCACAGGGCGTAGTAGTCCCATCCCCCCGCCGCCCGGCGATCGAGATAGAACGTCGATTGCAGGTCCCCCGGCGCAAACAGCGTGATCCACAGCAGCCGCACGGCGGTCACATTGTCCACCGCGATGACAATGCGCTCCGGCCGCGCCACCAGCACCCGCACGCGATAGACCACCGCCCCGCTGGAGCGGGTGTCCTGCTGGAGGAAGTACAGCGGGTGCCCCGCCGCCAGCTCGGCCGCGCTGAAATCACCCCGCGGCCGCTGCGCGTCGGGGCCGTCGAGCGCCTGCGCGGCGCTGATCAGCGTCCGCCAATCGCCATCCGTGGCCGACCAGTACCGCACGCCCGCCAGCGCCGAGACTTGGCCGAACCGTGCCAGCAGCACCTCCGCACTCACCGCATCGCGCATCCCGGCGGCCAGCCCCACCACCAGTGTCGCGCCCCCCGAAACCCAACCGCTGCACGCCGGTGCCGTCCAGGCGCCACCCTCGTGCACCACGACGGCCGGCGCCAGGCCAACCGCGGCATGCGGCGGCACCGGCACCATGCCACAAGGCGGCTGCGGCTCCTGCCCGGCAAGGCACGCTCCAGCCATCAGCAACACCACCACAAACACCGCCCTGGCATCGCCGCCGGCCCACCCGCACACGCCAACGGAGAAAAGTTTTTTGCTTCTTTTTTTCAAAAAAGAAGCGCTTCGGCCGAACGCCGCCCGCACACCGGAGAGGCCAGCCAGGTGCAGGAGCCCTCTCATTCGTAGCGCAACGCTTCGATCGGATCGAGCCGCGCCGCCTTGCGCGCCGGGTAGTAGCCGAAGAAAATCCCCACCGCGGCCGAGAACAGGAAGCCGCCCGCGATGGCGGTCAGCGAGATCGGTGCCGGCCACCCCGCGAACAGCGAGATCCCCTGTGCCAGCGCCACCCCCATCACGATGCCGATCAGCCCGCCGCCGACACTGATCAGCACCGCCTCGGCCAGAAACTGCAACAGCACATGCAGCCGCCGCGCCCCGATCGCCATGCGCAGCCCGATCTCCCGCGTCCGCTCGGTCACCGAGACCAGCAGGATGTTCATGATCCCGATGCCGCCCACCAGCAGCGAGATCGAGGCCACCGAGGCGAGCAGCAGCGCCATGATCCGGCTGCTGCCCTCGGCGGTGTCGGCGATCTGGCTGAGATTGCGCACGTTGAAGTCCGGATGTTCGCCCGCCTTGATCCGATGGCGCCGCATCAGCGTGGCGCTCACCTGGCTCAGCGCCGGCTGCACCGCCTCGGCACTCACCGCCTGGAGATAGATCTGGTTGACGAACCCGGTCAGCCGCGGCACCAGCGCGTAGGGATTGGGCGGCGGCAGATAGACCCAGTTCAGCGGCACCTGCGCCGCGCTCGGCGCCGCCACCCCCAGCACCTTGTGCTCGGCGGTGCTGAACGGGATCATCACCACATCATCCTGGTCCTGCCCATAGGCGGTCTGCCCCTTGGCGGCGAGCAGCCCGATGACATGCAGCGGCACCCCGCGCACCTGGATCACCGCGCCCAGCGCGGCGGCCGCGTCGCCGAAGAGTTGCGTTGCCACCGTATTCCCGAGCAGCACCACCAGCGCCGCCCGCGCCTCGTCATCCTCGGCGATCGGCCGCCCCGTCGCCACCACCCAGTTCGTCACCGGGGGATAGTTCGGACTCACCCCCTGGATCGAGGTCGACCAGTTCCTGTTGCCGTACTCGACCTGGCCGTTCTGGCGGATCAGATAGCTCACGCTGGCCACCGCAGGGACTTCGCGGCGGATCGCCAGTGCGTCCGCCACCGTCACCGTCGAGGCGCTGCCGGAGCCGCCGCGCATGCCGCCGCTGCTCACCGCGCCCGGCACCACCACCAGCAGATTGGTGCCCAGGCTCTCGATCTGCTTGCGCACCGCCTCGTTGGCGCCCTGCCCCACCGCCACCATCACGATCAGCGCCGCCACCCCGATGAACACCCCCAGCATCGTCAACCCCGAGCGCATCCGGTTGCGCAGGATCGCCTGCACGGCGGCGGCCAGGATCATCAGCCCGAACGCCGCCTTGGCCGGCGCCGCGCCCGGCGTGGCGGACGGCACCGCCGGCAGCACCGGCGCATCGGTCGTCCCCGCCGCCCGCTCCGGCCGCACATCCGAGGCGATCAGCCCGTCCCGCATGGTGATCACCCGCTTGGCATAGGCCGCGATGTCGGGCTCATGGGTCACCAGCACGATCGTCACGCCGCGGTCGCGGTTCAGCGCCACCATGGTGTCCATGATGTCGTGGGAGGTGCGCGAATCGAGATTGCCGGTCGGTTCGTCGGCCAGCAGCAGGCTCGGCGTGTTGATCAGTGCGCGAGCGATCGCCACGCGCTGCTGCTGCCCCCCTGAGAGCTGGGCGGGTGTGTTGTTCTCGCGCGCGCCCAGGCCCAGCAGCTCCAGCGCCGCCCGCGCCCGGGCCATCCGCGGCCCCTGCCCGACCGGCCCGCCGGCGGCGTAGAACAGCGGCAGCGCCACGTTCTCGATCGCGCTGGTGCGCGCCAGCAGGTTGAAACTCTGGAACACGAATCCCAGCCGATCGCTGCGGATGCGCGCCAGCGCCGGCTCACCCAGCCCCGCCACGTCCACCCCGTCCAACAGATAGCGCCCGCCGCTCGGCCGATCGAGACAGCCGATCACCCCCATCAGGGTCGACTTGCCTGACCCCGAGGACCCCATGATGGCCACGAATTCGCCCGGCTCGATCACCAGACTGACCCCATTGAGCGCGTGCACATCGACATCGCCGACATGATAGACCCGGCTCACATCCTCGATCCGGATGACCGGCTCCGCCATCGCCCCGCCTACAGCCGCGGCATCGGCACGGCGGCGCGCGCCGCACCCGCGCCCTGCTCGGCGGAGATCACCAGATCGCCCGGCTTCAGATCGCCGGAGACCACCTCGGTAAAACTGTCATCATCGAGCCCCGGCACCACCGGCACCGCCACGGCCTGCCCATCGCGCAACACCCACACCCGCGCCCCCCCCGCCTTGACCGGCACCACCGCACCGCCCGGCGCATACCGCAGCGCCAGATCCGGCACCCGCAGCACATCGGGCCGGCTCGCCACGACGATCTGCGTCGAGGCCGTCATCCCCGGCTTGAGCAGCAGATCGGGGTTGTCGACGCTCACCACCACGTCATAGGTGACCACGTTCTGCACCGTCTGCGGTGACTGGCGCACCTGCGTCACCACCCCCTGGAACAGCCGGCCAGGATAGGCATCCACCGTGAACTGCGCCGTCTCGCCGTCCTTGATGGCGCCGATGTCGCTCTCGCTGACATTGGTATCGACCTGCATCCTGGTCAGATCGGTGGCGATCAGGAACAGGGTTGGCGTCTGGAACGTCGCCGCCACCGTCTGCCCCATCGTCACATTGCGCGACACCACCGTGCCATCCACCGGCGAGACGATATCGGTATAGCCAAGATTGACCTTGGCCGCATCCAGCAGCGCCTGGCGCAGCGCGATCGTCGCCTCGTCGAGCCCGATCTGCGCCACCGCCTGGTCGAGCAGGCTGCGCGCATTGTCGGCGATGTCCTGCGAGGTGTAGCTCCGCGCGGCCAGCGAGGCGTTGCGCTCGGCGGTCACCCGCGCATAGACCAGCGCCGCACGGTCCTTGTCGAGTTGCGCCTTGGCGATGTCGAGATTGGCCTGGTTCTGGTCCACCACCGACTGGTACGGCCGCGGGTCGATCTTGGCGCACACCTGCCCCTGGCTGACCTGGGTATTGAAATCGCAAGACAGTTTCTGGATGACCCCGGAAATATAGGAGCCGACAATGATCGTGAGCATCGGATTGACCGTGCCCGACGCCACCACCACCCGGGTCACCGGCCCGCGCGCGGCCGCGGCGGTGGTGTAGCTCACCGCGGGCGCCGCGCTGCCGAACCACCAGGCGCCGCCGCCGGCCAGCAGCAGCACCGCCACCCCGCCAAGCCAAAATCGCGCCACCCCTCGCCGGGCCGGTCCAACCGCGGCCACCGGCGGAACACCCGTCACCGGCACCTCACGGCTCGGGCTGGTGCCCTCGGTCATGCCGACACACCACGCCACAGCGGGCACCACGGCGCCCGCTGTGGCGTGGTGTGTCGCGGACCTACAAACGAATTCATTTCCGTAACATATCAGCCCCTCCATCCCGCGCCAGCATCGGAAACTACCCAGCCCACCGCCTGAGTAGTTTCCGACCCTGCCACCTCCCCGCACCGGCGGGATAACGCTTCGATCGCCCAGCGCGGACGCTGGTGCCAGAATAACCCGAAAGCACCGCACCATGGACCAGACCGACACCGTCATCGCCGTGTTCGACGACCATGAAGGTGCCGACGCCGCGATCAAGAAACTCACCGCCGGCGGCATCGCGATGAAGAACCTCAGCGTCCTGGGCAAGGGCTTCCATACCGAGGAAAAGGTGGTCGGCTTCTACAACAGCGGCGATCGGGTGAAATTCTGGGGCACCAGGGGCGCCTTCTGGGGCGGCATGTGGGGCCTCTTCTTCGGCGGCATGTTCCTCACCATCCCGGTGATCGGTCACGTCGTGGTGCTCGGCTACCTCGCCGCCACCTTGTTGTCCGCGGTCGAGAGCGCCATCATGTTCGGCGGGCTCGGCGCCATCGGCGCCGCGCTCTTCAGCCTCGGCATCCCCAAGGACAGCGTGCTGCAGTACGAAGCCGCGGTCAAAGCCGACGGCTTCCTGGTGCTGGCGCGCGGCACCGCCGGCGAAGTCGCCCATGCCCGCCAGTTGCTCGGCACCTCGGAGCCCGCGCACCTCGCCGTCCACCCAGCCGCGGTGGTGGCCTGAACCCGGCACCGGTCAGGCAGCGATGGCCTGGTTGAGCGCCCTCGCAGTCCGGCTGGGCAACCGCTTGCGCCGGGCCTCGCCGTGGGACAGCGACGCGCCGGTCCGCGCGGAGTTGTTCAGCGCCGAGCGGCTGGAAGACCACGCCCGCCACCTCGCCGCCGCCCAGCCGGTCTCCGCCCATCCCGGCCGCGGCCGCACCCTGACGCGGCGCCTGGACGAGAACGGCGCGCTGCTGCTCGACGCCTATCAGCGACTGGTCGTCGCCATCGACGCCGGCGGCGCCATCACCCCGGCCGCGGAATGGCTGGTCGACAACTACCACCTGGTGGAGAAGCAGTTCCGCGAAATCCGCACCGACCTGCCGGCCGACTACTACCGCCAACTGCCCAAGCTCGCCGCCGGACCGTTCGTCGGCTACCCGCGCGTCTTCGGCCTCGCCTGGGCCTTCGTCGCCCACACCGACAGCCGCTTCGAACCCGAGTTGCTCGGCCGCTATCTGCACGCCTATCAGGAGGTGCAGCCGCTGACCATCGGCGAGCTGTGGGCGGTCTCGATGACCTTGCGCATCGTGCTGATCGAGAACCTGCGCCGCCTTGCCCAGCAGATCATCACCAGCCGCGCCGACCGCCAGGACGCCGACCGGCGCGCCGACCGCCTGCTCGGTACCGCCACCAGCGCGGCCGAGCCGGTGCAGGCGGTGCTCGACACCGCCGTCAACGCCCGGCCGTCGGACGCCTTCGTCATCCAGCTCGTCCACCGCCTGCGCGACCAGGACCCCAGGATCACCCCGGCGCTGGACTGGCTGCACCGCCGCCTCGCCGCCCACGGATTGACCGCCGATGACGTGGTCGCCGACGTGCATCGCAGCCAGGGCGCCACCAATGTCAGCGTGCGCAACATCATCACCAGCCTGCGCATGATCGCTGATGTCGACTGGACCGAGATTTTCGAACACGCCAGCCTGGTCGACGCCACCCTCGCCGCCGGCAGCGATTTCAAGGCGATGGATTTCGCCACCCGCACCCTTTATCGCCGCGCCATCGAGACCTTCGCCCGCGGCGCCGCCCACGACGAACGCACCATCGCCAGCGCCGCCATCCAGGCCGCCGCCGCCGAACGGCTGCGCGACCCGGCGGCGGCAACCGCCGATCCCGGCTATCACCTGCTCGGCGGCGGCAAGCCCGCCTTCGAGGCCGCGATCGGCTACCGCCCGCTGCTGCACCAACGCATCGTCCGCCTCGGCCCCAGGCTCGGCATCGGTGCCTATGCCGCCGCCATCGCTGTGGTCACCGCCGTCCTCCTCGCCGTGCCGCTCACCGCCCTCGCCCCCTCGGGTCCCGCCTCCGCCGGCCTCGCCCCCGGCTGGCTCGCCCTGTTCGCTCTGCTCGGCATCGTCCCCGCCATCGATGCCGCCTTTGCCCTCGTCAACCGCCTCGTCACCACCGGCTTCGGCGCCACCCGGCTGCCCGGCCTCGAACTGCGCGAGGGCGTGCCGGCCGAATTGCGCAGCCTCGTCGCGGTTCCCACCCTGCTCACCACCATCGATGCCATCGACAAGCAGATCGAGCGCCTCGAAATCCACCATCTCGCCAGCCCCGAGGGCGATCTCCATTTCGCCCTGCTCTCGGACTGGACCGACGCCGCCAGCCAGCAAACCGAAACGGACGCGGCCCTGCTCGCCACCGCTGCCGCCGGCATCGCCCGCCTCAACGCCCGCTACGGCGCGGCCCCCGGCGGCCCCCGCTTCCTGCTGCTGCACCGCACCCGCCAATGGAGCGACTGCGAAGGCACCTGGATCGGCTGGGAACGCAAGCGCGGCAAGCTGCACGAGCTCAACCGCCTGCTGCGCGGCGCCACCGACACCTCGTTCATGGCCCCGCACGACCAGGCCCCCGCCGGCATCCGCTACGTCGTCACCCTGGATGCCGACACCCGCCTGCCGCGCGACACCGTGCGCCGGCTGATCGGCAAGATGGCGCATCCGCTCAACCGGCCGCAGTTCGACCCGGCCCGCGGCCGGGTGATCGCCGGCCATGCCGTGCTCCAGCCCCGCGTCACCCCCTCGCTGCCGATCGGCCGCGAGGGCTCGCAGTTCCAGCGCATCTTCTCCTCGGTCAGCGGCATCGACCCCTACGCCTCCGCCGTCTCCGATGTCTATCAGGACCTGTTCGGCGAAGGCTCCTATGCCGGCAAGGGCATCTACGACGTCGATGCCTTCGAGGCCGCGCTGGCCGGCCGGGTGCCGGCGGACTGCCTGCTCAGCCATGACCTGTTCGAGGGCATCTTCGCCCGCGCCGGTCTTGCCTCGGACGTGGAAGTGGTGGAGGAGTTCCCCGCCCGCTACGATGCCGGCGCCATGCGTCACCATCGCTGGGCGCGCGGCGACTGGCAGCTGCTGCCCTGGATCGTCGGCTGCGGACCGCACGGCCCCGACGTCGCGCCGGCCGTCAAGGCGATCCCGGCGATCGGCCGCTGGAAAATGCTCGACAATCTGCGCCGCACCCTCTCCGCGCCGATGGCCGTCCTGGCGCTGTTCGCCGGCTGGGCGCTGCCCTTCCATGCCGCCCTGGTCTGGACATTGTTCATCCTTGCCACCCTGGTGCTGCCGAGCCTCATCCCCGTGCTGGCCGCCGTGCCGCCGCGCCGCGCCGGCATCACCCTGGCCAGCCACCTGCGCGCGCTGGGCGTCGATCTTCGCCTGGCCCTCACCTTGTCCGCCCTCGTCGTCACCTTCCTCGCCCACCAGTCCTGGCTGATGGGGGACGCCGTCGCGCGCACCCTGTGGCGCCTCCATGTCAGCCGGCGCCGTCTTCTCGAATGGACCCCGGCCGCCCAATCCAGCCTCGGCCGCCGCCTCGACCTGCCCGCCTTCTACCGCTGGATGGCCGCCGCCCCCGTCATTGCCGTCCTCGCCGTGCTGCCGTTGCTCCTCGGCGGACCCAATACCTGGGTGTCCGGCACCTGGGAACTGACGCTGCCCTTCGCCCTGCTATGGCTGCTCTCCCCCGCCATCGCCCGCCAGGTCAGCCTGCCGCCCGATGACGCCCACGCCCAGCAGCTCACCGCTGCCGACGCGACCTCGCTCCGCCTGGTCGCCCGGCGCACCTGGCGCTACTTCGAGACCTTCGTCACCGCGCTCGATCACCACCTGCCGCCCGACAATTTCCAGGAGGACCCGGTGCCGGTGATCGCCCACCGCACCTCGCCAACCAATATCGGCCTGTATCTGCTCTCGGTGGTCAGCGCCCGCGATTTCGGCTGGATCGGCACCACCACCGCCCTCTCCCGCCTCGAAGCCACCCTGGCGACCATGACCGGCCTGCTTCATTTCCGCGGCCATCTCTACAACTGGTACGACACCAGGGACCTGCGCCCGCTCGATCCCCCCTATGTCTCCACGGTCGACAGCGGCAACCTCGCCGGACACCTCATCGCGCTGGCCAACGCCTGCCGCGACTGGCGCCTCGCGCCCGCCAGGCCGCCGCTCTCCGGCATCGCCGACGCCATCGCCCTCGCCCGCGCCGAAGCCGCCCTGCTGGATGACGGGCGCCGCACCCTGACCGTCACCTGGCCGCAGCTCGACACCGCGCTGGCCAGCCTCGCCGCCCTCCTCACCCCGCCCAGCGTCCCCCAGGCCGCAGACCATGCCGCCCTGCTTGCCGCCCTCGCCCTCGCCGCCGCCGAGGCCGCCGACATCGGTCGCGCCCTGGCCATCGAGCGCGGCGGCAGCAACGGCGTCGATCTCGCCTTCTGGACCCAGGCCAGTCTCGACGCCATCGCCGCCCACCGCGCCGATCTCGCCGCCGACGCCCCCGCCGTCGCGGCCCGCCTGGAAGCGGTCGAAGCCACCGCCCGCGCGCTGGCGATGGACATGCAATTCGACTTCCTGCTCGACCCCGAGCGCAAGCTGCTCGCCATCGGCTATCGGGTGCCGGAGGGAACGCTCGATTCCAACTGCTACGACCTGCTCGCCTCCGAGGCCCGGCTGGCCAGCTTCTTCGCCATCGCCAAGGGCGACATCCCGGCCCGCCACTGGTTCCGCCTCGGCCGCGGCGTCACCCCGGTCGATCACGGCGCCGCCCTGATCTCCTGGTCCGGCTCGATGTTCGAGTACCTGATGCCCTCGCTGGTGATGCGCGCGCCCGAGGAGAGCCTGCTGGTGGAGACCAACCGGCTGATCGTCCGCCGCCAGATCGCCTATGCGCGCGGCTTCGGCCTGCCCTGGGGCATCTCGGAATCCGCCTACAACGTGCGCGACATCGAGTTCACCTACCAGTATTCCAACTTCGGCGTCCCCGGCCTCGGCCTGAAGCGCGGCCTCGGCGCCGATCGCGTCATCGCCCCCTACGCCACCGCCCTGGCCGCCATGGTCGACCCGATCGCCGCCGGCGCCAACCTCCTCCGCCTCGCCCAGGCCGGCGCCAGCGGCCGGCATGGTTTCTACGAGGCGCTCGATTTCACGCCCGGCCGCCTGCCCGAGGGCCAGAACGTGGCCGTGGTGCGCGCCTACATGGCGCACCACCAGGGCATGACCGTCGTCGCCATCGCCAACACCCTGCTGGCTGGCCTGATGCGCGCCCGCTTCCACGCCGAACCCATCGTGCAGGCCAGCGAACTGCTGCTCCAGGAACGCCCGCCGCGCGATGTCGCGGTCGCCCATCCCTGGGCCGCCGAGGTGGTCGCGCCCCCCGACGACGGCCCGCAGACCGGCGGGCGGCGCTACAGCAGCGCCCAGCTCGCCGCCCCCGCCACCCATCTGCTCTCCAACGGCCGCTTCACCACCCTGCTCACCACCGCCGGCTCCGGCTACAGCCGGTGGGGCGAGCTCGCCATCACCCGCTGGCGCGAGGATGCCACCTGCGACGATCTCGGCGCCTACATCTTCCTGCGCGACCTGCGCGACGGCACCACCTGGTCGGCCGGCTACCAGCCGGCCGGCGCCGAACCGCGCCAGTACGGCGTGGTCTTCAACGAGGACCACGCGAGTTTTTCGCGCACCGATGGCAGCCTGACCACCACCCTGGATGTGCTGATCTCCGCCGAGGATGACGCCGAGGTGCGCCGGGTCGGCCTGTCCAACAACGGCCCGCGGCCGCGCGACATCGAGCTGACCTCCTACGCCGAGCTGGTCCTCGCCCCCCAGGCCGCGGACATCGCCCATCCCGCCTTCTCCAAGCTGTTCGTGCAAACCGAATACCGCCCCGACCTCGGCGCCCTCCTCGCCACACGGCGCCGGCGGGCGCCCGGCGAGCCCGAAATCTGGGCCGCGCACCTCGCCGTGATCGAGGGCAACGCCGGCGTCCAGATCATCGGCGAGACCGAAATCGAGACCGACCGCGCCCGCTTCCTCGGCCGCGGCCACAGCCTGCGCGCGCCCATCGCCCTGGTCGATACCAGGCCGCTCTCCAACACCACCGGGATTGTGCTCGACCCGATCTTCGCGCTGCGCCGCCGCGTCCGCATCGCTCCCGCGGCCACCGCGCACATCGCCTTCTGGACCATCGTCGCCGGCTCCCGCCAGGCCCTGCTCGATGCCGTCGACAAGCATCGCGACATGACCTCCTACAGCCGCGCCGCCACCCTGGCCTGGACCCAGGCGCAGGTGCAGCTCCACCATCTCGGCATCACCGTCGGCGAGGCCGCCCTGTTCCAGCGCCTCGCCGGGCACGTGCTGTTCGCCGGCCCCGCCCTGCGCCCGATCTCGGCCACCATCCTGCACGGCGCGGCCGCCCAGTCCGGCCTGTGGCCGCAGGGCATCTCGGGCGATCTGCCGATCGTCCTGCTGCGCATCACCGACACCGACTATCTCGACAGCGCGCGTGACCTGCTGCACGCCCATGAATACTGGCGCATGAAGCAGATGGCGGTCGATCTCGTCATCCTCAACGAGCGCCAGGCCTCCTACGTGCAGGACCTCCAGATCGCGCTCGAAACCCTCGCCCGCAGCAGCCAGGCGCGCCACCCGCCGGAGCCCGGCCGCCCGCAGGGCCGCATCTTCGTGCTGCGCGCCGACCTCATCGCCAGCGCCACCCGCGATCTGCTCAACGCCGCCGCCCGCGTGGTGCTGGTCGCCCAGCGCGGCCGCCTCACCGACCAGCTCGACCGCATCGGCACCGCCCGCGCGCCCGCCCGCCCGCCGGCCCGCCGGCGG
>CAIYSR010000156.1 GCA_903928895.1 uncultured Rhodospirillales bacterium | reverse complement strand
TGGCTCATGCCGCTACCGCGTGGGGGATGCCCTCCGCCTTCTCTACCAGCGACTGGATGGCGGTCCTGTTGAACTTGAAGGTCAGCAGCGCCGAAGCCTGGTAGCGGGTCGTGCTGTAGTCGCACCGATAGGACGCCGGCAGGTGGTTCAGTTGCTTCTGGGTAGCGGGTTGGCGCAGCCACTTGTTGCTTTTGTAGGCGCCCTCGTCAGTCTCATGGGTGTTGAGCCAGTCGTCCGCGGCTGCCAGGCAGATCGCGCGCTCACCGACGGCCAGCAGGTGCGGACGGGCGTGTTGCCGGCCACCAACGGCATGCCACCGTCCGTTGAGGAAGAAGATGCCGCCCCAGGCGTTGAACCCGTTGGCCATCAGCGCCGCCTCGTCGCCGAACAGGTCACACCATTGAAAGCTCGACCGCTCCAGCAGGTCGATTTCGCTCATGATGAAGTCGGACAGCGTCCCGTCGCCGTTGGTGCTCTTCGAGCCGCCCGACAGCTCCCGCGGGAACGCTTCGCCGCAGATCGGACACGCCGTGCACGCCAGGGGGACCGTGGACGAGCAGTTGGTGCAAATCCTGGTCGGCGCCTCACCGTCCGGAAGATATCCCTCCAGATCGACGTCCTGTTCCAGGCAGCCGTGCTGTTGCGACGATGTTCCGAAGTCCAGCACGATGCAGTCAGTCTTGATGATACCAGGGTGTTCCTCAGCGTTCACGGTCCGCAGGCCACGGCCGATCATCTGGATCATGGTGCATTTGAAGGAGCTGGGTCGCAGCAGAATGACGCAACTGGTGGGCGGGTGGTCCCAGCCCTCGGTCAGCACCGCGACATTGACGACCACCTGAATGCGCCCACGTCCGTATGCGGCCAGGACCGTGCGACGCGCATAGTCGGGCATCTCGCCAGTCACGAGGGCAGCGCGAATGCCTGCTGCTTTGAAGGCGTCGGTCACTGCTTCGGCATGGCCGACGTTGGAGCAGAACACCACGGTCTGGCGATCGCCGGCGCGATCCTGCCAGTGCTCGATGACAGCCTCGGTGACCGGGGCCTGGTTCATGATCGCGCCGACTTCGTCCATATCGTATTCGTTGCCGACGCGTCCGACGCGGGACAGTTCGTCCTGGACGCCGACGTCGATGACGAAGGTGCGCGGCGGCACCAGATGGCCGGAATTGATCAGTTCGGCGATCCGAATCTGGTCGGCGACGTTGTCGAAAACATCACGCAGGCCGCGCCGGTCGCCACGATTGGGCGTAGCGGTGACCCCGTAGATGCGGCACATCGGGTTGCGGTGCAGGGCGCGGTCGATGATGCGGCGATAGCTGTCGGCTGCCGCATGATGGGCTTCGTCGATGACGAGGAGGTCGAGGTCCGGCATCGCCTCGAGGTTGGCGGCCCGCGTCAGGGTGGGGACCATGGCGAAGGTAACTTGGCCGGCCCAGGACTTTTCCGTGGCATCCACCACCGAAGTGGGAATATTGGGCGCTACGCGGTGGAATTTCGTGCGGTTTTGATCGGTGAGTTCGTCGCGATGTGCAAGAACGGCCGCCTTCGCCCCGGTCCCGCCGATGCGGTCACGTACGACGGCGGAGAGCATGATGGTCTTGCCCGCCCCTGTCGGGGCGACACCGAGGGTGTTGGTGTGCTCGTCGAGCGCGCGCAGGCTGCGCTCGACGAATTGCTTCTGACGGGGGCGGAGCAACATGGGGTCGGCTCCCTCAACGCGCCCAGGTCGGGCGCATGTCCGGGGCTGCCACAGCGACAGGCTGGCCGGTCGGGAACGTAGCGGCCGGCGCGGCCGGGGACGCGGACGAGGCTGCCGGCGCGTAGGCAGGCTGTTGGGGCGCATAGGCCGGCTGCGGTGCGTAGCCGGCCGGCGCCGAAATCTGTCCCATCAACTGGGCATAGTCGCGATGGTCGCGCGTCACCGCGCCGCGGACTTCGTTCTTGTCGTCACCGTTGGTATCGGCACCGATGTCGATGCGGGCCACGAACTCGAGCCCGTCCAGGTCGGCGAAACCGTTGATCCGCCGCGCCGCCTGTGCCTGCGGCGAGACATCCTTGTCCGAGAGGCCGCGCGCCGAGTTCAACATGCCACGGATGAGGCTGCGGCCGATGTTCGACCAGTCCGGCCCCTTCGGGCTGTAAAGACCGATCAGCGACCAAATCTTGCGCTTGGCATAGGGCCCTTCAAGGACGGTGAACTCGCCATTTAGATAGACGGCGCCGGTGCTGCCGCGCGTGGCGTAGCCGCCCGTCCAGCCCTGGCTCGGGTCGTCGAAGCCGCCAGGGCGGATCGTCAACCGGACCTTGGCGAGCGTTCCCTTCGGGATCACGTTCGGATTCTTAGCATCATTGTAGTCGTTCCATGCAGCCATTGCTGTGCTCCGGGGTTCAGGCGGTGGGGGATGTTGCGGGATCGGTGGTGGAAGCGGCCGGTGGGGGCGGCGTGGCGCTGGCCGTCGGTGGTGGTGCACCGGTGATCTTCGCGAACAGCCCGGTCAGGTTGGGCGGTTCCAGCAGGTCGAGCCGGCCGCTGCGATCCTTGGCGGGGTAGCCCCAGGGGTTGATCGTCTGGCAGACCAGAGCGCGATACGGCGCCCCGGATTGATCCTTGATCTCGGCGAGCGTCAGGACCTCGTCGACGATGCCGGGCAGTTCAAGGCTGGTCTTGCTGCCGTCGATCTGCAGGCTGAAGAGCTTCTTGTTGAAGTCATCGACCCGCTCATCGAGTATGCCGACGAACACCACGTTGCGGGCACGGGCGTGCTGGAGGTGTGTGAGCCACGCGATCATCTCGCGGCCATGCAGCCCGTAGGCGCCACGGATGTCGGGCTTGCCGGTGCGCTCAGAGAAGGCCTCCGGCTGGCCGCGGCACCACTGGAAACACAGCCGGCCGGCAACCGTGATGCTGTCGATGAAGAGGGTCTGGTAATGATCCATGCTGCGCGGATCGCCGTAGTCACGGAGCACGCGGTCATATTGCGCGGCTGCGTAGGGCTGGTCGTCACGCAGCGCGGGGTTGGGCCCGGCGAGAAACAGCGCGATGTCGCGGCATTCCTCCCAGGTGCGTGGGCGGATCGAAGCGCCCGGCCAGCCCTGGACGGCCAGGTCACCTGCCTCGAGGTCGATGAAGAGCGTCGTCGCGGCCGCCGTGGTGTTCAACAGCCAAGTCTTGCCGATGCCAGGCTTTCCCAAGATCGCCGCCTTGACACCCCGGGCCTCCGCCAGCCGTTCGTCGGCGGTGATGATGCGCAATGCCATCAGGCACCGCCTTGCGTCGCGTCGAGCGACAGCTTGAAGGTGGCCTTGCCGGTGCGGACCGTGCGGGCGCCGGTGAAGGCATCGCGGATATGGGCTGGCCAGACCCCATAGGCCCGCTCGGAGACCTTGTAGGAAATCTCGACATATTCCGCCGGATCATTGCCAGCGGCGCGGATGCGCTCCACCACCGCGGCGAGCTTGTCCTGGTCCCACTCCACCCGCTTGGGCAGGTCGGCGACCACGGTCACATCGCCGTCGGCGAACCGAACGGTCCCGGTGTCCTTGCGTTGCTCAGCCCGCAGGGCGATGGAGCGCTGGCCATAGCGCACCGCGATGATGCCTTCGATCCAGTCCTGCTGCCGCTTCGCGCCGTCGATTGCATCGCGCGCTTCTTCCTGCAGCAGCGCGAGATGATCGGCCGGCAGCGCGACCAGTTCGCTGACCGGCAGCTGCCGAGCCGCATCCAGAGTGGGGCGATTGGTGGCGGCGATCATCACGCCACCTCCGCGAGGAGCCGATCCACGCTGAGGACGGGGCAGCTCCGCCGCGTCTGCCGCGGCCGCGGACGAACCACCACGAAATAGACGAACCGGCTCTGACCGACACGGCGCTGCAGCAGGTGCAGCCAGCCGGCTTCCGCGAGGCGCATGGCATAGCTGGCCAAGGCGTGCAGCTCGAGCCGCCGTTCCTGCTGCAGCCGCGACAGCAATTTGTCGCGGTCACGGGCGAGGAACCCGAGATGATAGGCGATGAGATCGCCCGGCGTGGCGTCCATCAACTGGTCACACAGCGCGTTGGCATTGGCGGCAAACGCGAGTTCGTCGCCGGCGACCGAGATGGTGCGCGGCGGCATCTCGATCGCGAGGAGGGAGGTAATGTGCACGGATGCAGCGTCCTTTCGGCTTGGATTGGGGCTGCCCGTTATTTACGTTTTGACCCGTGCGATTTTCCCAGGGGGGTGGGGGGCACCCCTAGGCCCCCAGCGCGGAGCCACATCCGCAGGTCCGCGACCGACCGGTAGAACACTGAGAGCGATCGCCCGCTGGCGCGTTGCGCCTCGGCGATGTCGCCCTGTGATGCCATCAGCAGAACCAGGGTCTCCCGCGGATCGGTGGGCAGGTCGGCCACCAGCGATTCCAGGTCGATGCGCCGCGCGATCTCGCTGACGCAGTCACCCGCTTCCGGCTGGGTCGCTGACCGCAGCACCATGGCGGCGTCGAGTTCCTCGATGTCGAGCGACACCATGGCCACGGCGCGGGCGCTGCGATCGGCGCGGATGCGATCAACGACCACGTGGCGGCCGAGCATGGTGACGAATGTCGACCAGGCACCCTGATCGGTGTCCCAGGCAGCGGCGCGCTCCAGGACGGTGAGCAGGATATCCTGCCGCAGATCGTCGACGTCGGCATGGCAGCGCTGACCGCGGCGCCCCCACCGGGAGGCGAGGTGGTCTGCACAGGAAAGCATCTTGTCGATGTGAATGTCATCCCATTCATGGATAATGGGGCGGCACGGTGAGTGAGGGTCTTGCATCGTCTGATCCTTCATCGGGCAAGCGTGGCGATGGGCAAGGATCAGCATGGGTTGACGCGGTGCCTAAAGGCGCAATGGGGCGCAATGGTGCCCAACCCACCAATCGGCACCACATTTAGATAAGTTAAATCAATCGATTGTCCTGAAAACTGGCCTCCCTTGCCGGAGACCGGTGCGCAAATCTGAATTCGGCACCATGGATCAAAAATGACTCTGGACTCGCCGCCGTTCGTGAACATAAAGTGAACATGCTTATTGATGAAACGCCAAACGGCCCTAGGAACTCTGTCCGATGCCTGTCTTTGTCGAATACCCCTGCCATCCCGCCACCGGCGCGCCGCGCGTGCTGAATGCCGCCGAGATTCGCGCCGTCGCTGGGCGCGTGCGCCACCAAATTGAGCGGCAGCCCAATACCTATGCCCTGACTGTCCCAGCCCTGTTGCGCGCCTGCCAGCGGGTTGCGGTCAACGGGCGCGGCGTCAGCGTCGCCTGGGATCTGGCCAGCCCGCTCTTTGATGAGACGGGCGGGCCCGTACTCGGAATGTGCGACACCGACCCCTCCGAGCCGGACCACGCCTACGTGTCGGTCAATCCCCACATGACACTGAACCGCCCCGACCTTGAACTCAGCACGGCTGCGCATGAACTCGGCCATGTCGTGTTCGACGTTCCAGCCGCGTTGGAGACCGGCATGCGCCGGTATCGAGCCGTGGCCACCAATGCGGCGATGCTGAACCGGGTCACCAGCGGTCCCGAAGGGCGCGCCAACGAATTCATGGGCGCTCTGCTGGCACCGCCCCTCGCCGTCCACACGCGCCTGCTTGCCCTTTGCCGTGAGGAGGGGCTGCGGATGGTCCGCGGGGCGCACGTCGGCCGGCCAGGTGGGCCAATTGTCTCCCGCGACAACTACCCTGAGGCGGTGGGCGGCGTGACCGCCGTTCTCGCCGACGAGTTCGGAGTTTCTGAGCGGTTCATGGCGGTTCGCCTGAATCGTTATGGCTTGGTCCAGGGAGGGCGCGCATGAGCTTTGGATCTGTCATCCGGGCCAAGCGCCTGGAATTGGGCATTGGCCTGAACGAAATTGCTGAGCGTATGGAGATATCGCCGGCCTATTGGTCACGCATCGAGCGCGAGTACGAGAAGCCGCCGAGTGACGCCCTGATTGAGAAGGTGGCTGCCATTCTGGGCCTGGTCATTGATGACCTATTCGTCGAGGCCAACCGACTGCCGCCCGACATGAAACGCGACATCCCGAGGGTCATTTTAGCGTATCGGCGCATGCGCGCCTTTGGAGTAAGGTGAGGAACATTGCAATGTCCGTGAAATTTCACAAGAAGCCGTTCTATCGGCTCGATGAAGTCTGCGCCCGCTGGGGCATGAGCCAGCAGGATGTGGCGGCTTTTGCGCATGAGGGGGACTTGGTCCTGGCCTTCATTGCCCCCAGGATGCCTGTCAGTGTCGGTGAATGGGATAAGACGGACGAGAGGCAGTGGGCTCCGATCATCCACGGTATCGATTACATTTCCGGTTTGACCGAACTGACGGCAAAGGATGCGTGGGACATTCTCCGAGCTGGGGAACATGACATCACGCAGGTTCTCGCAAAGGACAACTACTTCGTCGATATTCGTTCGGCCTCTGGCGGCGTCGGTTCATTTACGGTCTCAGTCGAGGACATTGTTGTGCGGCATTCGGAGTTGGAAAAGTTCGAGACAGCGCAGGGCGTTGGGCCGATGGGCGCATCAGCGACGGCGGCGGCTGCCATGACAATTTCCGCCCGAACCCGCGGCGTCACGCCCACGCACGACTGGGATGCCTTCTGGGTCGCCGTATGCCTGCGGCTATATTGCAATGGTGTTCCGGAAAGCCAGGCCGCGTTGATCCGGATCATGCAGGACTGGTTCTCGACCACCGGCAGGGGCATTCCCGATGACAGCACCCTCAAAAAGAAGCTGAAGCCACTGTGGCATGAGGTGCGATGCGACGCGGAGCGCAAGCGCGCCTGACCCCCCCTTGGGAAAATCGAGCACGCTGAATCGTATAAGGGGAGCAGGAGAACCCCTGCCCCCATGTCGAGTCCGCCACGCCCCACCAACCCCTCCCTCCCGCCCCACCTCGCCGAAGTCTGCGACATCCTCGCCCGCGGCCTGCTGCGGCTGAGGAGCCGCACTGCTGACAAATCTGACGACCAACCTGCTGACCAGGGAGAGCGGTTGCTACACTTCACCGCCCACCAGCGCCGTCATGCGAATCCCACCAAACGGAGAGACGCATGACACGCCCCCGCAAGCCCAAGCCGGCCACGACGCCCACCTTCACCGCGCCGGCCATCCCAAAAGCCGACGTCCTCGGCCGCCTCGACGCCCTCAAGATCGCCGACATCGCTGCGCTAAAGGCGCAGTGGCGCGCGCTGTTCGGCACCGAGCCGCCGCCCTACAACCGGCGTTTCCTGGAGAGCCGGCTGGCCTACCGGGTTCAGGAACTCGCTTTCGGCGGATTGAAGCCGGAAACCCTGGCCCGCCTCGAGGCGCTGGGCGAGCAATTTGACGGCGGCAAAATCGCCGTCCGCCGCATGCGCGGTGAAGATAGGCCGATCGCTGGCACGCAGTTGATCCGCGAAGACCAGGGCGTCGAGCACCTCGTCACCGTCACGCGCGAGGGCTACGACTATCAGGGCCGCCCCTACAAATCGTTGTCCGCCATCGCCCGCGGCATCACCGGCACAAG
>CAIYSR010000155.1 GCA_903928895.1 uncultured Rhodospirillales bacterium | reverse complement strand
CTTTGGCGGTGCAGGTCACCGGTGGAGCGAACAGCACGGCGTCGCTGTTTGTGCAGGGATCGGTCGCCCGCGGCGCCGTCTCGCCTGGCAATCCGCTTTATGTTGCAACCTCCGCGAGCGCCAATCCGGCTGTGGTGCTGAACCCTGCCTGCTTCAGCTTGTGAACCGCCACACGGATCGCCTTCAGTGACTGGTGGATCAGGTTCAACGTGCTCAGCGTTTCCGACGGGTTGTTTTCCAGATGAGAGTCGATATCGAGCGTCCGTAGCACCAGGAGTTCGACGGCGTCGGAGAGCTTGTCCTTGGATCGGATGAAAGTGTCGAGCTGGGCCTCTGCGAACCTGTCGCCCAGGCGGGCCCGGATCGCCTGCATGCGGTTGGCGACTGTCGCGATCTTCGTGCCGTCGAGGGTGACGCCGAAGCCATCTCCATCCTTGACGATCCGCAACCCGGCGCTCGCCCCGGGCAGGAGGGAGGTCATGCCAACGGGCGTGACGGTGGGAAGTACCGCGCAGGCCGCCCGAATATCCGCCTGTTCGGTTTCCGCCAGTTGCCTATGCAGGGTGATGCCAAGTTCATAGCGAAGCGCGTCCACCATGATGAACGCCACTTTCCGCGATCGCGGTGCCATGGGACACGCTGGCGCTGTCGGTGGTGCTGTTCATCCTGGTGCCGCTGGTGATCGCGCAGGTTTGGCGCGGACGGCTGCTGCGCGACGGGGCCGGGGCGCTGGAGCGGATGCGGGCTCGGCTCGGGCCAGTGTCGATCGCGGCGCTGCTGGCGACGCTGGTGCTGCTGTTCGCCTTGCAGGGACGGCAGATCATCGGGCAACCGCTGGTGATCCTGTTGCTGGCGGTGCCAATCCTGATCCAGGTCTATTTCAACGCCGGATTGGCGTTGCTGCTGAACCGCCGCTGCGGCGAGACCTTCGCGGTGGCGGCGCCGTCGGCGCTGATCGGGGCCAGCAATTTCTTCGAGCTCGCCGTGGCCACCGCGATTGCACTGTTCGGCTTCGAGAGCGGGGCGGCGCTGGCGACCGTAGTGGGGGTGCTGGTGGAGGTGCCGGTGATGCTCTCGGTGGTGGCGATCGCGCGGAGGCTGCGACCGGGCTGGTGAGGCCGGCGGCCGGAATTGCCGGCGTGCGAAAGTTCAATCGAAGCGGCGTCAGGCCGCGAGCGGCGGTCGGTGCTGAGCCCAGGGGCGGGCGGTCTCGAAGGCGGCGCTGGCCTGCAACACGCCGAGGTCGTCGAAGCGGCGCCCGACGATTTGCAGGCCGACCGGCAGGCCGGCGGGCGTGAAGCCGCAGGGTATGCTCGCGGCCGGGCTGCCGGACCAGTTGAACGGATAGGAGAACTCGGCCCACATCAGCCAGTCCCATTCGTGCTGCGGCCAGTGCGCCGGCTGCAGCTTGTCTGCCGGGAAGGCGGCGACGCTGACCGCGGGGGAGAGCAGGAAATCGAACCCTTCCATGAACTCATGGATCGCCTGGACATAGGCGAAGCGGCGCTCGCGCATCTGCATGAACTGCGCCGCGGTGAAGCCGGAGGCATACCTGATCATGGCGACGAAGCCGGGGTCCATCCGGCTCTCGAATTCCGGCAGGTGCCGAAGGCGGCCGGAGAAGGTCGCGGGCCAGAAGAAGCGGACGAGCTCCGGCCCAAGCGCGCCCCAGGTGGGCGTCACCGCCTCGACGATGGCGCCCATGTCCTCGAACGCCGTCACCGCGCGCTCGACCGCCTCGGCGACCTCGGGGTCGACGCGGGCGTGGCCCAGATCCCTGGTATAGGCGATCCGCTTGCCCTTCATGTCGGCCTTGAGACGGGACGCGTAGTCCTGCGGCGGGGCTTCGAGCGAGGTGTAGTCCCACACATGCGGCCCTGCCATCGCCTGGGTCATCAGCGCGGCATCCTCGACCGTGCGGGTGAGCGGGCCAATATGGGTGGCGAGGTCGTTGTTGGACATGGGCCAGTTGGGCACCCGGCCATGGGTCGGTTTGAAGCCGTAGACGCCGGAGAAATGGGCGGGCATGCGGATCGAGCCCGCCCCGTCGCCGCCCTGGTGCAGCGGGCCGTAACCGCAGGCCGCCGCCACGCCCGCGCCGCAGGAGGAGGCTCCGGCGTTCATGCCCTTCGCCCAGGGGTTGTGGGTGATGCCGGAAATCGGTGCCTGGCTTACGCCCTTCCAGCCCCATTCGGCAGCTGAGGTGGTCTTGCCCAGCATCATGGCGCCGGCGTCGAGCAGCCGGGTGACGCAGGGCGCGTCCACATCCGGGATCGTCCCCTGCGTCACCGCGCTGGCGAAATCCGTTTGCACACCCTTGGTGTGCTGGAGGTCCTTGATGGTGACCGGCACGCCTTCGAGCAGCCGCGGCGTTGCACCGCGGCGGAAAACCTCCTCCGAGCGCCGCGCGGCGTCCAGGGCATGATCGGGGGTCAGGCGCATCATGGCGTTGACGGCGGGATCTACCCGCTCGATCCGCGCGAGCACCGCCTTGGCGACCTCGACTGGAGACAATGTTCCCGTGCGATAATGCGCCGCGAGGTCAGCCACGCCGAGATAGCCCAGTTCATCGGTATACATGGCCGAATATCACCAATACTGCCTGAAACTGACCCAATGCGTCCGAGCCGGGGACACGATCCCCAATCTCGGACGGCTTGGCAATCGGCGATAGTGTAGTGGCTTTGGCGCTACCAGTTGCCCGTGTTGGGCATGCTGAGCCAGGGCTCGGCCGGCTCCAGGGCATTGCCGGCTTGCAGCAGTTCGATCGAAATGCCGTCCGGCGTGCGCACGAAGGCCATTCTTCCCTCGCGCGGCGGCCGGTTGATGGTGACGCCATGGGCGATGAAGGCGTTGCAGGTGTCGTAGATGTTGTCGACCGCATAGGCGAGATGGCCGAAGTTGCGACCGCCGGTGTAGGGCTCGGGGTCCCAGTTGTAGGTCAACTCCAGGGGGACTGCCTCGTCGCCGGGCGCGGCGAGGAAGACGTTGGTGAAGCGGCCTTTTTCGCTGGAGTAGCGGCGGATCTCGTTCATCCCGAGAATGGCGAAGAAGGCCATCGTGTCCTCGATCGACGAGACGCGGATCATGGTGTGCAGGTATTTCACGGGCGGGCTCCTTGAGGGGCGGCGATTACTGAACGACCGAGCGCGGCGTCGGGACGATGCGCTGCACCGAGATGGCGGAGCGGTCGATCAGATCGCCGACGCGCGGTCCGATGTCGTTCCTCCAATAGTCGGATTGATAGACCGCCGCATAGAGCGCCACGCGCTGCTCCTCGCTCTCGAAGCGGCGGGTCCAGACGAACACCGAATCATCGGTCTCGCCGTGATACATCCCGGTGATGACCATGCCGTGCTTGACCTGGAACGGGAGAATCTCCTCCTCCATCACCTTCAGCCACTCGGCCATCTTGCCCGGCTTGATCTTGTATTGACGCAGTTCATAGAAGGCCACGGCGGTTCCCCGGATTGTTGATGCGCCAGCAGACAATGACGCGCCGGGGCGGTCAACCCGGCCGGCGCTCGTGGCAGGGGCACTTTCCGGCGACGCAGCACGTGCCCTCGATCCGCGGGTCAGGCAGCCTTGCGGATGCCGCGCCGGTAGGCCCGGCATGCGTCACCGAAGGCGCGGAAGATCGCCACCGATGCGGCGTCGGTGGCATAGTGGTATTCCGGATGCCATTGCACGCCGATGGCAAAGCCGGGCACCCCCTCGACGCGGATGGCTTCGATGGTCCCGTCATCGGCGATCCCCTCGACCACCACCCCATCGCCGGGCCGGTCGATCGCCTGCTGGTGCAGCGAATTCACCATGATCTCGCGGTCACCCACCATATGCGCCATGTGCCCGGACAGGTTCACCTTATGCTTGAGCCAGTAGAGATGGTCCCAGTCGATCGGTTCCGGCAGCGGCATGTCGCCGGCCGCGCGATGGTCGAGCCGGCCGGGTTGGTCCTGCACCTTCTGGATCAGGGTGCCGCCGCGGGCGACGTTCAACTCCTGGATGCCGCGGCAGATCGCCAGCACCGGCACACCATGGGCCAAGGCGGCGCGGATCACGGGCAGGGTCGTGGCATCGCGAGGCGCGTCGTGCAAGCCAGGCGTGAGGTCCTCATCCACCCCGTAGGTGCGCGGTTCGAGGTTGGAGGGGCTGCCGGAGAGCAGCAGTCCGTCGAGCCGCTGGACCAGGGCCGTCAGCCCCTCGCCGACCGGCGGCAGCAGTACCGGCATGGCGCCGGCGCCGCCGATCAGTGCCGCGCCATAGCGGGCGGGGGTCGCGTGCTGGAGCATGCCGTTGAGATTGCGCGAGCAGGCGGGAATGCCGACGATCAGGTTCATGGGGCCTCACCCTCAGGGGATTTTCACCCACGCTATCACTGCCGTTTCGGCCGGCCCAGGTCGCACAACGCGGCACAGATCGCACAGCCGAACATAAGTGCCGCCATCGGCCGCGCACTGCCGTCGGTCAGCAGGCCGACGAGCAGGCCGCTCACCGCACCCAGCGAGAAATGCAGGGTGCCCATCAAGGCCGAGGCGGCGCCAGCGTGCCCGGCGTGCCGGCTCAGGGCGCCGACGACGGTGTTGGGCATGGTGAAGCCTTGGCAGGACATGCAGAAGAACACCGGGATCCCGATCGAGAGAAAGCCCCAGGTTCCGACGATGGCGGCGGCCAGCATGCAGGCGGTGGAGAGGCAGAAGATGCGCACGCCGAAGCGCATCACCCGGTCCGCCCCGAAACGCGGCAGGATGCGGGGGTTGATTTGCGAGGCGGCGATGAACCCTGCCGCGCAGACACCGAAAAGACTGCCGTATTGTGGCGGCGTGAGGTGAAAGACCTCGATAAACACACCTGGTGAGCCGCCGAGATAGGCGAACATCCCGGCCGTGGCGAAGCCGCCCATCAGCGTGTGGGTGATGAAACTGCGTTCGCCGATCACATGGGCGTAGCGCGCCACGATGGCGCCGGCACCAAGCTTCACCCGCGCCCGCTCCGGCAGGGTTTCGGGCAGGAAGGCCGCCACCGCGGCGAAGCAGAGCGCGCCGTAGACCATCAGGATCCAGAAGATCGCCTGCCAGCCGGTCGCCGCCATGACGATGCCGCCCAGGCTCGGCGCCAGGATCGGGGCCGCGCCCATCACCAGGGTCAGGCGGCTCATCAGGCGCGCGGCGGCCTGGCCGTCGGCCAGGTCGCGCACGATGGCCCGGGTGATCACCATCCCGGCTGAACCACCGAAGCCGCAGATCAGGCGCATCACCGCGAGCGTCGGCAGGTCGGGCGCGAGGGCGCAGCCGATCGTGCCGGCGCTGAACAGTCCGGTGCCGAGCAGCAGCGGGATGCGCCGCCCGTATCGGTCCGACAGGGTTCCCCAGGTCATCTGCCCGAAGGCGAGGCCGACGAACCAGGTCGCCAGCGTGACCTGCGCGCGCCCGCCGAGAGCGGCCTCGATGGCGGGGAAGGCGGGCAGATACATGTCGGTCGAGAGCGGGCCGACCGCGGAGAGCAGGCCGAGCAGCAGAGGAAGCCAGGAGGGAAAAGGCATGTGGGTCAGCATGCCTCACCCATGCTGCATCTGCGAAAGGCGAATCCGGCATGGGCGATGCCCGGTTGGCGCGCAAGGGCTGGCGGGACGCGGGGGCAGGTGACGCGGCCCGGCGGGCATGGTAGGGGCTGGCGGATGTATTGTGTCCGTATATTTCAAACTCTCGTTCTTGCCGCCCTCGCTTTGGGCCCCTTTTCCGCTCGCGCCGCACCGCTGGACTGCGGCGGGCTGATGATGCCGGTATCGGACGTGCGCGGCGCCGGGCGCGGCTTCTCCCGCTACCATGGCGGGGTCGACCTGATGGCCCCCTATGGCGCCCCGATCCACGCCGCCGCCGCCGGCGAGGTGATCTGGGCGGCGCGCTATTTTGCATACGGCAACATGGTGGATATCCGCCATGACGACGGCACCGTGACCCGCTATGGCCATCTCTCGCGCTTCTCCCCTGGCCTGAAGCCGGGCAGGCGTGTCGCGCTTGGCGAGATCATCGGCGCGGTCGGCACCACCGGCAACGCGCATGGTGCCCATCTGCATTTCGAGGTCCGCGTCAACGGCAGCGCGATCGACCCGCGCCCGATGATCGAACCGGCCGCCTGCATCACCGTGCCGCGGCCATCGCCGTTGCTCCATGCCGGCAATGTGGCCCCAGGCCCGACCGCCTTCGTCGATGCGCGCCCGGGTGGGCTGCTCGAATAGATCGAGGCGGACTGGCTTTTCCCTCGGCGATGATGCTTTGCGGGCCGATCAGCTGCCGGCGGATCATGGCGCCGAGCTGGTCGATGCGGACGACGGGGACCTGGACGGCCCAGGCGCAATTGCCCTGAGGGCGATGGAACTTGTCGTCGATGACGCCGAAGGTATCGCGGATGGTCTCATCGGTGAGGTCCGCGGGGAGACCGTCGAAGACAATGCGGCCGTCGGGCGGTTGATCATGCGAAGCAGCGTCGACTTGGCAGCGCCGGAGCGGCCGAGGAAGCCGAGCATTTGTCCTGGAGGACGGTCAGACTGCCGACATCGACGGCCGTTTTGGCGCCGAAGCGGCGGGTCAGATTGCGCAGTTCGAGGGGCAGTCCGGCGCCGGGATGGGCGGAAGTTGAATGTTGCAACTGGATGGCTGAATGAAGTATTCGCGACAGGCGGGCAAGCGGTACGGCTTCATCAAAGCTTCACGTCCTCGCTCGGCCGCACATGCGAGAAGGCGTCCGGTTTAAGCCGTGGGATGTGGGGTTGATGCTGACGATCGAAGGGGTGAGCAAGGTCTTCGGGGCGACGCGCGCCGTGGACAATGTCAGCGCGGCAATTCCGCGCGGCCAGTTCGTCGGCATCATTGGCCGCTCCGGCGCCGGCAAGTCGACCCTTTTGCGGATGATCAACCGACTGGTCGAGCCGACCGAGGGGCGCATCAGCCTGGACGGGCGCGATGTCACGAGGCTCGACGGGCGGGAGCTGCGGGAGTGGCGGCGGTCCTGCGCGATGATTTTCCAACAGTTCAACCTGGTGGGCCGGCTGGACGTTTTGAACAACGTGCTGATGGGCCGGCTCGCGCATACACCGGCGTGGCGGTCGTTTCCGCGGTTGTGGAGCCACGAGGACCGGGCGATCGCGCTTTCGGCGCTGGATCAGCTCGATATTGCCGGGCTCGCGGCGCAGCGGGCGGAGGACCTGTCGGGCGGGCAGCAGCAGCGGGTGGCGATCTGCCGGGCGCTGGTGCAGGAGCCCGAGATCATTCTTGCCGATGAGCCGGTGGCCTCGCTCGATCCGCGCAACGCCAAGATCGTCATGGACGCGCTGCTGCGCATCAACAAGCATTTCGGCCTGACCGTGCTGTGCAACCTGCATTCGCTCGATCTGGCACGGACGTATTGCGACCGGCTGATCGGCATGGCGCAAGGGCGGGTCGTGTTCGACGACGTCCCCGCGGCGCTGACCCAGGAGGTTGCGCGCCAACTCTACGGCATGGAGGCCCATGAGGTGCTTGATGCCGATCTCGGACCGGGGCTGATGGCGCCGGAGTCCGCCACCGCGGCGGCGTGAGCCGTCGGCCTGTCATCGCTGAAAAACAAGAGGTTTTCCCCATGATGAACCGCCGCACCCTGCTCGCCGGCATCGCCGCCGGCGCCTCCACGGCCGCCATGCCCGCTTTCGCCCAGTCCTGGAAGGCCAAGTATCCGGAACTCGTCTACGCCGTCGTCCCCTCCGAGAACGCCTCGGGCGTGACCGAGCGCATGGGGCCGTTCGTCAACTACCTCAGCCGCGAGCTGGGCACCAAGGTGACGCTGCGCATCGCCAATGACTACGCCGCCGTGATCGAGGGCCAGCGCTCCGGCAACATCCACATCGGCGGCTACGGCCCGGCTTCCTTCGCCCGCGCCCGCTTGATCGGCGTGCAGACCGACGCCGTCGTGATCGACGTCAACTCCGACGGCACCAAGGGCTACTATTCGGTGTTCTACGTGCTCGCGAAGAGCCCGTACAAAACCATTGAAGACCTCAAGGGCAAGAATCTCGGCGTGGTCGATCCCAACTCGACCTCGGGCTACAACATGCCGCTGTTCGCGCTCGACAAGAAGGGCATCGCCGCCGACAAGTTCTTCGGCAAGGTGCAGACCACCGGCAGCCATGAGAACGCGGTGATCGCGCTGGCCCAGGGCACCGTGGATGTGGCCTGCAACTGGTGGAACGCCGATGACGACAGCAACCTCACCCGCATGATCTCCAAGGGCATGCTGAAGAACGCCGACGGCTCGCTGATGAAGAAGGAGGACTTCCGGGTGATCCTGAAGACCGACCTCATCATCAACTCCCCGACCGCCGTGCTGACCGAGCTGCCCGCCGACCTCAAGGCCGCCATCAAGGCCGCCTTCCTCGACGCTCCGAAGAAGGACAAGGCCGCCTTCGAGAAGCTCTCGGACGGCAAGAACCTGCCCTGGCAGGAGACCGACAATGCCGCCTACGACGACACCATCAAGCTGATCAAGTTCGTCGACGCCCTGAAGAAGAAGCAGTCCTGAGGCTCCGGAGATGACCACGGGCAGGACGGAGGCGCATGTGATCCATACGGTTCCCGTCCTGCCCGACCCTCAGCTTGCTCCACTGTTCGCCGGCTACGCGGGTGCCATCGCGGCCAAACGCCGCCAGATGATCCTCGGCGTCGCGGTCTTCCTCTTCGCGGTCGCGCTGGCCAGCCTCGGCGCCGAGGTGGATGCCGACAAGTTCATCGCCAAAATCGGCAACTTCACCAGCTATTTCAGCCGCCTCACCCACCTCGATAACTCGGCCTACGTCTGGACGGACCCGGTCGAGTGGTTCTGGGGCCTCAAGCGCTGGCTCCGCCTGCTCGGCGAAACCCTGCTGATCGCCTATATCGGCACCTTCACCGGCGCCCTGTTCGCGTTCTGCGCCTGCTTCCTGTGCAGCGCGCGGCTGGTGAAATCCGCCACCTTACGTCTGGTCGTCCGCCGGGTCCTCGAATTCTGCCGCACCGTGCCGGACCTTGTATTCGCCCTGATCTTCGTCGTCGCCTTCGGCCTCGGCCCGCTGCCCGGCGTGATGGCGCTGGCCATCCACACCGCCGGCGCGCTGGGCAAGCTCTTTGCCGAGGTGGTCGACAATATCGACCTCAAGCCCGTCGAAGGCGTCGCCGCCGCTGGCGGCTCCTGGTTCGCCCAGGTGCGCTTCGGCGTGGTGCCGCAGGTGCTGGCCAACTTCACCAGCTACGCGCTGCTGCGCTTCGAGATCAACGTCCGCGGCGCCTCGGTGCTCGGCTTCGTCGGCGCCGGCGGCATCGGCGAGGAGCTGATCCTGGCGGTGCGCCGCTTCTTCTATTCCGATGTCAGCGCCATCCTCGTGCTGATCATCCTGTGCGTGATGCTGATCGACATGGGCACCGAAACCCTGCGCCATCGGCTGGTGCGCATGGAGGGGGGCCGATGAGCGTGCAATCCAACGCGGCGAGGGCCGAGGCCACCGGCGCCGCCGTGGTGGCGATGCTGCGCGAAAACGCGCGCACCGACATTCCATATTACGGCTGGCGTTCGCATGGCTCGGGATTGCTGGCAATCGCGGCGCTGGTCGGCATCTACATCGCCGGCGTCGCCGTTCTCGGCATCACGCCCGGCCGCTTCTTCGTCGGCCTGTTCCGCCTCGGCGACATCATCGGGCTGATGTGGCCGCCCTCGCCGGAAACCTGGGGTAAATTCTGGATCTACATGGATGCGCTCGGCCAGACGCTCGCCATCGCCTTCCTCGGCACCATCGTCGCCGCTGTCTTCGCTGCCCCGCTCGGCTTCCTCGCCGCCCGCAATATCGTCGCCAACCGGATCGTGCATTTCGGCGCGCGGCGTGCGCTCGACACGGTGCGCAGTGTGGACACGCTGATTTGGGCGCTGATCTGGATCAACGTCGTCGGCCTCGGCCCCTTCGCCGGCCTGCTGGCGATTGCCACCTCGGACGTCTGCGCCCTGGCGAAGCTGTTCAGCGAAGCCATCGAAACCGCCGACCGCCGGCCGGTCGAGGGCATCATGGCCTCCGGCGGCAGCCGTGCCGCGGCGGTCCGCTTCGGCATCGTGCCCCAGGTGCTGCCCGTCTTCGCCAGCCAGATCCTCTACTACATCGAATCCAACACCCGCTCCGCCACCATCATCGGCATCGTCGGCGCCGGCGGCATCGGCGTCTATCTGTCCGAGCAGATCCGCGTGCTTGAATGGAGCCAGGCCGCCTTCATCATCCTGATGGTGCTGGTGACGGTGGCGATCATCGACGCCATCTCCCGCGTGCTGCGCAAGGCGATCATCGGGCGGGCCTGACGCGCGCGCCTCCGCGGTTCCACCCTGGAGTTGATCCGGGCACATCCGTGATGGACACTCGCCACCGGAAACCCGAGGGGAAGACGGCGATGGCGGACGAGATCGACCTGGAGCGACTCGGCGCATGGTGCGCGTTGCAGGTGCCGGGGTTCGCAGGGCCGATGCGCGCTACAAGGTTCGCCGGCGGGCAGTCCAACCCGACCTATCGGCTGGACACTCCGGGGGCCAGCTACGTGTTGCGCCGCAAGCCGCCAGGGGTGCTGCTTCCCAGCGCGCACCAGGTGGAGCGCGAACACCGCGTCATGAAAGCACTGGAGGGCACGGCCGTGCCGGTGCCGGCGATGCTGGGCTTGTGCGAGGACCAAACAGTGATCGGCTCCACCTTCTTCGTGATGGGACATGTGCCGGGCCGGGTGTTCATGGATGCGCGCCTGCCCGGGATGACGCCGGCGGAGCGGGGTTCGGTCTACGACTCGATGAACGCGACCATCGCGGCGCTGCATTCGGTCGATGTCGAGGCGGTCGGGCTCGGGGATTTCGGCCGGCCGGGCGCTTATATGGCGCGGCAGATTTCGCGCTGGACCAAGCAGTACCGGGCGTCGGAGACGGTCACGATTCCGGCGATGGATCGGCTGATCGACTGGCTCGGCGCCTATGCGCCGCCCGAGGGCCGGGTGTCGATCGTGCATGGCGATTACCGGCTGGACAATCTGATGCTGCATCCAACGGAGCCCCGAGCGGTGGCGCTGCTGGACTGGGAGTTGTCGACGCTGGGCGATCCGATCGCGGATTTCGCCTATCACGCGATGGTGTGGCGGATCGCGCCCGGGCTGTTCCGTGGGCTGGCCGGCGAGGACCTGGCGGCGCTGGGGATTCCCTCTGAGGCGGACTACGTGGCGCACTATTGCGCGCGGACCGGGCGGGCGCGGGTCGCGGACTGGGATTACTACGTGGTGTTCGGGATGTTCCGGCTGGCGGCGATCCTGCAGGGGATCGCCAAGCGGTCGCTGGACGGCACGGCGGCCGCGGCCGACGCGGCGGAACTCGGGGCCAAGGCGGGGCCGCTGGCGGAGGTCGCCTGGGCAGTGGCGCAAGGAGTCTAGAGCGTGATCGTTTGAGGCCCACCGGTCAGAAAGCGTGAATCACGCGACAAAACAAAGAGCTAGAGCGAAATCGAAACGCCTGTCAGTTCCGATTTCGTTCTAGCCGCCGCCCTACTCGTCGCGCAGCTTCCGGCCGAGCAGCCGGGCGATGGCGGCGCGCACGTCGGTCGTGCCGTCCATCACCGCCGCCACCGCCTCGACGATCGGCATCGTCACCCCGGCCGCGGCCGCCCGCCCGGCCAGCGCCGGGGCCGTCGTCACCCCCTCGGTCACCGTGCTGCGTTCGCCCAGCACCTCGGTCAGTCGGCGGCCCAGGCCCAGTTCGAAGCCGAGCGAGAAATTGCGGCTCGAGGCTCCGGTGCAGGTCAGCAGCAGGTCACCCAGGCCCGACAGCCCCGCCACCGTCTCGGCCCGCCCGCCCAGCGCCATCGCGAGGCGCGCCACTTCCGCCAGCCCTCGCGTCACCAGCGCGGCGCGCGCATTCTCGCCGAGTCCGGCGCCGACCACCACGCCGGCGGCGATGGCGATAACGTTCTTGGCGGCACCACCGACCTGCGCGCCGGTCGCGTCGTCATTGCCGTAAAGCCGGAATTCCGGCGTCGCCAGCGCCGCGATCACCGCCCCGCGTGCGCGCTCCGTCCCTGCCACCACCGCCGCCGCCGGCAGGCCGCGTGCGACCTCGTGGGCAAAATTCGGTCCGGTCAGGACAAGGCCGGTTCGTGCCGGCTGCACCTGCGTCAGCATCTCCAGTGGCAACATCCTGGTGCCCGCCTCCACCCCCTTGGCACACACCACCAGCGCCCCGGTGCCCGCCAGCAGGGTCGCCACAGCACGCAGATGCTGCATCGGCACCACCAGCAGCGTCACCTCGGCTGCCGGGAGGTCCGACGTCACCCGGACCGCGCCAGGCAGCGTCACCCCGGGGAGGCGGGGATTGATCCGGCTTTCCTCCATCGCCGCCGCCCGCCCGGCGTCGCGGGCCCACAGCACCACCGACCGCCCGGCCCGCGCCGCCTGTACCGCCAGCGCCGTGCCCCAGGCGCCGGCGCCGATCACCGCGACCTCACTCATCCGACAACCGCGTGACCGCCACCCCCGCGCCCGCCTCCCCGGTCCCCATCCCGCCCAGCAGTGCCGGCAGCAGCGTCCGCATCGCGTCCTCGAACCCGAAGGGGGGATTGACCACGACGAGCCCGCACCCGTTCAGCCGCGCCGCATCGAGCGGTTCGCGCAGGAACAGCTCGACCGCCACCACATCACGAATGCCGCGCATCCCGTCATGCAGTGCCCGCACCGCGGCGCGCGCCTTGACCGGATACCACGCGGCCAGCACCCCTTGCGGAAAGCGCTGATGCGCGAGCTTCATGCCCTCCTCGACCCGCGTGAATTCGTCCCCCGCCTCGTACGGCGGGTCGATCAAAACCAGGCCGCGCCGCTCCGGCGGCGGCAGCAGCGCGCCGATCGCCTCATAGGCATCGCGCGCATGCACCGCGACCCGCGCATCGCCGCGAAACAGCCGCCGCAGCACCCGGACATCCTCGGGATGCAGCTCGCAGCACACCAGCCGATCCTGCGGTCGCAGCACCGCGCGCACCAGCGCGGGCGAGCCCGGATACAGCCCGAGCTGTCCGACCAACACGAGATAATCCGCCAGCGCCGGATGGGGATTGCCGCGCAGCCGCCCGATCCCGGACCGCCACTCTCCGGTCCGCTCCGCCGGTTCGCCGTCCAGGTCGTACTGGCCGATCCCGGCATGGGTATCGAGCACCGCGAAGCCCTTCTCCTTGCGCGCCATCGCCCGCAGCAGCCACACCAGCACGGCATGCTTCACGCAGTCGGCAAAATTCCCGGCATGGAAGGCGTGGCGATAGTTCAATGCACTGGTGCTCGCGGTTTTGTGTCGGCCGGACTCCTCGCATACGACGAAACCGCCTCACCCCGCCATCGCGACATGATTGCGCACCCCGTACGACTATGCCACTCTGCCGGCAACGCCATCCGCGATCACCGGGGAGGAGGAAACCGATGCTGAGCTATGTCGCTTCGGCCATGTCCTGGCTCACCGGAGAACGCATGGACGGGTCGATGCATGCCTGGGCGTTGCTGATCTTCGGCGCGATGATTCCGCTGTTCTCGTTCTTCTCCCTGGTGGGCGTCAGCCGCGCCCGTGCCAGCCGCCTCGCGGTGCTGTTCGCCACCTACCCAAGCCTCACCGCCACCACGCTTTACAAGCAATATGTCGACAGCCCCAAGCGCACCAGCGGCCGGCGCTACATCTTCCCGATCTTCGTGCTGGCGGTGTTTTCCACCTTCATGTGCTTCGTGCTGATGGACGGATTCCATTTCCATACCGCGCTCGTCGACACCAACCGCTACTATATCCTGTGCGGCCCGCGCTGCCTCGCGCCGCTGGTCACCGAGTCCGATAAGCTCGCCTTCAGCCAATACCAGACCGGCACCCTCGTCATCGCCGGCTTCGCCTATCTTGGCTGGCTGGTCTGGACCATCACCACTATTTTCGACGGCGCCAACGCCTCCCAACTGCTGCCCACCACCTTCAACCGCCTGATCTACCGGCTCTGCGCCGCCATCTTCATCGCCATCGTCGTCCGCTTCAGCTTCTCGACCGACGCCGCCGCCGCCGACACCTCGATCGCCAACTGGATGCTGGCGGTCGCCTTCACCGTCGGCATGTTCCCCTCGCGCGGGCTCGAATACATCCAGCGCCAGGCCGACAAGTTCCTGCAGAAGTCGCAGCGCTCCGAGGAGTTCCCGCTCGACCTGATCCAGGGGATCTCCGATGGCATGCTGTTCCGCATCCACGAGCTCGGCATCTCCAGCGCCATCGATCTCGCCAGCGCCAACCCGATCTCGCTTTTCGACGCGACCGGCTTCAACATGACCGAGATCGTCGACTGGACCGGCCAGGCCCAGCTCCTGAAACTGGCCCAGGCCGGCAAGTACCAGTCGCTCCAGGCGGTTGGCTACCGCACCGTGTTCGACCTCGTGCGCGTGCTCAAGCGCGACGGCGGCACCGCCGCGGTGCAGGCGCTTTGCAACCTGCCGGCGCCCTACGGGCTCGATGCGGCGCAGATCACCGCCGATGCCGACTATCGCCATCTGCTCGAAGTCTATGTCGCTCTCGGCTCCGGCGCACCCTGACCACGGTCGCTTGAAAGACTGGACAACCATCGGCCCATGGTGTTCCGTCCCGCCAACGGAACAGGGACAGCAGCGAACCATGCGCACCGGAATTCTGGCGGCCCTCGCCGCCGTCGCCTTCGCCGCCACCGCGGCGGCGCAACCCGCGCCCGTCCTCGCGCCCGACCAGGTCGCGGCCATCGTCGCCGCACCGGATCGCAGCCAGGCCGACCGCACCAACGATCTGCGCCGCAAGCCCGAAGCGATGTTCAACTTCATCGGCGTCCGCCCGGGCATCGTTGCCTTCGACCTCAGCGCCGCCGGCGGCTACACCACCGAGCTCCTCGCCCGCACCGTCGGCCCCACCGGCACGGTCTACGGCCAGAGCCAGCCCCGCAACCCTGACGCCAAGCCCCCCGCCGCACCCGAGGGCAACAGCAACCCCAACCTCCCCGCCGCCGCGCCCGCGCCCGGCCCCTTCCGCCCGTCGCCCGCGGCGCTGGCCGACCGCAACGAGAAAATCAAGTCCGCCGGGGCCAAGGCCGCCACCATCATCCCGGTCTCCCGCCCCTTCGCCGACCCGTTCCCCCCCGACATCGCCGACGCGAAAATCGATCTCGTCACCCTGATGTTCAACTACCATGACCTCGGCCACATGGGGGTCGATCGCGCCGCGATGAACGCCGCCACCTTCCGCGCGCTGAAGCCGGGCGGGATGTATGTCATCGCCGACCACGCCGGACGTCCCGGCACCGGCATCAGCGAGGCCGGGACCCTGCACCGCATCGAGGAAGCCTTCCTCAAGGCCGAAGTCCAGGCCGCCGGCTTCAAACTCGCCGCCGAGGGCAGCTTCCTGCGCAACCCGAACGACCCACGCGACAAGAACACGCCGGACCCGCCGCAGCCCAAGGACGAGATGGTGCTGAAGTTCGTCAAGCCGTAGGAGCGGCCGGCACCCGCATATCCGCCCCATCCAGCGGCCAGCGCGGCCGGGGCGCCTGATCGAGCGAATTCGACACGCCGAGCCGCAGCCGCTCGATCGCCGCCCACGCCACCATCACCGCGTTGTCCCCGCACAGCCGCAGCGGCGGCGCGACGAAATCGAGGCCCGCTGCCCCCGCGACCTTTTCCAGCGCCAGGCGGATCGCCGTGTTCGCTGCCACCCCACCGGCGACTACCAGCGTCCGCGCCGCCGGTACCATGGCCAACGCATGCCTCGCCCGATCGGCCATCACGGCCGCCACCGCATCTTGGAAGGCGCGCGCAATGTCGGCCGCATCCTGCGCCGGCAGCGGCCCTGCGGGGTAGGCGGCCACCAGATGCGCCACCGCCGTCTTCAGCCCCGAGAACGAGAAATCGCACCCCGCCCGCCCCAGCAGAGGTCGCGGCAAAGCAAACCGCGCCGGATCGCCCGACGCCGCCAGCCGCTCCACCGCGGGGCCGCCGGGCCAGCCGAGGCCGAGCAATTTACCCACCTTGTCGAACGCCTCGCCCACCGCATCGTCGATCGTGCCGCCGAGCCGCCGATACTGCCCGACCCCCTCGATCGCAAGGCACTGGCAATGCCCGCCCGAGACCAACAGCAGCAGATAGGGAAACGCGATCCCATGGGTCAGCCGCGCGGTCAGTGCGTGCGCCTCCAAATGGTTGATGCCGAGGAACCTGATTCCCCGCGCCATCGCGACTCCCTTGGCAAAGCCGGAGCCGACGATCAGCCCGCCGATCAGCCCCGGCCCGCTGCTCGCCGCCACCGCCTCCAGCCCGTCGAACCCAAGCCCGGCGCGCGCCATCACCTCGGCCACCATGCCGGGCAGATGGGCGAGATGGGCGCGGGCGGCGATTTCCGGCACCACGCCGCCGAAGGCCGCATGGTCGCGCTGGCTCAGCACCGCCTCGGCCAGCACGACGCCGTCGCCATCCAGCACGGCGGCGGCGGTCTCATCGCAGGAGGTCTCGATTGCCAGCACCGGGCGCATGCCAAAATCCCTCGGTCGCCATCTTCACTTTGATCGGCCGGAGTTCTAGGACATTCCGATGGACAAAGCCCATCCCGCCCCCGGACATGCCGCCCCCGCCCGTTCAGCCGGCCAAGGCGTGAAGCCGCATATGCGGAGCCTGCCGCTGCGCGTCGGCACCCGCGGCTCGCCGCTGGCGCTATGGCAGACCCGGCACTTCCTCGGCCTGCTCACCACCTTCTGCCCAGTGCTGCGCAGCATGGAGGTGTTCGAGGAGCACGTGATCCGTACCACCGGCGACGCCACCCAGGCCGCCGGCACGCGCCTCGCCGATATCGGCGGCAAGGGCCTCTTCGCCAAGGAAATCCACGAGGCGCTCGACGACCGCCGCATCGATTTCGCGGTCCACAGCCTCAAAGATCTGGAAACCCAGCTCCCCCCCGGCATCGTCCTGGCCTGCACCCTCAAGCGTGAGGACGCCCGCGACGCCCTGATCCTCGGGCCTGATTGCGCCGCCCCCGACCCGGCCGATCCCTATGCCGCGCTGCCCAAGGGCGCCCTGATCGGCACCAGCTCGGTCCGTCGCCAGGCGCAACTTCTTCACGCCCGGCCGGACCTGCAAATGACGGTGCTGCGCGGCAACGTCCAATCCCGCCTCGGCCGTGTGCGCGCCGGGGAGATTGGCGCCTCGCTGCTGGCCTATGCCGGGCTGCGCCGTCTCGGCATCGGCGACGAGGCCGATATCGTGCTCGATCCCGCCATAATGGTCCCCGCCGCCGGGCAGGGCATCGTCGGCATCACCGTGCGCCAGGACGACACCGAGCTGCTTGAACTCCTCGCCGCCATCGAGGACCCCGAGGCCAAGGCCGTGGCCTCCGCCGAGCGCGCTTTGCTCGACACGCTCGACGGCTCCTGCCGCACCCCGATCGGCGGCTATGCAAGGCTGCTCGACGACGGAACCTTGCATCTGATCGGGCTCGTCGCCCGCGCCGATGGCAGCTTCCTGATCAAACGCGAGCGCCGCGGTGCGGCGGCCGACGCCGTGCGCATGGGCGCCGAGCTCGGCGAGGAACTGCGGGACGACGGGCCGCGCGACATTTTTGCCTGACGTTCTCGTCACCCGCCCCGAACCCGGGGCCAGCGACACCGCCCGGCGCCTGACGGAACGGGGCCACCGGCCGGTCCTCGCCCCTCTGCTCGGTATCGTGCCGCGCGCGCCGCGCCTGCCCGTCCACGCCCAGGCGGTCCTGGTGACGAGCGGCAACAGCCTCTCGGCCGCCGTTCCCGACCTGCCCGTCTTCGCCGTCGGTGACGCCACCGCCGCCCGCGCGCGTGCGCTCGGCCTGTCTCGCGTCATCAGCGCCGGCCGCGACGCGGTCGCCCTTGCGCATCTGGTGACCGACCGCTGCGATCCCGGCGCCGGTCCGCTTCTGCTGCTGAGCGGCGCCGGCCAAGGGCTCAACCTTGCCGCCGCGCTGCGCGGCGTCGGCTTCCGGGTCATCCGCCGTGTCACCTATGCGACCGCCGCGGCGGACGTCTTGCCGCCCCACGCAGCCGCAATGCTGCGCACCGGCGGCGGCCACGCGCTGTTCTTCTCGCCGCAAACCGCCCGCGTCTTCGTTCGCCTGCTCGCGGCCAGCCCTGCCCCGGTTGATTCGACCGTCGCCATCGCCATCTCTCGAGCAACCGCCGCCGCACTGGCCCCCTTGCCGTGGGCGGGCATCCGTGTTGCATCCCACCCGAACCAGGACGCGATGCTCGCGCTGCTCCCATGACCGACCCTGACCCCTCGACCCAACCCGAACGTCCCATCCCGGAGCCCATAAAGCCGGAGCCCGCCAAGCCGGAGCCCGTCAAGCCGTCGAGCCCGAAGGCCGCGCTGCCGCCCCCGGGCATGCCGCGCCCGGCCGCTCCTTCCACCGAAGCCAGGCCGGTGGAGCCGAAGCCCCCCTTCGCGCCGAGCCACTCGCCGCGCCGCGCACTGCCGATCTTCACCGCAATCGGCTTCCTTTGCCTCGCGGCCGGGTTCTTCTACGTCTGGCAACTCGCCCGCCATGACGACCAGATTCCGGTCGATCCTGCCCGCATCGCCAGCCTCGAAGGCCAAACCCGCGACCTGCGCCAGCGCCTCGCCAGCTTCGAGACCCGCCTGATCGCGCTCGAACAACGCCCGTCCGGGAGCGGCGGACCCGACCTTGGACCGCTCGAATCCCGCCTCGCCGCTCTCGAATCCCGCCCGCCCGCCCCGGCAGCCCCCGCCATCGCCGCCCCGGTCGATCTCGGCCCGCTCGAAGCCCGCCTCGCCGCCGCCGAGCGCGTCGCCCGCACCCAGGCCGCCAGCCTCGCTCTGGACGCCGGGCAACCGCTCGGCGCGCTGCCCAACGCCCCCCTAGCCCTGACCCGCTTCGCCAACACCGCCCCGCCCACTTTGGCCACGCTGCGCGCCGCTTTCCCCGAGGTCGCCCGCCGCGCTCGCGCCGCCAGCCTGCCGGCCGGCGCAACCAGCTGGACCGAACGCATGACGCAAAGCCTCGCCGGCCTCGTCACCATCCGCCGCGGCAATGAGGTGCTGGTCGGTGCCGCTTCCGCCGTCGTGCTGGCCGCGGCCCAGGATCGCCTCGACGCCGGGGACCTCGCCGGCACCCTCCTCGCGCTCGACGCATTGGACCCTGCCGCCGCCACGGCCGCCGCGAGCTGGAAGGCCGACGCGCAGGCGCTGCTGGCGGCGCGGGCCGCGCTCGCCAGCATGGCGCGGCCCTGATGCGCCGCGTGGTCTTCCTGCTGGCGAGCGGCGCCGTCGTCGTCGGGTTGGCATGGTGGCTCGCGGCGATGCCGGGCGATGTCACCTTGCGGATGGCAGGCCTTACCATCGAGACCCGTACCGGATTGGCCTTGCTCGGCGCCGTGGTGCTGCTGCTGGTGGTGCTGCTGGTGCTCCGCTTTGGCCTCGCACTGGTGAACATCCCCGCCGCCATCCGCCGCTGGCTGGCCCGCCGCCGCCGCGAGCGGGGCGATGCCGCCGTTGCCCAGGCCCTCGTGGCGCTGGCCGCCGCCGACATTCCCGCCGCCCGTGGCGCCGCCAGCCGTGCACGGGACCTGCTCGGCGACACCGCGCAGACCCTCCTGCTGGACGCCGAGGCCAACCGCATGGCCGGGCGCGAGGGCGAGGCGGCGGCGCTCTACCACCGCATGGAGTCCCGCCCGGATGCCGCTTTCCTCGGCTTGCGCGGCCTGTTCCGCCAGGCCATGGCGCGCGAGGATTGGACCGAGGCCGCAGCCCTTGCACGCCGCGCCGACGCGACCCGGCCCGGCGCCGGCTGGCTGCGCGACGAGCGGATGGCGCTCGCGGTGCGCATCGGCGACTGGTCGGAGGCGGCCAAACTCGCCACCACCGCGCAGCCCCGCCTCGGCTTCGCCACCGCCGCTGCCGAAGCCGTCGTCGACCCCGATCGCGCCCTGTCGCTCGCCCGCCGCGCCTGGAAGGACGATCGCGGCTTCACCCCCGCCGCCCTGGCCTACGCCACCCGCCTGCGCCAGGCCGGGCGCGAGGCCAAGGCACTCTCGGTGCTGGCCGACGCCTGGGCCGACTCCCCCCATCCGGCATTGGCCGACCTCGCCCTCGCCACCACCGCGGACAAGCTGGCCCGCATCGCCGCCGCCACCAGGCTGACCATCGGCGCCGTCCAACACCCCGAGACCCATCTCCTCCTCGCCCGTCTGACGCTCGATGCCGGGCTCACCGGCGAGGCCCGCCGCCATCTCCAGGCCGCCCGCGCCGGCGGCCTGCACCAGCGCCGGGTCTGGCTGCTGGTCGCCGATCTCGAAGCCGCCGAGCACGGCAGCACCGAGGCCGGCCAGCGTGCCCAGCGCGATGCCCTCCACGCCGCCGCCACCGCCGAGCCCGATCCGGCCTGGCAATGCGACTCCTGCGGCGCCGCCCATCCGCACTGGCACCCCGCATGTCCGGAGTGCCGCTCCGCCGCCGGGCTGCGCTGGGGCGGACGCAAGCGGCTGGCGCTCGGCTCCGCCTAGATGGAGCGCGCCGAACTGAGGGCGCGGGCGGAGCAGGGCCTCACCGGGGCCGACCTCTCGGCCGCCAACTGGGACGACCTCGCACTCGACGATGCGTCCTTCATCGGCTGCGAGTTCAACACCGTCACCTTCGCCGGCACGAAGCTGGAGGCCGCCCGGTTCACCGATTGCCGCTTCACCGCCTGCCGCTTCATTCATGCGATGCTGGAGGGCGCCCGCTTCGAGGGTTGCCGCTTCGGCGGCACGCCCGAGACTGCGGTGCGCTTCGCCTTCTGCGACATGGCGCGCGCCGCTTTGATCCGCTGCGAACTCTCCTTCGCCGCGATCGAGCGCTGCGGCTTGTTCGATGTCAGCCTTGCCGAGTGCAACCTGCGCGGCGCGAAATTCGTCAACCCCGATTTCAGCCGCGCCTTGGGTCGCCGCAATGTGGTGACGCGCGCGACCTTCCAGGCCTGCAATCTCGAACTGGCCGACCTCGCACGGATCGAGCTGCCCGGTGGCGTGCTCACCGGGAGCCGGCTGCGCGAGGCGGATTTGCGTGCGGCGGTGCTGAGCGGGGCGGATTTGCGCGATTGCGACCTCGGTTTCGCCACGTTGAACAACGCCAGGCTGGATCGCGCCGACCTGCGCGGCGCCGACCTCGCCGGCCTCGATGTCCGGTTGCTCGGCACGATGACGGGCATGACGGTTTCCCCCGCCCAGCTCATCGACCTCGCAGGCGGCCTCGGCATCGAGGTAAAACCCTGACGGACAAAAGTTTTTTGGTTCTTTTTTCCAAAAAAGAACCGCTTGCCTCGCCCGCTATCAGTCCCGGAACGCCGGACCGAGATCGACAATCGCCGGCCGGACCCCGCAATGCCCGAGAAACCGCAGAAGATCGGCCGGCGGCATGATCAGTGTGGCCGTGTTGACGAGCGGGTGCACGAGAACGGCCGTCGCCTCAAGCATGCCGGCGTGCAGCACCAGGCGGACCTGCTTCTCGGTGTCGTTGATCATGGCGAGCGGCGTGACCGAGCCGGGCTCGACCCCGAGGATGCGCACCAGGTCCTCGGCGGAGCCGAAGGAAATGCGTTTGGCACCGATGGTGGTGGCGAGAATTTTGGTATCGACGGAGCGGTCGGCCGGCAGGACGACGAGCCAGTACTGCTTGCCGGCGTCCTTGATGAAGAGGTTCTTGACGCCGAGGCCGGGCAGGTCGTGCCAGAACGCGTGGGCGTCGGGCACGGTGCGCAGTGGCGGGTGTTCGACCCGCACGGGAGCGAGGGCGAGGGCAGCGAAGGCGGTGCGGAGAGGTTCGGGCATCATCGGCCGGTCATAGCGGGAAATCCCGGCCGATGGCGAGAGCGCGCGGCGCAGGTTGACGGGGGGAGTTGGGCGCCATCATGGTTGCACGGGGACGAAGGGAAGCATGATGACCGGTATGGCGCGGACGAGCGGAAAGCGGCTGTTTCTGGAACTGCTGAAGCAGGAGGGGGTGAAGGTCCTATTCGGCAATCCGGGAACGACGGAACTGCCGCTGATGGACGCCTTGGCCGGCGAGGACGACATCCGCTACGTCCTGGGCCTCCAGGAAGCGGTGGTGATGGCGATGGCGGATGGCTATGCGCGGGCGTCGCGCGGCATCGCGGCGTGCAATGTGCACGTGGCGCCGGGGCTGGGGAACGCCATGGGGATGCTGTTCGACGCGCAGAAGGCGGGCTCCCCGATCCTGGTGACGGCGGGGCAGCAGGCCCAGGGGTTCGGCATCACGGAGCCGAATCTCTATGCGGAATTGCCCGAGATGGCGGCGCATCTGGTGAAATACGCGGTCGAGGCGCGCTCCGTGCGGGATTTGCCGGTGTTGCTGCACCGGGCGGTGAAGACCGCGCTGGCGCCGCCGACGGGGCCGGTGTTCGTGTCCTTGCCGGTTGATGTGATGAACGCCGAGGCGGAGGTTGCGGTCGGGGCGCCGAGCCGGGTGCGGGCGCTCGGCGTGGCCGATGCCGACGAGGTGGCGCGCGCCGGGGCGCTGCTGGCGGCGGCGCGGCGGCCGGTGATCATCGCCGGCGACGCGGTGGACCAGTCGATGAGCGCGGCGGAGCTGGTGGCCTTCGCTGAGGCACTGGGGGCGCCGGTCTATATCGAAGGCGAGAATTCAACGCTGCCGTTTCCGCCGACACATCCGTTGTTCCGCGGGCCGATCGTGCGCCTGGGCGGGGCGATCCGGAAGATCCTCGCGCAGCATGATTTGTTGTTCTCGGCTGGGGCCGATCTGTTCACGCTGTCCCTGCCGCCCGAGGTGGCACCGGTTCCGGACGGCATGGTGATCGTGCATCTCGATACCGATGCCTGGCAGCTCGGCAAGAATTTCCCGACCGCGTGCGCCCTGCTGGGGGACCCGAAGACGACCTTGCCGGCCCTGGTCGCCGCAATGGCGCCGGGCCTGGACACCGCCACCCGCGATGCAAGGCGGGCGGCGACGGAGGCGGCGATCACGGCCGATTTCGCCGCCCTCGATGCGCGCGCCACGGCGGAGGCGGACTGGACGCCGGTCTCGGCGCTGGCGTTGATGCAGGCGATCGGCAAACATCTGCCGCCGGAAGCCGTGGTGGTGGACGAGACGATTTCGTCCGGCGCCGGGCTGTTCCAGTTCCTCAAACGGGCGCCGGCCGGCAGCGTGTTCGGCATGCGCGGCGGCGGGATCGGCTGGGGCTTGCCGGCCGCGGTCGGGGTGCAGCTGGCGCTGCCGGAGCGCCGCGTGGTGGCGCTGGTGGGCGATGGCAGCGCGATGTATTCGATCCAGGCGCTATGGACGGCGGCGCATGAGAAAGTCCCGGTGGTCTTTGTCATCATCAACAATCGCTCGTACCGGATATTGAAGCAGCGGGCGGCGGCATCGCGCGGCTCGGCGGCGCAGACGGGGCGGTATGTGGGGATGGAGTTGAGCGAACCAGCGATCAGTTTCACCGGGCTGGCGGCCTCGATGGGGGTGCCGGCGGTGTCGGTGTCGACGATCGCGAAGTTTGTCGAGGCGTTGAAGCTGGGACTCGCCTCGGACCACCCGCTGCTGATCGAGGTGGCGGCCGATGACAGTTTCCGCGGCTAGGGGGGCGTCATGAGTCTCGACGAGGCGGCCTACCGGCTGGTGGCGGGAAACCGGGTCCTGCGGTTCATTCCCGAGGCCGAGTTGCGGACCCTGGCGGGGCGGTCGCGGGTGCTGAAGATCGAGGCCCGCGATGTGGTGTTCGAGCAGGGCGACGAGGGGCGTACCGTGCTGGTGGTGGTCGAGGGCTATCTCAAACTGTCCTCCACCACCCAGGGCGGGCGCGAGGCGATCCTGGATATCGCCGGACCGGGCTCGGTGTTCGGCGAGATCGCGGTGCTGAACGGCTGGCCGCGCGCGGCCGGCGCGGTCGCGTTGTCGCCGGCGCGGCTGCTGTCGATCGAGGGCGCGGCCTTCACCCAAGCTCTCCTGCGCACACCCGAGGCACTGCTGGCGATGGTCCGCCTGGTGAGCGACCGGCTGAAGACGGCGACCGAACAGATGACCGACGCCGTGGACCTGCCGGCGCCAACGCGGGTGGCCAAGGCGCTGGTCTATCTGGCGGCGCTGCATTCGAAGCCCGCGCAGGGCGGGCTGCGCATCGAGTTCCAGTTGTCGCAGCGCGAGTTGGGCGGGCTCACCGGGCTGACCCGGGAGAGCATCAACAAGCACCTGGCGACGTTCCGCGATAGCGGGTGGATACGGATGTCGGGGCAGGATATCGTGCTGACGAACCTGTCCGCGTTGCGGCAGGATATCGATGCGCGCGACCTATAAGATCAACGTCGGGTACTTTTCTGGGGGTTTTCGCATGATCCGTTCCGTGTGGCTGGCCGCGCTGCTGGCGGCATCCATGCTGGTTCCGCTGGCGCCGTCCCCGGCGCTTGCCGAGTTCCGCGACATCTGGCCCTACGGGCGAACCCACCGGTTGGCGAAGATCCTGCCCACGGTGGTCAACATCACCATGATCAAACTGGTTTCCGATGGCGGCGAGGGGACGCCGCCGCGGCGGGTGGAGAATTTCGGCTCGGGCTTCATCATCGACCCCTCCGGCATCATCGCCACCAACAAGCACGTCGTCGCCGGCATGCTGGAGTTCACCGTCACGCTGTCCTCGGGCGCGACGTTCAAGGCCAAGGTGATCGGCGTGGCGGGGAACATGGACCTCGCGCTGCTCAAAATCGACAGCGACAAGCCGTTCCCGGCGATCAAATGGGGCGACAGCGACAAGGTCCGGGTGGGGGACCAGGTGTTCGCGGTCGGCAATCCGCTGGGCGTGGGCGAATCGGTCAGCTCCGGCATCGTCAGCGGCCTGAACCGCAACATCAAGCTGTCCGCCTACGACGATTTCATCCAGACCGACGCCGCGATCAATCACGGCAACTCGGGCGGCGCCCTGGTCGACATGGCCGGCGAGGTGGTGGGGGTGAATACCGCGATCTTCTCGCCCGGCGATACCGGCTCGATCGGCATCGGCTTCGCGATCCCGGCCAATGATGCGCGCTATATCCTGGACCAGCTCCGCCAGTACGGCCGGGTGCGGCTCGGCTGGCTCGGGCTGTGGACCCAGGAATTGACCGCCGACATGGCCGAAGGCGTCGGCCTGGCCAAGCCGCGCGGGGTGATCGTGGCGCAGGTGGGCGTGGACACGCCGGCAGCGAAGGTCGGCCTGCGCGAGGGCGATGTCGTGCTTGCCTTCAACGGACAGACCCCAAAGGACGGGCGCGCGCTGTCGCGCATGGTCGCGCGGTCCAAGATCGGCACCGCGGTGCCGGTGCTGATATGGCGCGACGGCAAGGAGATCGTGCTGCGGGCGACCCCGGCGGAATGGGTGGACGATTCCAATGCGACCGAGGTCAAGGCCGCGCCGGTGCGGGTCGGCAGTACCGACCCCAAGGCGCTCGGCTTGCAGCTCATGTCGATCACCGGCGAGACGCGCGAGCAGTTCAAGCTCGCCGGAGACCTCGGCGGCGTGCTGATCGCCAAGGTGCAGCCGAACACTGCGGCATCGGACAAGGCCCTGTTCGCCGGCGATGTGATCGTCAAGGTGCAGCAGGAGCCGGTGGCGGCGCCCGAGGATGTCGAGCGGCGTCTGGCCGAGGCGCGGGCACAGAAGCGCGCGCACGCCCTGATGTTGATCCGGCGGCGGGACGAGCAGCAATGGGTGTCCCTGCCGATCGCAGCGGCCAAGTGAGCGGGCGGAGCGGAATTTTGCGAAATTTCAAAATTTTTCCCATCGTGTGAATGCATTCATACTGGTATGGGCGTGTTCACGTCATTCTGCGTTCACCAGATGAGCAGGAACGAGTTGCTCGGACCTGGGGCCGAATGAACGCAAACAGGAGAAGACCAATGACCAAGACCATGTTGTTCGCTACCGCCGCCCTCGCCCTCGCGCTGGCCACCCCGGCCTTCGCCCAGACCGCCTCGGTTGGCTGCGTCAAGGGCGCGACCCTGGCCGGCGCGTCGGGCTCCGAGGCCCCGAAGCTGGCCGGTGCCAGCGGCTCCGAGGCTCCGAAGCTGGCCGGCGCCAGCGGTTCCGAGGCTCCGAAGCTGGCCGGTGCCAGCGGTTCCGAGGCTCCGAAGCTGGCCGGCGCCAGCGGTTCCGAGGCTCCGAAGCTGGCCGGCGCCAGCGGTTCCGAGGCTCCGAAGCTGGCCGGCGCCAGCGGCTCCGAGGCTCCGAAGCTGGCCGGTGCCAGCGGCTCCGAGGCTCCGAAGCTCGCCGGTGCCAGCGGCTCCGAGGCTCCGAAGCTGGCCGGTGCCAGCGGCTCCGAGGCTCCGAAGCTGGCCGGCGCCAGCGGTTCCGAGGCTCCGAAGCTGGCCGGCGCCAGCGGTTCCGAGGCCCCGAAGCTGGCCGGTGCCAGCGGCTCCGAGGCTCCGAAGCTGGCCGGCGCCAGCGGTTCCGAGGCTCCGAAGCTGGCCGGTGCCAGCGGCTCCGAGTCCCCGAAGCTGGCCTCGGCTCAGCCCTGCCCCTGATACCTCGGCCCTGATATCGGGCTGAACCGATGGGCCGCGGCGTCTCGAAAGAGGCGCCGCGGTTTTTCGTATTTGGAACTACCCGTGACAGGGAAGGCGGGGAGGCAATGCGCCGCTGGAGGGTTGCCCTTCGGATCGCGGGTCGGGGTCACGGTGGGTTCGCGTGCGAAGCCCAAGACTGCCTGGGCCACCGCCCCTGGCCGGCGAAGCCATGCTTGCCTTGGTTACTTCCGCAGTTGTCGACGAAGGGCTTCGAGTTCCGCTTGCATCACGTCGAGGTTCTGGAACAGCCGGCTGGTGGTGAGCTGGAGGAAGTGGAAGCCAAAGTCGGGGTTCTGGAAATACAGTTCCGTCACGTGCTCATAGCTGATGGTGAGCAACTCCCCGTCGGCAACGCATTCGAGCGATTGGGTGCGCCGGCCGGAAGGCGCGAGCAGGCCGAGTTCTCCGACAAACTGGCCCGGAGGCAGCGTGAGGCCGATTTCAGTGACCCGGAAGCCACCGGAGACAATGAAGTGCAGCTCATCGGCGACGTCGCCTTTGCGGAACAGGATGTCCCCGGTGCGGCATTTGCGGCGTTTCATGTAGGGCTTGAGCGCGGCCATCGCATGATCGGTGCCGACGACGCGCTTCACCCGGCGGATCAGTCGGGTCATCTGGTACATCCGCACGCCATTGAGCGGCAGCAGCAGGGCGTGGAGGAACAAGGTCGGGTATTGGCCCTCGACATAGGCATAGATGATGAAAAACACGTTGCTCGCCGCCGTGAGCGCGCGCAGCGGGATCATGCGCCGCATCATGAACGAGGCGAACACCAGGCAGGCGCCGATGTAGCCGGGGAGTTCGCGCCAGGTGGCATGGGCGACGAACCAGCTGTTCAGGTCGATCGAGAACGGGTCGAGGTTCATCCGACGCCGATCCCCGTGAGCCATGATGGCACCCGGATCGAAGCACACAGCGACGGACAAAGTTTTTTTGCTTCTTTTTTTCCAAAAAAAGAAGACCTTTCTGCCCTTCGCAGCATCCTCATTCGTCCGGCAGCCCGGCGCGGCGCAGCCCTTCGGCGAGGTTGGGCAGGGCCGCGAGCCCGCCGTCCTTGCGCAGTTCGGCCAGGGTCCGGATCGGCTGCGGGGTGGCGAAGTAGCGGGCGAGCTCGGCGCGGGCGATGTCGGCGGATTTGGGATCGGTCTCCCCGAGTGCGGCATAGGCCGCGATGAGGGTGAGCCATGGCGTGTCGAGGCCGCCACCCGGCGATTCCGCCAGCGCCGCGCGCGCGAGCTGGATCGCCTCGGCAAACAACCCGTTGGCGAGCAGGGCGGAGGCGGTCTGGGTGTCGAGAATGAAATCGGCCTCGGCGAAGCGCCGCGCCGTACGGAAACTGGCGAGCGCCTCGGCGTGGCGGTTCTGCGCCTGGAGGATCACGCCGATCTCGCGATGACTGTCGGCGACGGCGGGATTGATCTCCAGCACGCGGCGATGCAGCGCGATCGCCTGGTCGAGATTGCCCTGGGCGCGCAGGACATAGGCCTTGGTGCGAAGCTGGTAGATGTCGCGCGGCGCGGCTTCGAGCAGGCGGTCGGCGGCCCTGGCGGCGAAGGCGAGGTCGCCGGCGCGGTCGGCCGACCATTCGTTCAGCACCAGCAGGGCGCGCAGGCGGGCGTCGAGTGCCAGGGCGGGTGTATTGGCTGGATCGAGCGCGACGGCCTGGTTGAGCAGGGCGATGCGGCCGGCGAGGTTGGCGCGGGTGAGCGGGGTCAGCGCGGTTTCGAGCGCGGCGAAATAATAATCGGTGGCGTCGAGGTTGGCCGGCCGCTCGCGCCGGGCGCGGGCGGCCTCGGCGTCGATCATCGCTTGGCTGACCTCCGCGGCGATGGCCGCAACGAGGGCGCCAGGATCGCTGCCCGCCTCGAATTGCTGGGACCAGACGTCCCGGCCCTCCTGGGTTTCGCGCAGCGTCGCGCTCACATGAAGCCTGCCGTCCTGGTCGCGGGCACCGCCGGAGAGGGTGAAGTGGACGTTCTGCTCGCGACCGATGACACGCGGATCCTGGGTCTTGCCCTGGTACCGCGCCGCAACCGCCGGGGCGGTGACCGGCCAGCCCCGCTCGGAGGACAGGCGCTCCGCGACGTCCCGGGCCAGCCGTGCCGCGCTCGCCGTGGTCGGGTCGAACGGCAGCACGATGATCGAGCCGCGACGGTCCTGCACCACCGGAGCAACGGGGCGGGGCGCCGGAGCGGCCTGGGGCGCCGGCGTTGGCATGCCGATCCACCAGCCGGTGCCGGCGGCGGCCACCAGCAGAACCGCGACAAACCCAAGCCGCAACGGCAGCGACGGGCTGCGCCACAGCCGCACGCGGCGGGCGGGCGTGACCGGGAGCGGCAAGGCGTTCTCCGGCATCGCCGCGATCTCCCGCGCGGACAGGCCGAAAACCCCGATGGCGCGGGCGATGTTCTTCACCGACTGCTCACCTCGATCGGTGAACGGCAACGGCAGCCGGTCGCGCACCTGCTCGTTGGCGGAGCGCGAGATGCAGACGCCGCCAGGCTCGCACAGCGCTTCCAGGCGGGCGGCAACATTGACCCCGTCGCCAAAAATATCGCCGCCATCGATGATGATGTCGCCGACATTGATGCCGATCCGCAGCACGATGCGGCGATCCTCGGCAATTGCCACGTTGAAGGCGAGCATGCCCTGCTGGATCGCGACCGCGGCCGCCACCGCATCCACCACCGAGGCGAACTCCACCATCAGCCCGTCCCCGGCAATGGTGACGATGCGGCCATTGTGGCGTGCAATCGCCGGGTCGATGCGGTCGCGCCGATGGGCCTTGAGGGCGTTGAGCGTTCCCAACTCGTCCCCGCCCATGAGCTGGCTGTAGCCGGCAACATCAAGCGCAAGAATGGCCGCGAGCCGGCGCTCGATGCGCACAGTGCTCATCGCACCCGCCCAGCGGCGGTCGATCGGCGTGGCCGGAGGAGGCTGCGTTCGGTTTGCATTCATTGGCAAAGTAGGGCGGCCAGCGCGTGGCGACAACTGGGGCGTGTGGCGCACGACGTGACGCCGCCCATCGTCGTTCTAAATATATGGGACTTCGACCTCGAAGGCGCACGCTGCGTCGACCCGACCGACCCCTTTAACCGCTGGCCGTTCACGCTTCCTGGCCGGCCGAGCCGACCCCGCCGCCCGGGAGAGATCGGACGTCGACGCCGATGCTGCGGTCATATGCCTCTGTTCGACGCTGGCTGTCCGTGTTAACCGGTCATCCCGTATGATGTGATAGATTATCTCGGAAGCAGTGTATGGCGATAGAACGTGAAGGTCGCAGAATAGTTAGCGTTTGCTTGTGTCTATCCGGACAAATGCGTAGTTTCGAGGATAATTTTGGTTGGCTCGCCAAATACGACGACCGCGTCAAGATTTCGGTTGTCGTCGCGACCTGGGCAACGCGCGGCGGTAAAATGTTTGGGGCGCTTGGCGGCCTGAACCGGATGCGGGGGCTGTTTCCGAACGGTGTCCTAGAAGCCTTGCCCTCAAGCTGGGCGTCGGCCCACATCTTCGATCATCTGCCCGGCTTGCGCGAGCGTGCGAGCGAGCGTGCGACCAACGCCCGTGTGACCGCGGACATGATAGCGGCCGTCCTGCCGACGGCGGTCGTTCATGTTGAGGAACCCCTGCGTTTTGCCTGGTTTGAAAACCGGCAATCGCGGGAAGGTGTACCCTCGGGGCCGGACCCCTTCTCGATGTCGATGCTGTACAAAGTCTGGCAGGCAGATCTCCTGCGAAAGAACTTGGAAAGCGGACAGGGCTACCCGTTCGATGTCGTGATTCGAGCCCGGCCGGATTTTCGCTTCGAGCCACCCAGTGCAGAATTTCTACACACTGTTGCCGACGGCGACATCTATGTTGACCGGTTTTCTCACGATAAAGGAGACGTCGGCGACGGCTTTGCTTTAGGAAATAGCGCCACGATGGACGTATACGGTCAATTTTTCATGATCGCATATCGAAAGGCCATTGAGAAAAAATGGAAATATGTTCACAATGATCTTTATGATCATCTGATATACTCAGATTTAAATCTGAAACAATATTCTATGTTCGGATATTCTCCAGATAGACTCGTTGGTCTTGATGATGTTATTTCTTCCGTCGCGCGGAATCCAACAGTCTGCCCTAGACCGAAGGATGGATATCTATTGGAGGGGCAGGAGGATGCCGACCTGATTGCAGTTGGCCTCGGGATGGCCGCTCTCCTTGCGCGCGGGGAAATGCGCACCGACGATCCCCGACTCTTGAGCCACGTCGTAACCCGATTGGCCCATTTCAGACCCTCGCGTGACGGCGGGTTCTTGCACGTCCTTGCCAATAGATTGCGCGAGGAGGGCGCTTTCGAGACGGCGCTGCTATACACCGCTCTATCGGTGGAAGAATATTCTGATGGCGTGATTCGCCCAGAGCTACGCGACGTCTACGTGGGTGACTTTGCGATCGCCCTCCGCGCGCTCGCCACAGCCGCGGGCAGTACCGTTAATTACATTAACCCAGCCGAGTTGCTGGAATATTGCATCAAAAAATCGGACTCTCCATGCGCTCTCGCTAAATATATCGTAGCCTTCCTGGAGCCGATGTCGAATCGAAATCCAGCGATCGCGGGCTTGGCTTGCATCCTCGCCGCCCTCGTGGGCGAGGCTGGTCAGCTGAGCTGGTTCATCGACCTCCACGAACAGCGAGACGACCTGACCGGCGCGGAACGGATTGTACGCGCTGGACTTCACGCTTCTCCGCAGAGCGCCCTATTTCACGCACGCTTAGCGCTTCTGACGGCACTGCAAGATGACCATGTGGCCGCCGCTACCGAGGCAGCCGTAGCCGGCGCGTCGAGCGATCCATGGAGCGTGTTTCTGGCGGGCAAGGCCTTGCTGCGGATCGGTGATTTCGAGGGTGCGGAGAAACTATTCCGCCATGCGATACTGCTACTTCCAAGTGACCCTGACTATTACATGGAGCTGAGTGTCTCCCTCCTGCAATTGGGTCGAAAGTCGGAGGCGATCGATGCAGCGCGCGAGGCGGCAACACGCTCGCCTGAACCTATGGCCCATCGGCACAACCACTTGGGCAATATTTTGCTCGCATGCGGCATGGCGCTCGAGGCTGAGAGTGCCTTCCGAGAGTGCGTTCGCCGTGCTCCCTCCTGGGACGCCGTATGGATTCAACTCAGCGCCACCATCGGCGGTCTTGGCAGGTACATCGAAGCGGCGGAGATAGCCCTTGATCTAGCCGAACGTCGACCTGATGCGCCTGACCTTCTGACACGCGTGAACGGATGGCTCGTCCAGGCAGGCATGTCTGCCGACGTCGAGCGCCTCCAAGTCCGCCTAGCTGCGGTTCGCTCCCGGATGCCAGGCCCCTGCTAGGGGGAAGGCGATAGCGGTCGGCTCATTTCGGGATATCGGGCCATGACTGATGATCGCCGAAGAATCTCGTCAACTTCCGCCTTAGTCGAGATACTAGCGCCCTCGCGGCTCGCGTTCGCCGCGGCATTGAGCCACGTAATGTCCGTGGGATCGAGCATGGGGCGGGCATCAAGGTCAGTAATGAGGCATCGGAGCAGCGCGATAGGGTCAGGCATGTTGGACGTAAGCCCAGACAGCCGCGTCGTGCTGAGGGCGCGGATCGGAACCGCATGGTGGACCAGCCACTCGCCCATCAACCACTCTGCCGACTCGCCACTAGCGCCGGGGAAGCAGGAGAAGCTCCCGGCCCGGTCAACGGCCGGCGAAATTCCGGAGACAACATCCGCCACCGCCGAGGAACTTATAGAGGTTTGATCTCCCGCAGCCCAATGGTAGAAGTGATCGGTGAGATAGACATTATCTCGCGCGGCTCGCTGCAGGTCGAAGTCAGCTATTTCGACTATAGATCGGTCGACGCGATGACGTATCACAACGTCAAAGATCGAGCCATTTTCAATTTCGAACTCACTCATCATGCGCAAGTTCTTGCTCATCATATGAAACATCTTTGGTTGATTCAAAGAGCCATGGACCGTCAGTCCCGGGCGGCCGCCGTGCCGCTCGTTGAACGCCGCTTCATCATCGACAAAAACATGTTTCGTTCCAAAAAACGCCTGCAATTCCTCAAGCGAGCACTCGCGATCTTCCATGATGAGACGAGATAAATTTTCATATCGCTGTAGTACATGGCTGCGAGCGCGCAGATAGCTCGGTACCCCCTCAAGGATCGCGGCCGGGAGCTTGCGATCGATATTGTTCTGTGCGCCGATGCCACCGCCGACACGCGGCCAAGTCGCGACAAACACAGTAACATTATGGCCTGCCAAGGCGGACTTTGTTATCGGCCAAGCCGTCCGAAATCCGCGGAGCTGGCCGAACAAGCAGAGCGCGACATGACGCCGGAATCGCGAGTTTGCAACATACGGTGACTTCCAACCCGAGGATGCAGGCGTACCGAAAGCAGGTTCCGGGTGCTCTCCCGCGTGCGTCGCATGCGGTACAACAGAGGACAACTCCGCATCTGAGATACCGCCGCAAGCTTGGCACATCCTGAGGAGACGCACGAGCGACTCCTCGGGAATCTCGGGAAGGGCTTCCGCCAATGACCTTCGCAGGCGAAGTAAATACCAACCCGCGTCTGCAAAGCTTTGCGCCTGCATCAGCGCGATCGCGTACTTGTAGGTTGCGGCGGCGTTGGGCGTAACATGAAACATGGCCGCGCCGAGCGCCTTACCGATCAACTCGCTGCAACTAAAATCTCCAAGCTGTGTCAGCCTGAACGCGGTCTCGGATATAAAAACAAAATCATCCGCAGAATCGAGATCAGATCGGAAAAAAAGCTGCACAAAATAGCTAGCGTCTAATACGGCACGCGCTTCCAAAAGCTCTGCAATGCGGGCTCGCAGCGCGCGCGGGTCGTTGTGAGAATCTGGGTATTTTTCACTTCCATAACGCTTAATTGCCTCGGCTTCGTCCAAACGGCGCAATAGCGGTGCGCGGCGTTCCTCAGGCAAGTCCGACGCGATTTTGTATGCAGCTTCAAATTGGCCGGAAAGTTTGAGGATATCAATTAGGATCGAATAGACATGAGGCTTCGCTGGCAACCCGCGCGCAATCGCCAGGCGAATAAGCTCGATACCGCGAAACGGATTGCCGGAATTGAATTCAAGCATTCCCTGGATTTCCAGGAAGAAATGGCTCTGATCGAACTTATCCGATCTTTTGTGCATGAAGGCCCTCGCAGCACGAAATTTCTTGTCGTCGATGAGCGCCTGGGCCAGGGCGCAAGCGACCGCCGGTGAATCTGGAAAGCGGCTGTGCATGTTTTCCGCGAATGATATCGCCGCTGGGCGGTCACCCTTGCGCGAGAGGGCGTGACTGATTGCCAGATACGGTAGTTCGGCCGTCGGGTTCAAGGAAATCGCGGCAGTGAAGGCGGCGATAGCAGCATCAAAAGCGTCCGACGCAACGCACGCCTCGCCGTGACGCATCAGCCAGGAAAAGCGGTCAGGCGTCATCATTCGTGATCCATCAGATACACACGGAAAAATACCTTGGCCACCCGACACGAGTAAAGCACCCCGGCTGCACCACCGCCAGCGCGCGGCAACCTCTACCCAACCGCCCCCGCCGCCTCCAGTGCCTCCTCGGCCGCAATCCACTCCGCCTCCGCGACATGCTCCAGCCGCTTGATCGCGGTCAGCTTGGCCTGGGTGGCGACCACCTCCGCCTTGCGCGCGGGGGCATAGATGCCGGGATTGGCAAGCGCCTTCTCCAGCAACGCCCGCTCTGCCGCGAGCTTGGCGATCCGCGCCTCCGCATCCTTCACCTTCTTGCGCAGCGGTGCGGTCGCGGCCCTCGCATCCGCCCGTTCGCGGCGGTCGGATTTGCGGTTGGTGGGGTCGGACTTCGGCGTCGGGCGGGCGCGATCGGCCAGCAGCACGCGGTATTCGTCGAGGTCGCCCTCATACGGCGTCACCGTTCCGTCATGCACCATCCAAAGCTGATCCGCCACCAGCTCCACCAGATGCGGATCATGCGTGATCAACAGCACGGCGCCCGAAAAATCCGCCAACGCCCGCACCAGCGCCTCGCGTGCATCGATGTCGAGATGGTTGGTCGGCTCGTCCAGGATCAACAGCTGCGGCGCATCCCGCGTCGCCAGCGCCAGCAGCAGCCGCGCCTTTTCCCCGCCCGAGAGCGACTCAACCGCCGTATTGGCCCGATCCGCATCCAGCCCAAACCGCGCCAGCTGCGCCCGCACCTGCGCCGGCAACGCCTTCGGCAGCGCGCGGGCCATATGGTCGATCGGGGTCTCGCCGAGCGTCAACTCGTCGGTCTGGTGCTGCGCGAAATACCCCACCCGCAGCTTCGGCCCGCGCCGAACCTCGCCGCTCGTCGCATCGAGCTTGCCCGCGATCAGCTTGGCCAGCGTCGATTTGCCGTTGCCGTTGGCGCCGAGCAGCGCAATCCGGTCATCCATATCCACCCGCAACGTCAAATTGCGCAGCACCGGCGGCCCGCCATACCCCACCGACACCCGATCGATCGACAGGATCGGCGGCGACAGCTGCGCCGGCTCGGGAAACGCGAACCGCGTCGCATGGTCCTCCAGCACCGCCTCGATCACCGGCAGCCGGGCGATCGCCTTGATCCGCGCCTGCGCCTGCCGCGCCTTGGTCGCCTTGGCGCGGAAACGGTCGACGAAGGACTGCATATGCGCCTTCTGCGCCGCGATCCGGCTCGCCATCGCCGTCTGCTGCGCCGCCCGCTCGGTCTTGATCCGCACGAACTCGTCATACCCGCCCGGCGTCAGCGTGATCTTGCCCCGATCCAGATGGGCGATGCTGTCGACACACCGGTCCAGCAGATTGCGGTCATGCGACACCACCAGCGCCGCGCCGGGGAACTTCGCCAGCCAGGTCTCCAGCCACATCGTGGCCTCGAGGTCGAGATGGTTGGTCGGCTCGTCCAGCAGCAGCATGTCGGGCGCCGAAAACAGCACCGTCGCCAGCGCCACCCGCATCCGCCAGCCGCCCGAGAACGAATTCACCGGCCGCGCCTGCGCCTCGGCATCGAACCCGAGCCCGGCCAGAATGGTCGCCGCCCGCGCCGGCGCGGCATCCGCCCCGATCGTCACCAAACGATCATGGACCTCGGCCAGCCGGTGCGGATCGGCATCGGGGTCATGCGCCTCGGCGAGCAAAGCCAGCCGCTCCTGGTCGCCCTCCAGCACGCAATCGAGCAGCGAGATGTCGCCATCCGGCGCCTCCTGCTTGACCTGACCCAGCCGTGCCCGCGCCGCCAGGCGGATACTGCCGCCATCGATGCCGATTTCGCCGGAAATCGCCTTGAGCAGCGTCGACTTGCCCGCCCCGTTGCGCCCGACCAGCCCGATGCGCCGGCCGGGGTCGACCGTGAGGTCGGCCTCGTCCAGCAACAGCCGGCCGGCAATGCGGATGGATACGCCACTGATGATCAGGAGACTCATGAGGGGGGTTTACCCGCAGTCTGCTTTGCCGGGGAAGGGGTTGTCGTCAGGGGTGCCCTGCTCTAAAGCCCCGCGCCATATCCACCCCTGACGAAATGAGGCTTCCCATGGCGATTGAACGCACCTTCTCGATCCTCAAGCCCGACGCCACCCGCCGCAACCTGACCGGCGCGATCAACGCCAAGTTCGAGCAGGCCGGCCTGCGCATCGTCGCCCAGAAGCGCATCCACATGACCACCGCCCAGGCCGAAAACTTCTACGGCGTGCACCGCGAACGCGGCTTCTTCCGTGACCTCGTGACCTTCATGACCTCCGGCCCCGTCGTCGTGCAGGTGCTCGAAGGCGAAAATGCCGTGCTCGCCAACCGTGAAATCATGGGCGCCACCAACCCGGCCAACGCCGCCGCCGGCACCATCCGCAAGGAATTCGCCGAAAGCATCGAAGCCAACTCCGTCCACGGCTCCGACAGCACCGACAACGCCGCCATCGAGATCGCCTACTTCTTCGCCGGCGCTGAGATCGTCGGCTGAAGGAAGGCTAGGCCAGGGCTCTGCCGTCGCCGCGCAAGCGGCGCGTCGGATGGCCCCGCTGGGGGCTCAGAGCCCCCAGACCCGCATCCGTTGAAGAGGTTCTTGAATGAGAGAGGGGCTCAACCCGGACCTTGATAGGTCCGGGTTGAGCCCCTCTCTCATTCAAGAACCTTCCTTAATAGATAAGGTCCAGGGGCTTGGCCCCTGGCGGGGTCGAGGGGCAGCGCCCCTCGCCTTCCTTCCTACAGCAGAAAGAACCCCATCAGCCCGAGGATGACGACGGCGGCCACGATCGAGAACGTCGTGGCGCTGGTGAAGCCGTTGAGCATGCGCTGGCGGTCAGCGGTGAAAGCTTCTTCGGAGACGGGGTGTTCGACATGGGCCATGGTTGGGTCTCGTTCTGATGCAGGGCGGTGGAATATCTAGGGGAGTGTCACGGCTCTAGGCAAGTGGGTTGGCCAGCGCGGCGTCGGGCGCGGGGCTGTGGCCGGGCGTTTTGGCGGCCAGGGCGGCCAGCGCCGCCGGATAGAGACGGTGTTCCTGGGCCAGCACGCGCGCCGCCAAGCTGGCCTCGTCGTCGCCGGGCAGGATCGGCACCGCCGCCTGCGCCAGGATCGGCCCTTCGTCCATCGCCTCCGTCACCAGGTGAACCGTACAGCCATGAAGCTTGACCCCGGCCGCCAACGCCCTGGCATGGGTGTCGAGGCCGGGAAAGGCGGGCAGCAGGCTCGGGTGGATGTTGAGCATGCGCCCGGCGTAGCGGGTCACCAGGAAGGGGGTGAGCAGGCGCATATACCCGGCGAGGCAGACAATTTCGACGTCCGCGGCATCGAGAGCCGCGGCGATCGCCGCCTCGTGGGCGCCGCGGTCGCGCCTGAACGGCCGGTGGTCGATGGCAATGCCCGCAATTCCGGCCGCCCGCGCAGCGACCAGCCCCGGCGCATCGGGGTTGTTGGCCAGCACGAGGGCGATCTCGGCGGGATAGCCCGGCGCGGCGGCCGCGCGCAGCAGCGCCTCCATGTTGGAGCCGCGCCCGCTGATCAGGATGCCGACCTTCGGTTTCATTCAGCCCGGCCAGCCCGCGGGAAGCGCGATGCGCACATCGGGCGCGCCGTCATGGGCCTCGATATGGCCGACGTCGAACACCGTCTCGCCGTGCGCCTCCAGCACCGCCCGCGCCGCCACCGGATCGCTGACCACGGCGACCATGCCGAGCCCGCAGTTGAACACCCGCAGCATCTCGTCCGCCGCGACGCCGCCGGTCCGCGCGAGCCAGGCGAACACCGGCGGCAGCGTCCAGGCGCCGGCATCGATCACCGCACGGGTGTTGTCCGGCAGCACGCGGGGCACATTGCCGACGAGCCCGCCGCCGGTGATATGGGCGGCGGCCTTCAGCAGCCCCGCCCGGTGCAGCGCCAGCAGCGACTTCACGTAGATCCGGGTCGGCTCCATCAGCGCCTGGGCGAGGCTGCCCGTGCCGAACGGCGCCGGCGTCGCCCAGCCGGCGTTGGTGGTCGCGACGATGCGCCGCACCAGCGAGAACCCGTTGGAATGCACCCCGGAGCTTGCCAGCCCAAGCAGCGCATCGCCCGGCGCGACCCCCTGCGGCAGCAGCGTCCCGCGCTCCGCCGCGCCGACCGAGAAACCGGCGAGGTCGTAGTCGCCATCCCCGTACATCCCCGGCATTTCCGCCGTCTCCCCCCCCACCAGGGCGCAGCCGGCCCGGCTGCAACCCTCGGCGATCCCGGCGATCACGCGGCTCGCCTGGTCCAGCGACAGCTTGCCGGTGGCGAAATAGTCGAGGAAGAACAGCGGCTCGGCGCCCTGCACCACGAGGTCGTTGACGCACATCGCCACCAGGTCGATCCCCACCGTGTCGTGCAGCCCGGTGTCGATGGCGATCCGCAGCTTGGTGCCGACGCCGTCGGTCGAGGAGACCAGGATCGGGTCGGTGTAGCCGGCCGCCTTGGGGTCGAACACGGCGCCGAAGCCGCCGAGCCCGCCCAGCACGCCTGCCCGGCTGGTGGCCCGCGCCAGCGGCTTGATCCGATCGACGAGCGCATCCCCGGCGTCGATGTCAACGCCAGCCGCGCGATAGGTCATGCTGGCCATGGCAGCCCTCGGTGTATAGTGGCCGGGAGAGGTAGGGACCCCGGCACGGTGGACGACACAATGGCGGCGCGTATGCCACGAAATGCGGCCTCTAGGAACCATGGGCCACCCCTGGGCGCAATGCGCGCGGCGGGGAGGCGGCCGCATGCCTGACGCCAGCCGGTTTCCACCCGGTCCCTCGTCAGCCGTGCTGACCTTGCCCAATCTGATCACCGTGGCCCGCCTGTGCGCGGTGCCGGCGGCGATCTATCTCGTGCTGCACGCGATGTATCCGGCGGCGTTCTGGCTGTTCCTCGGGGCGGGGGCGTCGGATGCGGTGGACGGCTGGCTCGCGCGCCGGCGCGGACCGACCTATATCGGCGCCGTGCTCGATCCGCTGGCGGACAAGGCACTGCTGATGGCGATGTATGTCGTGCTCGCCGTGGTCTATGTGCTGCCGGACTGGCTGGCGATCCTGGTCGTGTTTCGCGACGTGCTGATCGTCGGTGGCGTGCTGGTGCTCAATGTGCTGGGCGCGCCGCCGGAGATCAGGCCGCTGATGGTCTCCAAGGTGAACACCGTGCTGCAGATCGTCCTCGTCGGTGTCGCGCTGCTGCTGGCCGGCTTCGGCCGCCATGCGGACCTGACCTTGCAGGTCCTGATCTGGCTGGTCGCCGCCAGCACAACGATATCGGGCGGCGCCTATGTCGCGCGGGCGGCGCGGCGGCCCAAGGGCGGCCGGCTGTGAAGGTGCGCTCGGCTCAGCTTGCCCTGCCGTTCGACCCGCCGCCGCGCTTCGAGCCGGCGGACCTGATCGAAGCGCCCTCCAACGCGGCCGCGCGCGCCTGGTTGGAACGCACCGCGGAATGGCCCGCCGGGCGGTTGGCGCTGTGGGGCCCGGCGGGATGCGGCAAGACCCATCTGCTGCACGTCTGGGCGGCGCGCCAGGGCGCAAACCTCCTGCGCGGACCGCAGCTCGATGCGGAGCTGATGCCGGCGCCGCCCGAGGCCGCGCTCGCGATCGACGATGCGGACGCCGCGCCGGAGCTGGCGCTGCTGCGGCTCCTCAACCTCGCAGGCGAAGCTGGACAGCCGGTCCTGCTCGCCGCCCGCCCGCCGCCGGCACGCTGGGAGGTCCGGCTGCCCGATCTCGCGAGCCGGCTGCGCGCGATCACCGCAGTGGCGATCGGGGCGGCCGAAGAGGAGCTGTTGCGCCTGCTCCTGCGGCGGCTGCTGATGGAGCGGCAGATCGCGGTGACGGAACCGATACAGGCCTTCCTGCTGATCCATCTCCCGCGCACCCCGGCCGCGATCCGCCTCGCCGCCGCCCGGCTCGACCGCGCGGCGCTGGCGGCAGGGCGGGCGGTCACCCGCGGACTGGCCGAAGCCGTGCTCGCCGACCTGCCGGCGCGCGATCTTCATGACAATAGTACGGCAACCGCTTTCGCGAACTCGCCGCGGGACCGGATCATCGTGTAGAAAATGCGACCCGTCAGGAGAGCCAGGATGACCCCGCCGAATGAAGCGACCTCCATGCATGTGCCCGGCGCCGGCGCAATCCTTCCAGAAATGCCGGCTGTGGCCGTCGGCCATGGCGATCCCGCGCGCTTCATCAACCGCGAACTGTCCTGGCTCGCCTTCAACCGCCGGGTGGTCGAGGAGGCGGAAAATCCGCGCCATCCCTTGCTGGAGCGGCTGCGCTTCGTCGCCATCTCGGCCTCCAATCTCGACGAATTCTACTCCGTCCGCGTCGCCGGGCTGATCGGGCAGGCCAAGGCCGGCTTCACCGCCGCCTCGCAGGATGGGCGAACCCCGGCCCAGCAGCTCGCCGAGGTCGAAACCGAGGCCCGCGCGCTGATGGGCGAGCAGCAGCGGGCGTGGAAGCAGGTGCGCGCGCGCCTCGCCGAGGCCGGCATTGTCCTGACCAACCTCGACAAGCTCAGCGACGCCGATTGCAGCTGGCTCGATGCCTATTTCATGGAGCGCGTCTTTCCGGTGCTGACGCCGCTGGCGATCGATCCGGCGCACCCCTTCCCCTTCATCCCCAACATGGGCCTGGTGATGGCGTTGCGCCTGATGCGCGAGGAGGACGGGCAGGGCATGCGCGCCCTGATCCCGCTGCCGGCGCAGGTCGAGCGCTTCATCCGCCTGCCGCCGGGGGCGGAGGGCGGGCCGATCCGCTATGTCCTGCTGGAGGACCTGGTGCGCCTGTCGCTGGTGCGGGTGTTCCCCGGCTTCCGGCTCCTGGCCCAAGGCATGTTCCGTCTCATCCGCGACACCGACGTCGAGTTCGAGGACGAGGCGGAGGACCTGGTGCGCTCCTATGAAACCGCGCTCAAGCGCCGGCGGCGCGGCGTGGTGATCCATCTCGCCATCGCCGCCGACATGCCGGCGGACCTGCGCGGCTTCGTGGTCGACGAGCTCGATGCCTCGGCCCAGGAGATCTACGTCGAGTCCGGCCTGCTCGGCCTGTCCGAGCTGTCGCAGCTCATCGGCGACGACCGGCCGGACCTGCTGTTCCCGCCCTACACGCCGCGCTTTCCCGAGCGCATCCGCGATTTCGGCGGCGATTGCTTCGCCGCCATCCGGGCCAAGGACATCGTGGTGCATCACCCGTTCGAGAGTTTCGACGTCGTGGTGCAGTTCCTCCGCCAGGCCGCCGCCGATCCCAATGTGGTCGCGGTCAAGCAGACGCTGTACCGCACCAGCCGGGACAGCCCGATCGTCAAGGCCCTGATCGAGGCGGCCGAGGCCGGCAAGTCGGTCACCGCGATGGTGGAGCTGCGCGCCCGGTTCGACGAGGAGGCCAATATCCGGCTTGCCCGGGTGATGGAGGCGGCCGGCGTGCAGGTCGTGTTCGGCTTCGCCGAGCTCAAGACCCACGCCAAGATCAGCCTCGTCGTCCGCCGCGAGAGCGGCACGCTGCGGCCCTACGCCCATTTCGGCACCGGCAACTATCACCCGTTCACGGCCCGGATCTACACCGACCTCAGCTTCTTCACCTGCGATCCCGACCTGACCCGCGATGCCGCCAAGCTGTTCAACTACATGACCGGCTATGCCAAGCCGGACAAGATGGACGCGCTGGCCTTCAGCCCGCTGACCATCAAGCCGGCGCTGCTCGAACTGATCGAGCGCGAGATCATGTTCGCCCGTGAGGGCCGCCCGGCGACGATCTGGCTCAAGATGAACAGCCTGGTCGACACCACGCTGATCGACAAGCTGTACGAGGCCTCCTCCGCCGGCGTGAAGATCGTGGCCGTGGTGCGCGGCATCTGCTGCCTGCGCCCCGGCGTGCCCGGCCTGTCCGACAACATCCGGGTGAAGTCCATCGTCGGGCGCTTCCTGGAACACAGCCGGATCTACGTCTTCGGCAACGGCCAGACTTTGCCCGGCCGGCAGGCCCGGGTGTTCATCAGCTCGGCGGACTGGATGACCCGCAACATGGACTGGCGGGTGGAAACGATGGTCCCGATCCACAACGCCACCGTGCACGAGCAGGTGCTGGACCAGATCATGGTGGTCAATCTGCGCGACACGATGCAATCCTGGGAGCTCGGCGCGGACGCGGTCTGGCGGCGGATGCCGGCCGGCGGCGCCAAGAAGCGGGTCAGCGCCCATGATTATTTCATGACCAACCCCTCACTTTCCGGACGCGGCTCGGCGGCGCATGGTGGCGCCATTCCATTGCCGGTCGCCAATCCGCGCCGGCACGATCGTATTTCACAGGACTGACGTGACCCCCCAGGTGATCTCCCGCACCACCGCGCCACGCGCCGCGGTGGTCGATCTCGGCTCCAATTCGGTGCGCCTCGTCGTCTTCGAGGGCCTCGGCCGCAATCCCGTCGCCATTTTCAACGAAAAAGCGGTGCTGCGGCTCGGGCGCGGACTCGAGGCGACCGGGCGGCTGAACGAGGAGGGGCTGCGCCAGGCGTTGCTGGTGATGCAGCGCTACGCCGCGATCGCGCGGGCAATGGCGGCGGCGCCGTTCGAGGTGCTGGCGACCGCGGCGGTGCGCGATGCCGCCAATGGGCCGGATTTCGTCGCCGAGCTGGGCCGGCGGATGCCCGGCGTGCCGATCCGCACCCTCAGCGGCGAGCAGGAGGCCGATTTCGCCGCCGCCGGCACATTGTGCGGCATTCCCGGGGCCGACGGGGTGCTGGCCGATATCGGCGGCGGCTCGCTCGAGGTGGTCCGGCTGGCCCAGGGGCGGCGCTATCAGGCGCAGTCGCTCAAGCTCGGCGTGATCCGCCTGGCCGAGCGGGCGAAGGGCGATGTCGAGCGGGCGCGGCAGCTTGCCGAGGCCGATCTCGCCGCGGTGCCCTGGCTCGCGGAAACCGCCGGGCAGGACCTCTACGCCGTCGGCGGCGCCTGGCGGGCGCTGGCGCGGATGCATATCGCACGGATCGGCTACCCGTTGAGCATCGTGCATCACTATACGGTCTCGGCCGAGGAGGCCCGCCAGTTCGCCACCACAGTCGCCGAGGCGCCGCGCCGGGTGCTGGAGCGGATGGCGGAAGGCTCGCGCAAGCGGGTCGACGATCTGCCCTTCGCCGCCGTCGTGCTGCGGCGGCTGCTGCGCATTACCGGGGCCAAGCGGGTGGTGTTCAGCGCCAACGGGCTGCGCGAAGGCTGGTACATGGGGCTGCTGCCCCCGGAGGTGCGGCAGCAGGACCCGCTGCTGGCCGCCGGCACCGACTATGCCCGGCGCCTCGGTCGCGAGCCGGGCCTGCCGCCGGCGCTGATCGAATGGACCGACCCGCTGTTTCCCGGCGAGACCCCGCTGTTCCGCCGGCTGCGCGAGGCGGCGTGCTGGATGAGCGATATCGGCAGCCGCGATCATCCCGAATATCGCGCCGAGCAGTCATTCCTGCGGATTTTCCGCCAGCCCGGCGTCGGGCTCGACCACCACGCCAGGGCATTCCTCGGATTGGCCCTGGCGCTGCGCTACGAGGCCGAGCCGGAGGCAGGCTTCCTCGGCCCGGCGCGGCAGTTGCTCACGGTGGCGGACCAGCGCCAGGCCGAGATTCTCGGCCACGCACTGCGCCTGGCCTACACGCTGTCGGCAGGAACGATGTCGCTGCTGCGCGCCTCGCACCTCGACATCGGCGAGAAGCTGACGTTGCGGTTGAGCGAAGGCAGCGGTGTGTTCGAGGGCGAAAGCGTCACCAGGCGCCTGCAACGCCTCGCCGCCATGCTCTCCCTGCCGGCGCTCACCGAAGCGGCGGAGTAGGGGCGGGGTGGGAGGGAGGAGATTGGTGCGGTCGAGAAGACTCGAACTTCCACGAGGTTTCCCCCACAAGCACCTCAAGCTTGCGTGTCTACCATTCCACCACGACCGCACCGGGGTAGAGGCGGGGGATATAGCGGAAGGGTTTGGGGGGATCAATGGATCAAAATGAGGTTTCTGCATCGCCGGTCGAATGGACCGTGGCGGACGGCTTGACCCCATATCCCGACGCGATGGCGGCGATGCAGGCGAGGGTGGCGGCGATCCGCGCGGGCACGGCGCGCGAATGGGTCTGGCTGGTCGAGCATCCGCCGCTCTACACCGCCGGAACCTCGGCCCAGCCGGCCGACCTCGTGGACCCCGGCCGCTTTCCGACTTTCGAGGCCGGACGGGGCGGGCAATGGACCTATCACGGGCCCGGTCAGCGCACCGCCTATGTGATGCTGGACCTGATGCAGGCGCACGGGGCGGTGAAGCCGCGGGATGTGCGCTGCTACGTCCACGCCTTGGAGGAATGGCTGATCCGCGCGCTCGACCGGTTCAACGTGAAAGGCGAGCGGCGCGCCGGGCGAGTGGGGATCTGGGTGGTGGACGGGACCAAGGAAGCCAAGATCGGGGCGATCGGGGTGCGGGTGACGAAATGGGTGAGCTGGCACGGGGTGGCGCTGAATGTTGAGCCGGTATTGGATCATTTCGGTGGCATCGTGCCGTGCGGGGTGGTGGAGCATGGGGTGACCAGCCTGGCCGCGCTGGGCCGGCCGGTGACGATGGCCGAGGCCGACGCGGCGCTGCGCGGCGCCTGGAACGAGGTGTTCGGCTGAGGGGAGCGACCGCGGCTCAGAGACCTTCGGCGACGACGCGGATGGCCTCCATGGTGGCGCCGGTGAGGACGATGGTGCCGACCTTGTGGTCCCGGGCGATGGCTTTCCAGTCCTGCAGGCGGCCCTTGATGCGGTCGGGCGTGCCGATGAGGGCGATCTGGTCGATCAGGGCATCGGGGACGATGGCGGCGGCCTCTTTCTTTTTGCCGTCGAGGTAGAGGTCCTGGATCTGTTTGGCTGCGGCCTCGAAGCCGAGGCGGCCGGCGTAGTCGGTGTAGAAGTTTTTGCCGCGGGCGCCCATGCCGCCGATGTAGAGGGCGAGTTCGGGGCGGATGGCGTCACGGCAGGCATCGAGATCGCCGACGCGGACTTTGACGTGGGGGGCGATGTCGAAATCGGCGAGGGTTTTGCCGCCGCCGGCCTTGGCCATGCCTTCGAGCGTGGGCTTGACCACGGCGTCGGCGGCTTCGGGGGACATGAAGATCGGAATGTTGCCGTCGGCGATTTCGCCGGCGAGGCGCAGGCCGGCGGGCATGATGGATGCGGTGTAGAATTTCAGGCCGGGCTTGCCGTGGACGATGCTCTTAAGGGGTTTGCCGAGGCCCGAGGCGCCGGGGCCGGTGTAGGGGATCTGGTAGTGTTCGCCCTGGTGGGTGAGGGGTTCCTCGCGGGCGACCATTTTGCGGATGATGGAGATGTATTCGCGGGTGCGGGCCAGCGGTTTGCCGTAGGGCACGCCGTGCCAGCCTTCGATCACCTGGGGGCCGGAGGGGCCGATGCCGCAGAGGAAGCGGTTGTCGGAGAGGGCCTGGAGGGTGAGGGCGGTCATGCCGGCGCAGGTGGGGGTGCGGGCCGACATCTGCATGATGCCGGTGCCGGCCTTGATACGGGTGGTGCGCGCGAGGACCCAGGTGGCGGGGGTGACGGCGTCGGTGCCATAGGCTTCGCCGGTCCAGACGGCATCGTAGCCGAGGCGTTCGGCCTCGAGGATGAGGTCCATGTCGATGCGTGGCGAGGTGCCGCCGGTGCCGATGGTGAGGCCGAGTTTCATTGGGAGTCTCCCCGCGTTGGTTGAGCGGAAGGATGCGAGTTTCGGCGCATCGCGGCAAGTCAGGCGCGGGCGCGGGCCTCTCTGCGGGCGATCCAGGTGGTGGCGAGGAAGATGACGAAGCCGCCGAGCAGGGTGGTGTGGGTGGGAACGTCGCTGAACACCAGGAAGCCGGCGGTGGCGTTCCAGACGAGATCGAGGAACTTCACCGATTGGGTGGCGGAGATGTCGGTGGTGCGCAGGGCGCGGGTCATGCAGTAGTGGCCGGTGCTGCCGAGGATGCCGCAGATCAGGAAGGCGAGCCATTCGAGCGGGGTGGGCCAGGTCCAGGCGAAGAGGGCGAAGGGGAGGGAGAAAAGGGAGACGGTGATGGATTGCCAGACGACGATGACGGCGGGGCGGTCGCGTTTGGTGAGGGCCTTGGTGATGAGGAAGGAGGCGGCGAAGAGGGGGGAGGAGGCGAGCATGGCGAGATTGTAGATGCCGCCCTGGCCGGAGAGATTGGGGGCGACGACGATGAGGACGCCGAGGAAGCCGAGGAGGGCGGCGAAAAGGCGGTCGGCGCGCATGCGTTCCTTCAGGATGAAGGCGGCGCCGAGCATGATGAAGATGGGGCTGGTGAAGCCGAGGGCGGTCATGTCGGCGAGGCCGATATGGGGCAGGGCGATGAACCAGAGCAGCAGGCCGGACGTATGGACGACGCCGCGCCAGAGCTGCCCGGTGAGACCGTTGGGGCTGTAGCTGGCGAAGCCGCCGGTGCGCAGGATGACGGGCAGCATGACGAGGAAGCCGCAGAAATAGCGGAGGAACTGGGTTTCGAAGGGGGCGATGTGCTGGGCGATCACCCGCATGGTGGTGTTGAGGAAGGTGAAGACCAGGCCGGCGAGCATCATCCACAGCATGCCGCGGATGGCGGGGGAGAGGGTGGTGGTGAAATCGAGGCGGCGGTGGAGGGCGATGGCGGTGGTGCGGAGGGTCATGGGTGGGAGGAGTGTGGCCGATGGGGCTGGGGCGTCAAGGGCGATGAGATATTTTTCGGAATAAGACTTATATCGAAATGAAATTGGCGAGGATGGGCGGGGGCGTCAGAGCGACGAAAATCGGAGGCCGAGCGGGGGTTGGGCGAAGCTGGGTTCGGGGGCGCGCGGCGGGCTTGTGCGTGCCGCCGGTGGGCTCGACTTGGGCTGTCTCGGGCGGCGCGGCTTGCGTGGCCGCGCGGCGCGGGCGGAACGGGGGCGGGGTGGCAGGGGGACCGGCGGGGGGACGCCGAGCATGCGGCAGAGGGGGCGGAGGAGGCGGTTGGCTTGCGGGGCGGCGGCCAAGAAGTCCTGGAGCTCCTCGGTGTTGGCGAGGAAATGCTGGAGCTGCGAGGCGCGGGTGTTGACGTGGTGGTCCTGGAGGCGGCGGACGAGCCAGGCCTGGCCGCTGGGCAGGCGGGGTTTGGGGGTAGTGGGGGCGGGGCGTTTGGCGCGGGCGGCGCGGGGGCGTGGCTTGGGGAGTTTGCCGGATTGCCAGAGGGTGACGAGGCGCTCGAAGCGGTTGATGGTGCGGTGGATGCGGTACCAGGTGAGGGTGAGGAGGGCGCGGACGCGGGCGTCGCGATGGGCGATGAGGCCCAGGGTGACCTTGAGGCCGTCGAGGATGGTGCGGAACGGGGTGGTGAGGAGAGACATTGATGGTGGTTATATTATATGACTGCTCGTCGCGTCAAGAGCGTGATGCGTGTCGCTTCGCTCACGCATCCCACAGTTTGGGGCGGGACGAGGTCGTCCAGCTCGTTGCTGAGACGCCGGGCGGCATATGAGGCGGGGCGGGGTGTCGCCCGGCACCGCCTCGGCGTGGTCCGGTCAGGCCGCTCATCGAGAGAGGCGGAGTCCACTCAGCATTTGCTGCGCGTGCGGTGATTGGGCGGGGCGCTGTGAGCAAACGCCCCTATTTTGGGCGCTGGCGGAGAGGGTGGGATTCGAACCCACGGAACGCTTGCACGCTCAACGGTTTTCGAGACCGTCCCGATCGACCACTCCGGCACCTCTCCAGCGACAGCGGCGCCGCCTTATAGGGACTGCGCGGAACCGCCGCAATGCCTCTTTGCCTGGTGGACGCATCGGCACGGTCGCGCTGCGGGCGGTCTTGCCAGCGATGACAGATCGGGGTTGCATGGCGGGGCGCAAATCGCTAGAGGGACCGCGCCGTCCGTGGCGCTCGCTGCACTAGCTCAGTGGTAGAGCACTCCCTTGGTAAGGGAGAGGTCGACAGTTCAATCCTGTCGTGCAGCACCAGCCGCCCTCACCCCCGTTTCTACCCGATCCGCCCGCCGGCGCGGCCATGGTTGGTCGGGCAGGAGCAGGGTGCGCCCTGCGGACCCGGCTGGTCGAGCGGGCAGACATAGGCCCCGGCATAGCAGGCCTCGCCCGACGGCATTTGCGGCGCGGCGTAGCTGGGCGGGCCATAGTAGCCGGGCGGCGGGCCGTAGTACGGCGGCGGGTAGAACATCGGCGGCGGCACGGTCACGATCACTCCGGGGCCCCACCAGCCCCAGTGGCGCCAGGCATGCGCCGTTCCCGGCCAGGCCAGGGCGACCAGCGCGCCGAAAACGAGGACACTACGCGCGAACATCGTCGAACTCTCCGTCGTCCATGTCATTCATGGGAGGCAATCTAGCACCTCCGCCGCGCGGGCGCGGCGGATTGCCGAAACTTCATGCCGCGGACGGCGGCACGAAAGACACGTTCGGGCGCAGAATCGCTCACGCGCGCCCGCCATGCCCGCGGAAAGCTTGACTTTGGGGTGGGGTTTCAAGATATGCCGCTCTCGCGCGCCATCTGTTGTGCGCCCGCTGCCGCGCGCCGCAACCGGCGCGGTCCGAGAGGCAGCCGCCATGAAAGCACACTCCGTTTGACCGACACTCTGCCGCCGACCGAAACTGACCCCGCACAGGCGGAGCCGACCGCACCGGCTGCGACGGCCGAAGCCGCGCCGATCGCCTCGCCGGAACCGGCGGACGCCGCCGAAACCGCCGCCCCGGCCGAGCCTGACGCGGCGGTTCCGGTGGAGCTGGACATCGCGGCCGAGATTATCGCCGCCGCCGCCGAAGATGCCGCTGCCGCGGGCGCTGCCGAAGACGATCACGCCGCCGGCGAAGACGTTGCGGCCGCGAACGATGCCGTCGGCGATGATGCAGTCGTCCTCGATGCCATCGAAGAAGATGCCATCGAAGAAGATGCGGTCGAAGGCGAGGTGGCGGGAGATGAGGTGGCTGAACCGGAGTCGGCACTGCCCACGTTCGAGGAGCTCGGGCTGTCCGCGCCGATCCTGCGCGCCGTGCTCGAAAAGGGCTACACCACGCCGACGCCGATCCAGACCATGGCGATCCCCGCCGTGCTGGCCGGACGCGACGTGCTCGGCTGCGCCCAGACCGGCACCGGCAAGACCGCCGGCTTCACCCTGCCGATGCTCGACATCCTGTCCGGCAGCCGGGCGCGGGCGCGCATGCCGCGCAGCCTGATCCTGGAGCCGACCCGCGAACTCGCCCTGCAGGTGGCGGAGAACTTTGTCGAATACGGCAAATACCTGAAGCTCACCCACGCGCTGATCATCGGCGGCGAAAGCATGTCCGACCAGAAGGACGTGCTGATGCGCGGGGTCGATGTGTTGATCGCCACGCCGGGGCGGCTGATGGACATGTTCGAGCGTGGCTCGATCCTGCTGTCGGACTGCAAGGTCCTGGTGATCGACGAAGCCGACCGCATGCTCGACATGGGCTTCATCCCCGACGTCGAGAAAATTGTCTCGCTGCTGCCGGCCAACCGCCAGACCCTGTTCTTCAGCGCCACGATGGCGCCGGAAATCCGCAAACTGGCCGACGCCTTCCTGCAAAGCCCGAAGGAGATCACGGTCTCCAAGCCGGCGTCGGTGGCGACGACGATCACCGAGGGGATGACCCTGGTGGCCGAGATCGACAAGCGCGAGGCGCTGCGCCGGCTGATCCGTTCCGAGGAGGTGCAGAACGCGCTGATCTTCTGCAACCGCAAGGTTGACGTCGATATCCTCTACAAGTCCTTGACCCGGCACAAATTCAGCGTTGGCATGCTGCACGGGGACATGACCCAGCCGATGCGCTTCGCCACGCTGGAGAAGTTCAAGGCCGGCGACATCAGGCTGCTGTGCTGCTCCGACGTCGCCGCCCGCGGCATCGATATCGGCGGCCTGAGCCATGTGTTCAACTTCGACGTGCCGATCCATGCCGAGGATTATGTTCACCGCATCGGCCGCACCGGCCGGGCCGGCCGCGAGGGCCGCGCGTTCACGCTGGCCACGCCGGATGACCGCCTCGCCGCCGAGGCGATCGAGAAGCTGACCGGCCACGCCATCCCGCGCGTGACCATCGAGGGGCTCGACCCGGTCGACTGGGCCGAGGGCGATGGCCGCCGCCGGGGTCGGGGCCGCGGCAAAGCCGCCGCTCCCGCCAAGCCGGCGGGCCGTGGGCGCGCGCCCAAGGCGGAGAAGCCGGTGGTCGAGTCCGCTGCCGAGGCGCCGGCGAGTGAAAAAGCTGCGGCGCCGAAGCCCGAGCGGCAGCGCCGCATTCCCCGCGGCCAGGCCAAACCGGCGCCGCTCGCCGCTGAGCAGCCCGATATCATCGACCATCCCGCCGCGGAACCGCTCGCGGCGCTGGAGCCGATGCCGCTGCCGCCCCGTCCGGAGCGCCACGAACGGGCGCCGCGGCGTGACGAGGGCCGCCGCGACGAGCCCCGCCGCGACGAACCCCGTCGCGAAGAACCCCGGGACGACCGGGGCCGGGAGGAGCGCAGCCGTGACGATCGAGGCCGCGAGGACCGCCACCGCCGTGGCCGCCGCGACGACGATCTCGGCCCGTCCGTCCTGGGTTTCGGCGACGATGTGCCCGCCTTCATGCTGATCCCGGCACGCGCCAAGCGCCACGCCGCCGCCCATCTCAACGAAGACATGGAGACCCCATGAACGCCATTCTCCCTGCGTCCAGGAAGGGCAAGTTCGGCCCCTTCAAATGGGACGACGCCCTTCTCCTCGAGGACCAGCTCACCGAGGAGGAGCGCGCCATCCGCGATGCCGCGCACGACTATTGCCAGGAAAAACTCTTCCCCCGCGTCCTGATGGCCAACCGGAACGAGCATTTCGACCGGGAGATCATGAACGAATTCGGCGAGATGGGATTCCTTGGTGCCACCCTGTCCAGCCATGGCTGCGCCGATGTCGGCTACGTCGCCTACGGCCTGATCTCGCGCGAGGTCGAGCGCGTCGACAGTGGCTACCGCTCGGCTTTTTCGGTCCAGTCCAGCCTGGTGATGTACCCGATCTACGCGTTCGGCTCCGAGGAAACGAAGGACAAGTATCTCCCCAAGCTGCGCACCGGCGAATATGTCGGCTGCTTCGGCCTGACCGAGCCCGACGGCGGCTCCGACCCCGGCGCCATGCGCACCCGCGCCAAGACCGTGGACGGCGGCTACCTGCTCAACGGCAACAAGACCTGGATCTCCAACGCCCCGATCGCCGATGTCTTCGTCGTCTGGGCCAAGGACGACGCCGGCGACATCCGCGGCTACGTCCTCGAAAAAGGCATGAAGGGCCTCACCGCCCCCAAGATCGAAGGCAAGTTCAGCCTGCGCGCCTCCTGCACCGGCATGATCATGATGCAGGACGTGTTCGTCCCCGCCGAAAACATGCTGCCCAAGGTGAAGGGCCTGCGCGGTCCGTTCTCCTGCCTCAACAACGCCCGCTACGGCATCTCCTGGGGCGCCCTGGGGGCGGCGGAATTCTGCTGGCACGCCGCGCGCACCTACACCATGGACCGCATCGTCTTCGGCCGCCCGCTGGCCGCGACGCAGTTGATCCAGAAGAAGCTGGCGGACATGCAGACCGAAATCACCCTTGCGCTGCAATCGGTCCTGCGGCTGGGTCGGCTGATGGATGAGGGGCAGGCGGCGCCCGAGATGATTTCGCTGTGCAAGCGCAACTCCTGCGGCAAGTCGCTCGACATCGCCCGCCTTGCGCGCGACATGCACGGCGGCAACGGCATCGTCGACGAGTACCACGTCATCCGCCACATGATGAACCTCGAGACCGTCAACACCTACGAGGGCACCCACGACGTCCACGCGTTGATCCTCGGCCGCGCCCAGACCGGCATTGCCGCCTTCGGGGCCTGATCCCGCGCTGCTTGCGGCCTCCGGGTTCGTCACCATCGCGCGCATCGGCGCCGATGGTGACGGGATCGCCGCTGGCACGGCCGACAAGCCGCGCTATTTCCCGTTCACCCTGCCGGGCGAAGACGTCACGCTCGCGACGCCGCCGGTGCTGCTGACGACCAGCATCGACCGGGTGGCTTCCGCCTGCCCGCATTTCGGCACCTGCGGCGGCTGTTCGCTCCAGCATTGGCGCGAGGAACCGTACGGCGCCTGGAAAACCAGCCTCCTCGCGGATGCGTTGCGCCGCGCCGGCTATGAGGGTGCTGCCATCGCGCCGCTGGTCCGCACGCCGGCGCATGCGCGCCGGCGGATCGACCTTGCCATTCGCCGCCATGGCGCCACCCTCACGGTCGGGCTCCACCCGCGCGGCAGCAGCACCGACATTATCGATCTCGAAGCCTGCCCCGTGCTCCATCCCCGGCTGGCCGCGCTGATCGCGCCCTTGCGCCAACTCCTGCGCGGGCTGACGACGTTCAAGCGCGAAGGATCGGCGGTTCTCAACCTCCTCGACACCGGCCCCGACCTCCTGCTGCGCACCGACGCCGCCGCCTCCACCGGGGACCGCGTGCGCCTGGCCGCCTTTGCCGCCAGCCATGCGATTCCGCGCATCGCGCTCGCCATCGGCAAACTGCCGCCGGAAATCGCCAGTCAGCACGAGCGCCCGTATGTGACTTTCGACGGCGCCAAGGTCACGCCGCCGCCCGGCGCCTTCCTGCAAGCCAGCGCCCCCGCCGAAGCGGCCATCCGGGCGGCCGTGCTGGCCGGGCTGCCGGACAAGCTCACCTCCAAGTCCCGTTTCGCCGAACTCTATGCCGGCAACGGCACGCTCACCTTCGACCTCTCGCGCACGGCGCGGACCGACGCTTACGAAGGTGATGCGGGGGCGGCGGCGGCGCTGCGCGACGGGGTCAATGCGGCTGTTCGCACCGGTCGTATCGCCGTGCATACCCGCGATCTCACCCGCCAGCCGCTCACCGCCAAGGAGCTCGCTGTGTTCGCCGCGGTGATCCTCGACCCCCCCTTCGCCGGCGCCGGGCCTCAGATGACGACGCTGGCCGCCTCGACGGTGAAGCGCATCATCTATGTGTCCTGCAACCCCGCCGTCCTCGCCCGCGAAGCCCGCATGCTCCATGACGCCGGCTACCATATGCTTGCGGCGACGCCGGTGGACCAGTTCCTGTGGTCGGCGCGGCTGGAGTCGGTCTGCGTGTTTGGGCGGTAGGGGGGCGGTTTACTTTCTCGGGAGACAGCGCTCCCGAAGCGCCCTTGACGTCCCCTGCCGCCCGCCGGACGATGTGGCGCAACGACGCTGGAGCCCCGGACATGAACGCCATCACCGACCTCGGCAGCCGTACCGGCCTCATGGAGCGGCTGCGGATTCGTGGCGGCGCCTTCACCGGCCAGACCTCCGGCCTGGCTCCCGGCAACGTCCAGGCCAATCTCGCCATTCTGCCGGCGGCGCTGGCCGGCGACTTCCTTCGGTTTGCCCACGCCAACCCCAAGCCCTGTCCGGTGCTCGCGGTTGCCGAACCTGGCGATCCTCATATCCCGGCCATCGGCCGTGATCTCGATATCCGCACCGACATCCCGCGCTACCGCGTCTGGCGCCACGGGGAACTGGTCGAGGAATGCACCGATATCTCCCATCTCTGGCGCGACGATCTGGTGAGCTTTCCGATCGGCTGCTCGTTTTCGTTCGAGGAGGCCTTGATCGAGGACGGCATCGAAGTGCGCCACATCGCCTGCGGCTCCAACGTGCCGATGTACCGCACCAACATCGCCTGCACCCCGGCCGGCGTGTTCCGCGGGCCGATGGTGGTCTCGATGCGACCGATGTCGCCGAAGGACGCCATCCGCGCGGTGCAGATCACGTCGCGCTTTCCCTCGGTGCACGGGGCGCCGGTGCATATCGGGCTGCCCGGGCTGCTCGGCATCAAGGACCTCGACAAGCCCGACTACGGCGATCCGGTGCCGATCGGGGCTGGCGAACTGCCGGTGTTCTGGGCCTGTGGCGTCACGCCGCAAGCCGTCATCGCGGAGACGAAGCCCGAACTCTGCATCACCCACGCGCCAGGCTGCATGCTGATCACCGACCTGCGCAACGCCAACCTCGCCGCCCTCTGACCCTACATCCCGGCCATCGCCGGCGAGGCACGGGGATCAAGAGCCGGCATGCCTAAGCCAGTCAGCGCTTTCTTTTTTTGAAAAAAAAGAAACAAAAAAACTTCATCCATTGACCTCAGGCCACCAACAGTGACCCCCGAATCCCGCATCGCCGCCATCGAAGCCCTCATCCACGTCGACGTCGGCCGCAACATCTCCGCCCTCTGCAACGCCAACAAAGGCGGGCTCTACGCCGCCGCCCTCGCCCTCGCGACTGCGAAAAACGTCGGCATCATCACCGGCTTTTACGTCCCCCGCGGCACCCCGCCGGCGGCCGAAACCGACGGCCCCGTCGGCGCCGCGCTGCTCCTGCATGGGCTCGCCGCCGTCGGCATCCCAGGGCGCCTCGCCACCGACACCCCCTGCGCCTCCGCCTGCGCCGCCGCCCTGCGCGGCGCCGGCCTCACCAACACGCCGCTGGACGTCGCCGAACTCAACACCCCCCTCGACACGATCATCGAAACCTGGCGCCAGGCCGGCATCACCCACGCGCTCAGCATCGAACGCTGCGGCAAAGCCGCCGACGGACGCCCCCACAACCTCACCGGCCTGGACATATCGTCCTATACCGCCCCGCTGGACGACCTCTTCACCGCGCCCCCCTGGACCACCATCGCCATCGGCGACGGCGGCAACGAGATCGGCATGGGCAACCTGCCCCCCAGCCTCATCGCCAGCCATATCGCCAATGGCGAGTCGATCGCCTGCACCACCAGGGCCGACCACCTCATCGTCGCCGGAGTCTCAAACTGGGGGGCCTGGGCGCTGCTGGCTGCGCTGGCCGGGTTGAGGCCTGATTGGCGTGGAGGCCTCCTCGCCAGTCTCGCCCCCGCACTCGATCGGCGCATTCTGGACGCGACCGTCACCCACGGCCCGGCCGTCGACGGCATCTCACGCCTCCAGGCGATGACGGTCGACAACCATCCACTCGCGCTGCACCACGCTAAGCTGGCCGAAATCCGGGCCGCGATCGGCTGAGTCATAGCCGGAATGTAAGTCCGCCATATACCGGCCCCCCGTTTCCCGGACTAGCCGCGAAGGTTGCGCCTTTCGATCCAGAATGCTCGTACGTCCTCAACTGCCTCTCGGAGCCACCGTTGGGTGCCATTATTGCAGTAAATCATCGGCTCAAAACGCCCCGATCCTTGAGCTATACTACCAGTTCCGTAGCCACCGGTAGGAACTCCATATCCCCCAGCGCCGCTGCGACCACTCCTTATCGGAAGACTATTCACAGCAATTGTCGTCTTGGAGCGGATGAGCCCTCGATGTTTGAATGTCTCGTAGATGTCGAGAAGCATACCGAGCGATGCACATTGCTGGATAAGGTCAGTCTTGTATGTTTGCCAACGCAGCCCCGTTGAAGGGTCGATTTCATGGAACCGCCATTCCATAAAATCGACCAACGATGCAGCGACTGCCCTTGATCGCCTAACAGTCGGATGTTCCATGAAATCGTGATAATCGGGCTCAACGACCTCCAGCCAAAATTGCTCGGCATTCTGTATGCCGAGGTCGACAAACGCCATCGGTCGCCGGTTAGGAGGAGATTTCATCCGAACGGAGCCCATCCCGACGCACGGGCGACCCTCATTAGTACACCCTCCGCGCCCGCAGCGCCGCCGCCAGGGTTCCGTCGTCCAGCACGTCGAGCGCGCCGCCCATCGGGACGCCGTGGCCGACGCGGCTGATCACGGCGCCGAGCGGCTTGAGTTTCTCCATCAGCCAATGCGTCGTCGTCGCGCCATCGACCGTTGCGGCCAGGGCCAGGATCACCTCGGTCACCCCGCCTTCGCGGATGCGGGCCAGCAGGGGCGCCACATTCAGATCGTCCGGGCCGGTGCCGCCGAGCGCGGACAAGGTGCCGCCGAGGACGTGATAGCGGCCGCGATGGACATGGGCGCGCTCAAGCGCCCACAGGTCGCCGACGCTCTCGACCACGCAGATCAGGGCCTGGTCGCGGTGCGGATCGGCGCAGACCGCGCAGGGATCGCGGCTGTCGAGATTGCCGCACTGGGTGCAGCTGCGCACCGTGCGGGCGGCTTCGGCCAGTGCCGTTGCCAGTGGCAGCATGCGGGATTCGGGGTGCTGCAACAGCTTCAGGGCGGCGCGGCGGGCGCTGCGTGGCCCCAGCCCCGGCAGCTTCGCCAGCAGCGCGATCAGGCGGTCGACCTCGGGGCCACCCATAAGCTCAGAACGGCAGCTTGAAGCCGGGCGGCAGCGACAGGCCGCCGGTCAGGCGCTGCATCTCGGCGCCCTTGGCGGTTTCGATCTTGCGCTGGGCGTCGGCATGGGCGGCGATGATCAGGTCCTGCATCATGTCGAGATCGTCGGCCGTGGCGATTTTGGGATCGATCCGCACCGACTTGAGCACGCCTTTGCCGTTGAGCACGACCGAGACCATGCCGGCGCCGGCGCTGCCTTCCATCACCATGGCTTCGAGCGCGGTTTGCAGCTCCTCCATTTTGCGCTGCATGTCCGAGGCCTGTTTCATCAGGCCGGCGAGATTTTTCATGGTCAGTTTTCCCAGGCAGCAGTTGGATCGTCGACGAATTCGGCGTCGAGCGGGGCGAAGTCGGGGCCTTCCGGGTCGCTCCCGGTGAAGCCCTCGGGCTCGCCGCCGAGCGAGGCGGGTTCGGCGACCAGCCCGTAAACATCGGCGCGCGCATCGCGCACCGCGTCGATTTTCGCTCCCGGAAACGCGTCAAGGATGGCGCGCACCAGCGGATGCTCGGCCGCCACGACGCGACGCGCGGAATCGGCCGCCATGCCCTGTTCGGCGAGGGTCGGCCCGCCGGTGGCGGTCGACAGCGCGATGGTCCAGCGCTGCCCCGTGACCTCTTGCAGCATCGCCGCCAGGCGGGACGCGAGGTCACGCGGCGCATCGGCTTGCGGCCGCACTTCGATCACCGGCGGCGCGAAGCGCACGAGATGGACGGAATGCACGAGATGGCCGTGCAGCAGCGCCTCGCGCCGTTCCGCAGCCAGCATCGCCACATCGCGGAAACTTGCCAGCCGCGGTCCGGCGGCGACTGGCGCGGGCGCATAGGATTGCGCGGGCGCGCCATTGGCCACCGCTCGCACCCCGCCACCCGATGGACCCGCGCCTGATGACCCAGCGCCTGGCGGACCCGCCGCTGCCCCCCCGCCGGTTCCGCTTTCCATGATCCGGCGCACCAGCTCGCCCGGTGGCGGCAGGTCGGCGACATGGCATAGCCGGATCAGCACCATCTCGGCCGCCGCCCGCCGGTCCGGCGCGGTTTCGACCTCGGATATCCCCTTGAGCAGCATCTGCCAGGCGCGGCCGAGCATGGCCATGCCGAGCCGGTCCGCGAAGCCGGCGCCGCGGGTGCGCTCGGCCTCCGGCAGGTCGGCGCTCTCGCGCAGCGCGGGGATCGCCTTGAGCCGGGTGATGGTGTGCACCAGTTCCAGCAGGTCCTGCAGCATGACGCCGAGATCGGCGCCGCGCTCATGGGCGCGGTCGGTCAGTTCGAGGGCGCGGGCGGGCTGGCCGGCCATCACCGCCTCGAACAGGTCGAACACCGCTTCGCGGTCGGTCAGGCCGAGCATCTCGGCGACAAGTTCGACATCGATGGTCTGGCCGGGATTGCTTTGCGCGATCGCCTGATCGAGCAGCGACAAGCCGTCCCGTGCCGAGCCGTCGGCCGCCCGGCCGATCAGGGCCAGGGCCTCGGCGGAAATCGGGACGTCCTCCTTGATCGCAAGGCGGCCGAAATGCGCCGCCAGTTCGGCCCCGGAAATCCGCCGCAGATCGAAGCGCTGGCAGCGCGAGAGGACCGTGACCGGGACTTTGCGAATTTCGGTGGTGGCGAAAATGAACTTCACATGCGCGGGCGGCTCCTCCAGCGTCTTCAGCAGCGCGTTGAAGGCGGGCTTGGAGAGCATGTGCACTTCATCGAGGATGAAGACCTTGGTGCGCGCCTGCATCGGGCGAAACCGCACCGCCTCGATGATCTCGCGGACCTCGTCGATCCCGTTGTTCGAGGCCGCATCCATCTCAACCACGTCGGGGTGGCGGTCGGCCAGGATGGCGGTGCAATTGGCGCAGACCCCGCAGGGATCGACCGTCGGCCCGCCGCTGCCGTCGGGGCCGATGCAGTTCAGGGCGCGGGCGATGATCCGGGCGGTGGTGGTTTTGCCGACGCCGCGCACGCCGGTGAGCATGAAGGCATGGGCGACCCGTCCGGCGGCGAAGGCGTTGCGCAGGGTGCGCACCATCGTCTCCTGCCCGATCATGTCGCCGAACGTGGTCGGCCGGTATTTCCGGGCCAGAACGCGATAGGGGGTCGCGGTGGTGACGGCCGGCGTGGTTGGCGGCGCGGGATCGCCGAACAGTCCGGGCCCGGTGGGCTCAGGCTCCGGCAGTCGATCCTGGTCATCCTCGAACAAGCCGGACATGCGGGGCGCCGGTTCAGGGGCGCCAGGCTGCGACTGCGCCGCGGCGGCCGGGTTGATGGGGTGGGAGGCCGAACAAACGACCCGAGCGGAAACTCACTGCGGCTGCTTCCTTCCGGACCTGACCGGGTTGGCGAGGCGCCCGTCCGCCGCCGACCTCCCGCCCTTCATATCGTTCATCCCGGCCTTGCCCGCAAGAGCCTCGTGCCGGCCTATCCGCCGCGCGCCGCCCGCATCAGCGCCTTCATCCGTTCGACCACGGCGGGCAATCCGTCGAAGATCGCCTGGCCGATCAGGAAATGCCCGATGTTGAGCTCCATCACCTGCGCGATGGCGGCCACCGGCGTGACGTTGTCGAACGTCAGGCCGTGGCCGGCGTGGCATTCGAGGCGCAGCGCGTCGGTCAGCCCCGCGGCCGCGACCAGCCGATCGAACTCGCCTGCCGCGCCGTGGGCGTAGCTGCCGGTGTGCAATTCGACGATATCGGCGCCGATCGCCGCCGAGGCGCGCAGTTGCGCTTCATCGGGGTCGACGAACATGGAGACCCTGATCCCCGCCGCCTTCAGCCGCGCCACCATCGGCCCCAGGGAGGCGAGGTGCCCGGCGACGTCAAGCCCGCCCTCGGTGGTCACCTCGGTGCGTTTTTCCGGCACGATGCAGCAGGCGTGCGGTCGCACGGCGAGGGCGATGGCCACCATTTCCTCGGTCGCCGCCATCTCGAAATTCAGCGGCTTGGTGATGCCCGCCTTCATCGCCGTCACGTCGGCATCACGGATGTGGCGGCGGTCCTCGCGGAGGTGGATGGTGATGCCGTCCGCTCCGGCCGCGATCGCCAATTGCGCCGCCGCCACCGGGTCCGGATAGGCTTCGCCGCGGGCATTGCGCAGCGTTGCGACGTGATCGACGTTCACCCCAAGGCGTTGCGATATCATGCTGTTTTCTCCTGGCGATGCGCCAGATCGGAGGCCAGATCGATCGCCGCGATCAGGCTCGAAGCGTCGGCCACGCCGTGGCCGGCGATGGCGAAGGCGGTGCCATGGTCAGGCGAGGTGCGGATCAGAGGCAGGCCCAGGGTGATATTCACGCCGCGACGCATATCGAGCGTTTTCAGCGGGATCAGCGCCTGATCGTGATACATGCCCATCGCCACGTCATAGCCTGCGCGGGCCTCGGGGGTGAACATCGAATCGGCTGCCCACGGCCCGGTGACGTCCATCCCCTCGGCCTTGAGCAGCTCGATTGCCGGGCGGATCACCGCGATCTCCTCCTCGCCCATGGTGCCGTCCTCGCCGGCGTGCGGATTGAGCCCGGCCACGGCGAGGCGTGGCCGGGCGATGCCCCAGTGCAGCCGCAGCGCAGCCTCGGTCACCCGGCAGACGCCCAGGATCCGCTCGATCGTGATCATCTCCAGCATCCGCCGCAACGAGGCGTGCACGGTGATCGGCACCACCCGCAAATCTGGGCTGGCGAGCATCATCACCGGCAGGGGTGCGCCGGTCAGGGCGGCGAGGAACTCGGTATGGCCGGGATAGGCGAAACCGACGCCGTAGAGGGTGGATTTGTGGATCGGATTGGTTACGACGGCTGCCGCCTCGCCGGCCATGACCAGGCGCACCGCGCCTTCGATGGAGGCGATCACGGCGGCGGCGTTGGCGGGGTCGGCCCGGCCCGGCACCGGGGGTGCGCCGAGCTTGACCGGCAGCACCGGCAGCGCATCGCGGAACACGGCGCCGGCCGCGGCGGCGGCTTGGATCGCGCGCACCGGCACATCGAGCCCAAGATCACGCGCAATCCCGGCCAGGCGGTCCGGATCGTCGAGCGCCACGAACGGCCGCCCCCCGCGCCGCGCGCGCCACGCCTTCAGCGACAATTCCCCGCCGATTCCGGCCGGGTCTCCCATGGTCAACGCCAACGGCCGCATCGTGTTCATGGGCAACAGTGTGGCGCCGATTGGACGGGAAGGCGAGAGGGCCCCGGCCCCTCAGATATGCAGCGCCCGCCCGGCAACCGCCAGCGCCGCCTCCTTGACGGCCTCGTTCAGGCTCGGGTGGGCGTGGCACGTCCGGGCCACGTCCTCGGCACTGGCGCCGAATTCCATGGCCAGGGCGATCTCGGCGATCAGGGTGCCGGCGTCGGGACCGAGGATATGGGCGCCGAGCAGACGGTCGGTGGCTTTGTCCGCCAACAGTTTGACGAACCCGTCGGTCGCGCCCATCGCGCGGGCGCGGCCATTGGCGGTGAAGGGGAATTTTCCGACGGCGTACTCGATCCCGGCCGCCTTGAGTTCCTCCTCGGTCTTGCCCACCGAGGCCACTTCGGGGGCGGTATAGACCACGCCCGGGATCACCGCGTAGTTGACGTGCCCGGCCTGTCCCGCCAGGCGCTCGGCCAGGGCCACGCCTTCGTCCTCGGCCTTGTGCGCCAGCATCGGCCCGGCGATGACGTCGCCGATCGCGTAGATGCCCGGCACGTTGGTGGCGAAATGCGGGTCGGTTTTCACCCGGCCGCGCTCATCCGTCGCCACCCCGGCTTCGGCCAGCCCGAGGCCTTCGGTGAAAGCGCGCCGGCCGATCGCCAGCAGCACCACGTCGGCCTGGATGTCCTCGACCTTGCCGGTCTTGAGGGTCTCGACGGTCACCACCACGCCGGTATCGGAGGCGACGGCGCCGGTGACCTTGGCGCCGAGTTTGAATTTCATGCCCTGCCGGGACAGGACCCGCTCGAACTGCTTGGCGATCTCGCCGTCATTGCCGGGGATCAGGCGGTCGAGGAACTCCACCACCGTCACCTGCGCGCCCAGGCGGCGCCAGACGCTGCCGAGTTCGAGCCCGATCACGCCGCCGCCGATCACCACCAGGTGACCTGGCACCGTCGCCAGTTCGAGGGCGCCGGTGGAGGTGACGATGCGGGTCTCGTCCACGGTCACGCCCGGGAGCGGCATGCTTTCGCTGCCGGTGGCGATGACGATGTGTTTGGCGCCGTATTCGATGCCGGCGACCTCGACCTTGCCCGCCGCGACGATACGGCCGGCGCCTTTGAGCCAGGTTACCTTGTTCTTCTTGAACAGGAATTCGACGCCCTTGACGTTGGCGCCGACCACTTCGCCCTTGCGCGCCTGCATCCGCGCCAGATCGAGCGTGACACCCTCGACCATGATGCCGTGGTCCTTCCAGGCGTGCAGGGTCTCGGCGTAGTTCTCCGAGGATTGCAGCAGCGCCTTGGATGGAATGCAGCCGACATTGAGGCAGGTGCCGCCGAGGGTGTCGCGCTTTTCCACGCAGGCGACCTTCATGCCGAGCTGGGCGGCGCGGATGGCGCAGACATAGCCGCCGGGGCCGGAGCCGATGACGATGACGTCGAAGCTGTCGCTCATGGTCCTACAACCCCAGCAGCAACCGCCGCGGGTCCTCGATGCCTTCCTTGACCCGGACCAGGAATGACACCGCCTCCTTGCCGTCGATGATACGGTGATCGTAGGAGACCGCGAGATACATCATCGGGCGGATTTCGACTTTTCCGCCCACTGCCATCGGGCGGTCCTGGATCTTGTGCATGCCGAGGATCGCCGATTGCGGCGGGTTCAGGATCGGGGTGGACATCAGCGAACCATAGACGCCGCCATTGGTGATGCTGAAGGTGCCGCCCGCCATCTCTTCGAGGCCAAGCTTGCCGTCGCGCACTTTGCGGCCGAGGTCGCCGATCGACTTCTCGATCTCGGCGAAGCCCATCTGGTCGACATTGCGCACCACCGGCACGACCAGGCCGTTCGGGCCGCCGACGGCGACGCCCATGTTGACGTAGGACTTGTAGACCACGTCCTCGCCATCGATCTCGGCGTTGACGGCGGGGAATTCCTTGAGCGCGGCGACGCAGGCGGTGACGAAGAAGGACATGAAGCCGAGGCGGACGCCGCCATGCTTCTTCTCGAAAGCCTCCTTGTACTCGGCCCGCAGCGCCATCACCGCCGACATGTCCACCTCGTTGAAGGTGGTCAGGATCGCGGCCGTGTTCTGCGCCTCCTTCAGCCTTGTGGCGATGGTGCGGCGCAGCCGCGTCATCTTCACGCGCTGCTCGCCG
>CAIYSR010000154.1 GCA_903928895.1 uncultured Rhodospirillales bacterium | reverse complement strand
CTTTGGCGGTGCAGGTCACCGGTGGAGCGAACAGCACGGCGTCGCTGTTTGTGCAGGGATCGGTCGCCCGCGGCGCCGTCTCGCCTGGCAATCCGCTTTATGTTGCAACCTCCGCGAGCGCCAATCCGGCTGTGGTGCTGACGGGGCGCAGTGTCGACCTGATGGCGACCTTGATTGGCGCGCTGGTCACCAAGCCCTACAGCATCCCGGAGGCGGATTGGTCGTTCGCCTCGGCGCTCGCCGGGATCCCCACCGGCGCCGACACCCCGATCCGCACCGCGGTCGCCGCCAACCGGCAATACCTCACCGGGCTGCAACTCCAGAACCTCGGCACCGCCGCCACCGAAGTGCAGATCAAGGACGGCGCCACCGTGATCTGGCGCGTCAGCCTGCCGGCCACCATGGCGACGCCGGTGACCTTCGACTTCCCCACCCCGCTGCGGGCCACCACCAACACAGCGCTGAACGTCCAGGCGGTCACCGCCAGTTCTGCCGTGGTGGTGAACGCCCAGGGCTATCAGGCGCCGTAACGCCCCCACCGATCGGAGACCGCACATGACCGAGACGGCCCAACCGGGCGGGGACAATCCCGCGCCGGTCCCGACGCACGCCGACGGACTTCCCACCGGTGGGAAGCCGATCATCGCCGCTCGCGCCCTGGCTGCCCCCGCCACCGTCAATCGTGCCGCCCGCACCGTCGAGGTGGTGTGGTCGACCGGGGCACGTGCCCGCAACTTCGTGCCACCACTCGGGCTGATCACCGAGGAACTCGACATGTCGCCCGCGGCGGTCCGCATGGACGGGCTGCGCGGTGGCGGCGCGCCGGTGCTCAACACCCATCGCAGCAATGACGCCCGCGATGTCGTCGGCCGGGTGCTCGACGCGCGCATTGAAGCGGGACGCGGCATTGCCACGTTGCAGTTCTCCTCGGCCACCGATGTCGAACCGCTGTGGCAGCGGGTGGCAGACGGCACCCTGCGCTCGGTCAGCGTCGGCTACCGGGTGCATCGCTACATGCCGATCCAGGACCCGGTCGCCGGAACCGTCCATCGCGCGGTGGATTGGGAACCCTACGAGATCTCCGTCGTCCCCATCCCCGTCGATCCCGCCGCCGCCGTGCGCGGCGATGGCGACCAGATGCCCACGGCAGCGGCCATCGAGCCGGCCATCCCTTTCCCCACGTCCACCCCCGCATCCCAGGAGACCCTGATGCCCGATCCCGCCACCGAGACCGCCACCGCTGTTCCGCCTGCTGCGGCGCCGACGCCGGCCGCGGCCGCCATGCCCGCGGCATCGACCGACGCCAACCGCGGCGCACCGTCGATCGCCGATGCGGTGGCCGAGGCCCTGCGCGCCGACCGCGAGCGCAACGCCGCCCTCAACACCGTGCTCACCGCCAGCCGCGGCCTGATCTCCGTCCCGGTCGGCGACGCCCTGCACCAGCGCGCGTTGACCGAGGGTTGGACGGTCGACGCGTTCCGCAGCGCCCTGTGGGACGCCATGCTCCAGGGCGCCAAGCCGCCGTCCATTCCCGCCAGTCCGGCTTCGCCCGCGGCGTCGAACGACGATCCGGCCGTCATTCGGGAGGCCATGGCCGAGGCGCTCGCGGTCCGCACCATGCCCGGATATCAGGCGCCGCAGGGCAGCACCCGTCATGCCGAATTCTTGGGCTGGCGCCCCTCCGAGATGGTGGCCGAGCTCATGCGCGCCCGCGGAGAACGCAACATCCCGCGCGACACCGCCAAGCTCGCTGAACGTGCCTTCCACACCACCTCGGACTTCCCGCTGCTGCTCTCGGCCGCCGCCAACAAGATGCTGCTCGCCGCCTACCAGCCCGCCAATCCTACCTATCGGCAGATCTTCCTCCGCCGCGACTTCCGCGACTTCAAGCCGCATCGCCACCTCCGCGTCGGGGATTTCCCCAACCTGGTCGCCCTGTCGGAGAACGGCGAAATCCAGGCCGGCACCATGTCCGAGAGCCAGGAACTGGTGGCGCTCACCACGTTTGCCCGGCGCATCCGCGTCACCCGCCAGATGCTGGTCAACGACGATCTCGGCGCCTTCACCGACTTCGCCGCCATGATCGGCCGCCGCGTCGCCGACTTCGAGAATGTCACTGCCTACAGCCTGCTGAATGGCGCCAGCGGCGCCGGCCCGACCCTGACCACCGGCGCCACCACCGTGTTCGCCACCGGCGCCGCCCGGGCCAATCAGGCCTCTGCTGGCACCGCGCTCGACATCACCAACCTCGCGTCGGGCCGCGCGGCGATCATGAAGCAGAAGACGCTGGATGGTCTGCCGATCTCGATCGGCTCCAGCATGACCCTGGTGGTCGGGCCCAATCTCGAACTCTCCGCCCGCCAGCTCACCGTCAACGTGGCGGCGACGCAGACCGGCAACGCCAACATCTATGCCGGCTTCGTCCAGCCGTTGGTCGAGCCGCTGATCCCGTCCAACCGCTGGTATCTGTTCTCCGATCCCATGGCGGCGCCGGTCTACGTCTACGGCTACCTCAACGGCGCCGAGGGGCCGCAGGTCACCACCGGCCCGGTCTCCGGCGTCGATGGTGTCGAGGTCTCGGTCATCTTCGACTTCGGGGTCGGCGCCATCGACTGGCGCGGCGCCTGGTTCAACCCCGGCACTTGATCCCGCCTGATCCACCTCATCATCGCCATCACAGCAGGGGCGACTTCGGGCGCCCTTGCTGATTCCAGGGAGACTTCTCCACCATGAAGAACTTCGTCCAGCCCGGCGACAGCATCAATGTGACCGCGCCCTATGCGGTGAGTTCCGGCCAGGGTGTCCTGGTCGGCGGCCTGTTCGGGGTCGCCGCCTTCGACGCCGCGCTCAGCGCCACCCTCGAAATCCAGACCGAGGGTGTGTTCGATCTCACCAAGGAGCCGGCGCTGGCCATCGCCCAAGGCGCCCGCGTGTTCTGGGACAACATCAACCGCCGCGTCACCACCACGTCCAACGGCAACTTCCCCATCGGCGCGGCCACCGTCGCCGCGGCGACCTCCGATACCAATGTCCGCATCTGGATCGATGGCCAGGCGGCGCTGACGCCCGGCTCGATCGCCGCCCGCGTGGTGTCGCTGGTGCCAACCGCGGCGGCCAGCACGGACCTCACCGTGGCGGTGCCGGCCGGGCATCTGCTGCGCATCTCCGAGCGCACCACCGTCGCCTATACCGGCACCACCGTGACGGTACAGGTCGGCACCACCGCCGGCGGCGTCGACGTCGTGGCGGCGACCGACATCAAGGCCATCGCCTCGCGGGCGTTGACCCTGGTCGATGCCAGCACCGCGGCCTTCACCCCGCTGCCGGCCGGGACGCTCTTTGTCCGCATCGCCCAGACAGGTCAGACTGCGGTTGGGGCCGGGCAGTTGATCTTCGAACTCCTGCCGACGGTCTGACGGCAATGGACCCGTTCAGCACCGCCATCGACGGCGTCATCGGCCGCGAGGGGCGTTACAGCAATGACCACGCCGATCGCGGTGGCGAGACCATGTGGGGCATCACCACAGCCACGGCGCGGGCCGCGGGTTACACTGGCCCCATGGCAGAGATGCCGCGAGACACCGCGGTGGCGATCTACCGGCAGCGTTATTGGACCGGGCCGGGGCTGGATCGGTTGGCGACGATCGATCAGGCCCTCGCGGTTCGCCTGCTCGACATTGGCGTCAACATGGGCCCGCCGGTCGGGATCGGCTTCCTGCAACGGGCCCTGAACGCGCTCAACCGGCAAGGTGCCGACTATCCCGACATTGCCGCCGATGGCGTGATGGGCTCCGCCACGCTCGGGGCAGTGCAGGCGCTGCTCGGCCGACGCGGTGACGACGGCGGCCGGGTGCTGCTCGGCATGATCACGGCGCAGCAGTCGATCCACTACCTGGAAATCGCCGAACGCAATCCGACCCAGGAGGCGTTCGAGTTCGGCTGGCAACTCAACCGCGCCCTCGGTGCCGGCCTTCCGTCCTGATCACAGGAGTTCCCCATGCTCGCAGCTCTGTTGCCGGCGCTCGTCCCGATCCTGGGCGACGCGATCCGCCGGCTGTTCCCCGATCCCGCCGAGGCCGCCAAGGCGCAGGCGGAACTCAACAACGCCCTGATGGCGAACGCCGCCAAGATCGAGGAGGCGGCGGCTAGCATCATCGCCGACGAAGCAAAGTCCGAGCACTGGCTGGCGTCGTCCTGGCGCCCGATGGTGATGCTCACCTTCACCGCCCTGATCGTCGCCCGCTGGCTCGGCTATTCTGCCCCGGGTATCTCCGAGGCCGAGGTGCTGAAGCTGTGGGACATCGTCCAGCTTGGCCTCGGTGGTTACGTCATCGGCCGCAGCGCTGAGAAGATCGTGCCGCAACTGGCCCAGATCGTGGCCAAGCGATGAACGCCTTCGCCGACATGCTCGAGGTGCTGCACGCCGATCCCAATATCGGCGTCGATGCCGTCTACATGCGGGCGCCGGCGGCCGGGATCGCCGTGCGGGCGAGCCTGTCGCATCCCTCGGATCAGTTGCCTGGGCTCGGGGCCGTTGGCGTCCGCGCCGGCTCGATCACGGCCGACGTGCTGGGGTCGCAGTTGGGCGGCTTGGTCCCGAAGCGGGCCGACACGCTGACCATCGGCGCCATCACCTACCGGGTCGAAGACGTCGAGCGTGATCCGCTCGGGATCACCTTCCGCCTGACGCTGGCGCCATGACCAGCCCAGTTGCCGAGGCGGCTCTCGCCGCGATCACCGCACGGCTGGTCGCGATGGTACCGTCAGCCATCGTCGAACGCGCCCGCCGCGCACCCGTCGATATCGAGAGCGAGACGCTGCCGCGGCTGGTGCTGCACATCGACACCCTCGAGGCGGACGCCAGCACCGAGCCGGGCGCCACCCACTATCGCATCGGCCTCACCGTGGTCGGCACCGCGATCGGAACCAGCGATCTCGAAGCCCAGCAGGCAGTCATTTCACTGCACGCGTCCGCCGTCGCGGCCCTCGCCGGCTGGACGCCGAGCACTGCCGGCCTCGGCGACGTCGCCGAAATCGGCGCCGACTTCCTGCTCCACGACGTCGACCAGTCTGCCACGCCCGCGGGCGAGTTCGCTACCCGCTTCGAGATGCTCGCCGTCACCCCGACCGGCGCCCCTTACCTCTGATCGGAGATCGCCATGACCCTTTCCCTCGTCCGCATGCGGTTTTCGGCCGCGGCGGCCAAGATCGAGACCACGCCCGGCACCGACTCCATCGCTGGCACGCCGGCGAGCACCGACTGGATCGCCGGGGACTTCCAGGTCGACTTCAACCCGCAGGTCATCGACAACCCGGAGCTCACCGGCACACTGGACAAGGCCCCCTCCATCGTTGGCGGGCTGCGGCCGCAGATCAAAATGCGGGTACCGTTGCGCGGCGTCGGCATCGCCGGCACCGCGCCCGACTTCGGCAAGTTGCTGCGCTGCTGCACCATGATCGAGACCACCACGGCCGCCGCCGTCGGCGCGCCAACTGCCGCGACCGCCGGCACCACCAGCACCATCACGCTTGGTGTCCCGTTCGGCTCCACCGCCCAGCAGTATCGCGGCATGCCGCTGTTGCTCTCCGGCGATCGCGCGGTCACCACTGGCGTCGCCGACTACACCGCCGGCAAGGTCGCGACCGTCGGAGAAACCATGGCGACCGCCATGACCGTCTCTACCCTGGCCCAGGTCCCGATCAACGTCCTCTACGGCCCGACCTCGGACGAGAGCCAGTACAAGACCTGCACCATCTATTTCTATGCTGACGGGCTGCAATGGACCTTCACCGGCTGCCAGGGCACCTGGTCGCTGGAACTGACCTCGGGCGGCATCGGCTACCTCAACTTCGAGATGCAGGGCCAAATGGGCACCCACGCGACGGCCGCCATGCCCTCGGGCTGGAACACCGGCATCCGCCAGACCCCGCCGCGCTGGGTGGCAGGACGCGCGCAGTTGAACGGGGCTCTGGCCCGCTGCCGTCGCCTGATGCTGGAGGCCGGCATCCAGACGGTGCTACCGGACAACCCGGAGGCGGCGCAGGGCTACGACCCCGCGGTGCCGATCATCCGCGACAGCAAGGGCACCATCGACCCGCTGATGGACACCACCAGCCAGGTGGCCCTCTACAACGCCTTCCTCGCTGGCTCCGCCATGAAGCTCATGGCGATCGTGGGCGCCGTTGCCGGTAACCGCTTCCTGGTCGTAGCGCCGGCGGCCAAAGCGATCGGCTTTCGCCCGAGCGACCGCGACAACCTCGGGCAGAACGAGATCACGTTCCAACTCGATGGCGCTGATAGCGATCTCTTCCTCGCTTCGTTCTGATCTGATGCGCAGCGCAGCGGCGACGTCCCCTTCATCCCCTGGAGACCCACCATGACCGACCCCGTATTCTCGCGCCGCGAAGCCGTGACCTTCACCCCGGACGGCTCGCCGCGCACATATAATATCGCGCCGCTTACCTTCCGAGAGCGGCAGGCCTTCCGCGCCGAACTCGCCCGCGAGGGCGGGCTCTACCCCCCGCGGGTGCAACTCATCGCCGCCCTCCGCAGCGCCGTGCAGGAGATCGCCCCCGACAATGCGCCGGCCCTGCTCGCCGATATCGATGCCGCCGAGGCGACGCCCGACGATGTCGGCGCCCAGACCCGTCTCGCCTCGATCGAGGCCATCGCTGCCGAGGTACCGATCTATGCGGCCTTGCTGGCAGCGCGCGAGCGCTATCTCGGCACACTTCCCTGGGTTGCCGCCCGCCACGCCCTGCGCCGCTGGGATGGACCCGACCTGCCGCCGTTCCGCCGCGAGCGTGGCAGCGTCCCGGCCGACCTGCTCGATACCCTGCCGGACGCTGAGATCGAAGCCATCGGCTGGAAAGCCAGCGCGCTGATGCAGCCGAATGCGAGTGCGGAGGGAAACTCCGCGGCGCCCTCGCCGTCGCCCGAGATCCCGGCGCCTACGACGGAGGGCTGACGCCCGACGACGGCGGCGAATGGCTGGTCGCGGGGGAACCCGTGGCCAGCAACCCGCGACTGACCATTCCTCCCCCCTGGCACGACTTCATCCGCCTCTGGGCGGCGTGCCGTGCGGGCATGGGCGGCATGGCTCAGTGGCCCGATCCAGGCGGCGTCGGCGATCAGGCGGCATGGGTCGTCGATGCCTTCGCCATGCTGGCGGCGATCGATGCGGCGATCGACAGCGACCAGCGGCGGCAGCGGGGCGCTTGATAGCTATTTGTTGGCCTGCTGCGTCTGCTGATGTGTCGCTCTGATCGGACGGTCGACACAGACCTAGTTTCCTGCGGGCCACATTACGCCCGATACGGTCGCAGAGCCTAGAACTGCTGAATACCGAATCCAGCCATTCATCCAGCATCGTTCCACCCCACACTTCGCACGCTCCCGACCGGCCACCGTCGGAAAACAGCAGCCATTTATCCGGTCAGTGTGACGTCACAGCTTAAGCGAGTTTTTCAGCGTAGCGACCGAATCCGAGGGCCGACCAATGATCGGGTTTCCCATAATGCCCGGAACCTGACAGTTCTTGTTGAACCAAGTCTTTTTCGAGTTCGCCACGTCGGAATTCGCGCGCAAGGCCATCCCGATCATCACGGTTTCCAACTCGTCAATCTCACGGCCAGAACGCTTCGACGCACGGCAAAAGTTGCCACGAATGGGCTCCATCTTTGCGATTAGATGGATCGCTGGGTGGCCACGCTTGCGCTGACTGGCGCTGACGTAGTGGTTGAGCTTGTGATCCTGAAAGATCTCCCCGCGGAACCCTGCCTTCGCGTTCGTCTTGCCGACGTACCAAGGGGTGAAGATCTCACCATGGCAAGTCGAGAATAAGTAAATCCCGATCGCCCGTGACAGTCCGGGCTCGATATTTTCGATATCACTCCAAAAGACCCGCAGCGCATCGCCGCGTGCTTCGGTCTGCGAGCGGGGGGACCAGAAGGGGCCGTACACCTGATACTGCATCAACTGCCTCGATATTTCTTCTGATCATGGTGATCGTGCCGGCTCATAGGCACAAGGGCTGACCACCGGTTGCGCGAGCGATAACCGACATCAGGCGTCCTGTTGCGTCGTCCGACGATGCTGACCACTTGTTTGCAGAGGCTCCTTGGCGGCAATTGGTCGATGTTGTCGCTGCCGTGCTGCAGCCAGCAGTGCGCCAACTGCAATTCCAACCGACAACAGGTCCTTCCCATGCCCACCCTAACCAACATCCCCCGTGGCGCCATCACCGACGCCATGAAGGCGGAGGCGCGCGCGGTCTCGGCGGGGCTGCGCCGTGCCGTCGAGCGCACGGGCCGTCAGGTGCAGGAGGAACTCCGTGCCCAGGTGCGCTCGGCCGGCTTCAAGGATGGCGGCCGTGCCATAGCCAATGCCTGGCGGCTCAAGACATTCCCGGCCGCGGGCGTCGTCACGTTCCACCCGGCGGCGTTGGTATTTTCCAAGATGCCCGAAGCGGTGCAGGCCTTCGATCGCGGCGAGCCGATCGTCGCGCGCAACCGCAAGTATCTTGCCTTCCCGACCGCCTACAACGCCCGCGGTGGTCGGCGCAGCGCCGGCTCCCGTGGCGGCGTGGGGGTGACGACCCAAGAGATGATGGCGGCCGGCGGCCAGGCTTTCATCCTGCGGGCCAAAAGCAACCGCTCGGTGTTCCTGTGGTGTCTGCGGGTCAACGAGGCCCGCGGCATGAAGCAGCGCGGGCGCAATCGGATTCGGCTCTTCGTCGGCGATGCCACCGAGGTGCTGACCGGGCACCGCAAGGGGCAGCAGGCCATCGCGCGCGAAGTGCTCGATCGCGGCTTCGTGCCGATGTTCGTGCTGGTGCGCCAGGTGGTGCCGCG
>CAIYSR010000153.1 GCA_903928895.1 uncultured Rhodospirillales bacterium | reverse complement strand
GGCATCACGTTGGAGGACTGGTTGGAGCCGCCATGGATCGAGCCCACCGAAATCACGGCGGCCTCCTGCGGCGAGATGTTGCGGCTGATGATGGTCTGCAACGCCAGCACATATTGCGCGCCCGCCACCGTCACATCCGTCGCCAGATGCGGCGTCGCCCCGCCATGCCCGCCGGTGCCCTTGAACACCACCTTCCAGCGCCCGGCCCCGGCCAGGAACGCCCCCTTGCGGATCGCGAACTTGCCGACCGGGATGCCCGGCATGTTGTGCATGCCGTAGACCACATCGCAGGGAAAGCGCTCGAACAGCCCGTCCTTGATCATCGCCGTCGCGCCGCCGCGCCCTTCTTCGGCGGGCTGGAAGATCAGCTGCACGGTGCCGGAGAAATTGCGGTGCTCGGCCAGATAGCGCGCGGCACCGAGCAGCATGGTGGTATGCCCGTCATGACCGCAGGCATGCATGGTGCCGGGATTGGTGGAGGTGTAGGGCAGGCCGGTCTGCTCCGGAATGGCGAGCGCATCCATGTCCGCGCGCAGCCCGATCGAGCGCTGGCCGGGCAAGGTGCCGCGCACGGTGCCGACCACGCCGGTGACGCCCACGCCCTCGGTCACCTCGATGCCCCACCCGCGCAGCTGCGCGGCGACGAGCGCGGCGGTGCGGGTCTCCTCGAGCCCCATTTCGGGATGGGCGTGGATGTCGCGGCGGATCGCGGTCAGTTCGTCATGGTAGCTGCGGATCGTGTCCATGGTGGCGGCGTCGGTCATCGGCGGGGTCCCCTGCGGCAGATTGTCCCGTATCAGCGCATGATCCGTGGTCGACGGCAACCGCCCCACCGCTTGCATTTCGGCGGGGAAACCGAAACGATGGGCCATGCGCACCATGATCGCCATCCTGCTCCTGCTTGCCGCTCCCGCCGCCGCCCAGACGGCGCCGCCGCCCTCCGTGGTTCGTTTCGGCGAGGGGCGCGGCGCAGGCGTGCTCGGGCGCATCGTCGTCGATACCGCCGGCGAGCAGATCGGCCGCATCGTCGATGTCCTGGTGGACCCCGACGGCCGGCCGCTGGCCGCGGTGGTCGATGTCGGCGGCTTCCTCGGCGTCGGCACCAGGCGGGTCGCGGTGGTCTGGGAGACGCTGCATTTCCTCCGCGTCGACGGCGCGATGCGCATCAGCGAAGACCTCACCATGGACGAGGTCGCCGCCGCACCAGAATATCGTGGCGCCGACGGCCCCGTCGATGCGCTCGGACCACGCCCCGCGCCGGCGCGCTGAACGGCGATGACCCGGCCCGCCCCCGTCGATCGCGGGCTCGACGCGCTCAATCTCGTCGCCGCCACCATGGGGACCGCCTATGGCGCCTTCATCCCGGTGTTCCTCGCCGGGCAGGCCTGGACCCAGACCCATATCGGCCTCGCCCTGACCATCGCCACCCTGGTCTCCACCCTGTGTCAGGTCCCGGCCGGACTATGGGTCGACCACGCCGGGCCGAAGCGGCGGCGCGCGCTGTGGGCGTCGATCACCATCATCGGGCTGACGCCGCTCGTGCTGGCGGCGCTGCCGCGGCCGCTGCCGGTGATGCTGGCGCTGGCCCTGCAATCGGCGGCCGGCACGCTGCTTTCGCCGACCATCGCCGCCGTCAGCCTCGCGGTCGCGGGCAGCGCCGGATTTGGCGAACGGCTCGGTCGCAATGCCCGCTACGGCTCGATCGGCGCCGGGGTCGGCGCAGCCGTGATGGGCGTGTCCTCGACCTGGCTCTCGCACCAGGCGGTGTTCCTTATCGCCGCCGCCCTGCTCCCGGCGGCGCTGCTCGCCATCACCCGGATCGGACCCGATCGCGCGACTCCCCGTCACCGCCACCGACACCGGCACCATCCGTCGCAAACCTCCGAGGAGCCGCCGGGCTGGCGTGCACCCTTCGCCCTGCTCAAGGACCACCGCATCCTCATCTTCGCCGCCGCCCTGATGCTGTTCCAACTCGCCTCTATCGCCGTGCTGCAACTCGCCGCCGTCGCCGTCACGGCGCGGATGGGCGCGCGCTCCGGCCTGGTGATCGCCGCCTTCATCATCGTGCCGCAGGCCATGGTGGCACTGGCCGCGCCCTGGATCGGGGCCATGGCGGAGCGGCACGGCCGCCGACCGGTGCTGATCGCCGGCTTCGCCACCACGGCACTGCGGGCGCTCGGTTTCATGCTGATCAGCAATCCGTTCACCCTGATCGGCGTGCAAATCCTCGAAGGCGCCGGCGGCGCCGCGTTCGGCGTGATGATGCCGCTGGTGGCGGCCGATCTGACGCGCGGCACAAGGCGCTACACCGTCTGCCTCGGCCTGCTCGGACTCGCCGCCACGGCCGGGGCGGCGCTGTCGACGGTGCTGGCCGGCTTCGTCGCCGACCGCATGGGGCGCCCGGCCGCCTTCCTGGTGCTGGCCCTGGCAGGCCTTGCCGCGACACTGCTCGTCGCCTTCGCACTGCCCGAAACGCGGCCGGCGGGTCTTGCTATTTCGCCCGAGCCGCAGGACGCTGACGCCAACGGCCCGTCCAAGGGGCCTGGTGCGAGGGAAGGATGACGGCATGAAACGACTGGATGGCAAGGTTGCCATCGTCACCGGCGCCAGCCGGGGCATCGGCCAGGCGATCGCCGAACTCTTCGCCGCCAACGGCGCCAAGGTGGTCTGCGCCGCGCGCACCCTGAACGAGGGCCAGCACATCTACGAGGGTTCGCTCGCCCGCACCGTGGCCGCCATCCGCGCCGCCGGCGGCGAAGCCACCGCGGTCACCGCCGATATCTCGACCGAGGCCGAATGCCTCAAGCTGGTCGAAGCCGCCCGTGCCGCCTACGGGCCGATCGATGTGCTCGTGAACAATGCCGCGCTCAACTACTACATCCCCACCATGGACTACCCGACCGGCCGCTGGATGCGGGCCTTCGCGGTCAATGTCCACGGCCCCTTCATCCTCTCCAAGGCGGTGCTGCCGGACATGATCGCCAAGGGCCACGGCGCGATCGTCAACATCAGCTCGGGCGCCGCCATCGGCCCGGGACGCGGCCCCTACGCCGACCAGGCCGTACGCGGCGGCGTCCTCTACGGCGCCACCAAAGCCGCGCTGGAGCGCTTCACCCAGGGCCTCGCCCAGGAGGTCGCGCAGTACGGCGGCATCGCGGTCAGCGCCCTGTCGCCCTCCCAGGTGGTGCCGACCCCGGGCACCGTGCACCACAAGCTGGTCACCGGCATGGACGATCCCAAGGGCGAGCCGCCGCGCATGATGGCCGACGCCGCCCTCCTGCTCGCTTCCGAGCCCGCGCCCAAGGTCAACGGCCGCGTCACCTATAGTCAGCAGATCCTGCTCGAATGCGGTTGGATCAAATCCGGCCACGGCCGCGGCGTCGAGACGCCCGGTTCCGGCTACTCCCAGGTCTAGGAGAACCACCATGTCCCTCGCCGCCTTCCGCACCGAAACCCGCGCCTGGTTGCAGGACAACTGCCCGCCGCTGATGCGCACGCCGGCCCCCGCCGACGAGACCGTCTGGGGCGGGCGCAACCCCACCTGGAAACACCCGGAGCAGAAACTCTGGATGGACCGCATGGCCGCCCGCGGCTGGACCCTGCCGACCTTCCCCAAGCAATACGGCGGCGGCGGCCTGTCCCTCGAACAGGCCGAAATCCTCGGCGAGGAAATGCGCGCCCTCGGCTGCCGCGCCCCGCTGCAAGGCATGGGCCAAACCATGCTCGCCCCCGTCCTGCTCGAATACGGCACCGAGGCGCAGAAGCAGGAACACCTGCCCCAAATCATCCGCGGCGAAATCCGCTGGTGCCAGGGCTACTCCGAGCCCGGCGCGGGCTCCGACCTCGCCGGCCTGCAATCCCGCGCCGTCCTGCAGGGTGACCATTTCCTGGTCAACGGCCACAAGATCTGGACCTCCAACGCCCATTACGCCGACAAGATCTTCTGCCTCGTCCGCACGGACCCGACCGCCAAGAAACACGAAGGCATCTCCTTCCTGCTCATCGACATGGCCCAGCCCGGCGTCCGCGCCCGGCCGATCCGCCTCATCAGCGGCGCCTCGGTGTTCTGCGAGACCTTCATCGAGAACGTCCAGGTCCCGCGCGAAAATCTCCTCGGCGAGCTGAACAAGGGCTGGACCATCGCCAAGCGCCTGCTCGAACACGAGCGCAAATCCATCGGCGGCATCGGCGACCGCGCCGGCGGCCTCGCCAACACCCCGGCCTGGGAGCTCGCCAAGCTCCACGCCGGCGAGCAGGACGGCCGCATCGCCGATCCCGCCCTGCGGCAGGACATCGCCGCCTACGCCATCGACGCCGCGGCCTTCCAGCTCACCCGCAAGCGCGCCGCCGACGAGGCCCAGGCCGGCCGCCCGCCCGGCCCGATGTCGGCGATGTTCAAATACTACGGCACCGAGCTCAACAAGCGCCGCTACGAAATGGTCCTCGCCGCCGAAGGCGTGCAGGGCGTGGGCTGGGAAGGCGATGACTTCTCGGCCGACGAACTGCGCTGGACCCGCGAATGGCTGCGCAGCAAAGCCAACACCATCGAAGGCGGCACCTCCGAAGTGCAGCTCAACATCATTGCCAAGCGCGTGCTTGGCCTTCCCGACTGAGGCAAGCACCATGGCCCTCGTTCTCTCCGAAGACGCCCAACTCGTCCGCGACCAGGCGCTCGACTTCTTCCGCGAAAAATCCCCCATCCTCGCGCTGCGCAAACTCCGCGACAGCGCCGACCCCACCGGCTTCTCGCGTGAGCTCTGGCGCGAAATGGCCGATCTCGGCTGGACCGGATTCCTCGTCTCCGAGGACGCCGGCGGCTCCGGCTTCGGCATGGTCGGCCTCGGCCAGGTGCTCGAAGCCGCCGGGCGCACTTTGGCCGCCAGCCCGCTGATCTCCACCGCCCTGATCGGCGCCTCCGCCCTAGATATCGCCGGCACGCCGGCGCAGAAATCGGCCTACCTGACCAGCCTGCTCTCCGGCGACACCATCACCGCTCTTGCCTCCGAAGAAGGCTCCCACCACAACCCTGCCGCCGTCGCCGCCACCGCACGGCCCAGCGCCGACGGCTGGGTGCTCGACGGGCGCAAGACCTTCGTGCTCGACGGCCACGTCGCCACCCTGCTCATCGTCTCCGCCCGCACCGCCGCCGGCATCACCCTGTTCCTGGTCCCCGCCGCCACGCAGGGCGTCACCATCACGCGGCGCCTCATGGCCGACAGCCGCAACGCCGCCCTCGTCACCCTCGCCAACGTGCACCTCCCCGCCGGCGCCCTGCTCGGCACCGACGGCGGCGGCACTGCCCTGCTCGACCGCCTGCTCGACCGCGCCCGCGTCGGCCTCGCCGCCGAAATGCTCGGCAGCGCCTGCGAAGCCTTCGACCGCACCGTGCAATACCTCAAGGACCGCAAACAATTCGGCGTCCCCATCGGCTCCTTCCAGGCGCTCAAACACCGCGCCGCCGTGCTGTTCGCCGAAATCGAAGTCACCCGCTCCGCCGTGCTGGCCGCCCTGACCGCCCTCGACGAAGGCGCCGCCGACGCCGCCGCCCTCGCCAGCCTGGCCAAAGCCAAAGCCAACGCCACCCTCAACCTCGCCAGCTCCGAAGGCGTCCAAATGCACGGCGGCATCGGCATGACCGACGAACACGAAATCGGCTTCTTCCTCAAACGCTCCCGCGTCGCCGAAATCACCTTCGGCTCGACCGGGTTTCATCGGGATCGATACGCGGCGCTGAACGGGTACTAGAAGGCGGGCACAGGCAAGCAAGGCTCCGCCGGCCAAGGGCCGAGAGGCCCTTGGAACCCGTCACTTCATGCGGCTGGGGCGCCGGCCTTCAACCGCAAACCCACGATCTCGCCGCTGGCGCTGGCGAAGCCATTCAAGCGCAGGCCCACAGAATTGTCCGGCCAGTGGGATCGATGCCTGCGGCGCAAGCAGGAACGAGGTTCCCACCTGAAGGCCAGTGCCCCAGCCGCCAGCAGTGATGGGTTCCAAGGGCCTCTCGGCCCTTGGCCGGCGGAGCCTTGCTTGCCTTGAGGCCGCCTACCGAAGCTCCGGTATCACCCACGAAGCCCCTTCGCCGCGTTCAACGCGCTGGACGTTGTCGAACGCGTTGCGGAAGCGTTTGAACCGGTTTTCCCAGGTCGGCCCGGCGAGGTGGGCGGTCAGGATGACGTTGTCCAGGGTGAAGAGCGGGTTGTCCGGCGGCGGCGGTTCCTGTTCGAACACATCGAGGCCGGCGGCGGCGATGGTGCCATTGCTGAGGGCGGTGTGGAGGGCGGTTTCGTCCACCACCGGGCCGCGGCAGGTGTTGATGAGGATGGCGGTGTTTTTCATGAGGGCGAGTTCGGCGGCGCCGATCATGTGGCGGGTGGCGGGGAGCAGGGGCACGTGGAGGCTGACCACGTCGGCCTCGCGCAGAACTTCGTCGCGCAGACGGAAGCGCGCGCCAATGGCGTCTTCGGCGTCCTCGTTGAGGCGAGCAATGTCGTAATAGATCACGTTCATGCCGAACGCCTTGCCGAGGCGGGCGACTTTCTTGCCGATGGTGCCGAGCCCGATGATGCCCAGGGTGCGGCCGTGCAGTTCGTAGAGATGCTTCTCCTGCCAGTCATTGCCGCGCCAGCGCCCGGCGGCGACGTTTTCGTGCTGCCATACCAGCCGGCGGGAAACCGCGAGCATGAGGAGGATGGCGTGTTCGGCGACGGCGACCGAGTTGGCGCCGCCGTTGTTGGCGATGGGCACGCCGGCACGGCGCGCGGAGGCGATGTCGCAGCGGTCATAGCCGGCGGACAGGAGCTGGACGAGCTTGAGCTTGGGGGCTGAGCGGTAGAAGGCGTCATCCATCGAGGGGTCGCCGAAACCGACCAGGTATTTCATGTCGGCCATGGCGGCGCGGAATTCCGCCGTGTTGGGCCGGGCGATCACCAGCTCGAAGCCGGCGGGCGCCATGGCGGTGGAGATTTCCACGTCGGACTCGCCGAGCGGAACGACAACGATCTTGGACGGCATGAGCGGCTCCCTGTTCAGCGCCCCCTAAACACCGGGCGCCGTTTTTCCATGAAGGCGCGGCGGCCTTCGACGTAATCTTCGCTGTCGAAGCAGGCCTGCACCAGCCGGTCGCATTCCGCGATATCCGCGGCGGTCGAGCTCGCCGACAGCTCCTGGACCGTGCGCTTGACCGCCTGGATGGTCAACGGCGCGTTCTCCGCGATCATGGCGCAGTACGAGCGCACATAGGCTTCGAGCTCGGCCTCGGGGACGACGCGGTTGATGAGCCCCATCGCAAGCGCCTCCTCGGCCGAGAAATGCCGCGCGGTGAAGAAGATCTCCGTCACATGGGCGGGGCCGACGACATCCATCAGGCGCTTGACGCCGCTGGCCCAGTAGCCGAGCCCGAGCCGGGTGGCGGGAACACCGAACTTGGAACCAACGGCGGCGATGCGCAGGTCGCAATCGAGCGACAGCCCGACCCCGCCGCCGATGCACCAGCCGCGGATCATGGCGATGGTGGGCAGGCGGGAATGGGCAATACGCAGCGCCGCCTCGTCGGAATTGGCCTCGTACTTCGCGAGCGCCTCGGGGGAGGCGCGATGCTGCTCGAACTCGCTGATGTCGGCCCCGGCGATGAAGGTACTCTCGCCGGCCCCGCGGATGACGACGACGCGCACCGCGGGGTCGGCCTCGAAGCGGTCCATGATGGCGGGAATGGCCTCCCACATGGCGGCTTTGACGGCGTTGCGGCGCTCGGGGTTGTTGAAGACCATCCAGCCGATGGCGCCCTCGGTGTAGGCGATCATGTAGGGGGTGGGCAGGGCGATATCCTCGCGCATGGCGGCGTGCTCCGGTTGGGTGGGGGGAGTATAGTGGGTGGGGCAGGGGGGAGAAGGGGAAGGCAAGCAAGCCTCCGCCGGCTTAGGGCCGTGAGGCCCTAAGAACCCATCCATTTCAGCGGTTGGGGCGCGGGCGAAGCCCATCGAATGTGCGGCGGCGATGGTTGTTGCCTGCGGCGCAACGAAGCGGAGGACGGGGTCGTCATCTGAAGACCGGCTTTTCAGCCGCGAGGAGTGGAGGGTTCCAAGGGCCTCACGGCCCTTCACGCCGGAGGCGTGCTGCGCACGACGCCGGCGGAGCCTTGCTGTGCCCTGCCTTTTCGGCGTGGCTTGCTTCCCGCACCCCGCGAAAAGTGGTGATATGGCGCTTTAGGTTTGCCTGAAGGAGGCTGCATTGAACTTCGAACATTCCGACAAGGTCCGCCATTTGCAGGACCGCCTGCGCGCCTTCATGGACGCGCATATCTATCCCGCCGAGCACGAATTCGACGCTGCCCTCGATGCCGCCCCCACGCGCTGGGCGCAGCCGGCGGTGCTGGAGGCGTTGAAGGAGAAGGCCCGGGCCGCAGGGCTGTGGAACCTGTTCATGCCCAAGCACGAACATCCGGACGGGCTGACCAATCTCGAATACGCCCCGCTCTGCGAAATCATGGGCCGCTCGCACATCGCCCCCGAGGTGTTCAACTGCTCGGCCCCCGACACCGGCAACATGGAGACGCTGCTGCGCTACGGCAGCGCCGAGCACAAGGCACGCTGGCTCGCCCCCCTGCTCGAGGGCAAGATCCGCTCGGGCTTCGCCATGACCGAACCCGCGGTCGCCTCCTCGGATGCCACCAACATCGAGGCCCGCATCGTGCGCGACGGGGACCACTACGTCATCAACGCGCGGAAATGGTGGACCTCGGGCGCCATGGACCCGCGCTGCGCCATTTTCATCGTGATGGGCAAAACCGACCCGCACGCGGCACGCCACCAGCAGCAATCCATGGTGCTCGTCCCGCGCGACACTCCGGGCGTGCGGGTGATCCGCGCCCTGCACGTCTTCGGCTATGACGACGCCCCGCACGGCCACGCCGAAGTCGCCTTCGAGGACGTCCGGGTGCCGGTCTCCAACATCCTGCTCGGCGAGGGCCGCGGCTTCGAAATCGCCCAGGGCCGCCTCGGGCCGGGCCGCATCCACCACTGCATGCGCCAGATCGGCGTGGCCGAACGCGCGCTGGAGGCGATGTGCGCCCGCGCCAAGTCCCGCGTCGCCTTCGGCAAGCCGCTGGCCGAGCAGGGCGTGGTGATGGAATGGATCGCCGACAGCCGCATCGAGATCGAGCAATCCCGCCTGCTGGTCCTGCGCGCGGCCGATATGATGGACCGCGTCGGCAACAAGGAGGCCCGCGCCGAAATCGCCATGATCAAGGTCGCGGTGCCGAAAATGGTACTGGCGGTGCTGGACCGCGCGATCCAGGCCCATGGCGGCGGCGGCGTGAGCCAGGAGTTCCACCTCGCCTACGCCTGGGCCACCGGGCGCACCATGCGCCTGGTCGACGGCCCCGACGAGGTCCACCGTGCCGCGATCGCCAAGCAGGAACTGCGCCGCGGCCGCTGAGACCGCAGCGCCTCGATCGCCCCGCAATCCGCCTGCCGCCCCTGCCCGCCCCCTGAGCAAACACTCTCAGGTTTGCGCTCTTGCTGAATGCTAAGCTGGCTTTCGCCTGCACGATGTTTGCAAATGCATCCTTGGTCCGTCCTGCGAAAGCCTGCTTAGAGCGTGATCGGAACGCCTATCAGTTTCGATCACGCTCTAGCCCCGCCGCCCGCGCGATCACCCGCACCTCCAGCCGCCCCTGCCGCCCCGCCATCTCCGCAGTCTCTCGCCGCCCATCCTCCCCGAACCCGCCCGCCTGCCACACCGCCTCGGACACCACCGCCTCCGCCGCCCAGGTCTTGCTCAACTTCTCCAGCCGAGACGCCACATTCGCCGGGTCCCCCAGCGCGGTGAAAATCCGGCTCGCCTCGAACCCAATCTCCCCCACCACGGCCATCCCGCCATGCACCCCGATGCCGAACCGCACCGGCACGCCCGGCGCCGCCCCCAGCGGATCGCTCAGCGCCGCGTTCATCGCCTCCACATTGCGCCCGATCCCCGCCACCGCCGCCAGCGCCTGCCGGCACGCCTCTGCCGCCCCCGCCTCGATGCCGAACAGCGCGAACACCCCATCCCCGGTGAACTGGTTCGCCCGCCCGCCGGCATCGCGGATCGCCCGCCCGATCGCATCGACGAACCGATCGACGATGAACACCGTGTCGAACGGCATCCGATTCTCCGCCATGGCGGTCGAATTGCGCATATCCACGACCATCACCACGATGAACCGCTCCTCCGGGCCCCGCGCCACCCGCCGCGCCCCCGTCGCCCTTCCAGCCGCCGCCCCCTGCGCCGGCACCAGCGGCACCACCGTGACATTCAGGCGCGGCCGGATCTGGCAGGCCAGCCGCACCCCCACCCCCGCCCCGATCCGCTCCAGCACCGCCGCCTCCGCCGCCGACGCCGACGCGATGCCGTCCTCCCCCGCCACCACCTGCACCCGACAGGTCGAACACCGCCCCCGCCCGCCACACACGCTCGCATGCGCGATCCGCCCCACCCGGCTCGCCTCCAGCACCGAATACCCCAGCGGCACCCGCACCCGCCGCCCCCCGGGATAACGCACCGTCACCCCCGCAAACCGCTGCTCCCGCCAGGTCCGCACCCCCCGCGCCGCCAGAACCAGCCCGATCAGCCCGAAATACCCCGCCAGCAACCCCAGCCACACCTGATACAGCACCGCCCCCTGGGCCGCCGTCCCAATCTCCCCCTCCACCCAGTTCTCCGCCCGCCACGCCGGATCGGCGAACAGGCCCTGGATTTCGACACTCCCCCGATAGAACCCCAGCAACGCCAGCAGCGGCACCGCCACCGCCAAGCCCAGCAACACCGGCCCCACTGCCGCGAACCAGCGCTGCAGCCGCAACCAGTAGTACAACCCGATACACCCATGCACCCAGGCGATCGCCAGCACCACCGTCTGCTGCACCCCATGCGCCGGGTCCAGCACCCACAACCGCGCCAGGACCTGGCCATACCCGTTCCAGGTCTCGAACATCGTCTGCGACAGCCGCGTCCCCACGATATGGCTCATGATCAACGGTGGGATCGTCAACCCCAGCGCCAGTTGCCAGATTTCACCCGCCGTCCAGCCATGATGCCGCCGCGCATAGAACGCCCACAGCCCCAGCCCCGGATGCACCAGCACCGCCGCATACAGCACCGCCGTCGCAGGGGGGCTCTGCCAGAACGAGGTTTGCCAATGCACCGCCACTTCCATCGCCGCGATGGAAATATTCCCCGCCGCATGATTGAGAAAATGCGATGTCACATAGACGAAAATCACCAGCCCGCTGGCAATCCGCAGCCGCCGCTCCCCGAGCCAGAGCCGCCAGCGCATCCCGCTCACCGCCCCCGCCGCCGCCCGCCGCCCTTCATCTTCTTCGGATCATACCCCCCGCCCCCCGGCCCCAGCGGCTCCGGCATCCAATCCCGCTTCGCCCGCGTCACCGCACTCGCCACCGGCGGCGGCGCCAGCCCCAGATCCAATGCCTCCAGCCGCCTTATCTCGTCGCGCAACCGCCCGGCCTCCTCGAACTCCAGATCCGCCGCCGCCGCCCGCATCCGCTTCTCCAGCTCCGCGATCGACGCCTTCAAATCCTTGCCCACAAACTCGGCGGTTGACCCCTTGACCGGCGAAACTGTCACATAATCCTGCTCGAACACGCTCTCCAGCACCTTGCCGATGGTCTTGCGAATGCCCAGCGGCGTGATCCCATGCGCCTCGTTCCACGCCCGCTGCTTGTTGCGCCGCCGCTCGGTCTCCTCGATCGCGTAGCGCAAACTGTCCGTCATCCGATCCGCATACAGGATCACCCGCCCGTCGATATTCCGCGCCGCCCGCCCGATCGTCTGGATCAGCGAGGTCTTGGACCGCAAAAACCCCTCCTTGTCCGCATCCAATATCGCCACCAGCGCGCATTCCGGAATATCCAGCCCTTCGCGCAGCAGGTTGATCCCCACCAGCACATCGAACACCCCGAGCCGCAAATCCCGGATGATCTCGATCCGCTCCAGCGTATCCACATCCGAATGCAGATACCGCACCTTCACCCCGTTCTCGTTGAGATACTCGGTCAGATCCTCCGCCATCCGCTTCGTCAGCACCGTCACCAGCACCCGCCCGCCGCCGCCCGCCACGATCCGGATTTCCGCCAGCAGATCGTCCACCTGGCGCTCCACCGGCCTGATATCCGTCACCGGATCGATCAGCCCGGTCGGCCGGATCACCTGCTCCGCGAACACCCCATGCGTCCGCTCCATCTCCCACGGCCCCGGCGTCGCACTGACAAACACCGTCTGCGGCCGGAACCGCTCCCACTCCTCGAACTTCAACGGCCTGTTGTCGATGCACGACGGCAGCCGGAACCCAAACTCCGCCAAAATCGACTTGCGCGCATAATCCCCCCGATACATGCCCCCCAACTGCGGCACCGTCACATGGCTCTCATCCACCACCAGCAGCGCATTCTCCGGCAAATACTCGAACAACGTCGGCGGCGGCTCCCCCGGCTTCCGCCCCGACAAATACCTTGAATAATTCTCGATGCTTTTGCACGCCCCCGTCGTCTCCATCATCTCGATGTCAAACGTCGTCCGCTGCGTCAACCGCTCCGCCTCCAGCAGCTTCCCCTCGGCGACAAACTGATCCAGCCGCGCCTTCAACTCCACCTTGATATCCTGCACCGCCTGCGTCAGCGTCGGCCGCGGCGTCACATAATGCGAATTCGCATACACCGTGATCGTCTCCAGCTTCGCCGTCACCTCGCCGGTCAACGGATCGAACTCGCTGATCCCCTCCACCTCGTCGCCAAACAACACCACCCGCCACGCCCGGTCCTCGTACTGCGCCGGATAGATGTCCACCACCTCGCCGCGCAACCGGAAATTCCCCCGCTGAAACGCCGCGTCATTGCGCCGGTACTGCAACTCCACCAACCCCTTCGCCAGCCGGTCCCGGTCAATCCGCCCCCCCACCTCCAGCTTCACCACCATCTTCGCATACGTCTCGACCGACCCGATGCCGTAGATGCACGACACGCTGGCCACCACGATCACATCGTTCCTCTCCAGCATCGCCTGCGTCGCCGCATGCCGCATCCGGTCGATCTGCTCGTTGATCTGCGAATCCTTCTCGATATACGTATCGGTCCGCGGCACATACGCCTCCGGCTGATAGTAATCGTAGTACGAGACAAAATACTCGACCGCATTGTCCGGAAAAAACGACTTCATCTCCGCATACAACTGCGCCGCCAGCGTCTTGTTCGGCGCCAGGATCAACGTCGGCTTCTGCACCGCCTCGATCACCTTGGCCATCGTGAACGTCTTGCCCGAGCCCGTGACCCCCAGCAGCACCTGGTCCCGCTCCAATCCCGTCACCCCCGCCACCAGCTCACGGATCGCCGCCGGCTGATCCCCCGCCGGCTCGTACTCGCTCACCACCCGCAGCCGCCGCGTCACCGCCTTGGCCGCCTGCTTCTGCGGCATGAACAACACCGGCGGCAAACCCATCAACACATCGGACATCTTGCGCAACACCCACACCCAGAGAAAGCAAGGCCAGGGCGCCGCCCTGGACCCGCTGGGGGCTGGAGCCCCCAGACCCGCATCCGTTCAGCTTAGCGCAAAAATCTCCTGTTCCATATGTGTTCCTGCGAAGTGTCGGGGGGGAAGGGCCAAGGCAGGCAAGGCTCCGCCGGCCAAGGGCCGTAGGCGCTCGGAACCCATCACCGCTCGCGGCTGTGGCGCTGCCCCCCGGTTCAACCCGCCCTTCCTTGCCTTGCGCCGCAGGCAATCACCCACGCCGCCAAAAGGAATATCGGGCGTCGCCCAAGAACCCATCGACATCACCCGAAGGCCGGCGCCTCAGCCGCGAGCGGTGTTGGGTTCCAAGGGCCTCCGGCCCTTGGCCGGCGGAGCCTTGCT
>CAIYSR010000152.1 GCA_903928895.1 uncultured Rhodospirillales bacterium | reverse complement strand
TCAGTGATCCGGCCGCTCAAATGAATGGGGTCCAGGGGCCTACGGCCCTTGGCCGGCGGAGCCTGTCTTGTTCGCTTCGCCTTCACCCGATGGCCCTGCGCCGGCTGATCCGGCCGTTGACGGCGGCGGGCCGGCGAGGCTATTCCCGCCCGAGCGCGCAATCGCCAGGATGCCGGGTTAGCACAGCGGTAGTGCAGCGGTTTTGTAAACCGAAGGTCGGGGGTTCAATCCCCTCACCCGGCACCATTCCCCCCCGGGACACGAAAAAGGGCCGCCCCGGTCTCCCGGCGCAGCCCTGACAGCCCCGATCGCGGAGAAGCTCAGCGGATTTCGCGGTGGATCAGTTCCGCATCGCGCCAGGTGCTCGGCGTCAACAGCGCGCTCGACGGACGGTACGACGCCTGCGCCATCATCTGGCCGCTCTCGGGGCGGTCATAGATGAAACCGTTGGTCGGATAGACGGTGCCGCCATATTCCCCGGTATGGCCAAGCCCGACCCGCACCCGGCTCCAGTCGTTGTTCTCCGAGACATCCATCACCGGGATGCTCTTGAACACATTGCCCTTGGTCGCGCCCGGGCCGCGCCAGTTGGCGTGGTCGATCTCCACCATCCGGCTGTCGACCACCCGCGTCACCACGGCCACATGGCCCAGCCGCATGCCGGCGGTGTCGCGGAAGCTCATCACCGAGCCGGATTCGGGCCGGCTGCCACGGGCATACTGGCCGGCGGCATTGCCCCACCAGTCCTTGGCATTGCCCTTGATATCCATGCCTGTCACCGAGCGGGCATAAGGCACGCAGCTGATACCGTAGCTTTTCGCCGCGTACACCACTTTGCTGGTCTTCAGCGGCGAGGATTTGCTGGCCTGCGCCGACGATATCTTCTTGGCCGGGGCGGCGACATGCACCGCGGTCGTCTTGACTTCGGCAGTCTTCGCGGCAGGGCTCGCAGCGAAGGCGGGGGCGACGAGGCATAGGGCGATCAACAGCGACGCGCCGCGAGCCATCTGCGCCACACCTGTACGACCCATTGTCCTAACCGTCATGCTCTGCTCCTCGATGCCGCCGCAGCCGTGTTTCCGATTGCTACGAGGTCGTGAGCAAGGCAACCCATCAAAGCCGAATTCGCGCGTCAGTTATGCGCATTCGTAAATTCATCCTGTGGATAACTCTTTGTGATAGGAACACTTGCCTGTTTCAGTACCGCGCCCGCGGCGGCCGTGGCAAATATGTTGTGTGTGGCGAATCAGCCACAACGCAGGATGGTTAAATTCCGGCCCGCGACACACGCGGCGTACAGACGAACGGCGGCGGAGTGTATCTCCGCCGCCGTTCCCGGTCGCCAATCAAGATTACTTGCAGGCAGTGACCATGATCTCCACGAGCAGGCGCGGGTCGGCCATGTTGGCCTCCACGCAGGCCCGCGCCGGCGCGCCGTCCTTGGGCAGCCAGGCCGACCACAGCTTGTTCATGGCGTCGCGATCGCGGATGTCCTTCAGCCAGATCTGGGCCTGCAGCACGCGCGTCTTGTCGGTGCCATGGGTCTCCAGCAGTTCGTCGATCAGGGCCAGCACCTGCGCGGTCTGCCCTTCGATGCCCTGCGAGGTATCCTTCGCCGTGCAGCCCTGCAGGAAAACGAAGCCGTGATATTCCACGGCCTTGGCCAGGATCGCATTCGGCTCGGTACGAATGATCTTGCTCATATGGGAAACCTCCCCCGCTCGGTTGATGAGCACCGCTTGTAGGGCGGCGGCGAAAGCGGGGCAAGACGCCGCCTGGATGCCGCGGCCGAGCCGTGCCAGTTTCCCTCGCAGCGCGCCAATCTCGGCGGTGCCACCACGGGGGGCCTGATGTTCCTGAACGAATTCGCCGCCGGACAGGCGCCCCACGACATGACGCGGAGCGCCGAGTTCGCCAGCCTGCTCGCCAGCGCCGCCGATCTCGGCCTGCCGTTCGCTCCGGCCACGCGCTACGCCTCGCACAACATCGTGCTGCGCCACCACCGCTTCCATTTCCTGGAGTGGGGGGCGGCCGAGGCGCCGGCGGTCGTGCTGCTCCATGGCGGCCACCAATCCGCCCATGCCTGGGACCTGGTGAGCCTCGCGCTGGCCCGCGACTACCGCGTGCTGGCGCTGGACCAGCGCGGCCACGGCGACAGCGAATGGGCGCGCGACGTGGACTATTCCAACCACACCATGGCGCTCGACGCCGAAGCCTTCATCGCGGCCCTCGGTCTCGACCGCCCGGTCCTGGTCGGCCACTCCATGGGCGGGCGCAACGCCATGCTGCTCGCCCATCGCGGCCAGACCGCGCTGCGCGGCCTCGTCATCGTCGATATCGGCCCCGAGATCTCCGAGAAGGGCCGCCAATCCATCGGCGGCTTTGTGCGCGCCAACGAAGAGTTCGACGACCTCGAGGAATTCGTCGCCAATGTACGGAAATATGACCCCTACCGGCCGCGCGCGCACATCGAGCGGACGGTGAAATACAACATGCTGCAACGCCCTGACGGCAAATACATCAGCAAGTGCGACCCCGCGCCGCGTCGCCTCGGCCTGCTCGCCGGGCGCCGCCTGCGGGACAATCTGACCCTCGAAGCCGTTGCCGAACTGCGCCTGCCCACGCTGGTGCTGCGCGGCGCGACGTCCAACATTCTCGACCCCGACGCCGCCGAACGCTTCCGCGACGCGCTGCCCGAGGGCGAACTGATCACGGTGCCGGACTGCGGGCACAACGTCGCCTCGCAGAACACCAAAGGCTTTCTCGACGCCCTGGCGCCGTTCCTCAAGGGCCGGCTGGGATAGGCGGCCAACGGGCGGAAACCGGCTGGTTTCCGCCCCCGCCGCAGGTCAGCCGGCGTTCGCCTTGTCAAGGATCGGCTGGAACGTCTCGGTCGCCTTCTTCAACTCGCTCGCCGCATCCGCGCCGCCCACGATGTTGGTCAGTCCGACGCCGATGGTGTCGCGGAACTCGGTGACCGGCACGATCACAGGCAGGCCGGCACGGGCGATCTTGAGGCTCTGGAGGGTTGCTTCGAACCAGTCCTTGGGGAACTTGCCGTTCTTCTGGACGTCGGGATCGTTATACGGGCTGGAGCGCGGCGGCGTGCCGGAGCCGGAGCGCAGGATTTCCTTCATGGATTCCTTGCTGGCGGCGAACTGGCAGAAGTACCAGCCGGGCTTCTTGTTTTTCGCGCCGGCGGGGACGCCGATGCCATCGATGAAGGTGGCGGTGTTGTGGGCGTTCGGCCCGGCCGGGACGGCGGCGAAGCCGACCTTGTCGGTGATGCGCGACTTGTTGGGGTCGAGCAGCGGGGCGGAGAAGCCGATGCCGTCGATCCACATCGCGGCGCGGCCCTGCATGAAGCTGGTCTGCGCTTCGTTCCAGTTGAACCCAACCGAGCCCGGCGGGCCGCAGTCGCGCATCAGCTTCTGGTAGAACTGCGCCGCGGCGATGGCCTTGGGCGTGTCGGTCAGCAGCTTCTTGCCGTCGGGGGTCACGGTCTCCTGGTCGAAGCCGAGCAGGAAGGTGTCATAGAGCACCACGTTGGCGTTCTTGAGGCCGCGGCCGACGAAGCCGTACTGGCCCTTGGCCGGGTCGGTCATCTTTTTCGCCATGGCGTAGAGCTCGTCGAAGGTCTTGGGCGGGCCGTTGAAGCCGGCCTCGGCGAGCATCGCCTTGTTGTAGAACAGGATGAACAGGTCCTGGTTGTAGGGGATCGCGGTCATCTTGCCATCGGCCGCCATGCCGACGTTCATCGAGGGCTTGGAGAACTCGGCGATGTCGAAGTCGGGATTGGTGAGGGTGGGGTCTTTGAGGTAGGGGTTGAGATCTTCCATCCAGTGGGCCGCCTCGACCTGGCGCTTCTGGACGTGCATCGCGATCTGCAGCACGTCGAAGCTCGGGTGGCCCGACGCCATTTCGAGCGCCGCCTTGGGGCGCTGCTGCTGCTCGGGGATGGATTCGAAGCCGACGCGGATGCCGGTCAACTCCTCGAACGCCTTGAGGCTCGCCTTGGCGACGTCGGCGCGGGGCGAGAGCTGGTAGTTGACCTCGATCTTCTGGCCCTTGAACTGTTTCCAGTCGAACGCGGTGGCAGCGCCGACCTTCTCGACGATGGCGGGCGCGGCAAGCACGCCGGCCGAGACTTGCAGGAGTTGACGACGACGCAGCATGAACGAATCCTCCAGGTTGGCAGGTCTCTTCGAAGACCTTGCACGCATCCTAGAACGGTCCCGGCCGCCGCGAAAGCGGCGTTCATGCCATCACGCGCCAGCGCGGCGCGCGCGACGAACCGCGCGGCCGGTCTCAGTCGTCGCGGTGGACGCGCTCCATCCGCTCGTGCCGCTCCTGCGCCTCGATCGACAGCGTCGCGATCGGGCGGGCCTCCAGCCGGCGCAGGCCGATCGGATCGCCGCTTTCCTCGCAATACCCGTAGCTGCCGCCCTCGACGCGCTGGAGCGCCTGGTCGATCTTGGAGATCAGTTTGCGCGCACGGTCCCTTGTGCGCAGTTCCAGCGCCCGGTCGGTCTCGACGCTGGCCCGGTCGGTGATATCCGATTCGTGGATGCCCCCTTCGGAGAGGCTGGCCAGCGTGCCGTCGGCCTCGCGCAGCAACTCCGCCCGCCACTTCAGCAGCTTCTGCCGGAAATACTCGACCTGAAGCGGATTCATGAACGCCTCCTCGTCGGAGGGGCGATAATCCGGGGGCAGTGTGACCATCATCAGATTGGCGATCCTGCGTCGTTTCGACCACGCTCCGCCGCGGGGCGGAGGGGGGGTGAGTCGCGGGCCTTATAGCGACGGGAATCCGGGGCGCCAAGGGGTTATGGAGGAAATGTACGGGGCACTGTCCGAATTCATCGCGCTGTCGAATACCGTGCCAGTTCGACCATCGCGCGCAGCCGGATCGCCGCCACGGCATCCGCCAGACGGGGGTCTTGCGCCGCCGCCGGGGCCGCCGCGACCAGTCCGCGCAGGGCGTCGAGCCCGCCGCCGCCGGCCTCCAGCAGGGCGCGATGCAACGCCGCCAGGTGCGTCAGCAGCTCCTGCCCATGGCGGCGCGCCTCCCGGTCCGCCACCGGCTCCGTCTCGGCTTGCAGCCCGATCAGCGCCGATAGTCCCGCAACCTCCTCGGCCGCGGCGAGCCGGGCGGCCGGTGCCTCGTCCGGCGGCAGGGCGAACCCGCCCGCGGCGCGCGGCCGCGACGCCCCGGCTGGCATCCCTGCCGCCAACCGTGTCGGCGCGATCGGCATCATCTCAGCTGCCCCCGACCCGGCAGTTCCCGCCACCGGGCATCTTCTGCCGGGTCATCCACTCGGAATTTCCGCAGTCTGCCGCGACAAACATCTGGCACATCGCTTGCCTCTCCCGACCTGTCATGAAGCAAGAGTGCCACGCAATGATTGACGGATACCTACGATGCTGCGGCCACACGGCGGCCCTGCTGCTGGCCCTGTGCCTCGCCGCCCTGCCCGCCCGCGGCCAGGTCCGGATCAAGGACATCGCCGATGTCGAGGGCGTGCGCGACAACCAACTCGTCGGCTACGGCCTCGTCGTCGGCCTCGCCGGCACCGGCGACAAGCTCGATTCGGCGGTCTTCACCCGCCAGTCCCTGATCGGCATGCTCGAACGCCTCGGCGTCAACACCCGCGACCAGGAAGCCAAGCTCCAGACCAAGAACGTCGCCGCGGTCATGGTCACCGCCAATCTCCCCGCCTTCGTACGCAGCGGCAGCCGCATCGACATCGCCGTCTCCGCCCTCGGCGACGCCAAGGACCTCACCGGCGGCACCCTCCTCGTCACCCCCCTGCTTGCCGCCGACGGCGAGGTCTACGCCGTCGCCCAGGGCGCCATCGCCACCGGCGCCATCGCCGCGCGCGGCGCCAATGCCTCGGTCAACCGCGGCGTGCCCACCTCCGGGCGCATCGCCAACGGCGCCACGGTGGAGAAGGAGGTCGGCTACCTCCTCGCCAACAAGACCGCGCTCCGCCTCGGCCTGCGCAACCCCGACCTCACCACCGCACGGCGCATGGCCGCCGCCATCAACGCCGCGCTCGGTGCCAACGCCGCCCGCGCGACCGACCCGCGCACCGTCGCGGTCGATCTCGCCGGCCGCGACACCATTGAAACCCTCGCCCGCATCGAGGACCTCCGCGTCCAGCCCGACAGTGCCGCGGTGGTCGTCATCGACGAAGCCAGCGGCACCATCGTCATGGGCGCCAATGTCCGGGTCAGCACCGTCGCCATCGCCCAGGGCAACCTGACCATCCGCGTCACCGAAACGGCCGAGGTCAGCCAGCCCGGCCCCTTCTCCGGCGGCACCACCACCACCGTCGGCCGCACCAACATCCAGGTCGAGGACTCCGCCGACAAGAAACTCGGCATCCTCAGCGGCAACGTCACCCTGCGCGACCTGGTTGCCAACCTCAATGCCCTCGGCGTCGGTCCGCGTGACATGATCACCATCCTCCAATCCATCAAGGCCGCCGGCGCGCTCCAGGCGGAACTCCAGGTCCGATGAACATCATCCGCCCGCAAGCCCCCACCGCCGCCCAGCTCGCCACCCCGGACGGGCAGAAGGCCTGGAAGGCAGCGCAGGCGTTCGAGGCCATGGCCCTCGGCGCGCTGCTCCAGCCGATGTTCGACACGGTGTCGCTCGGCGGCGACAAGCCCGGCGGTGGCCCTTTCGGCGGCGGCGCCGGGGAGGAGCTGTGGCGGCCACAGCTGGTCCAGTCCATCGCCAAACAGATGTCCGCCCATGGCGGTCTCGGCCTCGCCGTCCCCGTGTTCAACCAGATGCTCCGGATGCAGGAGGCCCACGCCCGATGACCCGATCCGTCCTCGCCGCCATCGACGCCGTCGCCACGGTGCTTGACCGCGAAAACGCCGCCCTCGCGGCGATGGACCTGCGCCAGGCCGCCGCCTGCGCCGAGGACAAGCGCCGCGCCGTCGCCGCACTTGCCGCCCTGGATCCGGCCGCCCCCCTCCCACCCGCCGCCCTCGGGCGCCTGCAATCCCTGACCCAACGCAACCGCGCCCTGCTCGAACGCGGCCTCGCTGCCCAGGGACGGGTGATCGGCCTTATCGCCGCCGCCGCCCAGTCCGCCCGGCGCGATCGGCCCGGCCACGGCGCCCGCTACACCGGCCTCGGTCGCCCCGCCACGTCCGCCAGCCAGGGCCTCGCCATTTCCACCCGCATCTGACCCCGGCGCTGGCCTTCTCCGGGCGGCAGTGCTACGGCCCGCCCCATGCAATCCGGTGACGATGAGGCGATCTGGCAGTCGGTCCTCGCGCGCGCGCCCGGCGCGGCGCAGGCCCTGCCACTATACGCGCCCCTGCTCGCCGGCCCTCTCGTGCTCGGCCGCATCGCGCAGACCCTCGACGGCAAGATCGCCACCGCCAGCGGCGCCTCGTTCTGGATCAGCGGCCCGGACGACATCCTGCACACCCATCGCCTCCGCGCCTTGTTCGATGCCGTCCTGGTCGGCGCCGGCACCATCCGCGCCGACGACCCCCTCCTCACCACCAGACTCTGCGACGGCCCCTCCCCCACCCGCGTCGTGCTCGACACCGAGCTGAGCCTGCCCGCCCACCACCGCGTCTTCTGCGGCGGCCCGCCGACCCTCATCGTCTGCGCCGCGGACCGCGCGTCCAGCCGCGACCGCGACGTCATCGGCGCGCCCCGCGCCGGGCGCGGCCTCGATCTGACCGCCGTGATCGCGGAGCTGCGCCGCCGCGGCCTGTCGCGCCTGTTCATCGAGGGCGGTGGCGTCACCGTCTCGCGCTTTCTCGCCGCCGGCCTGCTCGATCGCCTGCACGTCACCATCGCCCCGCTCCTGCTTGGTGACGGCATCCCGGCCTTCACCCTGCCCGGCGTCGCCCGGCCCGAGGACGGATTGCGTCTGGACTGGACCCTGCACCAGCTGGGCCGCGACATCCTCCTCGACATCCCGCTGCGCGCGGCCGCCCGATGAGAACCCGCGCCTTCTGGACCATCGCCCCAGGCCGCGGCGCCCTGCGCGAGACCGCCCTGCCGCCCCCCGCCCCCGGCGAGCTGCGCATCACCGCGCGCGCCAGCGGCATCTCGCGCGGCACCGAGGCCACCGTCTTCGCCGGCCGCGTCCCACCCAGCCAATTCGAGACCATGCGGGCGCCCTTGATGGCGGGCAGCTTCCCCTTCCCGGTCAAATACGGCTACAGCGTCGTCGGCAACACCGATTCCGGCGCCCGCGTCTTCGTCCTGCACCCGCACCAGCGGGCGTTCAACGCACCGGCCGCGATGTGCATCCCGGTCCCCCCCGACATCCCCGACCACCGCGCCACGCTGGCGGCCAACATGGAAACCGCGCTCAACATCGTGTGGGACGCCTCCCCCCTGCCCGGCGAGCGCATCGCCGTGATCGGCGCCGGCGTCGTCGGCCTGCTCACCGCCTGGCTGCTCGCCCGCATCCCCGCGACCGACGTCACTGTCGTCGATGTCGAACCCGCCCGCGCCGCCCTGGCCCATGCTTTCGGCTGCGCCTTCGCCCTACCCGAGGCCGCCCCACCCGAGCGCGAACTGATCATCCACGCCTCCGGCTCCGAGGCCGGCCTGCGCCAGGCCCTCGCCAGCGCCGCCTTCGAAGCCCGTATCATCGAGGCCAGCTGGTTCGGCGACCGCGCGCCCGCCCTGCCCCTCGGCGAAGCCTTCCACGCCCGCCGCCTGCGCCTGATCGCCTCCCAGGTCGGCGCCGTCGCCCCCGCCATGCGCGGCCGCCGCAGCCATGGCGAGCGCCTCGCCATGGCCCTCGCTTTGCTCGCCGCCCCCGAGCTCGACCTGCTGCTTGACCAGGTCGTCCGCTTCGCCGATCTCCCGGACCGCATGCCCGGCCTGCTCGCCGGCGGGCTCTGCCATGTCGTCTCATACGAGGATTAGAAGATGTTCAGCCTGACCGTCTGCGACCACATCATGATCGCCCACAGCTTCACCGGCGCCGAATTCGGCCCTGCCCAGAAACTCCACGGCGCCACCTTCGCCGTCGAGGCCGAATTCCGCGCCCCCCGGCTCGATCCCCTCAACCTGCTGATCGACATCGGCCTCGCCAAGACCGAGCTGCGCCGCGTGCTCGACACGGTCGACTACAGCAATCTCGACGACAAACCCCAGTTCGCCGGACAGAACACCACCACCGAATTCATGGCCCACCACATCCATACCCTGCTCAGCGCCGCCCTGCGTGACGGCGCGATGGGCGACGGCGGCAAGGCCGTCACCGCCCTGAAAGTGCTGCTGCGCGAAAGCCCGGTCGCCTGGGCCGCCTACGAGGGGGCGGTGGCGTGAGCCCGCTCGCCTTCCTCGTCCCCGGCAGCCTGGCCACCGTTTCCGGCGGCTACGGCTACGACCGCGCCATCATCGGCGGCCTGCGCGGCCTCGGCCACACGGTCGCGGCGATCGAACTCGCCGGCCAGCACCCGCTGCCCGACGAAGTCGCGCGCGATGCCGCCCGAGAGGCCTGGGCCAGCCTCGCCCCCGGCACCATCCCGGTGATCGACGGACTCGGCCTGCCCGCCTTCGCCGCCTGCGCCGCCGAGTTCGCCGCCCGCGGCGCCGTCGGCCTGATCCATCACCCCACGGCGCTCGAAGCCGGCCGCACCGACGCCGCGCGCGACGCCCTGCGCGCCATCGAGCGCGAGCTGTTCCCGGCGCTGCCCCGCATCATCGTCACCAGCCCGTACACCGCCGAACGCCTGGCCAAGGATTTCGGTGTCGATCCCGCCGCCATCCGCGTCGTCGTCCCCGGCACCGCCCCGGCCGCGCGCTGCCCCGGCTCCGGCGGCCCCGGCTGCAACGTCCTCGCGCTCGGCGCCTATATCCCGCGCAAGGGTCACGACCTGCTGATCCGCGCCCTCGCCCGCCTGTTCGATCTCGACTGGCACCTCACCATCGCCGGCCCCGGCCTCGGCTCCGCCCATGCCGACTCCCTGCGTGCCCTGGCCGCCGAACTCGGCGTCACCCGGCGCGTCACCTTCCTGGCCGAGCTGGTCGACGCCGAGCTTGATGCGCTGTGGGCCAGTACCGACATTTTCGCCCTCGCCACCCAGTTCGAAGGCTACGGCATGGCCATCGCCGAGGCCCTGCGGCGCGGCCTCCCGGTCGCCATCACCAACGGCGGCGCCGCCGGCGCCCTGGTCACCCCCGAAGCCGGCATCGTCTGCGAAGTCGGTGACCTCGTCACCTTCTCCAAGGCCATCCGCCGCCTGATCTTCGACCTCCCGCTGCGCGCCAGCGTCGCCGAAGCCGCCTGGACCCTCGGCCAACGCCTGCCGGACTGGCCCGCGCAGGCCGCGGCCTTCGCCGCCGCGCTGGCATGACAACCGGCGCGACCTTCGCGGCCGACTGGCTCGACCTGCGCGAACCGTTCGATGCCGCTGCCCGCAATCCTGACCTCGCCGCCCGCTTCATCGCGGCCTTGCCGCCCCGCCCCGTCCTCATCGACCTCGGCGCCGGCGGCGGCAGCCTGTTCCGCTGGCTCGCCCCGCGCATCGGCGGCGACCAGGCCTGGCTCCTGGTCGACGCGGATGCGGGCCTGCTCGAACACGCCCTCGCGATCACCGCCGCCTGGGCCGACGTCCACGGCTTCGCCGTCCGGTCCGCATTGGACGGCCTCACCTTGCGCACCCAAGGCGGCATCTGGCGCCTCACCACCCGCGTCGCCGACCTTGCCGACCTCGCCCCGCTCGATATCGGGCAAGCCGACGCCATCGTGTGCTCCGCCCTGCTCGATCTCGTCTCCGCCCGCTGGATCGCTCGCCTCGCCGCCGCCACGCGCGGCCCGGTGCTGGCCTGCCTCAACGTCGACGGCCACGACGCCACGTGCCCGCCGCACGCCGCCGACCGCGCCGTCACCACCGGCTTCCGCCGCGACCAGGCGCGCGACAAGGGCTTCGGCCCCGCCCTCGGCCGCCATGCGACAGCCGCCGTCCGCGCAGCCTTCACCGCACGCGGCTTCACTGTCGTGGCCGCGCCGTCGCCGTGGCGCATCCCGCCCGATGCCGCCGCCATGCTGGCCGCCCTCGTGCACGGCCACGCCGTCGCCGCCACCCTCCGCCTGCCCGCCGCCCGCGGCGCCATCGCCCATTGGCAAAGCACCCGCCTGCGCCAGATCGCCGCTGGCAGGCTTGCCATGCGCGTCGGCCACCGCGATGTTCTGGCCCTTCCCCACGGAGACCCCTGACATGGCTCTGCTCGGCTGCATCGCGGACGACTTCACCGGCGCGACCGACCTCGCCGCCATGCTGGTCAAAGGTGGGATGCGCGCCGTCCAGCTCATCGGCGTCCCCGGCCCGCACGACCAGGCGCCCGACGCCGACGCCATCATCGTCGCCCTCAAATCCCGCACCGCGCCCGCAGCCGACGCCGTCGCCGACAGCCTCGCCGCCCTGGCCTGGCTGCAACGGGCCGGCTGCCGCCAGTTCTTCTTCAAATACTGCTCGACCTTCGATTCCACCGAGCACGGCAATATCGGCCCGGTCGCCGAGGCCCTGTCCGACGCGCTCGGCGCCGGCTTCGCGCTCGCCTGCCCTGCCTTCCCCACCAACGGCCGCACCGTCTTCCAGGGCCATCTGTTCGTGGGCACCTCCCTGCTCAACGAGAGCGGCATGGAGAACCACCCGCTCACGCCGATGACCGACGCCAACCTCGTGCGCGTGCTCTCCCGCCAGTGCCAGGGCACCGTCGGCCTCGTCCCCTTCGCCACCGTCAACGCCGGCGCCCCCGCCATCCGCCGGGCGATGACGGCGCTGAAGGAGCAGGGCCGCCGCTTCGCCATCGTCGATGCCGTCACCGACGCCGACCTGCGCGCCATCGGCGAGGCCGCCGAAAACCACCCCTTGATCACCGGCGGCTCTGGCGTCGCCCTCGGCCTGCCCGACAATTTCCGCCGCGCCGGCCTGCTCGCCACCACCGACGCCACCGCCCTGCCCGCCGTCGCCGGCCACGCTGCCGTCCTCGCCGGCTCCTGTTCGCGCGCGACCTTGTTCCAGATCGGCAACGCGCGCGACAAGGTGCCGACCCTGGAACTCGACGCCCTCGCCACCCCGGATGCCGCCGCCCTCGCCACCCAAGCCCTCGCCTGGGCCGAAGCCCGGCTCGGCGCCACGCCGGTCGTCATCGCCGCCAGCGCGCCGCCCGAGAAAGTCGCCGCCCTGCAGGCCCACCTTGGCCGCGACGCCGCCGGCAGCCTGGTCGAGCACGCGCTCGCCGCCATCGCCGAGGGCCTGGTCGCCCGCGGCGTCCGCCGCCTCGTCGTTGCCGGGGGCGAAACCTCCGGCGCCGTGGTCACCCGCCTCGGCGTCCGCGCGCTGCGCATCGGCCCCGAGATCGACCCTGGGGTGCCCTGGACCTACGCCGAGGGCAACGCCGCCCCGCTCCTGCTGGCCCTCAAATCCGGCAATTTCGGCGCACCCGACTTCTTCACCAAAGCCTTCGCCATGCTGGGGTCGTGATGGACGAAACCGCCACCCGCGCGCAGCTCGCGCAATTCGGCCACAGCCTGTTCGCCCGTGGCTTCTCCGTCGGCAGCGCCGGCAACATCAGCGTCCGCCTCGCTGACGGCTACCTGATGACGCCGACCAACTCCTCCCTCGGCCGGCTCGACCCGGCGCGCCTGTCCAAGCTCGACGAGGACTTCCGGCACATCGGCGGCGATCCGCCGTCCAAGGAAGTCTTCATGCACCGCGCCACCTATCGCGGCCGCGCCGCCGCCGGCGCCCCGGTCGGCGCGGTGGTGCACCTGCACTCCACCATGGCCACCGCCGTCTCCTGCCTGCCCGACGTCGCGCCGGGCAACCCGATCCCGCCGCTGACGCCCTATTTCGTCATGCGCGTCGGCCGCAGCATGCCGGTGGTGCCCTATTACCGCCCCGGCGACGCCGCGATGGAACCGGCGATCGAAGCTGCCGCCCGCGGCGCGCGCGCCATGTTGCTGGCCAACCACGGCCCCGTGGTCAGCGGCAAGACCCTCACCGACGCGGTCTACGCCGCCGAGGAGTTGGAGGAGGCGGCCAAGCTGTTCCTGCTGCTGCGCGGCACGACCCCGCGCCTGCTCACCGCAGCCCAGGTCGAGGACCTGCTCGCGACGTTCAGCTAGCCAGGGGGCAGCTCGCCAAGGAACAGCCAGTCAGCGGGCGCCGATGCGCCCGCCGATCAGCCCTCGTGGTTCAGGCGCTCGCCGATTTTTTCGCGGCCGACTTCTTCGCCGCCGGCTTGGCGGCAGCGGCCACGACCGGCGCCGCGACCGGGGCCGCGACAGGGGCCGCCGCCTTCTTGGCGGCCGGCTTCTTCGCCGGAGCGGCCGCCGCCGTTGCCGGCTTGGCCGCAGCCTTTTTCGCGGGCGTCGCCTTTGCCGCCGGAGCCTTTGCCGCCGCCGTCGCCTTCGCAGGAGCCTTCGCAGGCGCCGCCGCCTTTGCGGCCGGTTTCTTGGCGGGCGCCGCAGCCTTGGCCGCCGGCTTCTTCGCCGCGGCCGCCTTCTTCGCCGGCGCCGCCGGAGCAGAAGCTGCGGGAGCCGCCGCCTTCTTCGCCGCCGGCGCCTTGGCCGGTGCGGCCTTGACCGGTGCGGCCGTGGCGGCGGCCGCGGGTTTCGCCGCCGCCTTCTTGGCGGCCGGCTTTTTGGCCGGCGCCGCAGCCGCGACAACCGGCGCGGGCGCCGGCGCGGCCGCAGCCGCCTTCGGGACAGCCGCCTTCTTGGTCGCCGCCTTCACAGCCAGCGCCTGGGCGCGGATCGGCTTGATCGTCTCATCGGTCATGGCGCGGAAAACTCCTTCAATGCCTTGGGGGTCCGGCCAATGAGCGCCTCGGGATGAAGCAGCCAGGCCGCAGCCTGCCCGCGCGAACGGACCTCCGCGCGCGGGGCCTCGCCGGCGAAAGCGACGATCGGCCGCAGGCGTCCGCACAACGCAATGTTGCTGTCGTGAACGAGTCTGCGGCCCATGTCGCGAACCTTCCCCGGATCTTGACTTGCCAGTCCAGCGCGAGCGACTCGCACATGTCCTGACGTCACGTGGAATCCGCTATCGGTCCGCACCCCGTCCGATGTCAACGAAAAGTCACCAAGGGGAACGATTTCGTGACAAAAAAACGCGCCGTGGCCCAAGCCACGGCGCGCTTGATCGAAAAACCGAAGTAATCAGCCGCGATCGGCCAGCTTCACGAAGGTGCGGTTCTCCGGCCCGACATAGTTCGCCGTCGGCCGGATGATCTTCCCATCGATGCGCTGCTCGATCACATGCGCGCTCCAGCCCGAGGTCCGCGAGATCACGAACAGCGGCGTGAACATCGCCGTCGGCACCCCCATCATGTGATACGAAACCGCACTGAACCAGTCGAGGTTGGCGAACATCTTCTTGGTTTCCATCATCACCGCCTCGATCCGGTCGGCGATCTCGAACATCCGCATGTCGCCGGCCTCTTTCGAAAGCCGCCACGCCACCGTCTTGATGATCTCGTTGCGCGGATCGGCGATCGTGTAGACCGGATGGCCGAACCCGATCACCACTTCCTTGGCCGCGACCCGGGCGCGGATATCCGCCTCCGCCTCGTCCGGCGTGTCGTAGCGCTTCTGGATATCGAACGAGACCTCGTTGGCCCCGCCATGCTTCGGCCCGCGCAGCGCGCCGATGCCGCCCGTGATCGCCGAATACATGTCCGACCCGGTGCCCGCCACCACCCGGCAGGTGAAGGTCGAGGCATTGTACTCGTGCTCGGCATAGAGGTTGAGCGAGGTGTGCATCGCCCGCACCCAGCTCGCCCGCGGCGCCGTGCCGTGCAGCAGATGGAGGAAATGGGCGCCGATCGAATCGTCGTCGGTCTCCACCTCGATGCGCCGCCCGTTCTGCGCGAAATGATGCCAGTACAGCAGCATCGAGCCGAGCGAGGCCATCAACCGGTCCGCGATGTCGCGCGCGCCGGGCCCGTTGTGGTCCTCCTTCTCCGGCAGCACGCAGCCCAGCGCGGAGACCGCGGTGCGCATCACATCCATCGGATGCGCCGCCGCCGGAATCGTCTCCAGCACCGCCTTCACCGCGGCCGGAATCCCGCGCAGCGCCTTGAGCTTGGCCTTGTAGGTCGCGAGCTGCGCCTTGTTCGGCAGCGTCCCGTGCACGAGCAGATGCGCGAGCTCCTCGAACTCGCAGATATCGGCGACATCGAGGATGTCATAGCCGCGATAATGCAGGTCGTTGCCGCTGCGCCCGACCGTGCACAGCGCCGTGTTGCCGGCCGTGACGCCCGAAAGCGCCACGGATTTCTTCGGCTTGAAGTTCGAGGGAGCGGTTTCGCTCATTGTCGTTTCCTCCTTGGAATTGAAAATTTCCGCCGGTTCAAAAAATCCCGGGCTTGCCCGATTGCAGCCGCGCCGCCGGGATCGCCACATTCAGCCGATACAGCTCGCCCGCCGGCAGCCGCGGCAGGTCCTGCACCGCTTCGAGGAAGCGCATCGATTCGCGCGGCGCGATGATCCCGTCGGTCAGCGTGGTGAACTTCCTGATGTAGTCCGCCCGCGCAAACGGCTTGGCGCCGTTCGGATGCGCGTTCGCCACCGCGAGCTCATCGACCAGCCTGCTGCCGTCCTTCATGATCACCTCGACCCGGCCGCCAAAGGCCAACTCGTTGGGATCGCGCGAATGGTAGCGCCGCGTCCACTCGGCATCCTCGGTGGTTTCGATCTTGTGCCACAGCGCCACCGTGTCCGCCCGCCCCGCCCGCTTCGGCGCGTAGCTGTCGACGTGGTGCCAGACCCCGTCCTGCAACGCAACGGCGAAGATGTACATGATCGAATGATCCAGCGTCTCGCGGCTGGCCTTGGGGTCCATCTTCTGCGGATCATTGGCGCCGGTGCCGATCACGTAATGGGTGTGATGGCTGGTGTGCAGGATGATCTTCTCGATCTGCGCGGTGTCCGCGATCTTCTCGCGCATCTTGAAGGCGAGGTCGATCAGCGCCTGGCTCTGGTATTCCGCGCTGTGCTCCTTGGTGTAGCTGTCCAGGATCGAGCGCTTGCCCTCGCCCGCCTCCGGCAGCGGCACGTGATAGACCGCCTCGGGCAGGCCCTTGTCGCGCGCCGTGCGGCCCGACAGGATCCAGGCGATCACGCTGTCCTCGCCTTCATAGATCGGGCTCGGCGCGCCCTCGCCGCGCATCACCCGATCGACCGCCTCAACCGCGAGCTTGCCGGCATGCGCCGGGGCATAGGCCTTCCAGCTCGAAATCTCGCCCTTGCGGGACTGCCGCGTGGTGAAGCTGACATGCACCGCCTGCTGGACGGCCTGGAAGATCACGTCCTGCTTGAGGCCAAGCAGCGTGCCGATGCCGGCGGCCTGCGCCGGGCAGAGATGGGCGATATGGTCGATCTTGTGCTCGTGCAGGCAGATCGCGCGGACCAGATCGATATGGATCTCATACCCCGTCGCCAGCCCCCGGATCAGATCCTTGCCCGATTTCTCCAGCGCCTGGCCCACCGCCAGGATCGGCGGAATATTGTCGCCCGGATGCGAGTAGTCGGCGGCCAGGAACGTGTCGTGCATATCGAGCTCGCGCACCGCCGTCCCGTTCGCCCAGGCCGCCCATTCCGGGCTGAACGTCTTGCCCGACGGCATGCCGAACACGGTGGCCGCGCCCTTCTTCGCATGTCCGCGCGCCATGTCGCGCGCCGAGACCACCGGGCGGCGGTTGATCGCCGCGATCGCGACCGACGCATTGTCGATGATGCGGTTGATGATCATCTCGGTCGTGTCCTTCGGCACCGTGACCTTGTCGGCGGCGACCCCGGCGATCTTCCAGGCCAGCTGCTCCTCGCGCGGCAGATGGGCCTTGGACGGATAGACCTTCACGTCATGCAACTTCATGGCAGACTCCTCCGGGCGATTCAGACGCGGGATTGGCGCCGCGCCGTGTGCGGGCTAGCGTTGATACAGGCACTTCCTAAGGTCGCGCGCGCCGCTGGGCAAGCGCGGCCGCTTGCACAGGGTGGAGTATTCAGTGGCTGATCCGTTCGATCGCGTTTTCTGCGGCGATATCGTTACGTCATCGGAAATCATCAGATCCGGCTACGTCGCCGTGCGCGGCGAGACCATCGCCGCCATCGGCCAGGGCGCACCGCCGCCGGCCGCCGAGATCATCGACCATTCCGGCCGCTACATCATGCCCGGACTGGTCGACGGCCACATGCACACCGCCTCCGCCATCGGCTGGCCCGGCATCGAGGGCGCCACCCGCAGTGCGGCGGCCGGCGGCGTCACCACCTGCGTCGACATGCCCTACGACGTGCCCCAGGCCGTGACCTCGGCCGACGTGCTGCTGGACAAGATCGGCTGGGTCGAGCGCACCGCCCATGTCGATGTCGCGCTCTACGGCACCATCAAAAAAACCGGCGGCATCGACGCCATCGCCGGTCTCGCCGCCGCCGGCATCTCCGCCTTCAAGCTTTCCACCTACGAATACGACGCCGTCCGCTTCCCGCGCATCGACCACCCCACCATGGTCGCCGCTTTCGCCGAGATCGCGAAAACCGGCCTCCCCGTCGCCGTGCACAACGAGGACCAGGAACTCGTCGAACGCCTGACCGCCGAAGCCAAGGCCGCCGGCAACACGTCAGCCATCTGGCACTGCCGCACCCGCCCGCCGCTGGCCGAGACCATGGCCGACCTCGAAATTTTCGAAATCGGCCTGCAAACCGGCGCCCATGTCCACATCGCCCATTCCTCCGTCGCCCGCGGCTTCGACATCGCCGAGGCCTTCCGCGCCATGGGCGCCAAAGCCACCGGCGAGGCCTGCATCCAGTATCTCTGCATGACCGAGGAAGACCTCGTCCGCCTCGGCGGCCGCGGCAAGTGCAACCCGCCCTTCCGCACCAAGGCCGAAGTCGAACTGATGTGGGAGCGCCTGGTCGCCGGCAAGGTCGCCTATGTCTCGACCGATCACGCCCCCTGGCCCGCCGACCGCAAGGGCTCCCCCGACATCTTTGCCAACGGCGCCGGCCTCACCGGCCTGCAAAGCTATGCGCCGCTGATGTTCACCCTGCTCGACGAGCGCGGCCTGTCGCCCACCCTGATGGCCACCTACTGCGCCGAGCGCTCCGCCCGGCTGCACGGCCTCTATCCGAAAAAGGGCAGCATCCGCCTCGGCTCCGACGCCGACCTGCTGGTGATGGAGCGAGCCGACTACAGCTTCGACGAAGCCACCCTCCAGGACCGCCCGGAGATGCGTTGGTCGCCCTACCACGGCCGCCGCATGCGCGGCCGCGTGGTCGAAACCATCCTGCGCGGCACCACCATCTGGGACGGCGCCACCGTCCGCGCCACCCCCGGCACCGGCCGCTTCGTCAGGCGCCAGAGCACCTGATGCCCCGCATCCTCCGCCTTGCCGGCGCCCAGCTCGGCCCGATCCAGAAGGCCGACACCCGCGCCCACACACTCGCACGCCTCATCGCCCTGCTCGAACAGGCAGCCAGCCGGGGCGCCCAACTCGTCGTCTTCCCCGAACTCGCCTTCACCACCTTCTTCCCGCGCTGGTTCTTCGAGACCACGCAGGAACTCGACACCTACTACGAGCGCGAATTCCCCGGCCCGCAAACGCGCGCCCTGTTCGACCGCGCCCGCGAACTCGGCGTGGGTTTCTACATCGGCTACGCCGAACGCACCGCGGCGGGACAGCGCTTCAACAGCGCCCTCCTCGTCGGCCCCGACGGCGCGGTGATCGGCAAGTACCGGAAAATCCACCTCCCCGGCTCGATCGAGCCGCGCGAAGGCGCGCGCTTCCAGCAGCTCGAAAAACGCTACTTCGACTACGGCGATCTCGGCTTCCCCACCTTCCGCGCCCCCGCGTTGGCCAATGGCGTGCTCGGCATGCTGATCTGCAACGACCGCCGCTGGCCCGAGGCCTGGCGCGTGCTCGCTTTGCGCGGTGCGGAACTGGTCTGCGTCGGCTACAACTCCGCCGCCTACGACCCCAACGGCGGCACCACCGAGGACGCCGCCCTGCGCACCGCCCACTCGCAGATGGCGGCGCAGGCCAATGCCTACATGAACGCCTGCTGGGTCGTCGCGGTGGCCAAGGCCGGCGACGAGGACGGCTCCGGCCTGATCGGCGGCTCCTGCATCGTCGATCCCAACGGGCGCATCGTCGCGCAAGCCGAAACCCTCGGCGACGAGATCATCCTCGCCGACGCCGACCTCGACGCCTGCGCCCAGGGCAAGGAGAAGATGTTCAACTTCGCCGCCCACCGCCGCCCCCAATGGTACGGCCCGATCACCGGCCAGACCGGCGCCACCCCCCCCGATGCGTAGAGCCGCCGCCCTCGTCCTCTTCCTCATCGCCTTCGGCGCCCGCGCCGAGGACCCCGACATCCTGTGGAAACTGGTCGACGGCAAATGCGTCCCCGCCGCCCAGGCCCATCTCCCGCCGGCGCCCTGCACCGCGGTCGACGCCACCCGCGGCATGGCGGTGCTGAAGGACCGCGCCGGCGCCTATCAATATCTCGTCATCCCGACCACCCGCATCACCGGCATCGAAGACCCAGCGGTGCTGGCGGACAACGCCAGCTTCGCCGTCGCCTGGGACACCCGCCGCCTCGTGATCGCCAAGCTCGGCACCGCCCTGCCCGATCCCGCCTTCAGCGTCGCCGTCAATTCGCAGAACGGCCGCAGCCAGAACCAGCTCCACCTCCATGTCGACTGCCTCGAGGCCGGCACCCGCGGCCGCCTGATGGGCGAGGCGATCGGCGAAAGCTGGGCGCCGTTCCGCTGGCCGCTCGGCGGGCACCGCTACATCGCCCGCCTCATTGCGGCCGACAGCCTCGATGGCATCAACCCCTTCCGCCTCCTCGCCGAGCACGTCGGCGGTCCCATCGGGGATTGGACGCTGGTGCTGACCCGCAGCGCCGACAAGCCCGCCTTCATCCTCCTTGCCAGCAACGATGGCCGCGCCAGCGGCGAAGACCTTCAGGATCACGCATGTCGCGGATATTGACCGTCGCCGCCGCCCAGCTCGGGCCCATCCAGCTTGCCGAAGGTCGCGACGTCGCGGTCGCCCGCATGGTCGCGCTGATGGAGCGCGCGGCGAAGCGGGGCGCCGAGCTGGTGGTGTTCCCGGAACTCGCGCTCACCACCTTCTTCCCGCGCCATTACCACGAGCACCGCGCCGAGGCCGATCGCTGGTTCGAAAGCGCCATGCCCTCCAACGAGACCGCGCCCCTTTTCGCGGCCGCCTGCCGCCTCAACCTCGGCTTCCATCTCGGCTACGCCGAACGCACGCCCGAAGGCCGCCATTTCAACACCGCCGTGCTGGTCAACCCGTCCGGCCAGATCATGCTGAAATACCGCAAGGTTCATCTGCCCGGCCATGCCGAGTTCGACCCCAGGCGCGCCGTCCAGCACCTGGAAAAGCGCTATTTCGAAGTCGGCGATCTCGGCTTCCCCGTCATCCGCGCCCCCATCGGCGGGCTCGACGGCGTCAACATGGGGATGATGATCTGCAATGACCGCCGCTGGCCCGAGGCCTGGCGCGTGCTCGGCCTGCAACGGGTCGAGCTGGTCATGCTCGGCTACAACACCCCCGCCCTGAACCAGGCCGCCGCCGGGTTCGAGGCGCCGCATCTGCGGGTGTTCCACTCCCATCTCTCGATCCAGGCGGGCGCCTACCAGAACGCCACCTTCGCCGTCGGCGTGGCCAAGGCCGGCAGCGAGGACGGCAACGAATTGTTCGGCCATTCCATCATCGTCAACCCGCAGGGCGAAATCATCGCCCAGGCCGCCAGCTGGGACGACGAGGTCATCGTCGCGGACTGCGATCTCGACATGTGCCGGCTCGGCCGCACCACCATCTTCGCCTTCGGCCAGCACCGCCGCCCCGAGGCCTATGGCCGCATCACCGGTCAGGTCGGCGCGGTCGATCCGCCCGTGTTCACCGGCTGATCAGCCGGCCAGCACCAGCGCCAGCGCCTGCCCGATCGCGGCCTGGCACGGGTCGATCACGGGCAGGCCGAGTTCGCGCTCGATGGCGAGGCGGTGATGGCTCATCCCGGTGCAGCCGAGGATGATGGTCTCGGCCCCCTGCGCCGCCAGTTCCTTGGCCACCTGGATCAGCCGCCCCCTGGTGGCGCGCGGATCGAGCAGGGTTTCCAGGCTGACATTCATCGCGATCTCGCCGGTCAGCCGCTCCTCCAGCCCGAGCGCCCGCAGCGCCGCGAGATGGCGCGATTTCGAGGCGTTCACCAGCCCGATCACCCCGAACCGGTCGGCCCGCGCCACCGCGGCCGTCACCGCGCAGCGGAAAATCCCCAGCACCGGCGTGGTCGTCGAGGCCCGCACCGCCTCGATCCCCGGATCGGAGGCGCAGGCGACGACGAAGGCATCGGCGCGCGTGGTCTCGACGAGGTTGCACAGCGGTTCGACCACGCTGTGCCAGTCGCGCCAGGAATAGATCGCCTTCGGCCCCTGGGCCAGCGTCGCCACGTCGATCTCGGGGCCGCCGGGGAAGCGGAACGGGTCGATCGCGGCCTCGATGCCGGCCGAGCAGTCCTGGCTGCAATTCGGATTGATGACGAGTATACGGGACATGCGCAAAGTCATGATCGCCATCCGCGCCGGGATCAAGCTATGCTGCACTGCGGCGAAGATTTTTTGCCGCCCGTCGGGAGAACCACCTTTGTCCGAGTCCACGCCGGTGCGCTGGCAGCCGGATCGATCCAAGAAGCTGCCGCCCTGGCCGGTGCCGCGGCTGTGGACCGCCCTGTGCCGCGGCGCCGCCGGCACCTGCCCGGCCTGCGGCGGCACCAGGCTGTTCCGCCGCTTCCTCAAGGTCGAGCCGGTCTGCGCCAAATGCACCGCGCCCCTTGGCCTCGCCCGCGCCGACGACGCGCCGCCTTATTTCACCATCGTCGTGGTCGGCCACATCGTGGTGCCGCTGATGATGGTGGTCGAACGCACCTGGACACCGGATCTCTGGATCCACAGCGCCATCTTCATCCCGCTCAGCCTCGGCCTCGCGATCGGACTGCTGCAGCCGATCAAGGGGATGACCGTGGGAGTGATGACCGCGCTCGGCATGCTGACCGACGCAGGGCCAGGCTGATCCGTGAGCGGCGAGGTCCCCGATCTGACCGCGGCTGACGCGCGGCTCGACCGGATCGCCCTCGAAGGCGAGACCATGATGCGGCTGTCGCCGCTGATCGAGGCCGACCGGGCCCAGGCGGTGGCCGACCTCCAGGCCGAGAACCGCTTCCGCCCCGCCGCCGGCGGCGACGGCCCCTACGGGCTGCGCCTGTCGATCCACGAAGGCCGCCTGGTGTTCGACATCCGTGCCGTCGACGACACCAAGCTGCGCACCATTCTGCTCGCCCTCGGCCCGTTCCGCGGCCTCATCCGGGACTACCAGATGCTGGTGGACAGCCACATCAAAGCCGTCGAGGAGGGCCGCGAAGCCCGTATCCAGGCCATCGACATGGGCCGCCGCGGCCTGCACAACGAGGGCGCTGATCTCCTGGTGCAGCGGCTGGCGGGCAAGGTCGCGATCGATTTCGCCACCGCCCGACGGCTGTTCACGCTGGTCTGCGTGCTGCATCAACGCATCTAGAGAAGCGCCATGAAGATCGACGGAACCCCCTATCGCAGCGTCTGGGTTGATGAGCAGGATGGCTGGTCGGTCCGCATTCTCGACCAAACAAAGCTGCCGTGGCAGGTCGAGATCCTGCGGCTGGCCGATGTTGCCGCCGCGGCCCATGCGATCCGCTCCATGCAGGTCCGCGGCGCGCCGCTGATCGGCGCCGTGGCCGCCTATGGGCTGTGCCTGGCGCTGCGCGAAGATGCCTCGACGGCGGCGTTGGAGCGCGATGCGGCGATGCTGGCGGCGACCAGGCCGACCGCGATCAACCTCAAATGGGCGCTCGATCGCATGCTCGCCTGTCTGCGCCCGCAAGCCGCCTCGGCGCGGGTGGCGCGCGCCTATGCCGAGGCCGCCGCCATCGCCGACGAGGATGAAGCGATGTGCGCCGCCATCGGCCGCCACGGTGTCGACCTCATCGCCGAGCGCGCCGTCAGCGGGCGGCGGGTCAATGTGCTGACCCACTGCAACGCCGGGTGGCTCGCCACTGTGGACTGGGGCACCGCGCTGGCGCCGATCTATCTCGCCCATGACCGTGGCATCGATGTCCATGTCTGGGTCGACGAGACGCGTCCGCGCAACCAGGGGGCGCTGCTGACCGCCTTCGAACTTGGCAGCCACGGGGTCAGGCACACGGTGATCGCCGACAATGCCGGTGGCCATCTGATGCAGCACGGCATGGTCGACCTGGTGATCGTCGGCACCGACCGTGTCACCCGCAACGGCGATGTCGCCAACAAGATCGGCACCTATCTCAAGGCCTTGGCCGCGCGGGACAACGATGTGCCGTTCTGGGTGGCACTGCCGTCGTCCACGATCGACTGGAGCGTCGCCGACGGGGTGGCGGAGATCCCGATCGAGGAGCGCGCCGCCAGCGAGGTGACCACCCTGACCGGGCGCGGCCTGGATGGTGCCATCACCACCATCCGGGTGACGCCCGCGGACAGCCCGGCCGCCAACCCGGCCTTCGATGTCACCCCGGCGCGGCTGGTGAGCGGGTTGATCACCGAGCGCGGACGCTGCGCCGCCTCGGCCGAGGGGTTGCAGGGGTTGTTTCCCGGCCGCGGCTGAGGCGGGTATTTGAAATTCTGTTAACCCGCCACCGAATAGGCTTGCTCTGCGCCGCATCTGCGTCACATTGGCGCTTCGCGCAATTCCGAGGAGCGGTAGACCGGGTGGAGGCGTTTTGGGCCGAATGGGGCCGGTTGGCATATCTCGGGGCGGCGGTGTGGGCGTTCTTCGAGGGCGAGACCTTCGTGCTGCTGGCAGCCGCCGCGGGGCGGGCCACCGGCATGATCGACCCGTGGGTGCTCGGCATCTGCGTCTGGCTCGGCTCGTTTGCCGGGGATCAGTTGTGGTTCACGCTGGGACGGCGCTATGGGCGGGGCATCGCCAGCCGGATCCCGGGGGCCGAGCGCCGGCTTGACCAGGCGCTGCGGGTGCTGGACCGCTACGGCACGCTGTTCATTCTGAGTTTCCGCTTCGTCTATGGTATCCGCAACGTCTCGTCGGCGGCCTGCGGCGTGGCGGGGATGAGCTGGGGGAGGTTTGCGTTCTGGAACTTCATCGCCGCCGGCATCTGGGCGGCGAGTTTCGTCGCCGGCGGCTGGTATCTCGCGGAATGGCTCGGGCCGGACGGGGTCTACTGGATGCTGGCCGGGGTCGGTTTGTGCCTGATCGGGGTGGTGGTCTTCAAGGTCTGGCGCGGCTTGCAGCGGACGGCGGCGCGGCACGCCGCCTGAGCCGTCGCGGGGCGGGACGGATCATCCCATCAGGCGAAAGGCGTCGGCGATGCGGCGGACGGCGCCGTGGCGGTCGACCACGACCACATCGAAGCGCACCCCATTGGCGCCCCAGGCCGGATTTTCGGCCAGCAGCACCTCGGCCGCCGCCATCAGGCGGACCTGCTGGCGCCGGCCGAGTGCGGCGGCGGCGCCGGCCAGGGTGGGCCGGTGCTTGACCTCGATGACGGCGAGCAGGCCCTCCTTTTCGGCGACCATGTCGACCTCGCCGGCTTGGGTGCGCAGGCGGCGCCCGAGGATGCGCCAGCCGTCCAGTTCCAGGGCTGCCATGGCGATGTGTTCGGCATCGAGGCCGGTGGCAAAGGCGAGATGGCCGCGCTGGACCCGACGGTTCATGGCAGACGATCGCGGCCGATGAGGGCGAGGCCCTCGGCGACGGAGACGAATTCGCCGCCGGCGGTGACTTTTTCGGCGCCGAAGCGGGTGTCGAACAGGGCGCGGACGGCGGGGACGAAGGAGGTGCCGCCGGTGAGGAAGACGTGGTCGATGGCGTCGGCGGGGAGGCTGGCCGCGGCCAAGGCGCGATCGACGGTGGCGGCGAGGCGGGCGAGATCGTCGGCGATCCAGGTCTCGAAGTCAGGGCGGGTGACGGTGACGTCGATGGCGATGGCGCCGTGGTGGAAACGCAGGCGGCTGGTGTCGCTTGTGGAGAGCTCGGCCTTGGTGGCGGAGACGGCCTGGTAGAGCCGGTAGCCGAGCTCGTCCTCGATCAGGGTGATGAGGTTGCGCAGGCGTTCGGGGTGGGTGGCGGTGGCGGCGACCTCGGCGATCTGGCGCAGGGTTTTGGGGTTGCGCATCAGGCTGAGGCGGTGCCAGCGGGCGAACTGGGCGTAGTATTCGGCGGGGACCGGCAATTCCTTGCCCATGACGGTGTAGCTGCCGCCCTTGCCGAGCAGGGGGGAAATGACGCGATCGATGATGCGGTAGTCGAAGACATCGCCGGCGATGCCGACGCCGGCATGGCCCAGGGCGGTGACGCCGGCGCCGGGGGTGAAGCGCAGGACCGAGAAATCCGAGGTGCCGCCGCCGAAATCGCCGATCAGGACGTTGGCCGCCTTGGTCAGGGTGCGGGCGAAGCGGTAGCCGGCGCCTTCGGGCTCCAGGGCCAGCTCGACATCGACCATGCCGGCCTCGGCGTAGGCGGCGCGCAGGCGTTTGGCGCCGAGGGCGTCATTGGCGAATTCGCCGGCGAAGCGGACGGGGTGGCCGGCGACGATGCGGGCGCCGGCGGGGTCGATGTTGGCGGCTTTGAGGAATTCGCGGAGGAACAGGGCGATCAGGCGTTCGAGGGTGAAGGGGCGGCCGAAGACCCGGGTTTCGGTGAAGCTGGCCTGGGCGAGATAGGTCTTGAGCGACATCATCAGGCGGCTGTCGAGGGGGTCGTCGATATAGGCCTCGATGGCGGCGGGGCCGGCGGCGTGGCTGAGCCTGCCGCCGGCGCGGACATGCTCGGTCCAGAAGCAGAGGACGGAGCGGAACACGTCCTGCACGGCGTCGCCGGTGCCGAAGCGGGCAATGGTGCTGGAGCCATCCGGGTTGAGGCGGGCGACGACGCTGTTGGTCGTGCCGAAATCGATGCCGATGACGGGGATCATGCGTGGCCGCTCCGGGGGGGCGGGGGTTCAAGCGGATTTTGCGGCCGGGTGCAAGGGGGGTGGGTTTTTGTTATTTATACGGAACATTTAGGGCGTGGCTGGGGGTGGGCGGCTCAGGCCGGTTTTGGCGAGAGATGGGGGTCGGGGGTGGCGGCATCGGTGCGGATTGCCGGCCGGGCCGGGCGGGGGTGGCGGGCGCGGGGCGGCGCGGGGGGCGCGCAAGGCGCCGGCGGTTCGGTTTCGGCGCAAGCTGGGCGAATGCGCGGTACGGGAACCCGAGGCAGGCCGAGGAAATGGCGGAGCGGGTTGAGGATGCGGTGCGCGCGGGGGACGGCGGCGAGCAGGTCGGCGACGCCGGGCTGGGCGAGGAGATATTCGAAGCGGGTGCCGGCGATGGCGGCTTCGTGGCGCAAGGGATGGGGCTGCATGATGTGGAGCAGCCAGGCGCGGCGGCGCGGGAGGTTGAGGAGGGCGCGCGGGGCGCGACGGGGGGAGGCGGGGCGGGGGGAGGCGGCACGAGAAGGGCGCGGGGCGATGCCGGCTGCGACGCGGGCCATGAGGCGGGCGAAGCGGATTTCGGCGCGCCGGAGGCGGGTGCAGATCGGGATGATGTGCAGGACAAGAGTGGGGTATTTGACGAAGGCGTGGGCGATGAGGGCGATGACGCTGGCGATGAAGGCGGTCAGAGCAGTGGCGGTGGGCGCTGCGAGGGCGCGGAGGTGGGGAGGGAGAGGTTCGCCGTTCATGTCATTTTTTATGACATAAATAGTTAGTTAGGTGCAAGGGGATTCGGCGCGGAAGGGGTCAGAATTTTTCGCCGCCGTGATGGCGGACGGGATCGGGGAAGTCGCGGTAGAGGGCGAAGACGGGGTTTTGCACCAGGGAATTGACGCCGTGATGGAGGGATTCGACCGGATCGCGGCGGGAGGCGACGGTCTGGAAGGCGGCTTCGAGCTGGGCGAGGTTTTTGACTTCGAGGACGAGGTGCCAGTCGCCGTGGGCTTTGAGGCCGAAGCCGAGTTTGGCGCGGGTGAGGCGGTGGGATTCGATGAGGCCGTTCGATTTGAGGTGGGCCATGTAGGGGGCGAGTTTTTCGAGCAGGACGCGGTCGGTGATGCCGGGTTTGAGGTCGAAGAAGACGTGGTAGAGGTCCATGGGGGGGTCCGGGATGGGGGTATTTAGTTACCGAATTATAACTAATGACAAAGCAAGGAAGGGAAGGAAGCGCTTCCTCTGTTGAAGGCAACGCAAAAGACTCTATCCATGGTGGAGGTTGGCGCGACGCCGAACGATCCGTTGCTCCCTTGGGAGGTTGTTGTGTTCGCGTCCCACAGCGCCTAAAGGGCCGCTCACTTAGCGTGATCCCGATAGTAGATCATGAAGAGTTTCCGCCAACCAACTTCGATGAGCTTTGCTACCACCTTGCCTGATGGACCTAACGCAACCTGGTCAGCACTTCGCATCTGCTCTTCTAGCACGTTTAAGGCGGCTAGTTCAGCATCGTCATCCTTCTTGGGCGCTTCTTGAAGACTCTTCAACGCAGCCGCCAATTCTTCTCCGATCGCAATGTCACAGCGACTAAACACCCCAGCAGCGGCTCGAAGAGCCTGGATCACTTCCCGGGTCGGCGTCGGGCTGGAAACGAATTGGTATCGATCAAGCTCATCTACCAGTGATTTGATGCTGGCTATCGCAGCGTCTGCTGGCTCCGCGGCTTTTCCGAGTTTTTCGGCGATTTCGATATAGCGCTCGCTGTTTGCGACGAAGCGCTCCGAGAGGCCGGATTGTACGGCCAACTTTGCTCCTGTGAGAATTGTAGTCAGGCAAAGCTGGAATATCTCCAACCCGTAGGTCATTATAGAACCAAATTTGTGGGACGCACCCCCCTTCTGGGCAGGTCTGACAGAATAGAACCACCAGTCCCGAACCCGACCTTCATGAGCCACTTGAGACCTGGCAGTGTAAAACTGGGAAGCCCACTCCCTAAGGCGAGAAGTCCGGCCCAATAGCAGAGCAATACTGTCAGCCAGGCGATCGGTCTTCTCGCTTGAAGGCAGCTCGAGAAGCACCTCAAAGGCTATGGCCAGGGATAGAAGGCTCCTGTCACTCTCATCGTGCCGTCCAGTAGCTAAGTTGTACCAATCTATGGCCGTAAATATCCGCTCCGTGAAAGGGGCGGGAGGCTGATCGAGGAGGTCCAATAGCAGTTCGCGGCCCCACCGGTCTCCGCTCCCGAATCGTCCGATATCAATAAAGAGGTTCTGTGCGATATTCAGGGTCGTGTCAGGATGCCCCCCGTAGAGACGCGAACCCTTTGCCAGCCAGATCGGTTGTCGATTGTAGGTGCCTTCGTAACCGGGTGTTTGGTGCCAGTCATCAACGACATAGCCCTCCGGAAGGGGCGGCAAGATGGTGCCGTGTTCGGGACGAACGAGGAAGGTGCTGACATTTGCGGGTTCGACCACCGCGAGGCTGGCAAACTGAGACGGCATGAACGCGTCACCGCTTGTGGGATGAGGTGACGAGTAAAGATAGGCAACCAACGCCCTCACTCGGTCGAGCCGCTCAATGATGGGACCTGGCCGAAGAGAACCCAGTGGCTCTGTGATGGCGTACACTGATTCTGCGATGCGGACGTCATCGCGTGCGTACAGCATTGTCGCGACCTCACTTACTGCTAAGGCCTGCTCGTCAGACAATCCCGAGAGATCAGTCGTTGAACGGAATGTATAGCCGCCGATGCATATCGGCTCGCTCGTCTTGAGGCATGGAAATATGGCAATGCCGAATTGGGGGGCGATGGGTGGCAACCTTGCCCTTGCTCTGCTCAAAGCGATTCCTTGCAATGACGGGGGAGTAGGTCGGGTGTTGATCGTGCAGCAGGAGTAAAGTTTTTTTGCTTCTTTTTTTCCAAAAAAAGAAGCGCTTGCTTGCCTTCTACGCCCGCCCTTCGCTGATGGCGTGGCAGGCGATTTCGGTGTGGTCGATGGTGGTGTGGGTGGGTTTTTCGGTTTGGCAGCGGGCGTTGGCGAGGGGGCAGCGGGGGTGGAAGGGGCAGCCGGGGGGGGGGATTGATGGGGCTGGGGACTTCGCCGCCGACGGGGGTGCGGGATTTGCCCACCATGGCGAGGTCGGGGATGGCTTCGAGGAGGAGGCGCATGTAGGGGTGGCGGGCGGCGCGGAAGAGGGTTTCGCCGTGGCCGAGTTCGACGATGCGGCCGAGGTACATGACGCCGAGGCGGTCGGACATGTGGCGGACGACGGCGAGGTTGTGGCTGATGAAGAGGTAGGTGAGGCCGAGGCGCTGCTGGAGGTCGCGCATGAGGTTGAGGATTTGGGCCTGGACGGAGACGTCGAGCGCGGAGGTGGGTTCGTCGCAGACGAGGAAGTCGGGTTCCGAGGAGAGGGCGCGGGCGATGGAGATGCGTTGGCGTTGGCCGCCGGAGAATTCGTGGGGGAATTTTTCACCGTCGGCGGGGGCGAGGCCGACCCCTGTCAGGAGTTGGCCGACGCGGTCGGTGATGTCTTTCTGGGTGGTGAGGATGTTGAAGGCGCGGATGGGTTCGGCGACGATGTCGCGGACGCGCCAGCGCGGGTTGAGCGAGGCGTAGGGGTCCTGGAAGATCATGTTCATCTTCCGGCGCAGGCTGGCCTGGGCGCGGGCGGCGGAGAGGGGTTGGCCTTCGAAGCGGATGTCGCCGGTGGAGGGGCGGTAGAGGCCGACGGCGAGGCGGGCGATGGTGGATTTGCCGCAGCCGGATTCGCCGACGAGGGAGAGGGTGGTGCCGCGTTCGATGGCGAAGGAGACGTCATCGACGGCGCGCAGGGTTTGGCGGGGGAGGCCGGAGAGGACGCGCTGGAGGAGGGGGCGGGAGATGTCGAAGTCGCGGGTGACGTTGGCGGCTTCGAGGACGGTTTCAGCCATTTGCGGCGCCCTTTGCATGCAGCCAGCAGGCGGCCTGGGTGGGGCCGGCGTGGAGGAGGTTGGGGCGTTCGGTGGTGCAGCGGGCGAAGGTGCTGGGGCAGCGGGGGTTGAAGGCGCAGCCTTGGGGGATTGCGGTGAGGCGGGGCATGGCGCCGTCGATCTGGCGGAGGCGTTCGACGCGGTGTTCGAGGCTGGGGATGCTGCCCATGAGGCCTTCGGAGTAGGGGTGGGCGGGGGTGAGGACGACGTCCTTGACCGGGCCGATTTCGGCGATGCGGCCGGCGTACATGACGGCGACGCGGTCGGCGGTTTCGGCGATGACGCCCATGTCGTGGGTGACGAGCATGACGGCGGTGCCGTGTTCGCGGGTGATGCGTTTGAGGAGCGCGATGATTTGCGCCTGGATGGAGACGTCGAGCGCGGTGGTGGGTTCGTCGGCGATGACCAGGCGGGGTTCGGCACAGAGCGCGAGGGCGATGACGACGCGCTGGCGCATGCCGCCGGAGAATTCGTGGGGGTAGGCGTCGATGCGTTGGCGGGCGGCGGGGATGCCGACGTCTTCGAGCCATTTGATGGCGCGTTCGCGGGCGTCGCGGTCGGACAGCGGGAGGTGGGTCTGCATGGTTTCGACCAGTTGGCGGCCGATGGCGTAGAGCGGGTTGAGGGTGGTCAGCGGGTCCTGGAAGATGGCGCCGATCTGGCGGCCGCGGATGGGGCGCATGCGGTCGGGCGAGAGATTGTCGATGCGTTCGCCGTTGAGGCGGATCTGGCCGCCGGCGATGCGGCCGGGGGGTTCGAGCAGGCCGATGATGGCAGCGCCGGTGAGGGATTTGCCGGCGCCGGATTCGCCGACGACGCCGAGGACTTCGCCGGGGTCGATGGCGAAGGAGACTTGGTCGATGGCGCGGAGCACGCCGCGGCGGGTGGGGAATTCGACGATGAGGTCTTCGACTTCGAGGAGGGCCATGGTCAGCGCAGCCGCGGGTTGAGGGCGTCGCGCAGCCAGTCGCCCAGGAGGTTGATGGAGAGGACCATGGCGGCGAGCATGATGCCGGGGAAGATGGTGATCCACCATTCGCCGGAGAACAGGAAGTTGTTGCCGATGCGGATGAGGGTGCCGAGGGAGGGTTCGGTGGGGGCGAGGCCGACGCCGAGGAAGGAGAGGGTGGCTTCGTCGAGGATGGCGAGGCCGAGGTTGAGGGTGGCGATGACGAGGACGGGGCCGAGCACGTTGGGCAGGATGTGGCTGGTCATGATGCGGCGCGAGGAGAGGCCGATGACCTGGGCGGCCATGACGTATTCGCGGCCGCGTTCGACCATGGTGGAGCCGCGGACGGTGCGGGCGAACTGGGGCCAGCGGGCGATGCCGATGGCGAAGATGAGGACCCAGATTTCCATTTTGTCGTGGAATTCGCGGGGGAGAGCGGCGCGGAGAATGCCGTCGACGAGGAGGGCGATGAGGATGGAGGGGAAGGTGAGCTGGACGTCGGCGATGCGCATCAGGATGGCATCGACGGTGCCGCCCATGTAGCCGGCGAGGAGGCCGACGGAGATGCCGACGGTGAGCGCGAAGGCGATGGCGAGGAGGCCGACGAAGATGGAGATGCGGGTGCCGTACATGATCGCCGAGAGCATGTCGCGGCCCTGGTCGTCGGTGCCGATGAGGTGGGTGCGGTCGCCTTCGGCCATGAAGGCGGGGGGGTGGAAGCTGTCCATCAAGGAGAGGCTGGCGAGGTCGAAGGGGTTGTAGGGGGCGAGCATGGGGGCGAGGACGGCGCCGCCGACGCAGATGAGGAGGACCAGGGTGGAGATGACGGCGACTGGGGCGCGGCGGAAGCTGTAGGCGAAGTCGGAATCGAAGAAGCGGGAGAGGGCGTTCATCAGCCGCGGCCCGTCAGCGAGCGGCGGTTGAGGCGCAGGCGGGGATCGACGGCGTAGTAGAGCAGGTCGACGATGAGGTTGATGGCGACGAAAAGGACGGCGATGAGGAGGAGGTAGGTGGACATCACCGGGATGTCGGCGACCGCGATGGATTGGACCAAAAGGAGGCCCATGCCGGGCCATTGGAAGACGGTCTCGGTGACGATGGAGAAGGCGAGCAGGCCGCCGAGCTGGAGGCCGACGACGGTGATGACGGGGACGAGGGTGTTTTTGAGGGCGTGGCCGAAGTTGATGGCCCGGGTGGAGAGGCCGCGGGCGCGGGCGAACTTGATGTAGTCGGAGCGCAGGACTTCGAGCATTTCGGCGCGGACGAGGCGCATGATCAGGGTCATCTGGAAGAGGCCGAGGGTGACGGCGGGCAGGATCAGGGCCTTGAGGCCGGAGAGGCTGAGCAGGCCGGTGTGGTAGCCGAGGATTTCGGTGAGCGTGCCGCGGCCGAAGCTGGGGAGCCAGCCGAGAAGGACGGCGAAGATCAGGATCAGCAGGATGCCGATGAGGAAGGTGGGCAGCGAGACGCCGATCAGGGAGAGGATCATGATGAGGCGGGCGAGCGCGCCGTTGCGCTTGATGCCGGTGTAGACGCCCAGCGGCACGCCGACGCACAGCGCCAGCGTGGCGGCGCAGAAGGCGAGTTCCATGGTGGCGGGGAGGCGTTCGAGGATGAGGGTGCCGACGGGTTTGGCGAGGCGGTAGCTCAGGCCGAATTCGCCGTGGAGCGCGGCCCAGACGAATTTGCCGTACTGGACGTAGAGCGGCTGGTCGAGGCCGAGGGCGTGGACCATGGCGTCGCGCTGGGCCAGCGTGAAGTCCTGGCCGAGCATCTGCGCCACGGGATCGCCGACATAGGCGAAGAGGGCGAAGGAGATGCCGGCGACCGTCAGCAGCACGGGGATGGCCTGGAGGATGCGGGCGAGGATGAAGGGGAACATGGAGGGTCAGTCGGGTTGCGCGGCATGGTCGCGGGGTGAGGTTCTGTCATATGGCAGGCGGGGGAGCCTGGAAAGCCCGGCAGTCAGGGCAGGGGGCGGACTTCCCGGTCGGCCCATTCGTTGACGAGCGCAAAACCGACGCCCAGCAGGACCGGGCCGAGGAAGATGCCGAGCAGGCCGAAGGCGAGCGCGCCGCCGAGGACGCCGAGCATGGTCAGCAGGAACGGCAGCTGGGCGCCGCGGGCGATGAAGTAGGGGCGCACCAGGGTGTCGGCGCCGCCGATCACCACGAGGCCGTAGATCAGCAGGAATATGCCCCAGACCATGCGGTCCGCAGCCATCAGCCACAGGGCGGCAGGGATCCAGATCAAGGGAGGACCGACCGGGAGGACGGCGAGGAGCCCGGCGATGAGGCCGAACAGGGCGGCGCGGGGCACGCCGGTGATCCACAGGCCGATGGCGGTCAGCACGCCCTGGATCACTGCGGTGCCGAGGATGCCGAAGACGACGCCGCGCACGGTGGCGCCGGTGACGGCGATGAGGCGTTCGGCCTGGGGGCCGGCGATGCGGTGGACGATGAGAGTGATGCGGCTGGCGAGGCGTTCGCCCGAGGCGAAGACGAAGAAGGCGACGAAGAGAGAGAGCAGGAACAGCAGCACGCCGTTGGCGAGGCCGAGCAATAGTTGCAGGCCGAACTGGGCGGCGATGCCGAAATAGGGGCGGAAGAAGCTCGCCATGACGCCGAGATCGGCGGCCCAGCCGTCCCACAGCTCGGCCAGGGTGGCGCCGATGGCGGGGACGGCGTGGAGCCAGGCCGGCGCCCCGGGGAGGCCGCGGGCGAGGGCGTCCTGGACGGCGCGTTCGATCTGTGCCACGTCGGCGGCGCCGCCGGGGGCGGCGAGGGCAAGCGGCAGGACGACGATGAGGGCGGTGGCAAGCACCATCACCGCAGCCCCGCCGCTGCGGCCGAGGCCGGCGAGGGCGCGGACTTTGCGGTAGAGCGGCCAGGTTGTGTAGGCCAGGATGGCGGCCCAAAGCAGGGCGGAGAGGAAGGGGTAGAGCACCAGCAGGCAGCCGGTGGCGACGGCGCCGAGCATGAGCCGCATCAGGATGGTCTCGGTGGTCATCCATTGTCCTTGTGGCAGGTGACGGGCCAGTCTAAGCAGGCTTTCGCAGGATGAACCACGGATGGAATCGGAAACATCGTGCGGGCGAAAGCCAGCTTAGGTTTCAGCAAGAGCGCAAACCTATAGGAGTTTGCTTGGCAGCAAAACCGCTGGCCGGGAGGACGACGGGGGCGTGAGGCAGGACGATGTCGACGATTTCTTCGTCTCGGTGGGAGCGCGGCGGACCGGGCGGGCGCCGCGCAGCGTGATGGGCGATGCGGTGTTCCTGCGCGCCTTCGGGCGGCGGTTGCAGGCGGCGCGGCTGAAATTGCGGATGACGCAGCGCATGCTGGCCGAGGAGACCGGGGTGTCGGTACGCTACATCTCGCTCGCCGAGACCGGCGCGGGCAATGTCTCGCTGCGGGTGTTGCGGACGCTGGCGGACAGTCTGGCGGTGGACGCGCTCGACTTGCTGGAGGACCGGCTCGATTCGCCGCTGCACCGGCTGGCGGACCGGCTGGATGCGGCGCAGCGGGACGAGGCACATCGCGTGCTGGTGCGCCATTTCGCCCGGGCGACGGAAGGAGCGCGGCGGATTGCGCTGATCGGCTTGCCGGATTCCGGGCTGGTCGCGCTCGGCGAGGGGCTGGCGGCGGCGCTGGCGCTGCGGTTCGTGGCCTTCGATGCCGCGATGGCGGCGGCTGGGGTGGGGGCGGGCGTGGGGGCGGGGGAGGTGTTCCAGCGCTTCAGCCATGCCGGGGTGCAGCGGCTGCAACGCCGGGTGTTGGAGCAGAGCCTGGCGGGCGCGGAGGGGGTGGTGCTGGCCGTCGGCGTGGCGGTGGCGGCGAGTCCGCGGACGTGGGCGGCGGTGCTGCGCTCCTGCCGCACGATCTGGTTGCGGGTGTCGAGCGAGACCATCATCCGGCGCGAGCAGGCGCGATTGGGCGCTACGCGGCGTCGGGACCTGCGGGCGGTGCTGGCGGCGCAGACGGCAATGCTGGGGCGGGCCGATGCGATCCTCGATATCGAGGGCCGCGGCGAGGCCGAGATCCTGGCCGCGCTGATCGGGCTGGCGGCAGGCTGAGGCTTGCCAAGGTCGCGCAGGGCGGCAATCCTGCCTCCGAGCGGCGCACGACAAGCAGGCGCCGCCATCAACGAACATTCCCTGGGAGGGAAACGAATGCAGACACCGAAAGGCGCCTGGACTGTGGCGTCGATGCTGTTCCTGTACATGTTGGTGAATTTTGCCGACAAGGCCGTGGTCGGCCTCGCGGCGGTGCCGATCATGAAGGAGATGGGGCTGTCGCCGCAGGACTACGGGGCCTTGGGCTCGGCGTTCTTCCTGCTGTTCTCGATCTCGGGGATCGTGGTGGGGTTTGTCGCCAATCGCAAACCGACGCGCTGGATCATCCTGCTGCTCGGCGCGTCCTGGGCGATCGTGCAGTTCCCGATGGTGGGAACGGTGGGGTTCACCACACTGCTGATCTGCCGGGTGCTGTTGGGCGCGGGCGAGGGACCGGCGGCCTCGGTGGCGACGCATGCGCTCTACAAGTGGTTCCCCGACGAGAAGCGCACGATGCCGACGGCGATCCTGTCGCAGGGCTCGGCGGTGGGCGTGATCGTGGCGCTGCCGGCGCTGAACTGGATCATCGTCAACTACACATGGCATTGGGCGTTTGGCGCGCTTGGGATTGTCGGGCTGGTGTGGGTGGTGGCGTGGTATTTCATCGGCAAGGAAGGGCCGATCGCGGATCCGCCGATGCTGGAGAAGGGGTCGGAGCGGGTGGGATACCGCCACATCCTGCTGACACCGACCTTCATCGGCTGCTGCCTGGCATGTTTCGGCTCGTACTGGGCGCTGTCGCTGGGATTGACCTGGTTCACGCCGTTCATCGTCAAGGCGCTGGGCTACCCGCAGGAGGCGGCGGGCTGGCTGTCGACGCTGCCCTGGGTGATGGGGGCGTGCACGGTGATCCTGTCCGGGTGGATTTCGCAGGTGCTGGTCGGGCGCAAGGTGAGCACGCGGGTGGCGCGCGGGGTGCTGGGCACGGTGCCGGTGCTGGCCGGAGGGCTGCTGATGCTGCTGATGCCGCAGATCGACAGCACCGCCGGCAAGATCGCGCTGCTGGTGCTGGGGACCGGGTTGACCGGGCCGATCTACGTGGTGTGCGCGCCGATGATCTCGGAGTTCACGCCGGTGGCGCAGCGCGGTGCGGTGATCGCGATCTTCGGGGCGATCTATACGCTGGCCGGGGTGGTTGCACCGTATACGATGGGCAGCGTGATCCAGGGGGCGGCGACGGTGATGGACGGCTACCAGACCGGGTTCCTGGTCTCGGCTTCGGTGCAGATCGCGGGTGCGGTGGCTGGGCTGCTGCTGATGTGGCCGGCGGCGGACCGCAAGCGGGTGATGTCGCACCGGATCGCGCTGGCGGCAGGACAGGCCTGAGGGTGACTCCCGGTCGGCAGGATCAGTCTGCCGGCCGGGGAAGCCTGCTGAGATCGACGGTGACGGCGTGGTTGAGCGGTCCGTGGCCGGCGCCGAAGCCCGGGGCGGCGAGGATGGCGGCGCGGACGTAGGCGCGCGCGCGGGCGACGGCCTCGGGCAGTGGGAGGTTCTGGGCGAGGCCGGCGGCGATGGCGCTGGCCAGGGTGCAGCCGGTGCCGTGGGTGTGCCGGGTGGCGATGCGGGGTGCGCGGAAGGCGATGACACCGTCGGCGGTGCCGAGCAGGTCGAGCAGGTCGTCGCCTTCGAGGTGGCCGCCCTTGAGCAGGACGGCGGGGACGCCCTGGGCGAGGAGGGAGGCGAGCGCCCGGTGCATGTCGGAAGGCGTGGTTATGGACAGGCCGGTGAGCACCTCAGCTTCGGGCAAATTCGGGGTCAGCACGCTGGCGAGCGGCAGCAGGCGCTGGCGCAGATGGGTGACGGCGTCCGCGGCGAGGAGGCTGTGGCCGCCTTTGGCGACCATCACCGGGTCCACCACGACGGGCAGGCCGGGCGCGCGCGTTTGGATCATGTCGGCGACCGCCGTGATGGTGGCGGCGTCGCCGAGCATGCCGGTTTTGATCGCGTCGGCGCCGAGGTCGTCCAGCACGCTCTGGATTTGCAGGCGCAGGAAGGCCGGCGGCACCGGGTGGACCCCCTGCACACCCAAGGTGTTCTGGGCGGTCAGGGCGGTGATCGCGGTCATGGCGAAGGCGTCGAGCGCGGTGATCGCCTTGACGTCGGCCTGCACGCCCGCGCCACCGCCGGAATCGGAGCCGGCGATGACCAGGACGCGGCCGTGCATCAGGCCGCGACCGCGGTGATCTCGGCGACCAGGGCGTCGACGATGGCCAGCACCTGGGCTTCGTCCTCGCCTTCGGCCATCACCCGGATGAGGGGTTCGGTGCCGGATTTGCGGATCAGCAGGCGGCCGGAGTTTTCGAGCAGGGCCTCGGCCTCGGCGATGGCGGACTGCACGGAGGGCTTGTCGAGCGGGCTGTCGCCGGCGAAGCGGACGTTTTTGAGGAGCTGCGGCAGGGGGGTGAAGACGCGGCAGACCTCGCTGGCGGGGCGGCCGTCACCGATCAGCACGGCGAGGACCTGCAGCGCGGCGAGGAGGCCATCGCCGGTGGTGGCGTAGTCGGACAGGATCATGTGGCCGGACTGCTCGCCGCCGACATTGATGCCGACCGCGCGCATCTTCTCGACGACGTAGCGGTCGCCGACATTGGTGCGGTGCAGCTTGAGGCCGGTGGCTTGCAGATGGCGTTCGAGGCCGAGATTGGACATCACGGTGGCCACGATGCCGCCGCCCGTGAGGCGGCCATTGGCGTGGTAGGAGCGGGCGATGAGGCCGAGCACCTGGTCGCCGTCGATGATCTGGCCCTTCTCGTCGGACATGATGAGGCGGTCGGCATCGCCATCAAGGGCGAGGCCGACATGGGCGCCGTGTTTGAGCACCTGGCTGCACAAGAAGCCGGGCACGGTGGAGCCGCAGTCGCGGTTGATGTTGAAGCCGTCGGGCTCGACCCCGACGCGGATGACCTCGGCGCCGAGTTCCCACAACACCGCCGGGGCTACGCGATAGGCGGCACCGTTGGCGCAGTCGATGACGATTTTCAGGCCGTCCAGGCGCAGGCCGCGGGGGAAGGTGGCTTTGGCGGCCTCGATGTAGCGGCCGCCGGCGTCTTCGAGGCGGGAGGCGCGGCCGAGCTTGGCGGGCTTGGCAAGGCGGCCGAGCAGCGAGCCGTCCATGGCGGCTTCGATCTCGGCCTCGGTCTGGTCGGAGAGCTTGAAGCCGTCGGGGCCGAACAGCTTGATGCCGTTGTCCTCGTAGGGGTTGTGCGAGGCGGAGATCATGACCCCGAGGTCGGCGCGCAGGCTGCGCGTCATCATGGCGATGGCTGGCGTGGGCAGCGGGCCGAGCAGGACGACATCCATGCCGGCGCCGACGAAGCCGGCGGTGAGCGCGGGTTCGATCATGTAGCCGGACAGGCGGGTGTCCTTGCCGATGACGACGCGGTGGCGGTGATTGCCGCGGGTGAACATGAGGCCGGCGGCCTGGCCGAGGCGGAGCGCGGTGCCGGCGGTCATCGGGTCGGTGTTGGCGGTGCCGCGGATGCCGTCGGTGCCGAAAAGGCGGCGTTTGGGGGACATGATGGGTTCGCCTGTCCTGGGGGTTGCCGCGAAATGTTAGACCATTCCGGCAAGGCCGCGCCACACCCGGACGGCCTGCACGGTGGCGGCGACATCGTGCACGCGCAGCACCGAGGCACCATGGGCGAGGGCGTGCAATCCGGCGGAAACCGAGCCGGATTCACGCGCTTTCGGGTCGGCCACGCCGGAGAGAAGGCCGATGAAGCCCTTGCGCGAGACCCCGACGACGATGCGGCAGCCCAGCGAAAGCAGCATGGCCAGGCGGGGCAGGAGTTCGAGGTTGTGCGTCGCGGTCTTGGCGAAACCGACGCCCGGATCGATGGCGATGTGGGCGGGGTCGATGCCGGCGGCGACGGCGGCGGCGATGCGGGCGGCGAGTTCGGCGGTGACTTCGGCCGCTACGTCGTCGTAGTGGGCGCGGCGGGTCATGTCCGGGGGGGTGTGGCGCATGTGCATGAGCACGACGGGGCAGTTGGCCGCTGCCACGACGCGGATGGCTGCGCGGTCGTGGGTGAGGGCGGAGACGTCGTTGACGGCAGTGGCGCCCGCGTCGAGCGCGGCCATCATGGTGCCAGAGTTGCGGGTGTCGATCGAGACGCGGACGCCCTGAGCCGCGAGGCCGCGGATGACAGGGAGGACGCGGGTGCGTTCCTCCGCGGGGGAAACCGGGGCGGCGCCGGGGCGGGTGCTTTCGCCGCCGACATCGATAATCGCCGCGCCCGCGTCGATCATGGCGAGGGCGGCGTTGATGGCGTGGCCGGGGTCGGGGTGGAGGCCGCCGTCGCTGAAACTGTCCGGGGTGACGTTGAGGATGCCCATCACGCTGCCATGGGGCAGGCCGGCCCAATCGGGCACCGGGGCAGACAGGACGCGCACCAACTCGGGCGGGGCATCGGCGAGGGAGAGGATGGTATTGTCAACGCGCAGGAGGGTGAAGGCGAGCGGCCCGCCGGCGAGCCAGGCGGCCCGGCCCGCGGCGACCGCCGCTCCGGCCGCCGCCCCTTCGAGGAGGGCGAGCGGCTCGGCGATCAGCCCTGGCACAGGGCGGTTCAGCCCGGCTGCGGCGCGGCGCCGAGACCGCCGGCGGGTGGCGGCGAGGGCCGGCCGGCGGTGGGGACCGAGGCGCGGCGGGTCTCGGGCATGGGCTCGTCCACCACCTTCTTGATCACCGGTTCGCCGCGCAGAAGCTGGCGGATTTCGTCACCCGAGAGGGTCTCGTGTTCGAGCAGGCCTTTGGCGATGGCGTGGAGGTCGGCGATGTGTTCGGTCAGGATGGCGGTGGCGCGGATATAGGCGCTGTCAATCAGCGCCTTGACCTCGGCGTCGATCTCGCGGGCGGTGACCTCGGAGACGTTCTTGCTCTGCGTGACGGAGTGGCCGAGGAAGACCTCCTGGCTGTTGTCGCCATAGGCGATCATGCCGAGTTTTTCGCTCATGCCCCATTCGGTCACCATGGCACGCGCGAGGTTGGTGGCCATCTTGATGTCGCCGCTGGCGCCGTTGGAGACTTTTTCGCGGCCGAAGATGATCTCCTCGGCGACGCGCCCGCCCATGCCCATGATCAGGCGCGCGGTGCATTTGGCGCGGCTCATGGAATAGCGGTCACCCTCGGGCAGGCTCATCACCATGCCGAGCGCGCGGCCGCGGGGAATGATGGTGGCCTTGTGGATGGGGTCGCACTCGGGCTCGTGCATGGAGCAAAGGGCGTGGCCGGCCTCGTGATACGAGGTCATCTCCTTTTCCTCGTCGCTCATCACCAGGCTGCGGCGCTCGGCGCCCATCATCACCTTGTCCTTGGCGAACTCGAACTCGGCCATGGCGACGACGCGCTTGCCGATGCGGGCGGCCAGCAGGGCCGCTTCGTTGACCAGGTTGGCGAGGTCAGCACCGGAGAAGCCAGGGGTGCCGCGGGCGATGATCTTGGGATCGACGTCCGACGCAAGCGGGACCTTGCGCATGTGGACGCGCAGGATTTTCTCGCGCCCGGCGACATCGGGGTTGGGGACCACGACCTGGCGGTCGAAGCGGCCGGGGCGCAGGAGCGCCGGGTCGAGCACGTCCGGCCGGTTGGTGGCGGCGATCAGGATGACGCCTTCGTTGGACTCGAAGCCGTCCATCTCCACCAGCATCTGGTTGAGGGTCTGCTCGCGCTCGTCGTTGCCGCCGCCGAGGCCGGCGCCGCGGTGGCGGCCGACGGCGTCGATTTCGTCGATGAAGATGATGCAGGGGGCGTTCTTTTTGCCCTGCTCGAACATGTCACGCACGCGGGACGCACCGACGCCGACGAACATCTCGACGAAGTCCGAGCCCGAGATGGTGAAGAAGGGGACGTTGGCTTCGCCGGCGATGGCGCGGGCGAGCAGGGTCTTGCCGGTGCCGGGGGGGCCGACGAGGAGGACGCCCTTGGGGATCTTGCCGCCGAGGCGCTGGAACTTCTGCGGGTCCTTGAGGAACTCGACGATTTCCTGAAGCTCGGACTTGGCTTCGTCGATGCCGGCGACGTCATCGAAGGTGACGCGGCCCTGCTTTTCCGTCAGCAGGCGGGCGCGGGACTTGCCGAAGCCCATGGCGCGGCCGCCGCCGCCCTGCATCTGGCGCATGAAGAAGATCCAGACGCCGATCAGCAGCAGCATCGGGAACCAGTTGAGGATCAAGTGCAGCAGCGGGTTGACGTCGTTTTCCTCGGGCTTGGCGACGACGCGCACGCCCTTTTCGGTCAGCCGCGAGACCAGGGTCTGGTCCTCCGGCGTGTAGGTCTGGAAGGAACGGCCATCGGTGGCCTGGAAGGTAACGGTGTGGCCCTGGATGACGACATCGCGGACGTGGCCGGTGTTGACCTCGCCGATGAAGTCCGAATAGGCGACCTGGGTGGCGCCGGTCCGCCCGGTGCCGGGCTGGAACAGGTTGAACAGCACCACCAGAAGCAGTGCGATGATGACCCAAAGCGCCAGGTTGCGGCCGAAATTGCTCATTTCATTCCTTAGCAGTCGCCCTCGCCCGGGAAGTCCGGAAGGGCCGTTACGCCGGGCTGCCGGGGCCGGACCCCGGGAAGCCGTTCCGCCCATCCGGGGCGAAGACGCCGTCGGACTTAGCTCAGATAGGTTGCGCAAGGCCGCTGCGCAAACCCCTCCCCTGAATCTCCTGCGACCGGCGCGGAAAACGGGGCGCCGGCGGCGGCGGCGGCGGGATCGAACAGGACCCCGATGTCATCGCGTGCATCGCCTTCATGATAGCCCAGATGCGGGACGGCGAACAGGCGGCCCGCGCGGCGCAGGGCGGGCAGGGTTTGCAGCACCGCAGACGGCAGGGCGGAGCGCCGGCGCAGGGCGGCCGCGGCGGGCCCGAGGGCGCCAATGGCGAGATCGGAGGGGAGATCGCGGGTGCTGGGGACGGTGACCCGGAAGCGATTGTCCCAGCGCGCGCCTGGGTGAAAGGGAGCGTCGGGGGCCATGGCGGCGGCTTCGCGGACGAGGAGCCAGAGGCCGGGGGCGAGACGCCCGGCGGGCAAGATCCGCACGCCCGCAAGGGTGGCAGGACGGGGCTGGTCGCACCAGGCGGCGAGGGCGGCGGCGGCGGGCGGATAGGCGGCGCCGGCGATGGCGCGAAGCAGTCCGGCCAGAGCGCGGGGCGGCGGGGTGGTATCGAGGATGGCGAAGCCTTCGGGATGCAGGCGGGCGTGGCGGCCGAGCCAGGCGGCGGCGGCGGCCTCTTCGCCGGCGCGATGCGCGGCGCGCATGCTCGCCGCCTCGGCGGCCGCGCTTGTGGCGGGGCCGCAGCCGTCGGCATCGGCGCGCAGCAGGCGCAGGCGGTTGCGGCGGGCATGGGGATCGGTGTTGCTGGGGTCATCGACCCAAGGCAATGAACGCGCGCGCAGCAGGTCCCGCAGCGCGGCGGGCGGGGTGGTGAGCAGCGGGCGGAGCAGGCGGGTGTGGCGGAGCTCGACCACCGCGGCCATGCCGGCGAGTCCGTCGGGTCCGCTGCGGTCAAGCAGGCGCTGGGCCACGGTTTCGGCCTGGTCGGCGGCGTGGTGGCCGAGCAGCAAATGGAGGATGCCGCGGGCGGCGCAGGCGGCTTGGAGGGCGTTGTAGCGGGCCTGGCGGGCACGCTCGGCCAAGGCCGGGCCGTGCAGCAGATCGGGCAAGGGGAGGATTTCGGCCGCCACCCCGATGCTGTTCAAGCGTTCGGCGGTGAGGTGGGCTTCGGCGGCGGCGGCGGGACGCAGGCCGTGATCGACGACCAGGCCGGTGACCCGGCCGTGGCGGGCGCACGCCCAGTCCTGTGCCAGGACGGCGCAGGCGAGGCTGTCGGCGCCGCCGGAGACGGCGACCGCAAGATGCGGGCACGGCTCGAACGGCCCCAGCGGCGCCATCAGGGCCGCAAAACACTCCTCGTCGAGCGGGATCAGCGGCAGGCGGCGCGTTGGCGCGCGCCGGAGATGGGGTCCTTGAGGTCGGCGCGCGGGGTGGCGAATTCGGCCTTGAGCTTGTCCAGCGTGGCGCAGGCGGCGCGCTTCTCGCCGATGGCAGTGAGCGCGTTGGCGAGCCCGAGCAGTGCGTCCTGCGCCTTCGTGCCAGTGCGGGCGCGGTTGTAGGTCTCGTCGAAGGCGACGGCGGCGCCCTGGTAGTCCTTCTTGCCGTTCAGCGCCTGGGCGAGGAGGAACTCGGCGTCATAGGCGCGCGGCGACTTAGGCGTGGCGATGACTTCACGCGCGGCGGTTTCGGCGACGGCGTAGTCGCGCCGCGCGAGGGCGGCGTTTCCCTCCTGCAATGCGGCCTCGGGGGTGCGCTTGGCCGGCGGTGTTGCGATTGGTGCCGGCGGCTTCGGCGGCGTCGCCGCCGGGGTGACGGGCGCGGCGGGTTCGGCCGGTTTGGCGCCGGCACCGATCTTGTAGTTGAGGTCGTCGATCTGCTTGGCGAGGTCCTCGCCCATGCGCTGCTGAGCGTTGGCGGTCTCGTCGATGCGGCCGCGGAGTTGGCGGATGTCGTCCTCCAGGCGGGCGACGCGTTCGAGCAGGGCGGTGGCGACATCGGCATTGGCGGCCGGGGCGGTGGGGCGGCTGCCGCCGAGCGCGGAGGAGCCGGCAGCGCCGCGATTGACGGAGTCGCGCAGCGCCTGGAGGTCGCGCTTGAGTTCCTGAATTTGGTTCTGCAGGGCGATGCCCTCGCGGGTCTCGACCTGGGCGTGGGCGCCCCCGGGCCAAACCAGGACGGCGAGCAGCAGGAGCAGAACGGTACGGAACATCATCGGGACCCTCTCGCGGCGCGGATGGGAGAGATTTAGGCCAAGGCGGGGCGGACGGAAACTACCGCGCTGCTGTATCCAAGACCGTTCGTGTGGCCGCAATAAGAAGAAACCGGCAGCCTTGCGGCTGCCGGTTCCAAACGCGAGCCGATTGCGCCAGCCGAAAGGCTGGCGCGCGTGATCAGCGAACCGAGGTGATCGCGTTGCGGTTCTGGGCCCAGGCTTCCTCGTTCGAGCCGAGGGCGACCGGACGGTCCTTGCCGTAGGAGATCGTGCTGATGCGGGTCGCGGCGACGCCCTTGGCGACGAGGTAGTCGCGCGAGGCGGTGGCGCGCTTGGCGGCGAGGGCGATGTTGTACTCGCTGGTGCCGCGCTCGTCGGCATTGCCGGCGATCTGCACGTTGTTCTGCTTCCACTGGGCAAGCCAGGCGGCCTGCTTGTCGAGCGTGGTCATGTTGGCAGCGGTCTTGGCGCCGGTGCCCTTCACGGTGGCCTTGTCGAAGTCGAAGAAGATGCGGTCGCCGACATTGGCGACGAGGTCTTCCTGGCTGCCCGGCACGATGCCCTTGACGGGGTTGGCGACGGGCTCGGGCTTCGCGGTCTCGCTGGAGGAGCACGCCGCCAGCAGCGCCACGGCGGCGAAAGCGCCCAGAATTTGAATGTTCATAACGGTTGCGTCCCTGGTGGTGGTGAGCAGCTGTGGTTGTGCCCCTGAGGGGCGGTTCGTATCAAGGCAAATCATGTAATGGCGCTTGGCCTCCCCCTGCGGAGCAACCATCGCCTTACGCAAACGTCGCATAACGCCATGCGTTCGGCCGGGTCAACCGTCTAGACCCTCCATTGCGGGCATATCATGCATGTTTTCGCATGATTCGGGTCCAACGCGCCTGTTCTACTGGAGAAGAGGCGACCAGGCGGGGTCGGAGGCGTCGGTAGGCGTGGCGATGGCGCGCTCGTTGAAGCCGGCGATGTCGATCGAGACGAGGCGCGAGGAGTAGCCGTTGCCACGGGAGTCGCGGGCGGCGGTTTCGCGGTAGAACATCAGCACCCGGCCGTTGGGAGCCCAGGTCGGCGCCTCGCAGAAGAAGCTCTCCGAGAGGATCCGCTCGCCCGAGCCGTCGGGCCGCATGACCCCGATGGCGAAGGTGTCGGAGCTTTGCCGGGTGAAGGCGATGAGGTCCCCGCGCGGCGACCACACCGGGGTGGCGTAGCGGCCGCGGCCGAAGCTGATGCGCTTGCTGCCCGAGCCGTCGGCGCCCATCACGTAGAGCTGCTGGTCGCCGCCGCGATCGGAGTTGAAGACGATCTGGGTGCCGTCGGGGCTGAAGCAGGGGGAGACGTCGATCGCACCCGAGTCGGTCAGGCGCCGGGCGCCGCCGCCGAGGCCGACGAGGTAGATGTCGGAGCCCGAAGCGGTGGTTTGCGCCATGATGACGCTGTTGCCGTCGGGCGCGAAGCGGGGCGAGAGGGTGATGCCGGGGAAGTTGCCGAGCATCTGCTGGCGGCCGGTGCCGAGGTCGAACAGATAGACCCGCGGCTTGTCGTTGACGTAGCTCATGAAGGCGATCTGGTCGCGGGTGGGATGGAAGCGCGGCGTCAGTGCCAGGAAGCCGCCATCGGTGAGGAAGCGGTTGTTTTCGCTGTCCTGGTCCATGATGGCGAGGCGCTTGACCCGGCGGTCGCGCGGGCCGGAGCCGGCGATGTAGACGACGCGGGTGTCGAAATAGCCCTTCTCGCCGAGCATGCGCTCGTAGATCACGTCCGAAATGATGTGGGCGATGCGGCGCCAGTTGCCAAGCGTGGTGGTGTAGGCGGTGCCCTGGATCTGGAGGCCGGGCAGGACGTCCCACAGGCGGAATTCGACCCGCACCTTGTCGCCGCCCTGGCTGTCGATCTTGCCGGTGACGAGGGCCTGGGCGCCGATGGCCTTCCAGTTCTGGAAGTTCGGCGTCGCGCCGCCGTCGGTGCGGCCGATGAAGGCGGCCGGGTCGATCGGGCGGAACAGGCCGGAGCGGGCGAGGTTGTTGGTGATGACGCCGGCGATGTCGCGGCCAAGGCGTTCGGTATCACCGCCGGCGCCGACGAAGACCGGGATGGCGACGGGGATCGGGTCGGTGCGGGCGCGGTCGACGTCGATCACCGCCGAGCCGGTGGCGGTGGTGCCCTGGGCGTGGGCCGGGCGGGTCCATAGCGCGGGCGCGGCGAGGAGAGCGGTGGAGGCGGCGACGAGGCCGCGGCGGCGGAGCGGCATGGAGAGCAAATCGGTCATCTGGATTCGGCGTCCTTCGGCATCTGGGTCACCCGGTGGGGAGGCAATAGCGCATTCGGCGGCGGAAGCGGAGGGGGTGTTTTCCCCCACGAGGCATTATGGGCGGAAGCGAACCCGCAACTGGGCACCATCGAAGATTTTGTCTTTGGGCAGCCTCAACGGCCCGACTCGGGGGTTGGTGGCGGCGCGGAGAGCACGTTCGGCAAAGGCACGGTATGCGGGATCGGACAAGTGTGGCTGATCGGCCGGATCGATGCTGGCCGAGCGAATATTTCCGTCGGCATCGAGGGTGAGCAGCAGCGTCACTGTCATCCGGGCATTTCGCGCCGCACCGGCGTCATAGGTCCAGCCGCCGCGGAGCTGATCGGCGATACGGTCCTGCTCGGCCCGATCGAGCCGGCCGGTCTGGTCGGAGCCGGCTACCGGCGCCGGCTGATTCGCGCGATTGAGCTGCCGCAGCCGTTCAAGCGTGGTTTCCAGGCTGGGCGGGGGCTCACTCGGGCGCGCCGGGACGTGCGCATCGCTTCCGGGCTCGGCCCACGCCGCAGGGGCGAGGATTACCGCCAGCGCCATCCCAAGGGCGATCGAGGCGGAAGGAGCATGGTTCATCCGTGGCCTCCCGGACCCATCAAGGACGGAAGCGTACAAGCAGTTCGGCGCCGTCGAACAGAAGTTCCCTGGGCAGTTTGAGTGGGCCGACGCGCGGGCTCATGGCGGCGCGGACGGCGCGCTCGGCGAAGGCCAGGAAGCGCTTGTCCGACATTTTCGGCAGGTCCTCGTCGGCGACCTTGACCTCGCGGACGACGCCGCCGGCATCGACCTTGAGCTTGAGGATGACCACCATCTTCTCGGCGCCGAGGGCGCCGGAGTCGGCGGTCCAGTCCGAACGCAACTGGTCGCCGATGGCGCCCATCTGGCCGCTGGAGAGCTTGCCGGTGATGTCGCCCTTGCGGGTGCCGCCGGCTTGGGCGGCGCCGCCCTGAAGCGGATTGGACCGGGCGGTCGGCGGCTGGGTCTGGCGCTGGAGGGCCTTGAGCCGCTCCATCGTATTCTCGAGCTCCTTGCTGTCGGGCGCCGGGTTCTTGGTCGGGTTCGGCTGTGCAGTGTTGCTCGGTGGCGCCGGCGGCGGGGGAACCGGGGGTGGGGGCAGGGGCAAGGGGGGTGTCGGAGACGGCGGCGAAGGGCTGGCCGGCGCCGGGGGCGGCGGCGGCGGAGGCGGCACCGGCGACGGGGCAGGCTCCGGCGGCGGGGTTGAGGGCGAGGGCGGCACCCGCTCGGCCTGGGCTGGCGGCGGGGGCGGTGGGGGAGGTGGCGGGGGCGGAGGGGGCGGGGCGTTGGGCTGATCGGGCTTGGGCGGCGCCTCGGCAGGCGGCGCCTCGAGCGGCGCGGGCGCCACCGACGGCGCCGGCACCGGGCCCGGCGTATCGGCCTTCATCGCGGCATCGGCCTGGTCGCCCGCGTCGGCGAGCTCGATCTCGATCGGCTTGTCCTCCTCGGGCAGGCGCACGGAGATGCCAACCAGGAGAACGACGGCGACCACGACGTGGACGATCCCGGAGACGATCGCGCCGCGTTTGAGCAGGGGGTTCATGGGCCGGGAGGGATCATGGCAGCCGGCGTGGCCGCCTCAGCGCGCCGGTTTGGCGGGAAGGACGCCGGGAGCCACCGCCGGCGCGACCGCCGGCACGGCGCGGGCGGCGGCTGGCGCGGCGCCGGACGGGTCCGTCATCAGCGCAACCTTGGTGAAGCCGCCCTGGATGATCGTGGCCATCACTTCGAGCATGCGGCCGTAGGAGTTGCCCTTGTCGCCGCGGACGAAGATGCGGCGGTCCTTGTTGTTCTTGGCGATGGCTTGCAGCTTGGCGATGAGGTCGGCCAGTTCGATTGCTTCGTCCTGAAGGAAGACCTTGCCCTCGGCGTTGACCTGGACCTTGAGGGGTTCGCTGTCCTGGTTGATCGGCGTGGCGGCGACCTTGGGCAGGTCGATGTTGACGGCACTGCTCATCAGGGGGGCGGTGACCATGAAGATGATGAGCAGCACGAGCATGACGTCGACCAGGGGGGTGACGTTGATCTCGGCGAGCGGGCGGTAGCGGCCCCTGCCCTTCCCGCCGATGCTTCCCCCGGCCACGGCTCAGGCCTCGTCGGACTGGCGGGAGAGGATGGCGCCGAACTCGGTGGCGAAGCCTTCGAGCCGGGCGGCAAAGCGGGCCATGTCGGTGCTGATCTTGTTGTAGGCGAGTACCGCGGGGATGGCGGCGACCAGGCCGATGGCGGTGGCGAACAGCGCCTCGGCGATGCCCGGCGCGACGACGGCAAGATTGGTGTTGTGCATCGAGGCGATGGCGGAGAACGAGTGCATGATGCCCCAGACGGTGCCGAACAGGCCGATGAAGGGGGCGGTGGAGCCGACCGAGGCGAGGAAGATCATCCAGGCCTCGATGCGTTCCATTTCGCGCTGGATCGAGACGTTCATGGCGCGCTCCACCCGCTCCTGCACCCGGCCACGGCCGCCGTCGGACAGCACGGCCCGCGCGCTGCGGCGCCATTCGGCCATGGCGGCGCCGAACACGACGGCAATGGGATGGGTAGGGTTCTCGCCCTCATCGGTAAAAAGCTCGTCGAGGCTGCCGCCGGACCAGAAACGGTCCTCGAAGGCATCGGCGGCGCGGTTGGCTTTGCGCAGCGTCGTCACCTTCTCGAACACGATCGCCCAGACCCAGACGCTCGCCAGGATCAGCATCAGCATGACGATCTTGACGACGATATCGGCCTGGATGAACAGGCCCCAGAGCGAGAGATCGCCCCCGGCCGCGCCGAGATTCACCGCTTCGACAGCAGGATTCACCGTATCAGTCCCCTTGCACGGACCGGACGCTGGGGCCCGATCGTGGCGTATTTGCGCCCCTCACGGGGCAGAATCGCGTTCCTCGGCCATCCCCTGGAGCGCATCGCGCCAACGGGTGGGTATTCGCACGGCCCGCTGGTCGGCGAGGCGCACGCAGGCAAGGCGGATGTCGAGCGACGCGAGAACCCGTCCCGGCGCGTCCAGCCGGGCGATGTTCTGGCGCAGTTCGACCGAGGCGGCGCCGACGACCAGCGGGCGCGTGGTCACGATGAGCGAATCGTCGAGTCGCGCGGCTTCGAGATAATCCACTTTGATGCGCCGCACCATGAACATAACTCCATGCTGCGATACCAATTCCGCGTGCGCCACGCCGAGATCGCGCAGGGCCTCGGTACGTGCGCGTTCGGCGAGACGCAGATAGGTGGCGTGATAGACGACGCCGCCGGCATCGGTGTCCTCGTAGTAGACGCGCAGGTGGTGGTGATGCGCGCCTTGCCGGACAGGATGAATTTTCATCCACAAGTCCTTGACCGATGGTTCACGGGTCCTCCGCGAGGAGATCGAGCTGGGGCTGCGAACCGGGAGGAGGAGCGAGGCCGAGATGGCGCCAGCCGCGTTCGCCCAGCATCCGGCCGCGGTTGGTGCGCAGGATCAGGCCCTCCTGGATGAGGTAGGGTTCGATCACGTCCTCCAACGTGTCGCGGGCTTCGGCGAGGGCGGCGGCGAGGGTTTCGACGCCGACGGGGCCGCCGCCGTGATGCTCGGCCATGCGGCGGAGGTAGCGATGGTCCATGGCATCGAGGCCGATGCGGTCGACTTCGAGGCGGGTCAGCGCCGCGTCGGCGATGGCGCGATCGACCGGATCGGCGCCCTGGACATGGGCGAAGTCGCGGACGCGGCGGAGCAGGCGGCCGGCGATGCGCGGGGTGCCTCGGCTGCGCCGCGCGATTTCGGTGGCACCCTCGGTGGTAAGATTGAAGCCGAGTTTCTGCGCGCCGCGGGCGACGATCAGTTGCAGTTCCTCCGGCGTGTAGAAAATCAGCCGCAGCGGGATGCCGAAACGGTCGCGCAGCGGCGTCGCCAGCAGGCCGGCGCGGGTGGTGGCGCCGACCAGGGTGAAGGGCGCGAGGTCAATGCGCACGGAGCGGGCGGCGGGGCCTTCGCCGATGATGAGGTCGAGCTGGAAGTCCTCCATCGCAGGGTAGAGGATTTCCTCGATCGCGGGTTGCAGGCGGTGGATCTCGTCGATGAACAGGACGTCGCGCGGCTGGAGATTGGTGAGGATCGCCGCGAGGTCGCCCGCGCGCTGGATCACCGGGCCGGAGGTGGCGCGGAAGCCGACGCCGAGTTCGCGGGCGACGATTTGCGCCAAGGTGGTTTTGCCGAGGCCGGGAGGGCCGTGCAGCAGGACATGGTCGAGCGCCTCGCCACGGGATTTGGCGGCCTGGATGAAGATGGCGAGGTTCTCGCGGCTGGCCCTCTGGCCGGTGAAGTCGGCCAGGGTCTGCGGGCGCAGGGAGGCCTCGGCGGCATCCTCGTCGGCGCGGACGCCGGAGACGGTGCGGTCCTCACTCATCTGGCGAGTTCTTTCAGGCCTTCACGGATGACGGCGTCGATCGAGGGGGCGTCGCCCAGGCGCTCCATCGCCTTGGCAAGCGCGGTTTGCGCCTCGGCACGGCGGTAGCCGAGGTTGACCAGGGCCGACAGCGCATCGGCCTCGACGCCGGCGGCCGGCGGCGGCAGGACGGGGGAGAAGCCGATGCCGCTGGGCATGGCGCCGGCTTTCTCGCGCAGCTCGGTCAGCAGGCGGATCGCGAGCTTGGCGCCGACGCCGGACGCCCGGGTCAAGCTGCCGCGGTCGCCGGCCTGGATGGCGGCGATGAGGTCGCGCGGCGAGAGGGCGGAGAGGATGGACAGCGCGACCTTGGCGCCGACGCCCTGTACCGTCGTCAGCAAGCGGAACCATTCGCGTTCGGCCGAGTCGAAGAAGCCGTAGAGGAGGATTGCGTCCTCGCGGACATGGGTTTCGATGAGCAGGCTTGCCACCTGGCCCGGCGGCAGGGCCGAAAGGGTGCGGGTGGAAGCCTGGACCAGATAGCCGACGCCGCCGACATCAACGATGCAGCTTCCCGCCTCGATCCCCTCGATCCGGCCGGTCAATTTCGCGATCATGCCATCCGGGTCCCGGCCAGAACGCGGTTGGTGGTGGCGCGGTGATGGGCGTGGCAGATCGCCACCGCCAGGGCATCGGCCGCGTCCGCCCGCTTGATCAGGCAGCCCGGCAACAGCCGCCGCACCATCATCTGGACCTGCTCCTTGTCGGCGTTGCCGGTGCCGACCACCGCCTTCTTGACCGCCTTGGCGCCGTATTCCGCGACCGTGATGCCGAGCAGCGCCGGGGCCAGCAGGGCCACGCCGCGGGCATAGCCGAGCTTGAGGGTCGCCGCGCCGTTGCGGTTGACATAGGTCTCCTCCACCGCCGCCTCGTCGGGCCGCAACTCCGCCATCAACGCGGTCAGCGCCGTGTGCAGAAACCGCAGCCGCTCCGGCACGCTGTCCGACGCGGTCGTCGCGATCACCCCGTCGCCGAGATGGCGCAGCCGGTTGCCGTCGACCTCGACCAGGCCCCAGCCGGTGAACTGCAATCCGGGATCCAGCCCCAACAGACGCGCCAAGGTCTCTCCTATGCCGACAACTTCGTCAGAACGTCCTCGGATACCTCGAAATTGGCATACACGTTCTGCACGTCGTCATTGTCTTCCAGCACGTCGATCAGCTTCATGATCGACCGCGCCGTGTCCTCGTTCAAACTTGCCGTCGTCGACGGTCGCCACTCGATCTTGGCCGTTTCCGGTGCACCGAAGCGCTGTTCCAGGGCATCGCGCACCGTGAAAAAATCGCCCATCGGCACCGTCACCTCATGGCCCTCCTCGCCGGAGGCCACGTCGTCCGCGCCCGCCTCGATCGCCGCTTCCAGCATCGCATCCTCGCTCGCCACGGCAGCGGGATAGCGTACCACGCCGAGCCGTGAGAACATAAAAGAAACAGAGTTGGTCTCGCCCAGCGCCCCGCCATGCTTGGCAAACGCGGAGCGGACATCCGACGCCGTGCGATTGCGATTGTCCGTCAGCGCCTCGACGATCACCGCCACGCCACCAGGCCCATAGCCCTCATAGCGGACTTCGACATAGTCCTCGCCGCCCGCGACCCCCGTCGCCTTCTTGATCGCGCGATCAACCGTGTCGCGCGTCATGTTCGCCTTCAGCGCCGCCCCCACCGCGGCCCGCAACCGAGGATTCGCCGCCGGATCCGGCAAGCCCTGTTTGGCCGAAACCGTGATCTCCCGGATCAACTTCGCAAACGAACGCGCGCGCTTCGCATCCTGCGCCCCCTTGCGATGCATGATGTTCTTGAACTGCGAATGCCCGGCCATGCCAACTCCCTCGGTGCTGAAACTGCGCGTCTTTGGGCGGCGAGCAAGCGAAGGAAGGCGGGGGCTTCGCCCCTCGACCCCACCAAGGGCCGAGCCCTTGGAACCCGCTACCTGAAGGAATGTTCAGGATTGAGAGGGGGGCCGACCGTGCCGCTGGAGACCACTGGGTTGGCCCCCCTCTCAATCCTGAACCTCTCAAGTAATGGGATCAAAGGGGCCCCTGCCCCTTTGCGGGTCCAGGGCAGAGCCCTGGCCTTCCTTCGCTTCCTTTCCGCCCAAAGACCGGCGGCTTCTACACCGAGGGGATGGTTTGGGACAAACGGCCGCCGAGGCGCAGCGGTTCGATGTGGGTGGCGAGGCCGGTTTGGTCGTCGGTGATGACCATGGTGCCGCAGACGGTAGCGGGGCCTTCGGCGGGGGCGAGGCGGTCTCCGGGCATTTTGCGCCAGAAGCGGGCGGCGGCGTTTTCCTTGGTCATGCCGATGACGCTGTCGTAGTCGCCGCACATGCCGGCATCGGACTGGAAGGCGGTGCCGTTGGGCAGGATCTGGTGGTCAGCGGAGGGGCAGTGGGTATGGGTTCCGACGACGAGGGAGACCTGGCCGTCGAAGGAGTGGGCGAAGGCCATTTTTTCCGAGGTGGCTTCGGCGTGGAAGTCGATGATGATGGCGTTGACGGAGCTGCCGAGCTTGTGTTTGGCGAGTTCGATGGCGGTGAGGCGGAAGGGGCAATCGAGCGGGTCCATGAACAGGCGGCCCATGGCGTTCAGCACCAGGGCCTTGCGGCCGTCCTGGAGGGTGACGATGCTGCTGCCGGAGCCGGGGGTGCCGGGAGGGAAATTGAGGGGGCGGATGAGGCGGGGGGTGTCGCCGATGAAGCCGATGAGTTCCTTGCGGTCCCAGGCGTGGTTGCCCAGGGTGATGACATCGGCGCCGGCGTCGAACAGGGTGCGAGCCATGTCGGGGGCGAGGCCGAAGCCGTGCGAGGCGTTTTCGGCGTTGACGATGGCGAGGTCGATTCGCAATTCGGGCTTGAGGCGGGCGAGGGCAGCGGCGGCGGCGTCGCGGCCGGTGCGGCCGACGAGGTCGCCGAGGAAGAGAATGCGCATTGGGGTCCTTGGTCCGGGTCTCAGTCGTCGCCACCGGGCAGATCGCGGTAGATATCATGAGGCCCGATCGCTATGACTTCGAAGGTGTCGATACAAGTTGTCCGACGCAGAACGATCCGATCTCCGCGATTGAATCGGATTGAATAGAGGTCGTCGTGGCCTCGCAGCTTCTCGAATTTCAGTCCGGGCACAAGAGTCTCGGCAACAAACGTCTCGAGTGCTCGCGCAGCATCGGCACGCAATGGGGATCGAGCTTGCGGATCAACCTGGGAGCGGGAGCAACGATACGAAAAGCCAATCAGGTGCCGCTTTCGATCGCGTCGAACCAAGCTTGAACTTTGCCGGGGGTATCCAGAATGGGGCCGGACTGGGTGGGTTGGCGTTTCGCATCCATCAGCATCAGGGCCCAGCGCGCATCACGCGCGATTTCCATCACGGTGACAAACACATCGTCCATTTTCGTGGCAAAGTCAGCGATGGCTTCATGATCGGCGGTCCCGCTTGTCCGCGTCGCCAGGACTCGCCGGGCCACGCTCGCGAAGCGCTGGCGCAGCGCGCGGGTTTCACGTTCCCGGCGCAGCAGTTCCTCGATATCATCGGCCACGTTGGCTTCGGGATCGCTCGATCGTTCGGCGACGAGCGAGTCGCACCATGCCCTGGCTTTGCGCTCGGTATCGGCCGCTTCGGCCACGATAACGGCGGTGTCGTGGACGAGTTCGCCAATCCTCGCCTCGCTGTCCGCACCAGCGGCCTCGGCAAGGGTGATGGGCATGCTGAGCAGCAGGGAGTCTATGGGGCGAATGAGGGATTCGATCTTGCTCATCCGTCTCGATCTAGCGGAAAACTGGGTAAAATGATACCGAATTCCGTCGCAATTGCGGCGAGCCGGGCGTCGTGCTCGGTGGTGGGGACTTGGTCAAGTTCCTGGGCGGCGAAGGCGCAACCAATGGCCCGTGCGCCGGGGAGAGTGGCCAGCGTGCGGTCGTAGAAGCCGCCGCCGTAGCCGAGGCGGTTGCCGGTGCGGTCGAAGGCGAGCAGCGGGATCAGGAGCCAGTCCGGCGTGGCGATCGGGCCGGTCGGGCGATGGGTGCCGAAGCGTTCGGGCACCATGGCCATGCCGGGGCGCCAGATACGGAAGATCAGGGGGTTGCCGCGTTTGGGGGTTTCGGGGAGGAGGATCGGGTGGCCGCGCGCGTGCAGCGCCCAGAGAAGGGGCCGGATGTCGATTTCGGCGCCCATCGGCCAGAAGCCGGAGACCGCGGCGCCTTGGGGCGGGGGGCAGGTCGCGAGGACGTGGCGGGCGAGTTGGACACCGAGGGCCGGGTCACAGCCGGCACGACGGGCGAGCGCTGCCTCGCGGGCCGCCTGCTTGAGCGCATCGATCGGCGTAACAGGTGGAGCCACCATGGCCGTTGGCCTTGCATCCTCCCAAGGCCTGCGTGAGCAGGTGGGCACCAGGTATCATGACCAGGATCACGACAGAGCCAGTTCCCGGGAGTTGCTTATTGGCCCTGGGGATGAATTGCCTGACGCACCGGGCAGCTCCACACTCTACTTAGGGACGTTCGAGGGTGGCTGCAATCTGTTCGGCGCGCTCGGCCAATTTATTCATGCGTTTGCCGAGTTCACCCTCGGCCCGCACCGGCCGGGCGGGGCGGGCGGCGCCGGCGCGCTGGGCCTCGAGCTCGGCCTTGGTGTCGTGCAGTTCGTCGGCCATCAGCAGGGCGGCGAGCATCAGCAGCCGGGCCTCGCCATTGGCGCCACCGAGTGCCTTGATACTGTCCATGCGGGTCTCGATCTCGGCCGCCATTGCCTGGAGGTGGCTTTCCTGCCCGTCCTCGCAGCCCACGTTGTAGGAGTAGCCGTTGATCTTGATGGTTACCTGCGCCACGCGCGTGTCTCCTCTGCCGGTTCGGCGGTTACGCGGCGTCGGGGCCGAGGCCGGCGCGCAATTTGGCGATCACCCCGTCCAGCCGTTCGGCGAGCGCCGCCGTCGGGGCGGGCGCAGGGGCCGGCTGAGCGGCACGCGCGGCGATGCGGTCGAGCGCCTGCTCCAGACGCGCGACGGCTTCGGCGGGATCCTCGGGCTCGGAATCCTGGGTTGCGGTCATTTTTCCTCCGGCGCATGCCGTGTCACTTGAGTTTCAACCGCGCAGGGGCTTGAACGTCAAGCATGTTCTCAGCCCCCGCGGTCACGATCCACGGATTGGAGCATGCCCGCACGGCGTTGCGGCCGGGCATGGCGGTGGTTCTGGTCTCGGCGCCGGGAGCGGCGCTGTATGCGGGCTGCGGCTGGTGGGGCGGGCTGATCGCCGCCGCGCGGGCGGAATATCCGGGCAACTGGCGCGATCTGCTGGATTGCGCCGACGCCCCGGGGGCGGCCATGGCGGCGCTCCGGCTCGGGCTAAAGGCGCTGGTGCTGGACGGGGAATCACCGGCATTTCCGGCGGTCGCGGCCGCGGCGGCCACGTGCGGTGCCATTGTATTGCCACAGCGCCCGGCATGTCTTGACCTGGCTGCGGCCGACGGCGCCTGGCGCCTTGCCGCGTGGCTGCAACGTGACATTGACCCTCGCCTGCGCTAACACCCGGTCAACCGCATTTCCCGGAGAAAGAGGACAGCCATGCGCATCACCCAACGTGTCAAAAAGATTCTCGATCACTACGAGAGCGACAATCCGGGCACCAAGGGCAACCTCGCCCGCATCCTGATGGAGGGCAAGCTCGGCGGCACCGGCAAGCTCGTCATCCTGCCGGTCGACCAGGGCTTCGAGCACGGCCCCGCGCGCAGCTTCGCGCCCAATCCCGCCGCCTATGACCCGCATTACCACTTCCAGCTCGCCATCGAGGCCGGACTGTCCGCCTATGCCGCGCCGCTCGGCATGATCGAGGCCGGTGCCGACAGCTACGCCGGCGCGATCCCGACCATCCTCAAGATGAACTCGTCCAACAGCCTGGCGACCACCAAGGACCAGGCGGTGACCGCGAGCGTCAACGATGCGTTGCGCCTGGGCTGTGCGGCCATCGGCTTCACCATCTATCCCGGCAGCGAATACGCCTTCGACCAGATGGAAGAGCTGCGCGAGCTCGCCGAGGAGGCCAAGCAGGCCGGCCTCGCCGTGGTCTGCTGGTCCTACCCGCGCGGCCCCGGCATCGACAAGGCCGGCGAAACCGCGGTCGACATCTGCGCCTATGCCGCGCACATGGCCGCTCTCATGGGCGCCCACATCATCAAGGTGAAGCCGCCGACCGCGCATTTGTCGCTCGATGCCGCGAAGAAGGTCTACGAGGCCCAGAAGATCGACATCTCGACCATGGCCAAGCGCGTCGAGCATGTCGTGCAGACCGCCTTTGCCGGCAAGCGCATCGTGGTGTTCTCGGGCGGCGAGGCCAAGGGGCTCGACGGGCTGTATGAGGAAATCCGCGGCCTGCGCGATGGCGGCGCCAATGGTTCGATCATCGGGCGCAACACCTTCCAGCGCCCCAAGGCCGAGGCACTGGCAATGCTCGCCAAGATCATCGAGATCTATCAGGGCAAGGCGTGAGCAAAAAGGCCAAGCCCAAGCGGCCTGAGCCCAAGGCGATCCCGGAGCGGGAGCGGTGTCGGGTCTACCTGATCAGCCCTCCCGCGCTCGAGATCGCGACCTTCGCCGACACAATGGCAGCGGCACTCGATGCCGGGGATGTCGCAGCCGTGCAGCTGCGGCTCAAGGATGTCGATGACGAAGCTCTCAAGCGCGCCATCGACGCCCTGCGCCCGGTGGTCCAGTCCCGCGGTGTGTCCTTCCTGATGAACGATCGGCCCGATCTCGCGGTCGCCCATGGCTGCGATGGCGCCCATGTCGGGCAGAGCGACACGCCGGCGCTGGTGGCGCGGAAAATCCTCGGCGATCTCACCATGGGCGTGACCTGCCACAACAGCCGCCATCTTGCCATCGAAGCCGCCGAGGCCGGGGCGGATTACGTGGCATTCGGCGCCTTTTTCCCAACCACCACCAAGGACGCGACGGCGCAGGCCGATATCGAGACCCTGCGCTGGTGGGCGGAAGTGATGGAAATCCCAGTGGTCGCCATCGGTGGAATCACCGCGGCGAACTGCGCGCCGCTGGTGCAGGCCGGCGCCGATTTCCTCGCGGTGGTGGGCGCAGTGTGGCATCATCCCGACGGTCCCGCCGCCGGCATCAGGGCGATGAACGCGGCGATCGACGCCGCCTGAGTTTCAACCGCAGCCGTTGCCGTGCAGCCGGTAGGCCACCACCTTGCCGGCCGCCAATTCGAACGTCGTCTCGCAGACCTCGATCACCATCTCCTCCGGCCGCACCTCGATGCTCGTGCCGAACCGCGACCACCTGCGCGTGAACGAGGGGATCGGGCGCAGATACCGGGTTTGGCGATCCTCGTAGGCGAGGAAGCGGCGCGCGCCGACATCGGTGGCGCGCGTGGGCACGCCGGCCAGGCGCACCAGCTCCTCCTCGGACTGGCCGATGAACTGGGCAGCCTCCGCTTCGCGCTGTTGCAGCACGTCACTGGCGCAGGCGGTGAGCAGCAGGGTCAGCAGCAGAGCGGTCGCGGCACGCATGGCGGGTCTCCCTGGCACGAATATAGTCGTTCTCAGCCGGTGGGCAGCCACAGCACCTGATCAATTCGCTGTGCGCCCGACGCGATCATCGCCAGCCGGTCGAAGCCGAGCGCGATGCCGGCCGCCGGCGGCATGCCATGCGCTAGGGCGGCCAGGAAATCCTCGTCCAGCGGCCAGCCCGCCTCTCCGTACAGCGCCGCCCGCCGCGCCCGATCGACTTCGAAGCGCGCGCGCTGCTCGGCCGCATCGGTGAGTTCGACGAAGGCATTGGCAAGCTCCATCCCGCAGACAAACAGCTCGAACCGCTCGGCCACCCGCGGATCGGCCGGATCGCGCCGCGCCAGCGCCGCCTGGGCCGCCGGCCAATGGGTCAGGAAGGTCGGTCGCGCCTGCCCGATCCGCGGCTCCACCCGATCCAGCAGGAGGCGGAAGAACAGGTCCTCCCAGTCCTCGCCGTCACGCAGCCGTACTCCGGCCTGCGCCGCCAGCGCCGGCGCATCATCCGCGGTGCCGAGCAGATCGGCGCCGACATCGCGGCGGAAGGCCTCCGCCATGGTCAGGCATTCCGCCTCGGCGAGGTCCGTGGTGATGCCCCGGCAGGTCACCACCGGCGGCAGCACCGCGCGCAGCAGGGCCTGGGTCTCGGCGATCAGCGAGGCCATGTCCGCCCCGGGCCGGTACCATTCCAGCATGGTGAACTCGGGCGCATGCAGATCGCTGCCCTCGCCGTTGCGCCACACCCGGGCGAACTGGAAAATCGGCCCGGCGCCGGCCACCAGCAGCCGCTTCATCGCGAATTCCGGACTGGTATGGAGAAACAGCGCCTGTCGCTCCCCGTGCGGCGAGACACGTTCGGTGCGAAAGGTGCCGAGATGGACCTCCTCGCCCGGCACCGCCACGGCGTACGGGGTTTCGACCTCGGTGTAGCCGCGCGCCACGAAAAACGCCCGCACCGCGCTCGTCAGCCGCCCGCGGCGGCGCAGGAACGGCAGGCGGGCGGCAAGGCTGTCCGGAGTCCAGGGCGGTTGCGACATGATGGCGGGCAGACTACACGCCCGCCGATGCAGGATGGCACCCCCAATCGAACTGTGCGCGACACCACCGGCCTCATTGCCGCCGGTCTGGTCCCGGCCGCCGCCGCGCCGGCGCTCGCCGCCGTCGAGGCGCGCTACGCGATCGCCATCACGCCCGCCATGCACGCCCTGATCGAAGGCCCCGGCGACCCCATCGCCCTGCAATTCGTCCCCGACGCGGCGGAACTGGACACCGCCGCCCATGAGCAGGCCGACCCGATCGGCGACGACGCACTCTCCCCGGTTGCCGGCATCGTCCATCGCTACCCCGATCGCGCGCTGCTCAAGCCGCTGCTGGTCTGCCCGGTCTATTGCCGCTTCTGCTTTCGCCGCGAACATGTCGGCCCCGATGGCGGCGTGCTCGGCGCGGCCGAACTGGCGGTGGCGCTCGACTGGCTGCGGGCCCGCCCCGCCATCCGTGAAGTCATCCTCACCGGCGGCGATCCGCTCATGCTCTCGCCGCGGCGCCTCGGCACCATCCTGCGCGCCCTCGATGCGATGCCCCATGTCGAGATCATCCGCATCCATTCGCGCGTGCCACTGGTCGATCCCGTCCGCATCACCGACGAGTTGCTCGCGACCTTGGCCATAGAGACCCCGCTGTGGCTGGTCCAGCATGCCAACCACGCAAGCGAGTTCACCCCGGCCGGTCGTGCCGCGTTGCGCCGCATCCAGGCCGCCGGGGTGCCGCTGCTCGGCCAGTCCGTGCTGCTGCGCGGCATCAACGACAACGCCGACGCGCTTGAGGCCCTTTTCCGCGCCATGCTCGCCGCGCGCGTGAAGCCCTATTACCTGCACCAGCTCGACCCCGCCCCCGGCACCGCGCGCTTCCACGTTCCCATCGCGGAGGGCCAACGCCTGCTGAAGGCGCTGCGCGGGCGCGTCAGCGGCCTCGCCTGGCCGACCTATGTGCTCGACATTCCAGGCGGGCACGGCAAGGTGCCGATCGGTCCGGCCTATCTCGAAGGCGACGGCACCGTGCGCGACCCCTGGAATGCGCGCCACCGCCTTGCCGCGCCCGGCGGTTCCGTCTAGAAGCCGCGCCCAGTCCCGACTTCGCCAATCGCCCCGTTCCTTGAAATAGTCCGAGAGTTCCCGATGAAGCAGCAGGCCAACCTCATCCGTGCCGGCCAGGTGATCGAACATGAAGGCCGTCGCTGGACGGTGCTGAAGCAGCAGATCATCACTCCCGGCAAGGGCGGCGCGTTCATCCAGGTCGAAATGCGCGACCTCAAGACCGGCAACAAGACCAACGAGCGCTGGCGCACCGCCGACACCGTCGAGCGGCTGATGACGGACAACCGCGAGTTCACCTACTCCTACACCGACGGCGAAAACCTGGTGCTGATGGATCCCGAGACCTTCGAGCAGACAATGGTCCCGGTCGGCATCCTCGGCGAGCAGGCGCCCTTCCTGCAGGACAACATGACCGTCGAGGCCGATCTGGTCGAAGGCGATGTGGTTGCCATCCATTTGCCGGTCTCGGCCGTGCTCGAAGTCGTCGAGGCCGATCCGGTGGTCAAGGGCCAGACCGCGACCAGCTCGTACAAGCCTGCCCTCCTGTCCAACGGCGTCAAGACCATGGTGCCGCCCTTCGTCGAGGCCGGCGAGAAGATCGTCGTCAAGATCGAGGACGCCAGCTACATGGAGCGTTACAAAGGCTAGCACGATGGCCCTTCGTCTCTCCGCCCATATGACGGTGATGCAGAACGCGGCCCAGCGCGCGGCCAAGCGCCTGCTGCGCGACTTCGCCGAGGTCGAACAGCTTCAGGTCTCGGTGAAAGGCCCCGGCGACTTCGTCAGCCAGGCCGATCTGCGCGCCGAACAGAGCCTGCGCGACGACCTCGCCAAGGCGCGGCCCGGCTACGCCTTCCTGATGGAGGAGAGCGGCGCCTCGGGCGCGGAGAACTGGACCTGGCGCTGGGTGGTGGACCCGCTCGACGGCACCACCAACTTCCTCCACGGCATCCCGCACTGGGCGATCTCCATCGGCCTGGAACGCCGCAAGGACGACGGCACCAGCGAGATGATGGCCGGCATGATCTATTCGCCGACCAACGACGAGATGTTCTGGTCCGAGAAGGGCATCGGCGCCTTCCTCAACGAGCGCCGCCTGCGCGTCTCCGGCCGGCGCGACCTGAAGGAGGCGGTGTTCGCCACCGGCATTCCCTTCGCCGCCGTCACGCCACGCAACCGCCTCGCCTTCGCCCGCACGCTTGCCACCCTGATGCCGCAGGTCGCCGGCATCCGCCGTTTCGGCGCCGCCGCCCTCGATCTCGCCTGGGTCGCGGCCGGGCGGTTCGACGGCTACTGGGAACTCGGCGTCAAGCCGTGGGACGTCGCCGCCGGGCTGCTGATGGTGCGCGAGGCCGGCGGCTTCATTGCCGATGTCGCCGGCGGCGACCCACAGGAAACCGGCGACGTCATCGCCGCCAACCCGCACCTCCACCCGCATCTGCTCGAAGTGGTGGCCGACGGCGTGGCGGCGGCGACGCGCTGACGGCGCAGGATCTGCCCCCGCCCCTCCACAAAGCCAATCCGCCGTCGGGCGATTGCCCCGGAATTAATCCGGGGTTCATTGAGCCCCGGGCCGCGCTCGGCTAGGGTGGAGGGCGCATGAAAAAAACCTCCCTCACGCTGTCCCTGCTGGGGCTGTCCGGCCTGCCCCTCGCCGCGCCGGCCGACGCGCAGGTGACGGTCAATCCAGCCGCGCTCGATCCGGCCAAGCCGGCGCCGCGCCCGGCCGCGCCCGCTGCGGCTTCCGCGCCACGCGCGACAACAGCGCGGCCGGCGCCGGTCAAGCCCGCGCCACCGGCGAACGCACCCGCCATGCCCGATGTGCCGCAGGCGCCACCGCCAGCCGCCTCGATCACCGCAGTGCGTCCCATCGCCGCAACGCCCGTTGCAAGCGCGGGCGATACGCCGACTGAGTTGCCGAATGTCCCGCCCGCCCCCCCGCCGCCGCCGGTGCTGCCAGCGCCGATCGCGGTCGCCACGCGCCCCGCCGCCCCGCCCGGAACCGTCGCGATCAGCGCCGACGCACCGGGCGCCAGCGGCGCCCTTCCCGGCGGCCTGCGCGTCACGTTCGGCGTCGGCCGCTCCGACATGACGCCTGCCACCGCCGATGCGGTGCGAACCCTGGCGCGCGGCGGTGGCAAGACGACGACGTTCAATGTGATCGGGCTGGCCGGCGCCAGTGGCGATGACCAGTCGGCGCCGCGTCGCTTGGCGCTGGCGCGCGGGTTGGCGATCCGCGCATTGCTGATCAACGAAGGCGTCGCCTCGACCCGCATCTATGTCCGTGCGCTCGGAAACAACGCCGAGGCGATCGGCACTGCCGTGCCCGACCGCGCCGACATCGCCCTCGGCACCACGCCTTCGGCGAGGCCCGCGCCATGACCCGGCCGACCCAATATCTCTACCGCATGCTCGCCTTCCTGCTCGCCGTGGGGGCGCTGGCATTTCTGCTCAATGATGCCCTGATCGTCGCCTTCAACGCCAATCCGCTGCTCAACGGGCTGATCGTGGCGGTGCTGGCACTCGGCATTTCTTGGAACATCCGCCAGGTGACGCGGCTGACCCGCGAGGTCACCTGGCTCGAAACCTTCCAGCAGGCGCGCCAGCGCATCGCCGGCGTGCCGGCGCCGCGGCTGCTCGCGCCGATGGCGAGCATGCTGGCCTCGCGCGCCGGCAAGACCAGGGACGGGCATGAGCGCTTCACCCTCTCCGCCCCGGCGACGCGGGCGCTGCTCGACACCATCGCCAGCCGCCTCGACGAAAGCCGCGAGCTCTCCCGCTACACCACCGGGCTGCTGATTTTCCTCGGCCTGCTCGGCACGTTCTGGGGCCTGCTGCTGACGGTGCGCTCGGTCGGCGATGTCATCACCGGCATGTCGGTCGGCTCCGGCGACATCAACGCCCTGTTCGAACAACTCAAATCCGGCCTCGCGCAGCCGCTCAAAGGCATGGCCACCGCCTTCTCCTGCTCCATGCTCGGCCTCGCCGGCGCCCTGGTCCTGGGGTTTCTCGATCTCACGGCGGGGCAGGCGCAGAACCGCTTCTTCAACGAACTCGAGGAGTGGCTGGCCGGCCTAACCCGGCTCTCGTCCGGCGTGCTCGGCAACGATGCCGAGGGCGGCGGCTCGATCCCGGTCTATGTCCAGGCCCTGCTCGAACAGACCGCCGAGAACATGGAATCGCTGCAACGCACCCTCGTCCGCGGCGACGACGACCGCCGCGACACCGGGCAGGCCATCGTCGCATTGTCCGAACGCCTCGGCCAACTCGCCGACACCATGCGCGCCAACCAGCAGCTCATGCTGCGGCTGGCCGAGACCCAGCAGGCGATGGGCCCGGCGCTGAACCGCCTCGCCGAAGCGCGCGACGGCGATGACGTCGCCCGTGCCCATCTGCGCAACATTGAGATCACCCTGCAACGCATCCTCACCGAGTCCGAGCAGGGCCGCATCCAGTCCACCGCCGAGGTGCGGAGCGAAATCAAGGTCCTGACCCGCACCATCGCCGCCCTCGCCGAGGACCAGCCGCGATGATCCCGCCCGCCGGAGCGCCCTGAGCGTGGCGCTGCGCCGGCGCGGCCAGGGCAGCGAGGGGCTGAACGCCTGGCCCGGCTATGTCGACGCGCTGTCGACGCTGCTGATGGTGATCATCTTCGTGCTTCTGGTCTTCGTCCTCGCCCAGGCCTTCCTCTCGGTGGCGCTGACCGGGCGGGACAAGGCGCTCGACCGGCTCAACCGGCAGATGGCGGAACTCTCCGACATGCTCTCGCTCGAAAAAGGGCGCACCGCCGAGTTGCAGGCCTCGGTCGCCCGCCTCGGCCGCGAACTATCCGTGGCCGCCGCGGCCCGCGAGGGGATCGGCCAGCAACTCACTTTGGCGCGCGGCGATCAGGCGCGCACCGCCGGCGAACGCGACGCCCTCAAGCTCGAACGCGACCGCCTGTCCGCCCGCCTTGCCGACAGCGAACTGCAACTGCAATCGGCGCAGGCCCGCAACGAGCAGCTCCAGGCCCGGCTCGGCGAGGCGGACAAGCGCACCGATGCCGCCGGCCAGGATGCGGCACAGAACGCCGCCCAGGCGATCGAAGCCCGAAGGCAGGTGGCGGCCCGCGAGAAGGACCTTGCCGAAATGCAGCGCGCGCTCGCCGCCGGCGAGGCCCGGCTGAAGGCGTTGCAGGCGCAGTCCGACGAGCTCGACCGCACCGTCCGCGCGGACAAGGCGACCATCGAGGCGAAACTGTCCGACCTCGCCCGCATGGCCGACCAGGTGCAGGCACTGAGCGCGCTGCGCGACGACCTCGAACGCCAGGTGCGCGAAGCCGCGGCGCGCACCAACAGCGAGGCCCAACAGCGCGCGGCCACCGCTGCCTTGCTGGCCGAGGAGCAGCGACTGGGCGAAACCGCCCGCGCCCAGATCGCCCTGCTCAACCGCCAGGTCGCCGAAATGCGCACCCAGCTCGCCCAGGTCGCCGCCGCGCTCGAAGCGGCGGAGACGTCCAGCCGCGACAAGGATGTCCAGATCGTCAATCTCGGCTCCCGTCTGAACGCGGCGCTGGCGCAGAAGGTGGAGGAGTTGCAGCGCTACCGCAGCGACTTCTTCGGCCGCCTGCGCGAGGTACTGGCCAACCGCCCCGGCATCGCCGTCGTCGGCGACCGCTTCGTCTTCCAGTCCGAGGTGCTCTTCCCGGTCGGCAGCGCCGACCTCTCGGTGGCCGGCTGGGAGCAGGTCAAGGCCCTGGCAGCCACCCTGATCGCGGTCTCGCGCGACATCCCGCCCGACGTGAACTGGGTCCTGCGCGTCGACGGCCACGCCGACCGCCAGAAAATGCAGAACGCCCGCTTCCCCTCCAACTGGGAACTTTCCTCGGGCCGCGCGATCACGGTGGTCAAGCTGCTCGTCGCCGAGGGGGTGCCGGCCGATCGCCTGGCCGCCACCGGCTTCGGCGACAACCAGCCGCTCGACCCCGCCGACACGGCAGAGGCCTATGCGAAAAACCGGCGCATCGAGATCAGGCTGACCGATCGGTAGGTCAGGCGAAGCGGTTCTTTTTTGAAAAAAAGAACCAAAAAACTTCTATCCGTTTCGCGCCGGTCTGTCCCGGGAGAGCACAGAGCCTGACGGACAGAAAGGTTTTGCTTCTTTTTTCAAAAAGAAGCGCTTCCTTCCCACCACGCGCCCCGCATCAAACCTTGAGGAACCCCACCAGCCGCTCCGCCTCCTCCACGATCGGCGTCGCCAGCGCCTCTGCCCGGCGCGCGCCGTCGCGCAGCACGCTCTCGATCGTCCCGGGATCGGCCAGCAGGCGCCTTGTCTCCTCCGAGATCGGGCCGAGCTTGGCCACCAGCAGGTCGGTCAACGCCTTCTTGAAATCGCCGAAGCCCTTGCCGCCATGCTCGCGCAGCACACCGGCATGGTCGGTGTCGGTGAGGGCGGCATAGATGCCGGTCAGGTTGCGCGCCTCCGGACGCCCGTCGAGCCCTTCCACCTCGGAGGGCAGCGGCTCCGGATCGGTCTTCGCGCGGCGAATTTTCAGCGCGATCTCGTCCGCCCCGTCGGTCAGATTGATCCGGCTCTGCTCGGACGGATCGGATTTCGACATCTTCTTGGTGCCGTCACGCAGGCTCATCACCCGCGCCGCCGGGCCCATGATCATCGGCTCGATGTTGGGGAAGAAATCCACCCCGTAATCACGGTTGAACTTCTGCGCGATGTCGTTGGCAAGCTCCAGATGCTGGCGCTGGTCGTCCCCCACCGGCACCCGTGTGGCGTGGTAGACCAGGATATCGGCCGCCATCAGGTTCGGATAGGTGAACAGCCCGGTCGAGACGTTTTCGCGGTCCTTACCCGCCTTCTCCTTGAACTGCGTCATCCGGTTGAGCCAGCCCATTCGGGCGACGCAGTTGAAAATCCAGGCCAGCCGCAGATGCGCATGCACGGCGGATTGGTTGAACAGGATGTGGCCCTTGGGGTCGATCCCGCAGGCGAGCAGGCTCGCGGCCAACTCGCGGGTCTGCTGCGCCAGCGCCGCGGGGTCCTGCCAAACCGTGATGGCATGCAGATCGACCACGCAATAGAGGCACTCATGGCTGTCCTGCAGCGCCACCCAGTTCCGCACCGCGCCCAGATAGTTGCCGAGCTGGGGAATGCCGGAGGGCTGGATGCCCGAGAAGATGCGCTGCATGGCGATGATGTCCGAAGCGGTGGGAGAGGCCGGTTGTCTGGCCGAACCGCCCGAACCGGTCAAGTCCGGCGTCCTCACGACCGGCAGGTGCGCATGCGGGCAGCGATGTTCTCGCCGATCATCGCGCGTATGAAATGGGTATTGGCGCGACAATCGCCCCGGCATCAGCCACAAGCGGCCCCGCCAGACACTTCACCCCGGCGCCGGGATTGGTCAGCCCGCGCGGGTCCTCCCACGCCATCATCCGACCGGTCCGGCGCCATGCTGGGCATCGCCCCCTATCGCCGCGTTTCGCCCAGTCTCCGGCGATGCCACGGCGCGCATTGATCCGCATGCTTGACCCGACGCGGCGCAGCCCGCGACATTGTTCCTGTGTCGTGACGCAAGAGCCGGCATCACGCCGGCCCGCACGACCATCCGGGGAACTGCGCAATGAAGATCGAACTCGTCATGCTTGGCTGGAGCGCCCTGCTCTGCCTCGTTCTGGCCGTGCCCTACACCCTTGGTTTCATCGCCCAGCTCGGCCTTCCCACTGTGGCCGGCAACCGCGAGAACTTCCCCTCCGGCACCGGCTGGGTCGGCCGCGCGCGGCGCGCCCACGCCAACATGGTCGAGAACCTCGCGCCCTTTACCGCCCTCGTCCTTGCCGTGGTCCTGGCCGGCAAGACCGGCCCGATCTCAGCGGCGGCGGCCGAGTTGTTCCTGTTCGCCCGCATCGTCCACGCTGCCGTCTATATCGCCGGACTCGTCTGGGTCCGCACCCTGGCCTTCGCCGTCAACGTGGTGGCGCTGCTGATGCTGGTGGCCGCCCTCCTCGCCTGATCACGGGCCACTGCATCAAGGCAGGGGGCTGATCCGCGTCTCCTCCAGCAGGATCCGCCGGTCATGCAGGGCCGCGACGGTCGGACGATGCGCGATCGAGACGATGGTCGCCGCCGGCAGCCGGGCGCGCAGCAGCGCGTACAGCTCCGCCTCCGACTCCGGGTCGAGACTCGCGGTGGCCTCGTCAAGAAACAGCCAGTCCGGCCGGGCCAGCAGCGCCCGGGCAATCGCCAGCCGCTGCTGCTCGCCGCCCGAGAGACGCTGCGACCAGGACTCCTCGCGATCGAGCGCCGGCACCAGATGTTCGAGCCCGCACGCTACCAGCGCCGCCCGAACCTCGGCATCCCCGTGCGCCGCCACGCCCTCGGGATAGCAGACCGCATGGCGCAGCGTGCCGAGCGGGAAATACGGTCGCTGCGGCAGGAACAGGCTTTTGCCCGCGGCCTGCCCGATCCGCCCGCTGCCGAACGGCCACAGCCCCGCCATCGCCCGCAGCAGGGTCGATTTGCCGGTGCCCGACCGGCCGCCCAGCGCCACCCAGGCCCCCGCCGGCACCGTCAGATCTTGCCGGTCGAGCAGCACCCGCCCATCCGGCAGCGTCAGTGTCACCCCCTGCAACGTATAGTCGCTGCTGCCGCTCGCCGCCCGGATCACCCCCGACGGCGCCACCCGCACGGTCTCGATGGCGGCGCGGAATGCGGCCAACCGCGTCACCGTGGCGCGCCATGCGGCGATCGACGAATAGGCATGGACAAAATACGCCATGCTGCTCTCCACACTGCGGAACGCCCCGGTGGTCTGCATCAACACCCCGAACGTGATCTCGCCGGCGAAATAGCGCGGCGCCGCCACCACCAGCGGGAAAATCACCGCAATCTGGTCGAACCCGGCGGTGAAGGCGTTGAGCAGCTTGGTCCGGTCCATGATCTGGCGGAAATTGCCCACCACGGCAGCGAAGCGGGACTGCGCCGCCGCCCGCTCCTGCGCCTCGCCGCCATACAGCGCGATCCCTTCGAGATTCTCCCGCAGCCGCGCCAGGCCGAAGCGGAAATCCGCCTCCACCCGCTGCTGGCGGAAATTCAGCAGCGCCAGCGGCCGCCCGATGGCGTGCGACAGCGCCGTCCCCGCCGCAGCATAAAGCAGGCACACCCACACCATGTAGCCCGGCACCGTCAGCCCCAGCAGCGTCACCGGTCCGGAGAGCGTCCACAGGATGGTGATGAAGCTGAACAGCGTCACCAGGCTCGACAGCAGCCCGAGCGACAGGCTCAGCGTGTCGTCGGCGAAATCCCGCAGATCGTCGGCGATGCGCTGGTCCGGGTTGTCGGTGCCGAAGCCGGAGGCCTCCGCGGTCAGCGCCATGCGCCAATACGCCCGCTCGCTCAGCCAGTCCGCCAGCAGCCGCTCGGTCATCCAGCGGCGCCAGTTGATGCGCAGCCACTGGCTCAGATAGGTGCGATAGATCGACAGCAGGATGTAGACCGCCGCCAGCCCGCAGAACCCGGGCATGAACCCCTTGTCGTCGCTGCGCCACAGCAGCAGCAGCTCCCAGAAGGCGGTGAGGTCCTTGGCCTGCAAGGCATCGTAGAAGGCGCGGTTCCAGTAGCTGAACTGCACGTTGATCGCGACGAGCAGGAGATTGAGCGTCACGATTGCCGCCAGCAGGCCGCGCGCCGCCCAGCGCTCCTCCGAGCGGTAGTACGGCAACGCCAGCCGCCAGGCATCACGCAGGAAGGGGCCGAGACCGCGCATCGATAGGTTCCTCGTCATCAACCTCCCGGTTCATACAAGGTTCCGGCCGGCACGGAAGCGCCGGTTTTCACCGCCGCGCCCCCGGCAGGGTGCCAGGCCTGCCGAACAGCCAACCCTGGCCGAACTGCACGCCGAGATCGCGCATCAGCGCCGCCTGCTCCTCGGTCTCGATCATCTCCGCCACCACCTGCGCCCCCACCTGCCCCGCCAGCTCCACCATCGCCGCCACGAACCCACGTTCGCGCGCCCCGCGCGTGGCCGCGCGCACGTAGAGCCCGTCGATCTTCACGTAGTCCACACCGAACTCCCGCAAATAGCGGAACGCGGCCCCGCCGGCGCCGAAATCGTCGAGGCAGACCGGCAGCCCCCGCGCCCGCAGATGTGCGATCGCCGATGCCGCCGCCGCCATGTCGTCGATCTCCGCCGTCTCAGTCAGCTCGATCAGCAGCCGGTGCGGCATCTGCGCCGGCCCCACCACGTCGGGATGTGCCGCCAGAAGCTCCATCACCCGGTCCCGAAACGGCACGCTCTGCATCGTGAAACCCGAGACATTCACCGCCACCGTCGCCCCCGGCGCGGCCCGCAACGCTCCCAGCGCCGCCTCCAGCACCGCGATGTCGAGCTCCTCCGCGAGCCCCACCATCTCCGCGAACAGCACGAAATCCTGGGTCGAGTCGCTGGGATGGGACTCCATCCGCGCCGGCCGCAGCAATGCCTCGAAATGATGGATCGCGTTGTCCGCGAGCCCCACGATCGGCTGGAATTGCAGGCGGAACCGCCGCTCCGCGATCGCCTCGCGCATCGCCCGCGCCCGCTGGCCGGAGTGCGCGATGATGCCGGCCAGCCCGCCTTGGGTGCCATCGGCCGCCCCCGCCATCCCCCCGGCGGCAAACCGGCTGACCGCATAGCGCAGCGTCCGCGCCGCCTGCGTGGGCGTCAGGCTGCCCGGATCGAGCGACATCCCGGTCTGCGCCACGCTGGCCAGCCGCGCCGCCGGCCCCGCATCGACCACCCGCGCCAGCCGCGCCGCCAGCCCGGCGACGTCGAGCTCCTTGCCGCCCAGAACCCCATAGCGCCCGGACGCGATCTCCCCGGCCAGCACCCCCGGCCCGGCCTCGGCCAGCGCCGCGGCGATCCCACCTTCCAGCGCCGCAAGGTCGTCGGGCGTCAACAGCGCCCTCACCTCGCTCCACCCCGCCATCTCCAGCAGCCCGAGCCGCCCCTCCCCGCCCGACCGCAGGGCCAGCTCCGCCTCGCGCACGAACAGCAGCGGCGCCTCGACACCGGCCGCCTGCGCCGGCGCCAACCCAGGTGCCGCCGGCACCGGCCCGATGGTGAAACACAGCCGCGGCGCGAGGCCCGGCATCATCAGTGCCGCCACCGCCATCGGCGTCGAGGCGCCATCGGCCAATCGCAGCACGAGCGGCACGATCCGCCCGCGCAGGGTCACGCTCGCCATTGCCATCGCCAGCGAGGCCTGGTCGGCCAGCGCGAACAGCCGCGAAATCCGCCGGCCCACAAACGCCTCCGCCGGCGCCCCCAACCGCTGTGCAAACGCGCCCTGGGCAAAGCAGATCACCCCGTCGAGCCCGGTCTCCACCAGGAGATCGGCTGCGGCAAAGGCAAAGGCCAGGAAACGATCGCGCGGCGGCGGCATGAGGCGGAACCTTGGCGGGGTCCGCCCCTTATCGGCCGCCTGGCTTAAACAACCGTAAACCGGTCGGCATCACGCGAACCCAGGCTATCAACGGGCTTCACGCCATGGTCCAATGAATGAACCGTCAAATTTCAATCGAGACACTCGATGACCCCCTGGCCCACCCCGCAGCAGCTCCGCTATCTGCTCGCACTCGCCGAGCACGCCCATTTCGGCCGCGCCGCCGATGCCTGCGCCGTCACCCAGTCCACCCTCTCCGCCGGCATCCTCACCCTCGAGCGCCAGCTCGATGCCGCCATTCTCGATCGTGGCGCCAGCAAGCGCGTGGTCTTCACCTCCCTCGGCCGCGAGATGGTGGAACGCGCCCGCGTCGCCATGGCCGCCCTCACCGCCATCGTCGAGACCGCCGATGCCGCCCGCTCCCCGCTCAGCGGCCCGCTCCGCCTCGGCGTGATCCCCACCGTCGGCCCCTTCCTGCTGCCCCGCCTGGTCCCCGCCCTGCGCACCGCCTTCCCCAGGCTGCGGATCTACCTGCGCGAGGACACCACCGAACGCCTGCTCGACCGGCTCGGCGGCGGCGCGCTCGATCTCGCCTTGCTCGCCCTGCCCTGCGCCTGCGCCGGTTCCGAGACCCTGCCGGTGGCGCGCGACGACTTCCTCGCCGCCCTGCCACCGGGCCACAAGCTCGCCGCGCTCGGCATCATCCCCATCACCGCCCTCGCCGCCGAACCCCTGCTGCTGCTGGAGGACGGGCATTGCCTGCGCGACCAGGCGCTCCACGCCTGCGGCTTCGCCCGCGGCCAGACTCCGGCCGGCGAAGGCTTCGCCGCCACCAGCCTGCACACCCTGGTCCACATGGTCGCCGGCGGCCTCGGCATCACCCTGCTGCCCCGCATCGCCGTCGCCGCCGGCATCGCGACCGGCACCGGGATCGAACTGCGCCCGCTCTCGGGCCTCGGCACCCACCGCATGCTCGGCCTGGCCTGGCGCCCGGACACCCCGCGCGCGGCCGACTATCGCGCAATGGCGCCGGTGCTCGCCGCCGCCTGCTTGGACTAGCCCGCGCGGTCCCCCTTGCCCCGGCCGCGCCCGGCACTCGCCAGGATCGCCAGCCCGAACCCGCCGCTGCCCAGCGTCACCACCGCCATCAGCCAGCGCAGCCGCCGCGCCGTCGCTTCATGGTCGAGCATGAACCGGCCATGCATCGCCACCCGCTCCCCCGCGATCCGCGCCTCCATATCGCCGCCTATCGGCAGCAGCGCCGCCGCGCTGTCGTCAAGCCGCGGCCGCAGCGCCTCCAACGCGCGGGCCGGATCGGGCGCGGCCAGCGCCGCCAGGGCCGCATCCAGCACCTCGTCGCGCAACACCGCCCGCTGCAACGCGATCGGCGCCGCAAACGTGACGAACAACCCGGTCATGCCGACCACGGCAAAGGTGAGCGCGAGAAAGACGAACCAGGTGCTGTCGGGCTTTTGCATGCCCCAGCACATCGGGCCGCCCCTGCGCGCCGTCAACCTTTGCTTCATCATCCCGCGCCATCATGGCGGCGATGACGCATGTGACGCCCTGATGGGAATCCCCCTGATCGACCGCCTGTTCCGGCGCCCCCCCAATCGAGGCCCCCTGCCGGACGAGCCGCCGCCGGGACTGCCGGGCCTGTCCCTGGCCGAGGCCGCCACCCGCACCGGCTGGACCGCCGCCCGCCTCGCCCAGGCCGACGCATTGTGGGGGGAGGGTTTCATCTGGCCCGGCGGCGCCGACGAAATCAAACGCCTCGCCGCCCCCTTCGGCCTCTCGCCCGCCCATTCCCTCCTCGTGCTCGGCGATGGCGCCGCAGGTGCCGCCCGCGCGCTGGCCGCCGATCTCGGCGCCTGGATCTCCGCCTACGAATCCGACCCCGCCCTGCACCAGGCCGCCGAAGCCTGGCGCCGCAGCGGCGGCCTCGCTCTGGCCAAGCGCGCCACCGTCGCGCTGTGGGACCGCGCCGCCCCCAGCTTCCCCGTTCGCGGCTTCCACCACGCCCTCCTGCTCGAAACCCTCCCCCCCGGGTCCGCCGCCCCGATCCTGGATGCCCTCGTGCGCGCAGTGAAACCGGGCGGCCAGATCGTTCTGGTCCAGACCGTCCGCGGCGCCGGCGAGGAAGCCGAAATCGTCGCCGCCCTCGCACAGGCCGGCTGCGACGTGCGGGTGGTCGAGGATGAATCCACCCGCCACGCCCATATCGTCCTCGCCGCCTGGAAACATCTGCTCCGCCGCCTGCGCGACGCCCGCCCCGCCCCCAGCGAGGCCGCCGCCCTGGTGCAGGAGGCGGCGATCTGGCTGATCCGCCTGCGCCGCCTGCGCGAGGGCCGCCTCAAGGTCATGCGCTGGGGTGCCATCGCGGGGTGACGACTGCGGACATCGTGGGCTAGGCTCCCGGCATGACCCACGCCCTCCCCTGCCAGCGCGACCTGTTCGAAATCCCCGAACACATCACCTACCTCAACGCTGCCGCCTATGTACCGCTGCCAAAGTCGGTGCGCGCGGCTGGCGAGCAGGGCGTTCTCACCAAAACCCATCCCTGGAACATGGGGCGGGAACTGGGCAACGCGCAGGCCGAGCGCGCCCGCAGCGCAGCGGGAAGGCTGCTCGGCGTCTCCGCCGATGACATCGCGATCACCGGGGCGGTGAGCTACGGCATCGCCACCGCGGCGCGGAACCTGTCGATCGCGCCCGGCAGCCGCGTGCTGATGATCGACGGGGAGTTCCCCTCGCTGGCGCTGGTGTGGGCCGAACGCGCCGCCGCCGCAGGGGCGATCGTCGAGGTCGTGCCGCGGCCGTCCGACCATGACTGGACCGCGGCCTTGCTCGCCGCAATCGAGCGGCCAGGGGCGCCGCCGGTCGGGCTCGCGGCACTGACGCCGAGCCATTGGAGCGACGGAGGTGCGATCGATCTTGTCGCGGTCACCGCCGCCTTGCATCGGCAGGGCAGCCGCATCGTCATCGACGCCACCCAGTCGACCGGCGTGCTGCATCTCGACATCGCGACGCTGCGGCCGGATTTCCTCGCCTTCCCCACGTATAAATGGGTGCTCGGCCCCTACAGCCTCGCCTTCCTCTACGTCGCGCCCGCGCACCAGTCCGGCCGCCCGTTGGAGGATCACGGCTCCGCGCGCAGCGGTGCCGACTATATGCCCACCGCGCGGCGCTTCGACCGCGGCGAACGCAATGACCCGATCGGCCTGCCCATGGCCGCCGAGGGGCTGGAGCAGGTGCTTACCTGGGACCGCGATGCCCTGCAGGCCCGGCTGCGCATGTTGACCGATGCGCTCGCCGAGGAGGTCGCGGGGATGCAGGGCCTGTCCGTGCTGCCCCGCGCCCTGCGGGTGCCGCACGTGCTCGGCGTGCGTTTCGCCGGCGGCTTGCCGGCAGGGCTGCTGGAACGGCTGATGGCGCGCGACGTGCACGTGGCCGATCGCCAGGGCGTGCTGCGGGTGAGCCCGCACGTCTATAACGACCTGCCGGAAGTTGCGCGTTTTGGCGCGGCACTGCGGGCCGAACTGGGCGGCTGAGCGGGCCCATGCTTGCCGGGCGACGGCAGCGGCGGTATCAATTGCGCCGCCGATCTCAAGCACAGGAGGGCTGCATGGTTGCATATGATCCGCATCATCCGCGCGGCCCTGGAGCGGCCCCGCGGTAAGTCGCCGTGGGGCGGGACATCGGCCGCAGCAAGGTTGGTTCTGCCCTCAATGCGCCGCGCGTCGACGGCGTTGCCCGTCGCGCCGATCGTTCCCGATCTCCGTTGCCTGCGGCCGCGTGTGCCGTATTCATCAAAGAGTTATCACATGGGTACTATCAGTTTGCGCCGCGTCGCCGTGCGCGCGCCGCTTCCTCTGTTCTCCGACCTCAACACCGTCATCGGCCCGGGCGACCGCATCGGCCTGATCGCCGGCAATGGGGGCGGCAAGACCACATTGCTGCGCTGCCTCGCCGGACTCGCCGAACCCAGCGAGGGCGAGATCATCCGCTCCCGCGGATTGCGCGTCGCCTATGTCGAGCAGGACATGCCGCCGAACCTGCTTGGGTTGCCGATGGCCGAGGCCATCCGCCGCGCCTTGCCGCCGGCCGAGCGCGAGGCGCAGGCCTGGCGCGTCGATGTCATGCTCGATTCCTTCGCCGCTCCGGCCGACCTGCATGAACGGCTCGTGGGCAAGCTCAGCGGCGGCTGGCAACGCCTGGCGTTGATTGCACGAGCCTGGGTGACGGAGCCGGACCTGCTGCTGCTCGACGAGCCCACCAACCATCTCGACCTCGCCAAGATCCAGCTGCTCGAACGCTGGATCACCGCCGAGGCCGGCGACACCCCGATGCTGATCGCCAGCCACGACCGCAGCTTCCTCGACAACGCCACCACCCGCACCCTGTTCCTCCGCCCCGCCTCCTGCCCCGCCTACGCCCATCCCTATAGTCGCGCCCGCGCCCTGCTCGCCGATGACGACGCCGCCCTCGAACGCAAACTCGCCAAGGACGGCCGCGAGGTCGACCGCCTGCGCCGCAACGCGGCCGAGCTCAAGAACGTCGGCGTCAACAGCGGCAGCGACCTGCTCCAGAAAAAGGCGATGTACCTCACCAAGCGCGCCGACTCGCTGGAGCAGACCATCCGCCCCGCCCATGCCGAGAAATCCGGCGACATCCGCCTCGCCAACCGCGGCACCCACGCCAAGGTCATGCTGGCGCTGGCCGATGTCAAAGTCGCCACCCCCGACGGCACCCCCCTCTTCCAGGTCAAGAAGCTCGACCTCTTCCAGTCCGACCGGGTCGTCCTGCTCGGCCGCAACGGCGTCGGCAAATCCGTCTTCGTGCGCATGCTGCTGGCGGCGATGACCACGCCGGAGAGCGTCACCGGGATCCGTGCCAGTCCCTCCATCGTGCTCGGCTACGCCGACCAGCAGATGTCCCACCTGCCGGAGCATGACACCCCGCACGGCCACATCGCCGGCACCTTCCGCCCCGGCGACCAGCGCGCCACCGCGCTCCTCGCCGGCGCCGGCTTCACCGTGGACATGCAGCGCCGCCCGATCGCCCAGCTCTCGCCGGGCCAGAAAGCGCGCCTCGGCCTGCTCGCCCTGCGCCTGGCCGAACCCAATTTCTATCTGCTCGACGAACCCACCAACCACGTCGACATCGCCGGCCAGGAACGCCTGGAGGCCGAAATGCTGGCCCATGCCCCGAGCTGCGTCGTGGTCTCGCACGACCGCAGCTTCGTCCGCGCCATCGGCACCCGCTTCCTGCTGATCGAACGCGGCCGCATCGAAGAGGTCGACGGACCCGAGCGGTTCTACAAGTCCTTGTCCTGACAGGAGAGCAAGATGTTGTTCATGGTGATCGAACGGTTCCGCGATGCCGACATGGTGCCGATCTATGCCCGCATCCGCGAGGCCGGCCGGATGCTGCCCGACGGACTCGAATTCGTGGACAGCTGGGTCGAACCCAACTTTGCCCGCTGCTTCCAGCTCATGCGCTGCGATGACGCCCGCAAACTCCAGGAATGGATCCTGCAGTGGCGCGGCTACGGCATCAGCTTCGAAATCATCCCGGTGGTCCCGAGCGCCGAGACCCGGGCCGTCGTCGAGGCCAAAGCCGAGCCGGACAGCGCCTGATCGCCGAGGTCCGGCGTCAGCCGCGCTGCTTGCGGTAGGAGTTCTTCACCACGATCTTGTCGCCACGGAAGCTGAACACGTCGCAGCCCGTCACCTCGATGCGCGTGCCATCCAGCCGCATCCCGGTGAAGGTCCAGTGCGACAGGCCACGATCGCCTGAAATGAAATGCACCGGGTTGTTCCACCGCGCATCCGGCACCGCCTGCCAGGCCGCCATGTAGCCGGCGCGCACCGCCGCTTGCCCCTCAAAGCGCGTCCCGCAGGCCTCCGGCCCGGCGGAGGACTCGAAGACGCAGTCATCCGTCATGAACGACATCAGCGCGTCGATGTCGTGCCGGTTCCACGCGGCGGCAAAGGCGTCCAGAATGGCAATCGTCATCATCTCGTCGTCTCCCTGGCACCGATACCGCCATCGCGGCTTGACAGGAGCGGGGTGCCCCTCTACTTCCCGGCGCTCCGAATTGCCCATATTGAGGCCTGATCCCATGAAAGTCCGCAACAGCCTTCGCTCCGCCAAGACGCGCGACAAGAATTGCCGCGTCGTCCGCCGTCGCGGTCGCGTCTACGTGATCAACAAGAAGAATCCCCGGATGAAGGCCCGCCAGGGCTGAGTCCACCGGCCCATGCGGCCGCAGGTTCCGATGCTGACAGGCAACGCCCCGGGAGCCGCTTCCCGGGGCGCTTTCCGTCTTGCGGCGCGATGACAGTCAGGTCAATTTCCTGCTCCGCTGATCGCCTTGAGCGCGAGGGAAGAGACGCATGATCGCCCAGCCGGCACCCAAGCGTGACGTCATGGCCCGGCGCGACATCATCGTCGCCGGCCTGGGCAGACTCGTCCCCGAGACCGGGCTGATCGCCGACCCGATCCGCCTCAAGCCCTACGAAACCGACGGGCTCTCCGCCTACCGCCAGACCCCGATGGCGGTGATCCTGCCGGAAACCACCGAGCAGGTCGCCGCGATCATGGCCTTCTGCCACCGCGAAGGGGTCCGCGTCGTCCCCCGCGGCGCCGGCACCTCGCTCTCCGGCGGCGCCTTGCCGATGGAAGATTCCGTCGTGCTCGGCCTTATGCGGATGAACCGCATCCTCGAGATCGACTATGCCGACCGCTGCGCCGTGGTGCAGGCCGGCGTCACCAACATCGGCATCACCCAGGCGGTCCAGGCCGAGGGCTTCTTCTACGCGCCCGACCCCTCCTCCCAGCTCGCCTGCATGATCGGCGGCAACGTCAACATGAACTCCGGCGGCGCCCATTGCCTGCGCTACGGCGTCACCGCCAACAACCTGCTCGGCCTGCGCATCGTCACCGTCGAGGGCGACATCATCGACATCGGCGGCGCCCATCTCGACGCCGCCGGCTATGACTGGCTCGGCCTGCTCACCGGCAGCGAAGGCCAGCTCGCCGTCGTCACCGAGGTCACCGTGCGCATCCTGCGCTCTCCCGAAGGCGCCCGCGCCATGCTCGCCGCCTTCTCCGCCAACGAAATCGCCGGCGCCTGCGTGGACGCCATCATCGGCTCCGGCATCATCCCCGTGGCGCTCGAATTCATGGACCGCCCGGCGATCCACGCCTGCGAGGCCTTCGCCCATGCCGGCTACCCGCTCGATGCCGAGGCCATGCTGATCATCGAGGTCGAAGGCAGCGTCGCCGAGCAGGATTACATGCTCGACCGCATCCGCGACATCTGCAACCGCTTCGACCCGGTGAGCCTGCGGGTCTCGCAATCCGCCGAGGAGAGCCTGGCGATCTGGAAGGGCCGCAAGGGCGCCTTCGGCGCGGTCGGCCGCATCAGCCCGGACTATTTGTGCATGGACGGCACCATCCCCACCTCCCGCCTCGCCGAGGTGCTCGGCCGCATCGGCGCCATGAGCGCCGCCTGCGGCCTGCAGGTCGCCAACATCTTCCACGCCGGCGACGGCAACCTCCACCCGCTCATCATGTTCGACGCCAACGACCCCACCAGCTTCCACAAGGCCGAGACCTTCGGCGCCGACATCCTGCGGCTCTGCGTCGAGGTCGGCGGCTGCCTCACCGGCGAGCACGGCGTCGGCGTCGAAAAGCGCGACCTGATGGGCGTCCAGTTCACCGACATCGAACTCGACCAGCAGCGCCGGGTGAAATCGGCCTTCGATCCGGGCTGGCTGCTCAACCCGTCCAAGGTCTTCCCGCTCAAGCCCGAACCCGCCGCCGCATGATCACGCCCAGCGATACCGACGGCGTGATCGACGCCATCCGTGCCGCCCATCAGGCCGCGACCCCGCTCGCCATCTGCGGCAACGCCAGCAAATCGGGCCTGCTCCGCCCGGTCCGCGCCGAGCGCACGTTGAGCACCAGCGCGCTCACCGGCATCTCGCTCTATTCGCCGCAGGAACTCATCCTCACCGCCGGCGCCGGCACCACGGTGGCCGACGTGGCCGAGGCGGTCGCCGCCAAGGGCCAGCACCTCATCGCCGAACCGCCCGACCTCTCTGCCTTCTATGGCAGCACCGCCACGCCCACCCTGGGCGGCATGGTCGCGGCCAACCTCTCCGGCCCGCGCCGCGTGATGTGGGGCGCCACCCGCGACCATGTCATGGGTGTCGTCGCCGTCAACGGGCTCGGCGAACGCATCCATAGCGGCGGCCGGGTGCTGAAAAACGTCACCGGGCTCGACCTCTGCAAGCTCCTCACCGGCAGCCACGGCACGCTCGCGGTGCTCACCGAAATCACCCTCAAAGTCCTCCCCGCCCCCGAGCGCCGCGGCACCCTGGTGCTCAAGGGGCTCGACCCCACCCGCGCCGTCGCCGCCCTGGCGCAGGCCCTGGGCTCGCCCTACGCCGTCTCCGGCGCCGCCTATCTTCCCGCCGCCATGGCCGCCCGCATCCCCGCCCTCGCCTGGCTCGATGACAGCGTGACCCTCGCCCGCATCGAGGATTTCGCCCCCGCGGTGGCCTACCGCACCGAGCGGCTGCGCGCCGAGCTGGCGAATTTCGGCGCCGCCGAACTCCTCGACGACGCCGCCTCCCTCGCCGCCTGGGCCGCCATCCGCGATGTCACCCCCTTCGCCGCCGACCCTGCGGCGGCGCCCGCCGCGGTCTGGCGCGTCTCGGTCCGCCCCTCCACCGGCCCCTCCGTCATCGCCGCGCTGGCCCATGCGTTCGACACCCAATGGTTCATGGACTGGGGCGGCGGCCTGCTCTGGATCGCCGGCCCCGCCACCCAGGCCGCCCATCATGCCGTCACCGCCGCCGCCGGTCCGGGCGCCTGGACCCTGATGCGCGCGCCCGAAACCCTGCGCGCGGCCGTCCCCGTCATCCCCCCCGAGGCCGCCGCCCTCGCCCGCATCGCCCGCAACGTCAAGGCCGCGTTCGACCCCAAGGGCATTCTCAATCCCGGCCGCATGGTCGCGGGGTTCTAGGCGCATGCAAACCCATTTCACCGAAGCGCAGCTGCGCGACCCCGACACCTCGGTCGCCAACCAGATCCTGCGCACCTGCGTCCATTGCGGCATGTGCACCGCCACCTGCCCCACCTTCGTCCTCCTCGGCGACGAGCTCGACAGCCCGCGCGGCCGCATCTACCTCATCAAGGACATGCTGGAGACCGGCCGCCCCGCCAGCGAGGAAGTCGTCCGCCACGTCGATCGCTGCCTGTCCTGCCTCGCCTGCATGACCACCTGCCCGTCGGGTGTGAACTACATGCACCTCGTCGACCACGCCCGCACCTACATCGAGGCCACCTACCGCCGCCCCGTCCATGACCGCGCGCTGCGCGCCGTGCTTGCCGCCGTGCTCCCCCGCCCCGCTCTGATGCGCCTGACCCTCAAGGGCGCCAAACTCGCCCGCCCCTTCGCCCGCCTGCTCCCGCGCAAGGGCATGTTCGCCCTTCGCCTGCGCGCCTTGCTGAAACTCGCCCCCGCCACCGTCCCGCCCGCCAGCCCCACCGAAATTCCCGCCTCCCACCCCGCCCTCGGCACCCGCCGCGCCCGCGTCGCCCTCCTCGCCGGCTGCGCCCAGCAGGTGCTGGACCCCGCGATCAACGAGGCCACCATCCGCCTGCTCACCCGCATGGGCGTCGAGGTCGTCGTCGCCGAGGGCGCCGGCTGCTGCGGCGCCGTCACCCATCACATGGGCAAGCACGACCCCGCCATGGCCAGCGCGGCGGCCAACATCGCCGCCTGGACCCGCGAGCTCGAAGGCCCCGGCCTCGACGCCATCATCGTCAACACCTCGGGCTGCGGCACCACGGTGAAGGACTACGGCTTCATGTTCCGCACCGCCGAACCCGGCCTGCGCGCCCAGGCCGAGCGCGTCTCCGCGCTCACCTTGGACATCAGCGAATACCTCACCAAAATCGGCTACGCCCCGACCCGGCCCGCCCCCGGCCTGACCATCGCCTACCACGCCGCCTGCTCCCTCCAGCACGGCCAGAAAGTCACCGCCGCGCCGAAGACCCTGCTCCGCACTGCCGGCTTTACCGTCAAGGAACCCGCAGAAGGCCATCTCTGCTGCGGCTCCGCCGGCACCTACAACCTCATGCAGCCCGAAATCGCCACACGCCTGCGCACCCGCAAACTCGAAAACATCCGCGCCACCGGCGCCGATCTCATCGCCGCCGGCAACATCGGCTGCATGACCCAGCTCGCTGGCGACACCATGCCCGTCGTCCATACCATCGAGCTGCTCGACTGGATGGCCGGCGGCCCCGCCCCCGAGGGAATCGCCACACACGGCGCTTGAACGCACCCCCCGTTCCGGCCCACCATGGCGTCATGCGCGCAGCCACACTCTGCTTCCTCCTGCTGAGCCTCCCCGCCCTGGCCCAACCCGCCTTGGCCCAAACGCGCCCCAACAGCCGCGCGGCCGAGTTCGACGCCCTTTTCGCCGGCCTCAAGGCCGCCCCCAGCGAAGCCACCGCCGCCAAGATCGAGGCCCGCCTGCACCAGCTCTGGGGCCAGTCCATCGCCCCCTCCGCCGTCCTGCTGCTCAACCGCAGCACCCGCGAGCTCAACCACGACGCCGCCCAGGACGCGCTGGAGGACGTCGAAGCCGCACTCGTCATCGACCCCGCCGCCCCCGAGGGCTACCACCGCCGCGCCCTGGCGCGCTCCGCCCTCGGCGACTTCCCCGGCGCCCTGGCGGACCTGCAGGAAACCCTGACCCGCGAACCCCGCTACTTCCCCGCCCTCGCCAGCCTCTCCCACATCGCCGAAGCCCGCGAAGACCACAAGGGCGCGCTGGCCGCCTGGCAGAAACTGCTCGAACTCAACCCCAAACACCCCGACGGCCAGGACCGCCTCAAAACCCTCACCCGCAACGCGCTCGGCAGCGACACCTGACCTGAGACGAGGCCGGGAAGCGCTTCTTTTTTGAAAAAAAGAAGCAAAAAACGTCTGCCCATGCCTACTCGTCGAACAACGTCGCCAAGCGCTGCTTGATCTGGTCTGCGATATACAAAGCCAGGGCCTGGATGGTGGAGGTCGGGTTCACGCCCCCCGAAGTGACGAAAATCGAGCCATCCACGATGAACAAATTCTTCACATCATGGCTCCGCCCCCACCCGTTCACCACGGACCGGTCAGGGTCGTCGCCCATCCGCGCCGTCCCCAGCAGATGCCAGCCGCCGAACAGAATCGGCTTGTCGAACCCGATCTCCGTCGCCCCCGCCGCCCGCAAAATCTCCGTCGCCCGCCCGATCGCATGATCCAGCATGCGATCGCTGTTGGCCGAGATCGTATAATCGATCTTCGGTGACGGAATCCCGTCGCTGTCCTTCAACACCGGATCGAGCGTCACCCGGTTATGCTCTTCCGGCAGATCCTCGCAGATCGCCGCCATCCCGATCCGATGGTTCATCAACCGCCGATAGGCGTCGTGATGCCCACTGCCCCACGGCACCCGCCCCGCCGCCGTGCTCGTGATCGCCTCGGTGATCGAGCCGACCCCACGCCCCAACTGATACGAATACCCCCGCACAAACCCGCGCGCCGCATCCGTCTCGTAGAACTCATGGCTCCACAAACACAAAGGCGGCGCCTTGTTGCCGTCCAACGGTTCATCGACGTAGCCGTAGATGCTGGCATAGGGATGGAACATCAAATTCCGCCCCACCTGCCCCGAAGAATTCGCCAGCCCGTTCGGATTCTTCCCCGACGCCGAATTCAGCAGCAGCCGCGGCGTCCCCACCCCGTTCGCCGCCACGATCACCACCTCGGCCGGCTGGAACACCTCCACCCCGGCCGCATCGAAATACACCACCCCCGTCGCCATCCCGTCCGGCCCGGTCTCGATGCGGCTCACCCGGCAATTCGTCCTCAGTTCCACCCCGGAGCGAATGGCATGGGGCCAATACGTGATGTCCGTGCTCGCCTTCGCCCCCTGCGAACACCCGTACATGCAATGCGCCAAATTGATGCACTTCGCCCGCCCATCATATTCCGTCGTCGCCAACGTCGTATCCGACGGCCACCAATGCCACCCCAGCTTGTTCAACGCCGTCGCAAACCGCGTCCCCGACTTCCCCAGCGCCAACGGCGGCATCGGCGGCTGATGCGCCGGATAGGCCGGATCCCCCGCCAGCCCCGAAACCCCCATCATCCGGTCATTCTCGGCAAAAAACGGCTCCAGCGTCGCATAATCCACCGGCCAGTCATCGGCCACGCCATCGAGCGACTTCACCCGGAAATCGGACGGATGCAGCCGCGGATAATGCGCCGCATACAGGATGGTGCTCCCCCCGACCCCATTGAAATTCAACACCTTGATCGGCGAATTCGCGTCATTCACCGGATAATCCGTCGCCCGCCCCCGAACATTCGGGCTCGGATGGAAGTCCCCGAACTGCCGCGCCTCCCAATCCCGCCCGTTCGACGGAAAATCGGTCGGCTTCACCCAGCCGCCCTGCTCCAGACACAGGACCCGCATCTTGGTCTCGGCAAGGCTCCACGCCACCGCCGCCCCGGACGCCCCGGAGCCGATGATAACGACGTCAACCTTGTCCCTCACGGTGCCGCCCGCCAGAACGGCTTGCGCGCCTTCACCGGATCGAGCAGCGACCAGTCCCCCTGCTCCAGCACATGCCCCTTCGGGAACGGCGCCCGCGGCTCCAGCCCGAGCGACACCATCACCCGATCATCCCGATAATAGCAAAGCAGCACCAGCCGGACCAAAACCCCCATCGCCCCCGCCTCGCCCTGCAACGTGGCGACCACCGCCGCCTTCCCCGCCGCATCGAGCCCCGCCACCGCCCCCCCGGCCACCTCCGCCGCCCGCGCCAGCGCCGCCACGACCGCCCCGTGATCCCGCCCGACACTGCCGACGATATCGGCGAAAATCACCGGATCATCCGCCCCCGGCACCCCGTACTGCGCGCTCGCCGGAATAATCATCCCCGCCAACGCCCTAAAATCCGCAACCTGCGCGTCCGTCAAAACCGCGTCGCTCATGACCACCCTCAATCGAACAAAGTTGCGAGACGCTGCTTCATCTGATCCGCGATGTACAGCGCAAGTGCCTGGATTGTCGAAGTCGGGTTCACCCCGCCCGACGTCACAAAAATCGAGCCATCCACGATGAACAGGTTCTTCACATCGTGGCACCGCCCCCAGGGATTGACCACCGAACGCGCCGGGTCCTCCCCCATCCGCGCCGTCCCCAGCAAATGCCACCCGCCATACGCCACCGGGCGGATCACCCCCACATCCACCGCCCCCGCCGCCGCCAGGATCTCCTTCCCCCGCGCCACCGCATGATCCGTCATCAATCGCGTATTCTCGCTGATCGTGTAATCGATCTTCGGCGCCGGAATCCCGTTGCCATCCTTCAGCACCGGATCGAGCGTCACCCGATTATGCTCCTCGGGCAAATCCTCGGTGCAACACCCCACCGACATCCGCCGCCCCATCAGCCGCCGGAACCCGTCATGATGGCCGCTCCCCCACGGCACCAGCCCCACAGAAGTCGTCTGCACCGCCTCGGACGCCACCCCGATCCCGCGGTTGAACTGCAAATTATACCCGCGCACGAACCCCCGGCTCAGGTCCGTCTCATAAAACTCCTGGCTCCACAAACACAGCGGCGGCCCGCGATGCCCGTCCATCGCCTCGGGCACGTAGCCGTAGATGTTCGCCCAGGGATGGAACATCAAATTCTTCCCCACCAGCCCCGACGAATTCGCCAGCCCGTTCGGATTCTTCCCCGACGCCGAATTCAGCAGCAACCGCGGCGTCCCCACCCCGTTCGCCGCCACAATCACCACCTCGGCCGGCTGGAACACCTCCACCCCGTCCTTGTCGAAATACAAAACCCCCCTTGCCATCCCGTCCGGACCCGTCTCGATCCGGCTCACCCGGCAATTCGTCCGCAGCTCCACCCCCGCGCGAATGGCATGCGGCCAATACGTGATATCCGTGCTCGCCTTCGCCCCCTGCGCACAGGCCGGCGTGCAATGCCCCAGATTGATGCACGGCGCCCGCCCGTCGTACTCCGTCGTCGCAATCGTCGTGTCCGACGGCCACCAGTGCCAACCCAGCTTGTTCATCGCCCGCGCCATCGTCTGGCCCGACTTCCCCAGCGGCAACGGCGGCATCGGCGGCTGGTGCGACGGATAGGCCGGGTCCCCCGCCATCCCCGACACCCCCATCATCCGGTCGTTCTCGGCAAAAAACGGCTCCAGCGTCGCATAATCCACCGGCCAGTCATCCGCCACCCCATCGAGCGACTTCACCCGGAAATCGGACGGATGCAGCCGCGGATAATGCGCCGTGTACATCACGGTCGAACCACCGACGGCATTGAAATTCACCACCTTGATCGGCGAATTGTCGTCATTGATCGGATAGTCCGACTTGCGCTTGCGGATATTCGGCGACGTCGCGAAATCGCCGTACAGCCGCGCCTCGTAATCCTTGCCGTTTGACGGAAAATCCGACGGCTTCATCCAGTCGCCCTGCTCCAGGCAGACAATCCGCATCTTCGTCTCGGCCAGGCTCCACGCCACCGCCGCCCCCGAAGCGCCGGAGCCGATGATCAGCACATCGACCTTGTCCAGCATCACCGCGGGTCCTTCAGGAACGCCTTGTTCACACAGTTCTCCAGCCGCCCATCCCGCAAATACCGCGCCGCCGTCCGCGCCGAAAACGCCCGAATGTCGCGCATGCTCTCCGGCGTGTAGAACGCCGAATGCGGCGTCAACACCAGCCGATGCTTCAACCACGCATCCCCACGCTGCCACGCCGCCAGCAACGGCTCCTGCAAATTCGCTGGTTCCTCCGGCAACACATCCAGCCCCGCCGCCAACACCGTCCCGTCCTGCATCGCATCATGCAGCGCCGCCAGATCGATGATCCCGCCCCGCGCCGTATTGACCAGCACCATCCCCTTCTTCGCCGCGGCAAACGCATCCTTCCCGATCAACTTGCGCGTCTCCGCATTCAACGGCGCATGAATCGAAACAATATCGCACTGCCCCATCAGCTCCGCCAGCGTATCCGCCCGCCGCATCCCCAGCGCCAGCTCATACCCGTTCGGCACATACGGATCGTAAAACACCACATCCATGTCGAACGCCGCCGCCCGCCTTGCCGCCGCCGTCCCGATCCGCCCGATCCCCACCACCCCGAACGTGCAGGCCGACAAGCGCCGCCCATACGGATTATGCGCCGGCCGCCAATTCGCCCGCAAATCCGCCCGCAACTCCTCGTCATGATACGCAATCGACTTGGTCAGCGTCAGCACGAGCGCCATCGCATGGTCCGCCACCTCCCGCGTCCCATAATCCGGCGTGTTCGACACCGCGATCCCCATCGCCCCATACCGCGCGATATCGACCTCGTCATACCCCACCGCCGATTTCACGAAAATCCGGCACATCTTGAGCTTGTCGATATGCTCCGCCGGAACCGACGGCCCCACCACCGCCGACGCAGTCTCCCACTGCGCATCCGTCACCTGCGAAAAATCGGTGCAAAACGCGCACTCAAACCCCGGCCCCGCCGCATCGCGCGCAATCTGATGAAACGCCTCAGGCAAACTCGGCCAAAGAATACGCAGCATGCGACGCAGCCTCCATGTTTCGTGGCGACCCGCACCCGCGCCGCCCCGCGACTTTCCCCCCCCCACTGCCCGCGGTCAACATCCCCCGGCAAGCGCAAAGCAAGCGCGTTCTTTTTTGAAAAAAAGAACCAAAAAACTTCTACACATGCCGCCTGACCGCCGACCGAGCGTCAACACCACCTACGATATCCCCGCCGCCAAACCATCCCGCTCCAACAATTTCGGCCCGTCATTCCGCGGCGCATTCACCGCGCGACTGACCGGCCAATGCTCCAGCAACCCAGCCGGCGCAGGGCGAACCAACCTTGCGACATCGCCAACCTCCTCGCCCAGCCAGCACGGCCAATCGGCTTCGCCGACAATCACCGGCATGCGATCATGCAGACCAGCAACATCGGCGCTGGCCGAAATCGTCAGGATGGCGAAACTCCGCACCACCCCCCCGTCCGGCGCCCGCCACCCCTCCCATACCCCGGCAAACGCCAGAACCCCACCATCAACCCGCGCGATCGCATGCGGCGTCTTGCCCGCCCCCTCCGCATGCCACTCATAAAACGCCGTCGCCGGCACCAGGCAGCGCCGTGCGGCAAACGCGGAACGAAACATCGGACTCGTCGCCACCGTCTCCCCCCGCGCGTTGATCGGCTTGCGCCCCCCCTTGGCGTCCGTGTTGAAATGCGGCACCAGCCCCCAGTGCAACGCACTCAGATGCCGCGCCCCGCTCTCGGGATGGCGACGCACCACCAGCGCCGCCTGCGACGGCGCGATATTCCACGACGGTTCCCGCTCAGGCACCGCATTCACCGTCCCGAAAATATCCCGGATCGCTTCCGGCGGCACCGGCAACGCATATCGCCCGCACATGGCGCGCCCCCTCAGCCCCCCTAAGGCTCGAAGCTCGAACGCAATTGCGCCCCCCACCGCCCATCGATCAACGCCATCACCCACAGCGCCCGAAACCGCAGATACGGCGCACCCTCGGCATCGAAACGGGTCCACTGCACATCCAGATGCACCTTGTCCGCCGAAGCCGCGAGCGGACGACAGAAATCCCCCACACTGTGCTGCCATTGCGGCCCGATCCGAACCTTGGCGCTGTCGAGATATTCCCGCGCACTGTGCCACACCATCACCGTGCCGCCCTTGAGCCGGTAATGCGGAAAATGCAACACCTCCGCCATCGCCGCATGGTCATAGGCATTGAACGCCACGATAAAACGTTCAAACACCCCAATCGCGGCCGCCACCGCATCTTGGTGTTCATCCGGCGTATAGTTCGCAGTCAGCGCCGCTTCGGACATCGCCACCTCACACCAAAATAAACTCCGCGCACAAGGCGGTAATCCGAAGCGATGCTGGCTTGAATGTTGCGGACACACAAGCGCGGCCCATCAGGCGCGACCTCGCCATTCCCGTCCCGACCAGGAGCACGCCAAACCGCTGCCCCCGAACTCCTCTCGGGCGCCGCGCGGCAAACCCGAAACGTCAAAAATCCAGCAGATAACAGAGCTTCAGAGGAACATTAAACATGTTGCGATTGTCGTCAATCCCGCGCAATATCGTTGTGCAAAAAGGGAGACGTTCGATGGCATCCTATGGTTACATGCGCCTGGACCCCGATTGGCACGGCGGTGAGGGCAGTGACGATTACGACAATATACGGACCTTTTACAAGGATCGATTGACCCATACACGCGTGATTTTGGAAGAAACTTTCGACAAAACAAATAAAGACGATAGAACGCAATTTAATATAATAGTAAAAAAACTACAAGTCGATATCGCAAAACATGAACCTGTCAATAATATAAAATTGAATAACTTGAGTCATCTCAGTCATGATTTGAAGATCGCATCCCAGAGAATAGCTGAAATTCTCGAGACCGGCGCCGATGTAATCGTGCTGGCTGCAGGAATAAATACAACCGGTCTGGCTGGCCAGCCGAATGACGCTACATCGGACCGAGGCAAATTGTTGGCCGCTTTTCGAGCTATTGCGACAGTTCTTCCCGGCCGAATGGGAGCGCAATTGGAGAGCGAGACCGTCCTCGTCGACGAAGGCGCCGACGGCGGCGGCAACGGCGGCCTCTAGCCGCCGCCCTCAGCGCATCGGCATCATGGCGGTGCGGAGCTGCGTCAGCACGCTCTGCACCGCCGGATCGGCGATGCCTTGCGCCGACAACCGCTCCTCCACCGCCTCCATCACGCGCGCCATCTCCGCCATGCCGAGCACCACCGCGATCATGCTGCTCGCACTCCCTCTGGCCAGGATGTTCCTGATCCGCCACCTACACCACATGGCGTAGCCGCTTCGACGGTCCTTTCGTAGGTCTTATCGCCATCTGGAGCGCCGCCGGCGGGGGTCTTCTTGCCCTCACCGGCTTGCGGCCGCCCTTGGCGTCAATATTGAAGCGCGGCACCAATCCCAATTGCAGCGTGCGCAGATGCCGCGCCCCGCTCTCGGGGGGGGCGGCGTACCACCAGCGCCGCCTGTGACGGCGCGGCATTCCACGACGGCTCTCGCTTCGGTGCCGGGTTCACCGTCGCCAACATGGCCCGGATCGCTTCGAACGGGACGGGCAAAGCATAACGGCCGCACATGGTGCGAGTTTAGAGCTACTGCTCTGACTCATTCAGGCGCGACATAGGGGAGGCCGGTCTTCGGCCGTTCGCTGAGGTGCTGGCTGAAACAATCGAATCCTCCTAAGCACTAAGCACTAGCACCGGGGGAACCGGGATATGCCCGGCGTTCATAATCGGGTTGGGGGATGTTTTTTGTTGCGTATTCCCTAAAAGTTGACATAGTGTCTTTTAAGCGATGGCATTGGACGAGAAGGGATACCGACTATGAAGCTTGCGATCGCGACGCTCGTTGCTGTTGTTGCCCTCGGCACGAGCACGCGACCGGCGAGGGCCGATCTGCTTGGGCATGTCATGACAGCCGACTATATAGCTCCGATAATCGGCACAGTCGCCTACGCTGGCGGCACGGCGACCGTGGGCGCCGGCGTCGAGTTTCCCGGCCTTGACGGCGTGTTTGACGTGAATATTTCATCCGGGCAGATCGTCTTCGACGGCTTCCAATTGGCGACCACCTTCTCCAGCCTGCCGCAGAACGGTCCGGAGCTGACCGACACGACGGCGCCGTGGGGTGCAGTCTCCATCGATGATTCCACCAACATGGTCGGCTTCGACGCGAGCCGGCTCTTTGTTTCCGGCAATACATTGCGGATTAACTGGGCCGGTCTGCCGTTCGATGGCAATACTAGGGTGGTGCTTGATGTTGCGGTCCCTGAGCCCGCGTCGATTGGGCTGCTCGCTGTTGGCTTGATCGGAATCAGTGCCTTCCGCCGTCGATCTACTGTGTGAGGCAACTCGGGGTCATCGGCCATGACTTGCTTGACCGGCCGTTCGCGCAGGGTGGTGGCGGATCGGTTGCAAGCGGCAGCCTAGTGCTCTGACTCATTCAGACGTGACACGCTGGAGGCCAGTCTGCGGCCGCTCGCTGGTCGGTGTGCTGAATCATTCGAATGCTTCTAAGCACTACATTAGCCACACGAGAAACGATTTACACCTTGCGCTTTGACACTCACTGGTTTCATGTTTAGCCGCTGCAACGAAAGGACGGACGCGATGGCCAACTATGGTTATATCAGGCTGAATAAAAAACTGTTCGAACAAGACGGACATGACACAGATTATAATAAACATTACAAAAAATATAATTATAATTGAAGATGAATATGATAATTCAAACCAAAGCGAACAAAGAAACAATCTATATAATTTAATAAACAAACCTCTCGATAAAAATGATAGTATTTATATAAGAAATTTAAGTCATTTGAGCCATAATTTTCGCTCTTATTGCATAGCTTGTTGATACGGCCCCAACCCAGCGGCTGCCATGATCCAGAGGTTGGGAGCCGGCGCTGTCGGGAGGGCCTCGATGGCTCTGCGCCAGCCTAGGTAGTTCGGCAGATTGGCTGTTGCGAC
>CAIYSR010000151.1 GCA_903928895.1 uncultured Rhodospirillales bacterium | reverse complement strand
TGATGTCGCCGGGCACCAGCGCCTCTAGCGCCGCCGCCGCGCCAGGACCGCGCAGGCTGGCCTGGCCCATGTGGGAGACATCGAACAACGACGCCTGGGCACGACAATGGAGATGCTCGGTCAGGATCCCGGCGGGATATTGCACCGGCATGGCATAGCCGGCAAAGGGCACCATCTTGCCCCCGATTTCACGATGCAGCGCGTCGAGCGGGGTGAGGCTGAGGGGCTCGTCGGACATGAGGCTACTCCGCGCCAAGGTCGCCCGCCGACATCATGCCGGCAGGAGCGACCCCCCTCTGTCACGGAACCTGAGAGATTCAGACGCCGTCTGGACCCAGACGGGCGGCCTTACTCCGTCGGTGCGACCCACCTGTCGGGCCGGCTTTCCAGAGATCCTTGCTCCCCTGGCGGTCCTTTGTACCTGAGCGTTTCCGGGGGCCGGTTGCGCCTTCGGTGGTGGCGATCCGCCACACTCTCCCGCCTGGGATAGATCGAACACGATCAGTATGGACGCCCTGGGCGGCGCATTCAACCCGCTTTGGGCGGGGGCGCCACATATGTCTCGGCCCCATCCGGATCGACGGCACGGCGCACGTAATCCTCCGCCGTTGGCGCATATAGCGCCCACAGGTGCGCCAACGCGTCGAGCGGAGTGGCATGGGAATCGACGCGCAGATCGACGAGGGCAAACCGCTCGCGCTCAACCACCAGGAGGGCGGCGGACGCCACGGCCGCGATCTCGCCGCCTGCGTTCTCCCCGGCCTGGATCGCCGCGATCAGGCGATCGGCCAGGGGCCACGCAGGATCGGCCTCGAAGGCCCTCACCATCGCCGCCGGGATTTCGCTAGATCGGATGATATTTCCAATACCGACACAATCCTGGCCATGCGCCTCGCCATGCGCGGGGCGGACTTTGGCGCCGGTGTAGGCGGCGGTGCGGCCCTGGGCGTCAATGGCAGCGAGTTGGCGCCAGGCGTGGTGGGGCGTGCCGGCGGCGGCGGCGCGAATGGCGTCGGGGGCGGAGAGGCCGTGGGCCATGAGGTCCAGCAGCATCGGGCCGAGCCGCGGGTCGGTGCGGTGCTGGGTCAGCACCGCGCCGACGCCGGCGCGGGCGAATTGGCAGCGGGCGCCGACGCCGATGGCGGAGGTGGTGACGACGGCGCCGAGCTGGCCGGTGCGGGCGCAGCGGCCGAGGAGGGAGAATGTCATGCGAGATGCTCCAGCACTGCCCGGGCGCTCTCCTGCCAGGAGACCGGGCGGAATTCGGTGGTGACGCGGCGGGTCCAGTCGGCGAGGTCGTCGCGGTTTTCCAGCGTGGCGCGGATGAGCGCGGTGGCGCCGGGGACGTCCTCGGGGTCGAAATAGCGGGCGAGATCGCCGCCGGCTTCGGGCAGCGAGGTGGCGTTGGAGATGATGCAGGGCTTGCCGAAGGCCAGGCTTTCGCTGACCGGCAGGCCCCAGCCTTCATAGTAGGAGGGGAACAAGGTGAACAGGCATCCGCGGTAGAGCGCGGCGAGTTCGGCGTCCGAGGGTTGGTCGACGATGCGGATGTGGCCGCCGAGGAAATCGGTGTTGCGCAGCTGCTGCATCAGGTCCCCGGTCAGCCAGCCCGGCTTGCCGGCGAACACCAGGGTTGGCACCTCCTCCGCGGGCATGACATCGAGCAGCCGGCGCCAGACGCGGAACAGCATCCAGTGGTTCTTGCGCGCCTCGATGGTGGAGACGAACAGCGCGTAGGTGCCGGGCGCGGGCAGGTGGGGTTGGGCGATCGCGGGGGCGGCGGCGGCGTTGAAGCCGGTGCCGATCGGGATCGGCATGATTCCACCCTTCAGGGCGATGCCGCGCGCCGCCGCATGGGCAGCGGCCTCATCGGCCGCCGAGCGGGAGATCGCCATCAGCCGGTCGCAGAGGGGGAGCATGCCGTCGAGCCAGGTGCCGAAGCTCTCGGTGAAGGCGGCATCGACGAATTCCGGCCGACGCACCGGGATAATGTCATAGACGAGCAACGCCACGAGCAGCCCGTGGCGCGCCCGCAAACCGGCGACGAACTCCGGATATCGCGGATGCACAAAGGCGGCACCGGGGATGAACAGCATGTCGTCGCGCCCGACCTCGGCCTCGAACCGGGCGCGATCGCCGGTGTCGAGGCGGGAGGGCCTGGCGCGGCGCCTTCGCACGGCCGCAACGGCAAGCCGCGCTGCTGCGGTTGCGGCGGCACCGGCGGCGTTCAGCGCCTGCAATTGCGCGCGCAGCATGCGGCCGAGCGGCGCCCGCAGTTCCAATGGCAGGCGGCCGACGATCGGGCGCATGCGGCGGCGCAGGGCATTCTCGATGTCGCGCCCATCGGTGGCGGCCGTGGCCGGGCGAGCCGGCCCCCCTGCCTCGGTCAGCGTGCCGAACAGCGACGCGATACTTTCCCACGCGACCACGGCGAGGCTATCGCGCAGCCGGTCATGCCGTACGAAGCTGACGACCCCCGCCTTGTCGAGCAGGCGGATCTCGCAGCACAGCTCGAAGGCCAATCGCTGAATGCCGGTGGGCCGCCGTCCGCCGGTCGCGGCAAAGACGAAAAAATCCTCGACGTCGATCCAGATTCGCACGCGGTCCGCCAATCCTTCCATCGCCATGTCGGCCGGTGTTTTCGTCTGGGTCGACGCGCTCCGCTATATCGGTGCGCCGTGGCCGATGGAACCGGCCCGGCGATCACTTCTGTGCGGAACCAATTCCGGCCGCGTCAAATCCGCCGCACCGTATAGCTCGCCTCCAACCCGCGCACGATCTCCGCCGCGTGCTCCGCGTCGCGCGCCTCGAACATCACCTCGAGCTGGGCGGCCTGCACGCTGGGCGAGGCGAAGAGGCGGTGGTGCGAGACGTCGATGATGTTGCCGCCGGCGCCGCCGATGCGCCCGGCGATGTCGGCGAGCACGCCGGGGCGGTCGGGGATTTCGAAGACGAGGCGGGTCAGGCGGCCGTCGCGCAGCAGGTTGCGCAGCAGGACGTTCGCGAAAATGCGGGTGTCGATATTGCCGCCGCAGACGGGGACGCCGATTTTGCGGTCCTTGAAGCGGTCGGGGAAGGCGAGCAGGGCGGCGACACCGGCGGCGCCGGCGCCCTCGGCGACTACCTTGGCGCCCTCGGCGAGCAGCGCGATCGCCTCTTCCACCGCGCGTTCGGGGACCACCAGGACGTCGGCGACATGGCCGCGGATGATCGGGTAGGTCTGCTCGCCGATGTCGCGCACCGCGATGCCCTCGGCGATGGTGGCGCCGCCGACATGGACCGGCTGGCCGGCGAGGCGCTGGGCCACCGCCGCATAGGCCGCGACTTCGACGCCGATGATCTCGATGCCCGGCTTGATGCCGGCGGCCGCCACCGCGCAGCCGGCGATCAGGCCGCCGCCGCCGATCGGGATCACCAGCGTGTCGAGCTCGGGGACGTCCTCCAGCAGTTCCAGCGCCAGCGTGCCCTGGCCGGCGGCGGCGGCGAGATCGTCGAAGGGGTGGACGAAAACCAGCCCCTCCTTGGCGGCGAGTTCGTGGGCGTGGGCGGCGGCGTCGGCCAGCATCTCGCCGTGCAGCACCACGCGGGCGCCCCAGCCGGCGGTGCGGGAGACCTTGGTGAGCGGGGTGAATTGCGGCATCACGATCACCGCGGTGATGCCGAGCAGCGAGGCGTGGCGGGCGACGGCCTGGGCGTGGTTGCCGGCGGAGACCGCGATGACGCCGGCCTGGCGCTCGGTCTCGCTCAGCAGCGCCAGCCGGTTGGCGGCGCCGCGCTCCTTGAAGGCGCCGGTGGCCTGGAGATTATCGAGCTTCAACGTCACCTCGGCGCCGATGGCGCGCGAGATCACGTCGCAGAGAATGGCGGGGGTGCGCAGCACCCGCCCCTTGATCCGGGCCTGGGCGGCGCGGATGTCCGACAGCGTTAACGAGGGCATGGGGGCTACCTTGCACTTGGGGCGGGTGGAAGGAAGCGGTTCTTTTTTTCAAAAAAGAAGCACTTGCCTGCTTCCTTCCTGCACGCGTCACATGAACTTGATGGACAGGATCTCATAGCTGCGATCGCCGCCGGGGGCGGGGACGGAGATGGAATCCCCCACTTTCTTGCCGATCAGCGCCTTGGCCAGCGGCGCCGAGATCGACAGGCGGGCGGCCTTGATGTCGGCCTCGTGGACGCCGACGATCTGGTAGGTCGTCTCCCGCTCGGTCTCCTCGTCCACCACCCTGACATGGGCGCCGAACTTGACGTGCTCGCCGGTCAGCATCGACGGGTCGATCACCTCGACGGCGCTGACGATTTCCTCGAGCTCGGCGATGCGGCCTTCGATGAAGGACTGGCGCTCGCGGGCGGCGTGGTATTCGGCGTTTTCGGACAAATCACCGTGGCTGCGCGCCTCGGCGATGGCGCGAATGACCGCGGGCCGTTCGACGCTTTTCAGCGTACGCAGCTCATTCTCCAACCTCTGCAGGCCAGGAGCGGTCATCGGGAACTTCTGCACGGCGGGTAACCTCGCAGCCAGGGTGGGGAACGAACGATAGGCGAGCCAGCGCCGTCCCGACAAGCTCGCGCCACGGCCGGGCTGCTTCAGCCAGGTCGCGGCGTCACGTCAGAACGATCCACGAAAGTAGGCTTGCAGGGGCGCAACTTCAAGGCCGCCCGATTTCATCGCGGCGATCGCATGGGCCGCGGCCCGCGCGCCGGCGATGGTGGTGTAGTGCGGCACCCCATGGGTGAGGGCGCTGCGGCGGATGTCGAAACTGTCGGCCACCGAGGCGGCGCCGGCGGCGGTGTTGATCACCATCTGCACGTCGCCGGAACGGATGCTGTCGACGCAATGCGGCCGGCCCTCCAGCACCTTGTTGACGGTCGCGACCTTCAGTCCGGCCTCGCGCAGGCGGTTGGCGGTGCCGCTGGTGGCCATGATGGTGAAGCCCATGTCGAGCAACCGGCGGGCCACCGCGATGGCGGCCGCTTTATCGCTGTCCCGGACGGAGAGGAAGACACAGCCTTCCATCGGCAGCTTCACGCCGGCGCCGAGCTGGCTCTTGGCGAAGGCGCGCTCGAAGCTGGAATCGAGGCCCATGACCTCGCCGGTGGATTTCATCTCCGGGCCGAGGATGGTGTCGACATTGGGGAAGCGGGCGAACGGGAACACCGCTTCCTTGACCGCGACATGGGGGGCGATGCTGTCGTCGTCGAGCCGGAAGTCGCTGAGCTTGGCCCCGGCCATGACCCGGGCGCCGATTTTCGCCACCGGCACGCCGGTCGCCTTGGCGACGAAGGGAACGGTGCGCGAGGCCCGCGGGTTGACCTCGAGGACGTAGATCTCGTTGTCCTTGATGGCGTACTGGACGTTCATCAGCCCGACCACGCCGAGCGCCTTGGCCATCGCCTCGGTCTCGGCCTTGAGTTCGGTGACGGTGGCGGGCGAGAGGGTATAGGGGGGGAGCGCACAGGCGCTGTCGCCGGAGTGGATGCCGGCTTCCTCGATATGCTCCATGACACCGGCGACATAGACCGTCTCGCCATCGGCGATGCAGTCGACATCGACCTCGATGGCGTCGTTGAGGTAGCGGTCGATCAGCACGGGGTTGTCGCCGGAGACGCGGACGGCCTCGCGCATGTAGCGGTGCAGGCCGGCATTGTCATAGACGATCTCCATCGCCCGGCCGCCCAGCACGTAGGAGGGGCGGATGACGACGGGGTAACCGATGCGCCCGGTGATGGCCTCCGCCTCCGCGGCGGAGCGGGCGATGCCGTTCTCGGGCTGGCGCAGCCCGAGTTTGTGGAGCAGGACCTGGAAGCGCTCGCGGTCCTCGGCGACATCGATCGCATCGGCCGACGTGCCCAGGATCGGAATCCCCGCCTTCTCCAGCGCCTGCGACAGCTTCAGCGGTGTCTGCCCGCCGTACTGCACGATGCAGCCCAGCACGGTGCCGCGCGACTGCTCCTTGCGCACGATGGCGATGACGTCCTCGGCGGTGAGCGGCTCGAAATAGAGGCGATCGGAGGTGTCGTAATCGGTCGAAACGGTCTCGGGGTTGCAGTTGACCATGATGGTCTCGAAGCCGGCCTCTTTCAGGGCGTAGGCGGCATGGACGCAGCAATAGTCGAACTCGATGCCCTGGCCGATGCGGTTGGGGCCCCCGCCGAGAATGAGGATCTTCTGCCGCTCGGTCGGCTCGGACTCGCAGTGCGGGACGCCGTAGCCGCCCTCATAGGTCGAATACATATAGGGGGTGGCGGAGGCGAATTCGGCGGCGCAGGTGTCGATGCGCTTGTAGACGGGCTGGACCCCGAGCCGGGCGCGCAGATCGGCGATCTCGGTCTCGGGCAGGCCGGCGAGGGCGGCGAGCTGGCGGTCGGAAAACCCGAGCGCCTTGATCCGGCGCAGGCCGGCGGCGGTCCGCGGCAGGCCGGTCGCCGCGATCTCGCGCTCGGCGGCGACGATCCGCGCCATTTCGCGCAGGAACCACGGATCGAATTTCGTGGTCTGGTTGATCTCTTCGACCGTCCAGCCCTCGCGCAGCGCCTGGGCGGCCATGACGAGCCGGTCGGGCTTGGGCTGGGAGAGCGAGGCGCGCATGGCATCGCGGCTGCCGTCGCCGGGCGGCGGCACCGGATCGAGGCCGGAGTAGCCGGTCTCCATCGAACGCAGCCCTTTCTGCAGCGCCTCGGCGAAGGAGCGGCCGATCGACATCGCCTCGCCGACGCTTTTCATGCTGGTGGAGAGCAGCGCCGGGGTGCCAGGGAATTTCTCGAACGTGAAGCGCGGGATCTTCACCACCACGTAGTCGATGGTCGGCTCGAAACTGGCGGGGGTAACCCGGGTGATGTCGCTGGTGAGCTCATCCAGCGTGTAGCCCACCGCAAGCTTGGCGGCGATCTTGGCGATGGGAAAGCCGGTGGCCTTGGACGCCAGTGCGGAGGAGCGCGACACCCGCGGGTTCATCTCGATCACCAGCATCCGCCCATCGGCCGGATTGAGCGAGAACTGCACATTGGAGCCCCCGGTATCCACCCCGATCTTGCGCAGACACGCGATCGAGGCGTCCCGCATGCGCTGATATTCCTTGTCCGTCAGCGTCAGCGCCGGGGCGACGGTGATGCTGTCGCCGGTGTGGATGCCCATCGGATCCACGTTCTCGATCGAGCAGACGATGATGCAGTTGTCCGCATTGTCGCGGACCACCTCCATCTCGTATTCCTTCCAGCCCAGCACGCTCTCCTCGATCAGCACCTCGGTCGTCGGCGAGGCATCGAGCCCGCCCGAGACGATCTGCTCGAACTCCTCCTTGTTGTAGGCAATCCCGCCGCCGGTGCCCCCCAGCGTGAACGACGGCCGGATCACCGCGGGCAGCCCGATCTCGCCCAGCGCCACCCGTGCCTCGGCCATCGAATGGGCGATGAAGCTCTTCGGGCTTTCGATCCCGATCTCCGCCATTGCATCGCGGAACTTCAGCCGATCCTCGGCCCGGTCGATGACATCGGCCTTTGCCCCGATCAGCTCGACATTGTATTTCTTCAGGATGCCGGCCGCATCGAGCTGCATCGCCGTGTTGAGCGCCGTCTGCCCCCCCATCGTCGGCAGCAACGCATCCGGCCGCTCCTTGGCGATGATCTTCTCCACCATCTCCACCGTGATCGGCTCGATATAGGTGGCATCGGCGAGGCCAGGGTCGGTCATGATGGTGGCGGGATTGGAGTTCACCAGGATCACCCGGTAGCCCTCCGCGCGCAGCGCCTTGCACGCCTGGGCGCCGGAATAATCGAACTCGCAGGCCTGCCCGATCACAATCGGCCCGGCGCCGATGATCAGGATGCTCTTGATGTCTGTCCGCTTCGGCATGTCGGTCTCCGGTCAGTCCTGGCAGTCGTTCAGGCGGGCTTGTGTTCGATCAGATCGACAAAGCGGCGGAACAGATAATGGCTGTCGGTCGGCCCGGGGCTGGCCTCGGGATGGTACTGCACCGAGAAGCACCGCTTGGCGGGGCATGCGATCCCCTCATTGGAGCCATCGAACAGGCTCGTATGCGTCACCGTCACCCCCTCGGGCAGCGAGGCCACATCCACCGCAAACCCATGGTTCTGGCTGGTGATCTCGACCTTCCCGGTGGTCAGGTCCTGCACCGGCTGGTTCGCCCCGCGATGCCCCCGCGCCAGCTTATAGGTCCGCCCTCCCAACGCCTGCGCCAGCAACTGATGCCCCAGGCAAATTCCGAAAATCGGCACCCCCGCCGCCAGCACGCCGCGGATCGCCGGCACCGCATAAACCCCGGTCGCCGCCGGATCGCCCGGCCCGTTCGACAGAAACACCCCGTCCGGCGAATGCGCCAAAATCTCCTCGGCCGTGACCGTCGCCGGCACCACCGTCACCCGGCACCCCGCCGCCGCCAGGCACCGCAGGATGTTGCGCTTCGCCCCGTAATCCACCGCCACCACATGATGCACCGGCGCCACCTGCCGCGCGAACCCGGCCGGCCACGCCCACTCCGCCTCATCCCACCCATAGGCCTGCCGGCAGGTCACCTCCTGCGCCAGGTCCATCCCTTCCAGCCCCGGCCACGCCTTGGCCTGCCCCGCCAGCGCCGCGACATCGAATGCCCCGTCCGCCGGAAAGCACAGCACCCCGCTCGGCGCCCCGCCATCGCGAATGCGCGCCGTCAAAGCCCGCGTGTCCACCCCCGCGATCCCCGTCGTCCCCTGCGCCACCAGCCAGGCATGCAGATGCTGCGCCGCGCGCCAGTTCGACGGCTCCGTCACGTCCTGTTTCACCACCAATCCGCGCGCCGCGATCGAAGTGGCCTCGATATCCTCGGGGTTCACCCCCACATTGCCGATATGAGGAAACGTGAAGGTGATGATCTGCCCCGCATACGACGGATCGGTCAGGGTCTCCTGATAGCCGGTCAGCCCGGTGTTGAAACACACTTCGCCCACCTTGCATGCGCGCGTATGGGCGCCGAACCCGCGCCCCCAGAACACGCTGCCATCGGCGAGCACCAGGGCTGCGGTCGCACCCTCGGGAACGGCATCGGGATCGGGCATGAGGGGACTCGCGTCTTGAGGGATACGGCCGGTCAGCTGGTCGAACGACAACCCGCTGGCCGCGATGATGGCGGGCCAGTGCCGCGCCGGGATCACCTTCGATTGACGCCATTTCCGCACCGCCTCGGTGCCGACACCCAGCAGGCGCGCGGTCAGGTCGGCCCCGCCGAGGCGGTCGATGATGTCATCTACGGTCATGACATCAGCATATGGGAAGAAATTTCCCAGCGCAAGATTGACGCGAAAATATGGGAAATTATCTCCCCGTTCCCGCGGCGCCACATCGCTTTATATAGAAGCGTTTTTCGGAGGTTGGCATGACACTGCGCGACACATTCACCGCCCGGCTCAAGGAGGCGATGCTGGCCAAAAACGCCGCCGCCGTCTCCACCATCCGGATGATCACATCCAAACTCAAGGACACCGACATCGCCGCCCGCCCCAAGGGCATCGCCGCGGTCCCCGATGAGGAAGTCCTGCAAATGCTCCGCGGCATGGTCAAGTCGCGGCGCGAAAGCGTCGAACTCTACAAGCAGGGCCACCGCCCCGAACTCGCCGCCAAGGAAGAAGCCGAGATCGCCGTGATCGAAAGCTTCCTGCCGGCTCAGATGGACGAAGCCGGCATTTCCGAAGCCGTCCTCGCCGCCATCGCCGAAACCGGTGCCCAGGGCATCAAGGACATGGGCAAGGTGATGGCCGCTTTGCGTGCCAAACACGCCGCCGCGCTGGACATGTCCAAAGCCGGCCCCCTCGTCAAACAACACCTCGCCATGTGACCAAGGAGATGAACGGATAAAGTTTTTTTGTTTCTTTTTTTTTCAAAAAAAGAAAGCGCTTCTTTTTTGCAAAAAAGAAGCAAAAAACTTTTACCCATGAAGGGGTTACGTGCCCATGGCCCTGCCGGCCGGATTTCTCGATGAGCTCAGGGCCCGTACACCGCTTTCCGCGGTGATCGGGCGCCGGGTCCGGCTGGCCAAATCCGGCCGCCAATGGAAGGGCTGCTGCCCCTTCCACGGCGAGAAAACCCCCAGCTTCTACGTCTACGAAGACCATTTCCACTGCTTCGGCTGCGGCGTGCACGGTGACGCCGTCAGCTTCGTCATGCAAAGCCAGGGCGCAACCTTCCCCGAAGCCGTCCAGCAACTCGCCGCCGAAGCCGGCATGGAGGTCCCCAAAGCCACCCCCCAGGCCGCCGCCGCCGAACGCCGCCGGCTCGACCTGCACGGCGTCCTCGAAGCCGCCGCCATCGCCTACAAGCGCCGCCTTTTCCTTCCCGAAGGCGCCAAGGCCCTGTCCTACCTCCGCGGCCGCGGCCTCACCGAGGAGACCATCGCAGCCTTCGGCCTCGGCTGGTCCGGTGAGGGCAGGGGGGCGCTGCTCGCCGAACTCGCCCGCGACGAGGTCACCGCGGAAATGCTCATCGAGTCCGGCCTGATGCGCGAAGCCGAAGGCGGCCGCCCGCCCTACGACCTGTTCTTCAACCGCGTCATGTTCCCCATCCGCGACCGCCAGGCCCGACTCATCAGCTTCGGCGGCCGCATTCTCGGCGACGGCCAGCCCAAATACGTCAACGGCCCCGAAACCCCGCTCTTCTCCAAACGCCGCACCCTCTATGCGCTGGACCGGGCGAGGGAAGGGGCCCGCGCCGGCGGCATCGTGGCGGTGGTCGAGGGCTACATGGACGTCATCGCCCTCCACCAGGCCGGCTTCAAGGCCGCCGTCGCCCCCCTCGGCACCGCACTCACCGACGAACATCTCGACGTTCTCTGGCGCCTCTCCCCCGTCCCGGTCCTGTGCTTCGACGGCGACGCCGCCGGCGCCCGCGCCGCCGTCCGCTCGGTCGAACTCGCGCTGCCCCACCTCACCCCCGCCCGCGGCCTGAAACTGGCGACCCTTCCCCCGGGCGAAGATCCGGACAGCCTGGTCCGCCGCCACGGCCCCGCCGGCTTCCAGGCCGTGCTGGACGCCGCCCGCCCCCTCGGCGACGCGTTGTTTGACCTGCTGCATGAAGGCGTCAACGACTTGAGCCCCGAAAGCCGCGCCGCGTTCCGCGCCCGCCTGACCGAAGCCGCCGGCCGCATCGCCGACAAATCCCTCGGCGCCGAATACCGCTCCATGCTGATCGATCGCTTCTACGCCAGCCGCCCCCGCACCCGCCCAGCGCATGGCGCACGCGATGGCAACCGCTTCGGCCGCCTTGGCCAGCCCGCGCCCAAACCCTTCACCCTCGCCCGCACCGCCCCCGGCCCCGGCCCCGCCACCGCCGAACGCGCCCGCCATCTGGTTGCGATCCTCCTCGGTCACCCCGGTCTGCTCCATGATGTCGAGGAGGCGTTCGGCTCCGTCCCCCTGCCCGAAGCGCTGGATCGGCTGCGCACCGCGATTCTTCAATGGGGAAGTGCGGCCGAGGTCCTTGACAGCGACGCTTTGATGACCCACCTGACCGCGACCGGTTTGGCGGCGGATGCTGCGCAGGCCCTTTCGGCGGTGCCCGTACCGCTGGCGGCGTGCGCGGCACCGGATGCCATGCCGGCGGAAGCCGAGGCGGGTTGGTGGCATTTTTTCGGATTGATGAATCCGGTTCGGCTGGAAGCGGAAGTCGCCGCCGCGATGGCCGACTTCGCCCGCCACGCCGACACGACGGTCGAACGCCGCCTGATCGCCTTGTGTGCCGCCCGCAACGCGCTGCGCCAGGGTGACATGGAGACGGAGCCCGAGGGGTAGCCCGAGGGCTCACTGTGGATATGCCGCGCCTTTGAATACCCCGCCTTCCAATACCCCGCCTTCCAAGACGACGTGCCTGACATGTATTTCGGAGTGTAGTGATCGATGGCAACCAAGCCCGCCGCCGCCCAGGACGCAAGCGCCACGGAACAGGATGCCGAGACCTCGCTGCTCGATATCCAGTCGGCCGCCGTCAAGCGACTGATCGCGCGCGGCAAGGAGCGCGGCCACATCACCTTCGACGAACTCAACGCGGTGCTGCCGCCGGACCAGAACAGCTCCGAGCAGATCGAGGATGTCATGGCCGGATTGTCCGAGATGGGCATCCAGGTGGTCGAGGGCGAGGAGGCCGAGGAGGGCGAGGCGCCGGTGGTCAAGGCCGAAAAGGCCGAGGAGGACGAGGAGACCCCGGCCGGCAATGTCGACGAGGAAAGCCTCGGCCGCACCGATGACCCGGTGCGCATGTACCTGCGCGAGATGGGCAGCGTCGAACTGCTGTCGCGCGAGGGCGAAATTGCCATCGCCAAGCGGATCGAGGCCGGCCGCGACATGATGATCGGCGGGCTGTGCGAAAGCCCGCTGACCTTCCGCGCCATCATCGCCTGGCATGACGCGCTCAAGGGCGCCCGCATGCTGCTGCGCGATATCATCGACCTCGAGGCGACCCAGGGTGGCCCGCCGGCCGCCGACGTGGCGGACGCCGTGGATGCGCCTCCCGCCGACTATACCGCGCCGCCCCCGCCGCCGCCGGCCGGGGATGACGATGACGAGGAGGGCGAGGGCAGCGGCATGTCGCTTTCCGCGCTCGAGGAGAAGCTCAAGCCGGAGGTGCTGGTCACCTTCGAGGAGATCGAGGCCTCCTACAAGAAGCTGCACAAGATGCAGATCAAGCGGCTGGAGACCATGACCGCGGGCGAGGAGGTCAACGCCCGCAGCGAGAAGAACTACGACAAGCTGCGCGAGGAGCTTGTGGCCCGCGTCGAGCAGGTGCATCTGCACAACAACCGCATCGAGGAGCTGGTGGTCCAGCTCAAGCTGTTGAACAAGCGGCTGACCGAGCTTGAGGGCCAATTGCTGCGCATGGCCGAGAGCTGCAAGGTGGCAAGAGACGACTTCCTCGGCCAGTACCGCGGCCACGAGCTCGACCCCAACTGGCTCGACCGCATCAGCAAGCTGCCGGGCAAGTCGTGGAAGACCTTCACCGCCAAGCACCCCGAAGACATCGTCCGCCTGCGCGGCCATATCGCCGCCATCGCCAATGAGGCGAGCCTGCCGATCAGCGAGTTCCGCCGCGTCTTCATGACGGTCAGCCGGGGCGAGCGCGACAGCGCGCGCGCGAAGAAGGAGATGATCGAGGCCAATTTGCGCCTGGTGATCTCGATCGCCAAGAAATACACCAACCGCGGGTTGCAGTTCCTCGACTTGATCCAGGAGGGCAACATCGGCCTGATGAAAGCGGTCGACAAGTTCGAGTACCGCCGCGGCTACAAGTTCTCGACCTATGCGACATGGTGGATCCGTCAGGCCATCACCCGCTCGATCGCCGACCAGGCGCGCACCATCCGCATCCCGGTCCACATGATCGAGACCATCAACAAGCTGGTGCGCACTTCGCGCCAGATGCTGCACGAGATCGGCCGCGAGCCCCAGCCGGAGGAACTCGCCGAAAAACTCGGCATGCCGCTCGAAAAAGTCCGCAAGGTGCTGAAAATCGCCAAGGAGCCGATCAGCCTCGAAACCCCGATCGGCGACGAGGAGGACAGCCATCTCGGTGACTTCATCGAGGACAAGAATGCCGTCATTCCGCTCGACGCCGCGATCCAGGCCAATCTGCGCGAGGCGACCACCCGCGTGCTGGCCTCGCTCACCCCGCGCGAGGAGCGCGTGCTGCGCATGCGCTTCGGCATCGGCATGAACACCGACCACACGCTGGAAGAGGTCGGCCAGCAGTTCAACGTCACCCGCGAGCGCATCCGCCAGATCGAGGCCAAGGCGCTGCGCAAGCTCAAGCATCCCAGCCGCAGCCGCAAGCTGCGCTCGTTCCTCGACGATTGATATCAACCCTGCTGAATATTGAGGTATGCGGATCGCGAAGAAGGAACAGCAGGCAGCAAGGAAGCGTTTCTTTTTTTAAAAAAAGAAACAAAAAAACTTCATCCCTGGCTTCGCCGTGGATGAAACGACCGACTCCAACGGACAGAAGTTTTTTGCTTCTTTTTTTCAAAAAAGAAGCGCTTCCCCGCCCCGATCAAGGAAGCGCCAATCTTTTCCCGCACCGGTATGACGCAGCCCGGCCGGCGCATATGGATCGGGTGGGCAAGGCGGACTAGAACCGGGAAAAATCCGGGAGCAGCGCAATGTCCACCCTCGCCCGCGTCGAGACTTTCACCTTTCGCTGTCCCATCGCGTCCCCGGTGCGCACCTCGTTCGGCGTCATGACCGAGCGCGTCGGCGTGTTCGTGCGCGCCGTTGATACCGAGGGCGCGCATGGCTGGGGCGAGATCTGGTGCAACTTCCCCTCCGCCTCCGCGGAGCATCGGGCGTTGCTGCTCGATGGCGTGGTGGCGCCGCGCTATCTCGGCGGCGTCGTCGACGATCCGGCTGCCATTTGGGCGGAAGGCGAGCGCGGGCTGCACGTGCTGCGCCTCCAGTCCGGCGATCCGGGGGCGTTGTCGGCGGCGGCGGCCGGGCTCGATCTGGCGTTGCACGACCTGCGCGCGCGCAAGCGGGGTGTGCCGCTGTGGCAGGCGCTGGGCGGGACTGACGGCGCGCCGGTTCCGGCCTATGCGTCGGGCCTTAATCCGGGGCCGGGCGCGCATAACCAAGTGATCGCCGCGCGGGCGCGGGGCTATCGCGGGTTCAAGATCAAGCTCGGCTTCGGCCGCGAGGCGGACCTGGAAACCCTCCGCCCGGTGGCCGCCGGCCTGTCGCCGGCCGAGAAGCTGATGGTGGACATCAATCAGGGTTGGGGCGTGGCCGAGGCCTGCCTCATGGCCGACCGGCTGCGGGCGTTCCCGCTGCACTGGATCGAGGAACCGCTCGCCGCCGACCGGCCCGAGCACGAATGGGCGCAGGTCGCCGCCGCCGCGCTGGCGCCGCTCGCCGGGGGCGAAAACCTGCGCGGGCTCGGCTTCCAGCGCGCGATCGACGCCGGCTATCTCGCGGTGCTCCAGCCCGACGCCGCCAAATGGGGCGGCGCGAGCGGATGCCTGCATGTCGGCCGGGCGGCGCTGCTGGCGGGAAAATCCTATTGCCCGCATTTCCTGGGTGGCGCGATCGGGCTGGTGCATTCGCTGCATCTGCTCGCGGCGGTGCGCGGTCCGGGGATGCTGGAGGTGGATTTCAACGCCAATCCGCTGCGCGAGGCGCTGCTCGACCGCCTCCTGGATGTCACCGATGGCTGCGTCACCTTGCCGGCTGCGCCCGGACTGGGGTTCGAGCCGGACCTCGGGAGACTCGCCAAATTCCGGACCCTGCACACCGACCGGGCCGCTTGACCCGATCGGACCGGTGGCCTTACCTCGCCCCCAAAGGTGGAGGCGAACATGGCAGCGACTTTCTGGCTCGATGGGCATTGGACCGACGAGGCGCCGCTTCTGACCGGCCCGGCCGATCATGCGTTCTGGCAATCCTCCGTGGTGTTCGACGGCGCCCGCGCGTTCGGCGGGCTGGCGCCCGATCTCGATCTGCACTGCGCCCGCGCGGTGGCCTCGGCCAAGGCGATGGGGCTCAATCCGGGCGTCGCGGCCGAGGAGATCGTGCGGCTCGCGATCGCCGGCATCAAGCGGTTTCCGGTGACGGCCGAACTCTACATCAAGCCGATGTTCTACGGCGCCGGCGGGCATTTGACGGTGGAGAGCGTCACCACCGCCTTCGTGCTGCATATCTTCGAGGCGCCGATGCCCGGCGCCGGCGGTTTCTCCGCCACCTTGTCGCCGCTGCGCCGCCCCGCGCCCGAAATGGCGCCGACCGACGCCAAGGCGGCCTGCCTCTACCCCAACTCCGACCGCGCCACCCGCGAAGCCAACCAGCGCGGCTTCGACCATGCGGTGATGCGCGATCCGTGGGACAACATCGCCGAGTTCGCCTTCTCCAACATCATGATCGCGCGGGCCGGCAAGGTGCTGACACCGAAGGCCAACGGCACGTTCCTGGCGGGACTGACCCGGCGGCGCGTGCTCGGCCTGCTCAACGAGGCCGGTATCGAGGCTGGCGAGGCGACACTGACAGTGCAGGACCTGCATGACGCCGACGAGATCTTCTCGGTCGGCAACTACGGCAAGGTGGTGCCATGCACCCGCTTCGAAAGCCGCGAGATCAATGCCGGGCCGGTGTACCATGAGGCGCGGACCCGCTACTTCGCGTTCGCGGAGTCCGCCCGGGTGTTCTGAAACCGGGGCCGCGTTGCGCGCGGATGCCCGCTGGGATAACCCTGGCCAACGGGAGTCCACGAACAACGAAGGCCGAGCCCATGCTGCAAACCGCGAGCCCGAGCGCCCATCAGATCGCCGCCGTCTGGCTTGATCGCTTCAACGCGGCGCTCGGCGATCCGCAGGCCATTGCCGGCCTGTTCCGCGCGGACGGGCACTGGCGCGACCTCGCGGCCCTGACCGCGCGCATCGTCACCCACAGCGGCAGCCGGTCTGTGGCCGAGCGCTTGCCGGCCGCCGCCGCCGCGGCCGGCGCCCGCGCCTTCGCCGTCGACGCGGCCCGCTTCCCGCCGCGCGTCGTCGAGCGGGCCGGCGAGGACTGTGTCGAGGCCATCCTGCGCTTCGAGACCGCAATCGGCGTCGGCGCCGGGGTGCTGCGGCTGACGCTCGCCGATGCCGCCGTGCCGATGGCGTGGACGCTGATGACCGCGCTCGATCATATCGCGGGCCATGACGAGGAGACCGAACGCCAGGCGCGCGAGGAACCCGCGTTCGATCGCGATTTCGGCGGTCCCAACTGGCGCGACAAGCGCCAGGCGGCGCTCCGCTACATCGACCGCGACCCCGCCGTGCTCATCGTCGGCGGCGGCCATGCCGGGGTCACCGCGGCGGCCTCGCTCGGTGCCCTCGGCGTCGAGGCGCTGGTGGTGGACCGGATGGCCCGGGTCGGCGACAACTGGCGGCTGCGCTATCACGGCCTGAAGCTGCACAACCAGGTGGTCAGCAACCATCTGCCCTATATGCCGTTCCCGAAAACCTGGCCGAACTACATCCCCAAGGACAAGATCGCCAATTGGCTCGAACTCTACGTCGAGGCGATGGAGATCGACTTCTGGACCCAAACCAGCTTCGAGGGGGCGGCGTATGACCGGGCCACCCGGCGCTGGAACGCAAGCCTGCGGCGCGTGGACGGCAGCACCCGGGTGCTGCACCCGCGCCACCTCATCATGGCCACCAGCGTCAGCGGCACCGCCAACATTCCGGAAATCCCGACCATCGAGCGCTTCGCCGGCACAATCGTCCATTCCAGCCGGTTCACCGGCGCGGCCGAGTGGCACGGCAAGCCCGTGTTCGTTTTCGGCACCGGCACCAGCGCCCACGACATCGCCCAGGAACTGCACGGCAACGGCGCCCACGTCACCATGGTGCAGCGCAGCCCGACACTCGTCGTCAACGTCGAACCCTCCGCCCAGCTCTACGACGGCATCTATTATGGCGACGGGCCCTCGCGCGAGGACCGCGACCTCATCAACACCTCCTTCCCGCTGCCGGTGATGAAGCAGGCGCACAAGCTGCTCACCGCCCAGGCCCGCGCGCTTGACGCGGAGCTGCTCGACGGCCTCGAACGGATCGGCTTCCGCCTTGACTTCGGCGAGGACGGCACCGGATGGCCACTGAAATACCGCACCCGCGGCGGCGGCTACTACTTCAATGTCGGATGCTCCGAACTGCTGGTCCGCGGCGAAATCAAGCTGATCCAGTATGACGACATCGCCAGCTTCACCCCGGCCGGGGTGGCGATGAAGGACGGCTCGGCCCGTGACGGCGGCCTCGTCGTGCTGGCCACCGGCTACAAGGGGCCGGACCACCTGCTCCACAGCCTGTTCGGCCCCGAGATCGCCGCCAGCGTCGGCCCGGTCTGGGGCTTCGACGCGGCCGGGGAACTCGCCAACATGTGGACCCGGACCGGCCAGCCCGGGCTGTGGTTCACCGGCGGGTCGTTCTCGCAGTGCCGCATGTATTCGCGCACGCTCGCCATGCAAATCAAGGCTGCCGAGCTCGGGTTGCACCGCGCCGGGTGATGCCGGCGCTGCCGGCGAAGGGAAGGAATGCGTTCGATGCCGCTTGCTGATCTCACCGTGGTCCGGGTCGCCATCGCGGACCATGTCGCGCTCGTCACCATGGACAGCCCGCCGGTCAATGCCTACAGCACCGCCTTGTGCGCCGAACTGACCCGGGTCTTCGACACCCTGGGTGACACGCCCGATATTCGCGCGATCGTGCTGACCGGCGCCGGCCGCGTCTTCTGCGCCGGCGCCGACCTCAAGGGCCGCGCCGGGCTGGCGGAGCCGGGCGCGATGCCGGCGCATTCACGGCGGACGCGGGAATCGTTCCATGCCATCCGCGAATGCGCCAAGCCGGTGATCTGCGCCATCAACGGCGCGGCCCTGGGCTCCGGCCTCGGCCTTGCCGCCTCCTGCGATATCCTCCTCGTCTCGGAAAAGGGCAGCATCGGCCTGCCCGAGATCGATGTCGGCCTGCTCGGCGGCACAAAACATGCCCAGCGCCTGTTCAGCCACTCGCTGCTGCGGCGCATGGTGCTGACCGGCTACCGCGTCCCCGGCGCGGAGCTGTACCGGCTCGGCATCGTCGAGGCCTGCGTCGCACCGGAGGAGCTGTTGCCCGCGGCGATGGAAATGGCGCGGACCATCGCATCGAAGGCGCCCTTGGCCACCGCGATGGCCAAGCACACCGCGAACACGATCGAGGACATGAGCCTGCGCGACGGCTACCGCTACGAGCAGGACATGACCGCGATCATTTCCCGATCCGAGGATGCCCAGGAGGCAAAGCGGGCGTTCGTCGAGAAGCGGCCGCCGGTGTTCCAGGGACGGTAGAACCTTCGCCGCGCCATCGCGACGCTGCGCGCGCGGTGCCGTTTTGCCTGGCCCTCGCCGCCGTGGCAGGCTTGCCGGGCGGACGCCCCGCCATGGCGCAAGGAGAGCATCGGATGGATCTGGAAACCGTCGACAAATTGCTGACCACCGCCCGCTCGGTGCGCCAGCGCCTCGATCTCGCGCGGCCGATCGATCCGGCCATCGTCCAGCACTGCCTGGAACTCGCCGTCCAGGCGCCCGCAGGGGGCAATGTCTGCCGCTATCACTTCATGGTCGTGACCGACCCCACCAAGCGCGCCGCCATCGGGGATTGGTACGCCCAGGCCTTCGCCCAGGTTTACACCGAACCGGTGCTGGCCGAACGCCGCAAGACCCATGCCCGCGACGTCGCCTCCTGGGTCTATCTGGTCGACCATCTGCGCGATGTGCCCATGCTCATCATCCCCTGCCTCGAGGGGCGGCCCGAGGATGACGTCAGCGTCGCGCGGCTCGGCGGCTTCTACGGCAATATCCTGCCCGCCTCGTGGTCCCTGATGCTCGCCCTGCGCGCCCGCGGCATCGGCAGCGCCTGGACCACGCTGGCACTGCGGCACGAGCACGAGATCGCCGGTCTGCTCGGCATGCCGGCCAATGTGACGCCCGCCGCGTTGCTGCCGATCGCCTACATCACCGGCGGCGATCTGCGTCCCGCCAAGCGGGTGCCGGCGCGCGAGCGGACCTACTGGGACACCTGGGGCAAAACGAAATAGCACCGCATCCCCGCCGGTGATCCAGGGGGTGCGATCCCCGCCTATCGCAGGGTAAACCCGACGCGCAGCGTTTCCTCCCGGGCGGTGCGCGCCAGGCCAGGCGGGAATGGCGGCACCTGCGCCCCCTCCAGCATCCGTCGGACCGCCGCGTCGAGAACCTCCGAACCCGACCCGTCCGTAACCTCGACGGCGCCGACCAGCCCATCCGCCGCCACCGTCACCCGCACGGCCACGACGCCCTCGATCCCGCGCAGCCGGGCCGCCCGCGGGTACTCCTTGTGCGCCTGCACCCACGCCAGCAGCGCCGCCCGCCAGGCGCGCGCCGCCGCATCGACGTCCGGCGCGGGCGGAGCCGGCAAGGCGGTACCGGGTGGAACGGGAAGGGCAGGGGCCGCGCGCGGCGTGTTTGCCGAACCGGCGGGCAGGGCGCGCGGACCGGCGCCCGCGACCGGCGCGGGCGGCGCCGGAACCGGGCGTGGGGTCTGCGGCTCCGGTGCTGCCGGCTCGGGGTCCTGCGGTGCCGCGGCCAATGCGGGAGCCGGCGCCGCGATCGGCGGCAGCATCGCGGGCATCGGCGGCAGCACCGCGGGGATTTCCGCCACCAGGAGCACGTCCAGCCCGCTCTCCACGGTCGCCGCCGGCATCCTGCGCTGCCCGGCATCCACCAGCATCGCCAGCGCCGCGCCATGGAGCAGCAGCGAGGCCGCCACCCTCCACTGCATGCCGCGATGCCCGCCGACCAGCCCGTGCACGCCGAATGCCCTCCCCGGACGCAAATCCTGCCACCCAGCCGTGCCCGGCGGTCAGGCCTGAATGACTATCCATCGGCCCGGCAATTTGATAGAGGGCGAGCATGAGTTCCTTCAAGTACGACAATTTCAACGACCGGTTGAAATCCCAGGCCGAGGCCCGCAAGGCCGCCATCGAGAAATTCAAGGCGCGTCCCGGCCCGGACGATCCCGCCGTGATCGCCAAGCGCGCCGAACTGGCCGCCATCGCCGAGGCGCGCAAGATCCGCATCGAGGAGCGCCGCATCGCGCGCGAGGCCGAAGCCGCCCGCCTGGCCAAGGAAGCCGCCGAGGAAGCCGCCCGCCGCGCCGCCGAGGACGCCGCCCGCATCCGCGAGGAAGCCGAGACCGCCGCGCGCCGTCTTGCCGCCGACGCCGAAAGCAAGGCCCGCGCCCAGGCCCTCGCCGCCGAGCAGAAGGCCGCCCGCGACGCCCGCTATGCCGCACGCAAGGCCCGCCGCTAAAGCGTGATCGTTTGAGGCCGACCGGTCAAAAAACGTGAATCAGGCGATAAAACATAGAGCTAGAGCGATATCGGAACGCCTATCAGTTCCGATATCGCTCTAGCTCTATCGGGCTGACCGTGGACCGCCAGGAGCCGATTGGCCCCTGGCCCTCCATCCGTTCGCCAGGAGACCAACCATGCGCGTCATGGTGCTCGTCAAAGCCACCGAAGCCAGCGAAAACAACAGCTTCCAGCCCGCCTGGACCGCCGAAATGATGGCCGCCATGGGCCGCTTCAACGACGAACTCCGCCACGCCGGCATCCTCGTCATGGCCGACGGCCTCAAACCCACCGCCCACGCCAAACGCATCGCCTTCGACGGCGCCGCCCGCACCATCATCGACGGCCCCTTCACCCCACCCAACGAACTCGTCGCCGGCTTCTGGCTCTGGAACGTCAAGGACATGGACGAAGCCATCGCCTGGGCCAAACGCTGCCCGAACCCCATGCCTGGCCCCAGCGAAATCGAAATCCGCCCGCTCTACGACAGGTCCGAAAGCTGACCGGACGCGCCCCGCCTCAGCGCCGCAAATCCAACCCGAACACCGCCACCCGCAACGCCTCGTCCGGCCGCCCCCGAAACCGCCGCGCCATCGCCCCCCGCGCCGTCGGCACCTCGGCCCACCGCGCCACATACCGCACCCCCGTCCCGAACCCCGCCGCCCCCGCCGCTTCCAGTATCTCATCGCGCCCCAGCCGGTTCGTATAAAACCCGCTCGCGGCCATCCACTCCCGCTCCCAGATCCCATCGCCGAACCGCAAATTGTTCAGCCGCCCGCCGAGATGGTCCATCAAATCAACCACATGATGCCCGCGCCCGCCCGGCGCCGTCACCCGATACAACGCCCCCATCAGCGCCCCGAACTCCCGCGCCCGCACATGCTCCAGCACCGTGTACGACACCGACAACTCCACCGCCCCGTCCGGAATCGCCGCCAGTGACGCCACCCCCCCCGTCAAATACGTTGCCCCCAAACTCGCCAGCAGCGCCTCCCGCCCGCTGAAATCCAATCCCGTCACCCCCGCCCGCGCCGCAATCCGCCGATACGCCGCCATGTCATGGCTGGCGAAATCCCCCGCATCCATCAGCCAGATCCGCTCCACCCCGTGCGCCCGGGCAAATATCGCATTGGCAACACTGTCCCCCGGCCCCAACTCCAACAGACTCCGCGGCCCCCGCCCGGTCTCCCCGCGAAACCAGGCCACCTCCCGCGCAATCGCCCCCTCATGCCCCGCCGTATCGGCGGAGAAACTATGCACCCCAATCCCCAACCGCCGCCGCCACCGATACTCCGGCACCACCCGCCGCACCACGATCTTGGCCAGCATCTTGGCCCACCACGGCACCGGAGCCCCCGGAGCAACCGGCTCCGGCAACTCAATCGGCTTAGCTTCGGGCATGCCTGGTTCCTTCAAGACGAAGCCAAGGCAAGGATAAGCAAGGCTCCGCCGGCCAAGGGCCGTGAGGCCCTTGGAACCCTTGACTTCTCGCGGCTGAAAAACCGGCCTTCAGATGATAACCCCGTCCTTGCTTCCTTGCGCCGCAGGCAACAAGCCGCGACGCCGCACGATTGATTGGGCTTCGCCCACCCCCCACCAAAATCATGCCCTCATCTGAAGGCCATCGCCCCAGCCGCAAGCAGTGAAGGGTTCCAAGGGCCTACGGCCCTTGGCCGGCGGAGCCTTGCTTGCCTTCCCTTGGCTCTAAGCCGCCAAAACCCGAGCCCGCGCCGCCGCATACTCCGCCGCCAGCCGGTCGATCAGTTCCGCCGCCGGCACCACTTTCTTCACGGCGCCGATCCCTTGGCCCGAGCCCCAGATGTCTTTCCATGCCTTGGCCTTGTCGGACCCGAAATTCATCGCCGACTTGTCCGAGGTCGGCAGGTTGTCAACATCGAGCCCCGCCCGCTCCAGGCTCGGCTTGAGGTAGTTGCCGAGCACGCCGGTGATGAGATTGGTATAGACGATGTCATCGGCTGCGCTGTCGACGATCATCTGCTTGTAGCCTTCCGACGCATTGGCCTCGACGGTGGCGATGAAGGCCGAGCCGATATAGGCGAGGTCGGCCCCACAGGCCTGTGCCGCCAGGACCGCATTGCCGTTGGCGATCGCACCGGAGAGTGCGATCGGCCCGTCGAACCATTCACGGATTTCCTGCACCAGCGCGAACGGCGACAGGCTGCCGGCATGCCCGCCGGCGCCGGCGGCCACCGCGATCAGCCCGTCGGCGCCGCGCTCCACTGCCTTGCGTGCGAACAGGTTGTTGATGATGTCGTGCAGCACGATGCCGCCGTAGGAATGGATCGCCTCGTTCACGTCAGGCCGCGCGCCGAGCGAGGTGATCACCACCGGCACACGGTATTTCACGCACATCTCGACGTCGTGGTCGATCCGCGTGTTGGAGCGATGCACGATCTGGTTGACCGCGAAGGGCGCGGCCTTGCGATCCGGGTGCTTGGCGTCATGCTCGGCGAGTTCCCCGGTGATCCGCTTCAGCCACTCCTCCAGCATCTCGGCCGGCCGCGCGTTGAGCGCCGGGAACGAGCCGACGATGCCGGCCTTGCACTGCGCGATCACCAGATCGGGGTTGGAGATGATGAACAGCGGCGAGCCGATCACCGGAATACGCAGATGTTGCAGGACGGGGGGCAGCGACATGGCGAGGACGTTCCGTTGTTGCGGTTGTCCCCCTGCATGGCGCGGACTCTCGAATCAGGCAAGAGCACGCCCTTGACATTTATCAAAGTTAGTTATATTTTATACCTTGAATGAGCACCCTCGCCGCCTCCTTCCGAGCCATCCTCACCGGCCTCCAGGTCGTCATCGGCATCGTCGCGCGCAAAGAACCCCAGCGCGATGCCGTCCTCGCGCGCATCTATTTCCACCTCAACCGTACCATCCAACGCTTCGAAAAACTCGTCGCGCACTGGCGCAACAACACCCTGCCGAAGCCCTGCAATCCCCGCCCGGGCCGAGCGCGGCGCCCCCAAACCAGCCCCCGCCTCCCGCGCGGAAACGCCTGGCTCATCCGCAACGTCGACCACTACAACGCCCGCGGCCACGCGAGCCAACTCCAACATTTCCTCGCCTCCGAGGAATGCATCAAATTCCTCGCCGACGTCCCCCGCGCCGGCAGACTGCTACGCCCCCTCGCCAAATCCCTCGGCATCCAAATGCCCGGCGACCCACCCCCACCGCCGCCAAAACCCGCTCCCATACCCAAACCATCCAAAACCCCGTTGTTCCCTCTCCCGCAGGAGCAGACCAGGGCCTGGGTGAGGGCGGAAAACCGATACGCCAACCCCAGCTTCTACCCCCCGGAATTTTCAAAAGCCCGCTGACCCGCCCCGCATCAGCACGCCCAAATTGTTCCTATATCGAAACAAAAACCCCATTCCCCCCCTGCACGGCGCAAGCCCGCGCCGTGCAAGGAAGAACCCATCGCACCTATTCCAGCACCACCTTCCCGGTAAACCGGTCACCACCCAGGGCAGCATCGAGATAGGCGTCGATCTCATACTCCGTCGCCGGCGCCTTCGGATCGGCCGAGGGATAGGTCGCGCGGAACTTCTCGATCCGCATGACGTGCACCTTGTCCTCCTTGTTGTTGCTGAAGAACACCGGCTTGCCGAGCTTGAGCTGCACGACATGGGCCTTCCCGCCGGGCGGCATGATCTTCACCGTGGCGCCGAAATCATCGGCCGGCTGCTCGCCCGGCGAATCCGCGACCAGCTTCAGGCAATCCTCCTTCTCCGAATAGATCATCACGCTGTTCTCCTTCGTCCAGCGCGCCGACGGCCCCTTGTCCTCGAAACTATGAGCCTTGCGCCCATCGGTGCTCGGCGCCTCCGGCGCCCCTTCGCGCAGCGCCGCCCAGGTCTGGTTGCCCACAATCCCATCGGCCATCAGCCCGCGCGTCATCTGGAACTCGACCACCGCCTTCTGTGTCGCCGGCCCGAACGCCCCGTCGACCTTGAGGCCCGGTCTGTCCATCGCCTTCTTGAGCAGATACTGCATGTATTCCACCCAGCCGTCGGGGCTCTTGTCCCCCACCCGCAGCGTCGGCTGCTTCGATTCCGGCGGCGGCTTGAAGTCAGGCTCCGGCCCCTCCGGTTTCGGCTGATCAGGCTTCGGCTGGTCGGGCTTCGGCTGATCCGGCTTCGGTTGATCCGGCTTCGGCCCCGGCTCCGGCCCGCCGGACAGCGTGAACACCATCGGCACATTCTCGTCGCCCTGCCCCGCCTGCTCCAGCGAGCGGAACCCGGCGGAGGCCGGATCGATCGTGGCGGACGCCGTGTTCTTCTCCGTCTTCGGGTTGTTCCACTCCACCCGCCACACCCCCACAGCCGGCTCGCCGACATCGAACACCGCGAAGCCCTTGCACCCCTGGGTCGCATCCTTCTCGTTGGGTGTCTGCACCGAGACAAAACTCGTCGACCCACCCGCCGGTACCGATGCCGCCGGGAACGTCATGAAGTCCCCGACATCGTGCCCCTGATGCGCCAGCGTCAGCACCGACTTGGTGTTGTTGGTCACCGTGATCATGCACGTCGCATTGACGCCCGCCGCCGGCCCCGGCCCAGGCCCTGGCCCCGGCGCCCCCAGCTCGGTCAGCGTGAACGTGAAATCATCATCGGTGAACCCGCCGTTGAACTCCCACTTGTCCGGGCTCGGCGGCCAGACCTCTTCGAAATGCTCACGCTTGGGAATCCGCCCGCGGTCCCATTTCATCCATACCTTGGTCTTCGCCGGATCATCGGCGATGTTGTACGCCACCTGCCCGCCGGCACCGACGAACGAGCTGATCACCATCTTGCCGCTCCGCCCCTTCGCGATATGCGGCGGCGGCTTGGTGTCGAAATCGGCGAGCACATCATGCTCAAGCTGCGCGCTGCCCTTGTCGAGCTCCAGCGCGTGGCTGGTCTGGTTGTCCAGCGTCACCGTGACCAGGATCTTGACGTCGTTGATCCCGGGGATCGGGATCGGAATCGGCAGCCCCGGAATGGTGAGCGACTCCTGCAGTGCCTCGGGCGCGTTGCCCCCCTGCTCCGGGAACGTCAGACCCGGCGGCGTCCCATCATCGGCCGGCGCCTTCACCGAGAGCCCGAAATGACCCTCGTCAGGCTTCGCCGCCACGGGCGCCACCGGCGCCGCCGTTTCCGGCGCCCCTTTCTCCGCCGTCGCTGGCAGCACGCCGATCTGACGCAACCAGTTCAGCTTCTCCTCGGCAATCATCACAGTCCCTCTTGATCCATTCCGCCGCCAATCTGGCCATCGCTCCCGCCCCACACAAGTGATCCAGTTCTCACCCCGGCGACCTCACGGCAATATCAATGCGCCCTCAAACCCACGGCATCGCGTCCTCGTAGCGCGCCTCGAAATCCCCGATCGCCCCCTGCTGGCTCAAGGTGAACGAAATATCGTCCATCCCCGCCAGCAGCAGCTCCTTGCGGAACGGGTCGATCTCGAAGGCGTCGATGCCGAACCCGTCGTTGACGCCCAATGGCCCCCGCACCTCCTGCGCCTCCAGATCCACCACCATCCGCGCCCCCGGATTGCGCGCCAGCGCCGCCCTGATCTCCGCACACCGCGCCTCCGGCAGCACGATCGGCAGAAACCCGTTCTTGAAGCTGTTGTTGAAGAAAATGTCGCCGAACGAGGGCGCGATCACCACCTTGAACCCCGCATCCGACAAGGCCCACACCGCATGCTCGCGCGACGAGCCGCAGCCGAAATTCCGGTCGGCCACCAAAATCTCCGCCTTCGCATTCTCCACCCGGTTCAACACGAAATCAGCCTTCTGCGACCCATCCGCGGCACTGCGCACATCGTTGAACAGCAATCCGCCATACCCCTCCGCCCGCGCCCGCCACAAAAACCGCGCCGGGATGATCTGGTCGGTATCCGCATTGGCCATATCCATCGGCGCCGCCACCGCCTCGACCGTCTCGAACTTGCGCATCACCCGATCTCCTTCATCAGCCGCACATCCGCCAGCCGCCCATGCACCGCCGCCGCCACCGCCATCGCCGGACTCACCAGATGCGTCCGCGCCCCGCGCCCCTGCCGGCCGACAAAATTCCGGTTCGACGTCGAGGCACAGCGCTCGCCCGGCGCCACCAGGTCCCCGTTCATCCCCACGCACATCGAACACCCCGGCTCCCGCCACTCGAACCCGGCCGCCAGGAACACCTGGTCCAACCCCTCCGCCTCCGCCTGCCGCTTCACCAGCCCCGACCCCGGCACCACCATCGCCGGCACCACCGCCCGCCGCCCCCGCGCCACCGCGGCCGCGGCCCGCAAGTCCTCGATCCGGCTGTTGGTGCATGAGCCGATGAACACCCGATCGATCGCGATCGCCTCCATCCGCATCCCCGGCTCCAGCCCCATATAGGCCAGCGCCCGAACAATCGCATCGCGCCGCTCCGCGTCGGGCGCAGCGGCCGGATCAGGGATCGCCCCCGTCACCGGCGCGGCATCCTCCGGGCTGGTCCCCCACGTCGCCATCGGCACGATCTCGGCGGCATCCAACCAGACCTCCCGGTCGAACACGGCATCCGCATCGCTCGGCAATTCCCGCCACGCCGCTACCGCCCGCTCCCACGCCTCCCCCTGCGGCGCGAAGGGCCGTCCTTTCAGGTAGGCAAACGTCGTCTCGTCCGGCGCCACCATGCCGGCCCGCGCGCCGGCCTCGATCGACATGTTGCACACCGTCATCCGCCCCTCCATCGACATCGCCCGGAAAATGCTGCCGGCGTACTCGATCACATGCCCGCTCCCCCCGCCCGCCCCGATCCGCGCGATGATCGCCAGGATCACATCCTTCGCCGTCACCCCGGCCCCCAGCACCCCATCCACCGTCACCCGCATCGCCCGCGGCTTGCGACTCTGCCACAAGGTCTGCGTCGCCAGTACATGCGAGACCTCCGACGCCCCGATGCCGAACGCGAGCGCCCCCAGCGCCCCATGCGTCGCGGTATGGCTGTCGCCGCAGACCATCAAGATGCCGGGCAGCGTGATCCCCTGCTCCGGCCCGATCACATGCACGATCCCCTGGCGCACATCGCCGAGCCCGAACAAGGTGAACCCCTGCGCCGCCGCATTCTCCGCCAGGGCGCTGACCATCTCCCGCCGGTTGGGTTCCGGGATCGCCGCCAGCTCATGGCTCTTCGTCGAGACATAGTGATCCGGCGTGCCGAACGTGCGGGCGGGATGGCGCAGCGTCATCCCCCGCTCCGCCAGCGCGCGGAACCCGGCGCGCGAGCCGTCATGCACCAGATGCCGCCCGACATGCAGCAACGTCGCCCCATCCGGCCGCACCAGAACCGTGTGCTGCTCCCAGATCCGATCAAACATCGTCCGCGCCATGCCCGCCTCCCGCAGCCACCGCGACCCTAGGCCGCCCCGCCCGCGTCAGACAACCCGCAGACACCACGCGCATCACCGATGGACAATCCGGGGCAGACAGGCGATTTTCGGCCCAACCCCAGCAAGCGGGACGAGGAACGGCAAGACATGGCATTGACGCGACCCTATCCCTGGGAGGCCTCCTACCCGCCCGGCATGCAGTGGGACGCGCCCTACCAGCGCGGCACCCTGCCCGAACTCCTGGCCAAGGCCGCGTCCGACTACGGGGACCGCCCCGCGATCGAATTCCGCGACCGGCAAATCAGCTACACCGAACTCGCCCGCCGCGCTGCCCTCGCCGCCGCCGGCTTCCACCGCTTCGGCCTCAAGCGTGGCGACACCGTCGCTTTCTATCTGCACAACACGCCCTACCACCCCATCGCCTTCTTCGGCGCTTTCCAGGCCGGCCTGCGCGTCGTGCTGCTCAGCCCGCTCGACGCGCCCCGCGTGCTCGCGCACAAGCTGAAGGACTCCGCCGCCCGCACCCTGCTCGCCACCAACATCCCCGGCATGCTCCAGGTCGCCGAGCGCCTCCTCGCCGAGGGCCATGCCGACCGCCTCATCGTCGGCGAGGACGAAGCCTGGGGCGCCCCGTCCCCTGGCCTGCCGCTCCCTGCGGCCGCGATCCCCTGGTCCTCCTTCGAAGGCGGCGATGCCCCCCCCGACCCCGGCCTCACGCCGGATGACGTCGCCTGCCTGCAGTACACCGGCGGGACCACCGGCCTGCCGCGCGCGGCGATGCTGACCCATGGCAATTTCACCGCCGCGATCTCCATGCTCAACAACTGGAGCTTCACCAAGGACCGCCCGTACGGCGTCGATGACCGGGTCATTGGCGTCCTGCCGCTGTTCCACATCTACGCCCTGACCGGCGTGCTGCTCCGCTCCATCGTCTCCGGCACCGAAATCCTGCTGCGCCCGCGCTTCGATATCGCGACCACGCTGGATGACATCGAACGCAAACGTGCCACTTCCTTCCCCGGCGTTCCCACCATGTGGATCGCGCTCGCCGGCGTGCCGGACCTCGAAAAGCACGACTTCTCCTCGCTGCGCTTCGCCGGCTCCGGCGGCGCGCCGCTGCCGGCCGAAATCGCCACCCGCATCGAGGCGCTGACCGGCTGCCGCCTCGGCGGCGGCTGGGGCATGACCGAAACCTCCCCGATCGGCTCGCTCATCCCCGAGGATGTCCCCTACAAGCCCGGGCTGATCGGCCTGCCGGTCCCGGGTCTGGTGATGCGCATCGTCTCGCTCGATGACCCCAGCGTCGAACTCGGCCCCAACGAACGCGGCGAAATCGCGATCCAGGGCCCCAACGTCACGCCGGGCTACTACAACCGGCCGGAGGAGAACGCCAAGGCCTTCGCTGACGGCTGGTTCCTGACCGGGGATGTCGGCCACATGGACGAAAACGGCTTCTTCTTCCTGGTCGACCGCAAGAAGGACATGATCATCTCCGGCGGCTTCAACGTCTATCCCGCCCTGATCGAGGACGCGGTCTACGAGCACCCCGACGTCGCCGAATGCGCCGTCATCGGCATCGCCGACGCCTATCGCGGGCAGGCGGCCAAGGTCTTCGTCTCGCTCAAGCCCGGCGCCGCCGAGCTGACCTACGAGGCGTTGAAGGACTTCCTGAAGGACCGCGTCGGCCGCCACGAAATGCCCACCGCCCTCGAAATCCGCGACGCCCTGCCCAAAACACCCGTCGGCAAGCTCTCCCGCAAGGAGCTCTCTGACGAGGAAAAAGCCCGCGGTGCCTGACTGCTGATTGCGCTTCCCGCGAACCCGACTACTTTCCGACCAAACCCCCCATGAGGAGACCGACATGGATTTGAGCTTCACACCCGAGGAAGTCGCCTTCCGCCAGGAACTGCGGACCTTCTTCACGACTGCCATTCCGCAGTCCATCCGCACCAAGGTGCTCGAGGGCCAGCATCTCACCAAGGACGAGATCATCGCCGCCCAGCGCATCCTCAACGCCAACGGCCTCGCCGTGGTCAACTGGCCCGTCGCCTGGGGCGGCAAGGACTGGACGCCGGTGCAGGTCTATATCTACCAGGACGAGATGCAGTTGAACGGCGTGCCCTCGCCGCTCGCTTTCAATACGTCGATGGTCGGCCCCGTCATCGCGCAGTTCGGCACCGACGAGCAGAAGAAGCGCTATCTGCCCGCCGCCGCCAATCTCGACGTCTGGTGGTGCCAGGGATTCTCCGAGCCCGGCGCCGGTTCCGATCTGGCCTCGCTGCGCACCAAGGCCGAGCGCGTCGGTGACACCTGGGTGATCAACGGGCAGAAGACCTGGACCACGCTGGCCCAGCACGCCGACTGGATTTTTGTCCTCTGCCGCACCGACCCGGCGGCCAAGAAGCAGGAGGGTATCTCCTTCATCCTGGCGGACATGAAAACACCCGGCATCACGGTCCGCCCGATCCAGACCATCGACGGCGGCCACGAGGTGAACGAGGTGTTCTTCGACAACGTCGTCGTCCCCGCCGAAAATTTGGTCGGCGAACTGCACAAGGGCTGGGATTGCGCCAAATTCCTGCTCGGCAACGAGCGCACCGGCATCGCCCGGGTCGGCACCTCCAAGGCCCGGCTCAAGCGCATCCGCGAGCTGGCCGCACTCGAATTCGACGGCGGCGAGGCCCTGATCCACGACCGCAAATTCCGCGAGAAGCTGGCGGCCTGCGAGGTCGAGCTGAAGGCGCTGGAAATGACCCAGCTGCGCATCGTCGCCGACGAGAAGAACCACGCGAAGGGCAAGCCCAACCCGGCCTCGTCGATCCTCAAGCTCAAGGGCTCGGTGATCCAGCAGACCACGACGGAGCTGATGATGGAACTCGTCGGCCCCTACGTGATGCCCTTCGCCGCGTCGGACGAGGGCGACGGGCGCAACGAGGCCGGCTACGGCCCCGACTACGCCGCCGGCACCGGCCCGACCTACTTCAACTGGCGCAAGATTTCGATCTACGGCGGCTCCAACGAAATCCAGCGCAACATCGTCGCCAAGGCGATCCTCGGTTTCTAGTCGATAGGATTAAAGACAATGGATTTCGATTTCAGCGAAGACCAACGCCTGCTCAAGGACAGCGTCGATCGGCTCATCGCCGATCGCTACACCTTCGAGCATCGCCGCAACTTCATGAAGGAGCCCACCGGCTGGTCGGCCGAGATGTGGGCGCAATATGCCGAACTCGGCCTCCTCGGCCTGCCCTTCTCCGAGGACCTCGGGGGCTTCGGCGGCGGCCAGATCGAGACGGCGCAGGTGATGGAAGCCTTCGGCCGCGGCCTCGTGCTGGAGCCTTACCTGGCCACCGTCGTCATCGGTGGCGGCCTGCTCCGCCACGCCGGCAGCGAGGAGCAGCAGGCTGAGCTGGTCCCGCAGATCATCGCGGGGGACCTCAAGCTTGCCCTGGCCCATATCGAGCGCCACTCGCGCTGGAACCTCAACGACGTCGCCGTCACCGCCGGGAAGGACGGCAGCGGCTACGTCATCAACGGCGAGAAATCGGTGGTCATCCATGGCGATTGCGCCGGCCAGCTTCTGGTGACCGCCCGCACCGCCGGCGCCCAGCGCGACCATGGCGGAATCGGCCTGTTCATGGTGGATGCTGCGGATCCCGGCGTTTCGCGCAAGGGCTATCCGACCCAGGACGGTCTGCGGGCCGCCGAGATCTCGTTTGCCAACGCCCATGGCGTGGCCATCGGCGATCCCGGCAATGCGCTGCCCGTCGTCGAGCGCGTGATCGACGAGGCCATCGCCGCGGTGTGTTCCGAGGCGGTCGGCGGGATGGCCGAGATGCTGGCCATCACGGTCGACTACATGAAGCAGCGCAAGCAGTTCGGCCGCGCCATCGGCGAGTTCCAGGTCCTCCAGCACCGCGCGGTCGACATGTTCGCGAATCTCGAACAGGCCAAGTCGATGGCGATGTACGCCACGATGATGGCCGCCTCCGACGATGCTGCCGAGCGCCGCCAGGCGCTGTCGGCGGCCAAGGTGCAGGTCGGCAAGTCGGGCAAGTCGATCGGTGAGGAAGCGGTCCAGCTCCATGGCGGCATCGCCATGACGATGGAGTACAAGGTCGGCCACTACTTCAAGCGGATGACCATGATCGAGCAGATGTTCGGCTCGACCGACCATCACCTCGCCGCCCTCGCCGACGGCAACGGCCTGTTCTGACCCGTTATGCGGCCCCGCCGGACCATCCGGCGGGGCCGTGTTCCACTCCAATGGACGGAAGTTTTTTGCTTCTTTTTTTCAAAAAAGAAGGCCTTGCGAAGCGCTTCTTTTTTGAAAAAAAGAAGCAAAAAACTTTTACCCATAAGCTTCTGGTGCCCCATGACCAATCTCACCGCCGCCAACAAGGTTCGCTATGACCTGTCCGGGAAGGCCGCCATCGTCACCGGTGCGGCTTCGGGCATCGGGCTCGCCACGGCCACGATGCTGGCGCGCAACGGCTGCACGGTGGCCATCAACTACCTCGAGGGTGACGCCCGCGGCCCCGAGGCGGTCGCCAATTTGCGCCAGGAGGGCCACAACGTGATCGAGGCGCCCGGCAGCGTGTCCGACCCGGCCGGCGGCCCGCAGATGATCGAGGACGCCATCCGCCGCCTCGGCCGGCTCGACCTCCTCGTCAACAACGCCGGCACCCCCGGCGTGACCACCGTGGTACCCCCCAACCGGCTCGATTTGATCACCGACGAGCTGTGGGAAACCATCATGCAGACCAACCTGATCGGCCTGTTTCGCCTCTCCAAGGCGGCAGCGCCGACGCTGAAGGAATGCCACGGCGCCATCGTCTCGGTCGCCTCCATCGCCGGCGTCCATTCCGCCGGCTCGTCGCTCGCCTACGGCGCGTCCAAGGCCGGCGTGGTCAACATCACCAAGAACCTTGCCCGCGGCCTTGCGCCGGAGGTGCGGGTCAATGCCATCGCGCCGGGTGCGGTCGACAGTTCCTGGCAGATCCAGTGGGGCGACGCCGCGCGCCAATCCTCGATCGAGAAGGCCGCGCTCAAGCGACGCTGCAGCCCGGAGGACCTCGCCGAGGCCATCGTCTTCCTCGGCTTCGGCGCCACCATGGTGACCGGGCAGACCCTGGTCGTCGATGGCGGCTTGACCCTGTGAGCGAGGCCCTGCTGTTCCCCGACATCGCGCCGTACCGTACCCGCATGCTGCCGGTGTCGGACCGGCACATGCTCTACGTCGAGGAAAGCGGCAACCCGAACGGGGCGCCGGTGGTGTTCGTGCACGGTGGCCCCGGTGGCGGCACCTCGCCGCGCCAGCGCCGCTTCTTCGACCCGGCGCATTACCGGATCGTGCTGTTCGACCAGCGCGGCAGCGGCCGTTCGACGCCGTTCGCGGAGCTGACGGACAACACGACGTGGGATCTGGTCGCCGATATGGAGACCATCCGCACGACGCTCGCGATCGAAAGCTGGATCGTCTTCGGCGGCTCCTGGGGCAGCACGCTGGGCCTTGCCTATGCCGAAACCCATCCCGAGCGGGTCCGCGGCCTGATCCTGCGCGGCATTTTTCTGGCCCGCCGGTCGGAGGTCCATTGGCTCTACCAGCACGGCGCGAGCGCGATGTTTCCGGACGCCTGGGACGAATACCTCGCGCCCATCCCGCCTGAAGAGCGCCATGACATGGTGAGTGCCTATCACCGTCAGCTCACCAGCGATGACCAGCGGGTCCGCCTGCGTGCCGCCGCCGCCTGGAGCAAATGGGAGGGCGCGGTTTCCTTCCTCTATCCCCAGGCGCAAGGCATCGAGGAGGCCGTTCAGCCCGAGCGCGCCCTCCCGCTGGCGCGCATCGAGTGCCACTACTTCGCCAACAACAGCTTCTTCGCCACCGACAACTGGCTGCTGGAGAACATCTACCGCATCCGCCACATCCCCGGTGTCATCGTCCAGGGCCGCTACGACCTGGTCTGCCCGCCCACCAGCGCCTGGGCACTCCATCGCGCCTGGCCCGAAGCCGCCTTGCACATCATCCCCGACGCCGGCCACGGCGGCATGGAGCCGGGCACCGCGCGTGCGCTGATCCAGGCCACCGAGGATTTCAAGCGCGCCTAACCACCCACCATCAAGGACCCACCATGATCGACCACAAAATCGGCGATGGCGCCGAAGCCGTCGCCGGGATGACCGTTTCCGTCCACTACACCGGCTGGCTGTTCGACGCCGATGCGGAGGAGAACAAGGGCGAGAAGTTCGACAGCTCGCGCGATCGCGGCAGCCCGTTTAGCTTCCCGCTCGGCGCCGGGCGCGTCATCGCCGGCTGGGACCAGGGCGTCGCCGGCATGAAGATCGGCGGCCAGCGGACACTGATCATCCCGCCCGAGCTCGGCTACGGCGCGCGGGGCGCCGGCGGCGTCATCCCGCCTAACGCGACACTGGTGTTTGACGTCGAGCTCCTCGGCGTCGGCTGATCCACCCCGGGGGCGCGTCTTGCCGAGCGGGCCGCCCCCCGCCATCCTGCCGGCAAAACCGGGTCAGGAAGGCGTCATGATCTACGAAACCCTCGGCGTCCCCACCGTCATCAACGCGGCCGGCACCGTCACCCGGCTGTCCGGCGGGCTCATGCATCCCGATGTCGCCGAGGCGATGCGCCAGGCCTCGCTGGCCTGTGTCGACATGCTCCAGATGCAGGCCGCCGCCTGCCGCGCCATCCGCGCCGCCACCGGCGCGGAATCCGGCATCGTCACCTCCGGCGCCTCGGCGGCCGTCCTGCTCGGCACCGCCGCCTGCCTGGCGGGCCTCGATCCCGGGCGGATGAACCGGTTGCCCGAGGTTCCGGACGGGCGGCGCAACTTCATCGTCGTGCGCAGCCAGCGCAACATGTATGACCGCGCCCTCGTCGTCGCCGGGGCGCGGCTGATCGAGATCGGTATCCCCGACCGCTACTCCGGCCCCGGCATCCGCGATGCAGGGGCCTGGGAGATCGAGGACGCCATCGGCCCCGACACCGCCGGCATCTACTACCTCGCCCAGACCCAGTCGAAACCCGAACTGCGCGACATCGCGGCGATCGCCCGGCGGCACGGCCTGCCCGTGCTGGTCGATGCGGCGGCCCAGCTGCCGCCGGCCAGCAATCTGCGCGCCTACCTTGAGGAGGGAGCCGATCTCGTGTGTTTCAGCGGCGGCAAGGCACTCGGCGGGCCGCAATCCTCCGGCATTCTGGCCGGGCGCGCCGATCTTGTCGCTTCCGCGCTGTTGCAAATGCTTGACCTCGATGTCGATGTCGCCGCCTGGTCGCCGCCGCGCGAATTCGCTGCGCTTTCGCAGCTTCGCGGCCTGCCGCATCACGGCATCGGGCGCTCCTGCAAGGTCGGCAAGGAGGAGATTGCGGGCCTCATCACCGCGCTCAACCGCTTCGTCGCCGAGGACCCCGCTGCCCGCCTCGCGCGGCTGCGCGCCCGTCTCGACCGCATCCTGAATGCGGCCGGCGGCACCGATCTGGCGATCGTCGACTCCAACATCCCGAGCCTCGCCTGGACTGTCGGGCCCGCCGCGCCCGCCATGGCTGCCCGACTCCTGGCCTATTCCCCCGCCATCGCCTGCGGCCTGTCGCGGATGGACGAGGGCGTTCTCCTGTTCAACCCCATGGCCATCACCGAAGAGCAGGGCCACCAGATCGGCCTGGCCATCGCCGCCCTGCGCGCCTGAAGGAGCACCAGATGAACCTCGACGCCATCCACGCCTCGATCCTCGATCACCGCCACAAGGGCATCCCCGGGGGGACCGAACCTTTCCGCCTCGATGCGATCGGGGCCAAGGGTTGGAATGTCCTGCGCGCCGACATGAACTTTCCTATCGCGGTGCTGAAGGACAGCGCGCTGGCCCATAACGGGGCCTGGATGCGGGATTTCCTCAAGCGCTCCGGCGCGGTGATCGCGCCGCACGGCAAGACCACCATGGCGCCCCAGCTGTTTTCCCGCCAGCTCGCCGATGGGGCCTGGGCGATCACCTTGGCGACGCCGCAGCAACTCCAGGTCGCCCGCGACTTCGGGGTGAGCCGCATCGTGCTGGCCAATCAGCTCGTCGGGCGCAAGGCGATGGATTGGGTGCTGGCGGAACTCAAGCGCGACCCGGGTTTCGACTTCTATTGCCTGGTCGACTCGCTGGACAATGTCGCGGCCCTCGCCGAAGCCACCCGTGCCGCCGATATCGGCCGGCCGTTGCAGGTCTTCCTCGAAGGGGGCAGCAAGGGCGGGCGCACCGGCGTGCGCGATGTCGCCACCGGCATGGCGATCGCCCGCGCGGTCAAGTCTCACGTTCCCTATCTCGCGCTCCGGGGGATCGAGGGTTTCGAGGGACTGTTCGCCGGCACGCGCGCCGAGATCGAAACCCAGGTCCGCGCCTTCCTCGATCTCCTCGTTACGCTGGCCCGCACGTGTGAGGCTGAAGACCTGTTCGCTCCCGGCGACGTCATCCTCACCGCCGGCGGCTCGGCGTTCTACGACATGGTGATGGCGGCCTTCCGCCATGCCGGCCTCGCCCGCGCGAGCATGATCCTGATCCGCAGCGGCTGCTATCTGAGCCAGGACAGCGCCCGCTACCGCCGCGCCTTCAGCGAGATCGTCGAGCGTACCCCCGATGCCGCTCAGGGCGGCGGGCTGCGGACCGCGATCGAGGTCTGGGCCCAGGTCCAGTCCCGCCCCGAACCCGGCAAGGTGCTGCTGACGATGGGGGCGCGGGACACCCAGTCCGACACCATGCCGCTGCCGGAAACCTGGTTCCGACCGAGGATGGATGCCCCAGCCGCGATCCCTCCCGGCCATGTCTGCACCGGCATGAACGACCAGCACACCCACATGACGGTTCCCGAAAGTTCCCCGCTGCAAGTCGGCGACCTCGTCTCCTTCGGCGTCAGCCATCCCTGCCTGACCTTCGACAAGTGGCATGTGCTCTACGTCGTCGACGACGCCTACACCGTCACCTCCGCCATCCGCACGTTCTTTTGAGGATGCCCCAAATGCGCATTTTCGCCTGCACCCTGGCCACCGAAACCAACACCTTCTCGCCGCTGCCGACGTCGATGGACGGGTATCGCGACGGCGTCTATCTGCGGCCGGGCGAGCACCCCGCGGAAACCCCGCTGATGTGCACCGCGCCCTTGTGGGTCGCCCGCCGCCGCGCCGCCGCCGACGGCTTCACCCTGATCGAAGGCTCCTGCTTCGCGGCCTCGCCCGCCGGCACCACCAACGGCGCCGACTATGAAACCATGCGCGATGAGATCCTTGGCCAGCTCAAGGCCGCCATGCCCCTCGACGGCGTCCTGCTCGGCCTGCACGGCGCCATGGTCGCGCATGGCTACGATGACGTCGAAGGCGACATCGCCGCGCGGGTCCGCGCCATCGTCGGGCCCGATTGCGTCATCGGCATGGAGCTTGACCCCCACTGCCACCTCACCCTCAAGCGGGTCAAGCACAGCGACATCATCATCCTCTACAAGGAATTCCCCCATACCGACGTGGTCGACCGCGCCGAGGAACTCCTCACCCATGTGCTTGCCACCGTTCGCAAGCAGATCAAGCCGGTGATGTCGATGTACGACTGCCGCCAGATCGGCTCCTACCCCACCACGCTCCCCCTGATGCGCGGCTTCGTCGATCGGATGATGGCGATGGAGGGCAAGGACGGCATCATCTCGATCTCTATCGGCCACTGCTTCCCTTACGCCGATGTGGCGGAACTCGGCGGCCGCATCCTGGTGGTGACCAACGGCGACAAGGCCCAGGCCGACCGGCTCGCCACTGAAATCGGTGAGGAATTCGTCGCTATGCGCGGGCGCACCGCGCCGGACTACCTCGATGTCCCCGCCGGTGTCGCCGCCGGGATCGCGGCCAATGCCTTCCCCGTGGTGATGGCCGATCCCGCCGACAATGCCGGCGGCGGCGCGCCGTCGGACAACACCACGATCCTGCGCGAACTCATTGCCCGTGACGCCCAGGAGGCCGCGCTCGGCCCGATCTGGGACCCGATCGCGGTGCGGCTGTGCTTCGATGCCGGCATTGGCGCAACCTTCCCGCTGCGCTTCGGCGGCAAGATCGGGCCGGCTTCGGGCGCCCCGGTGGATGCCATGGTGACCGTCACCGGCCTCGCCCGCGACTGCACCCAGAGCTTCGGCCCCACGCAGTCCCCGCTCGGCGACTGTGCGGCGATCAAGATCGGCGGGGTCGAGGTCGTGCTCATCACCAATCGAACCCAGGCGCTCGGCCTCGAACTGTTCCGCAACGTCGGCATCGAGCCGACCGAGCGGAAAATGCTGGTGGTGAAATCGACCAACCACTTCATGGCCGCCTTCGGGCCGATCGCCAAGAAGGTGATCTATATCGACGCCGACGGGCCGATCCCGCGCGACTACCGCAAGATCCCCTACACCAAAATCAGCCGCCCGATCTGGCCGCTCGATGCGGAGACAGCCCCTGGCCTGATCTATTGACGGTGCTGCTCCTCAACGGCGTCGGCAGCGCCGGGAAGTCGTCCATCGCCAAGGCCCTGCAGGCCATCGCAAGCGAGGTGTTCCTGCATGTCCAGATGGACAGTTTCCTGGAGATGCTGCCCGACCCGTGCCCGGGCGGCTTCAGCTTCGAGACCATCGAACGCGACGGCCACCCTGAGGTCGTCATCACGAGCGGCCCCGCCGGCAAGCGCGCGATGCGGGGCATGCGGCTGTCGGTTGCCGCCCTGGCCGCCGCCGGCAACCATCTCATCGTCGATGACGTGAACACCGGTGAGGAATGGCGCGAATATGCGGCATTGCTGAGCGGGCAGACCGTCCATCGCGTCGGCGTGCTCTGCCCGCTCGACGTGCTCGAAGCCCGCGAACGCGCCCGCGGCGATCGCCTCATCGGCCTGGCCCGCTGGCAGTTCGACCGGGTGCACGCCGGCCGCGACTATGACCTCACCGTCGATACCGCGCGGGCTTCGCCGGCCGCCTGCGCCGAAACCATCCGCGCCCATTTCAACCTGTAGAGCCCCGCCATGATCGACAACCCCGTCCGCGCCAAACTCCTTGCCGGCGGCACCGCGCTCGGCGTGATGGCTTTCGAGTTCTTCACCCCGGGCCTCGCCAAGGTGCTGAAGGCCGGCGGCGCCGAGTTCGTCATCCTCGATACCGAGCACAGCGGGGCCGGCATGGACACGCTGAAACCCGCCATCGCCTATGCTCGCGGCGCCGGGATTGTCCCCATGGTCCGCGTCCCCGGCCTCGCCCGCCATTTGATCTCCCCGGTGCTGGATGCCGGCGCCATGGGCATCATGGTGCCGATGCTGGAAACGGCCGACCAGGCGCGTGAGCTGGTGTCCTACTGTCGCTACCGTCCCCTGGGTACCCGCGGCCTGGCCTTCGGCATGGCCCATGACGACTACGAAACCCGGCCGCTCCACGAGGCCATCACGGCGGCGAATGACGCCATCCTCACGATTCCGCTGATCGAAACCGCCGCCGGTCTCGCCAACGCCGCCGAGATCATGGCCGTGCCCGGCATCGATCTCGGCTGGGTCGGCCATTTCGACCTCACGGACAGCCTTGGCTTCACCGGGCAGATCGATGATCCCCGCTATGCCGCCGCCGAAGCTCAGCTGTTGGCCGCCGCCACGGCCGCAGGCAAGCCGTTCGGCTGGCTCGCCGGCGACGGGCGGCAGGCCAAGGCCGCCCTCGCGCGCGGCTTCCGCTGCCTTTGCATCAACACCGACATCGGCCTGCTGCGCGCCGCCGTCAGCCACGAATTCGCCGTGGCCCGCGCCTGATGCGGCCGCCCGAGGGCATCTGCGACGGTCTGGCGCGCATGGGCCTGGCCTCGGGCTCCGTCGATGGGGAAGCTCTGACCGGCGGCGTCTCGTCCGACATCTGGCGCATCGACCTGCCTGCCGGCCCCATCGTGGTCAAGCGCGCCTTGGCCAAGCTTCGCGTCGCCGCCGACTGGCAGGCCCCGGTCAGCCGCAACCGCTACGAGGCGCGCTGGATGCGCCGGGCGGCCCAGGCCGTGCCTGGCTGCGTTCCGGCCCTGCTTGGGCAGGACGAGGAGAGCGGGGCGCTCGCCATGGAGTTCCTCGACCCCGGCCGCTATCGCCTGTGGAAGACCGCCTTGCGCGACGGCGAGGCCAGCCCCGCCTTCGCCGCCGCGGTTGCTGGCATTCTCGTTCGCATCCACGCCGCCACCGCGGCCGACCCCACGGTGGCCGCCGACTTCCCGACGGATGCGATCTTCTACGACATCCGCCTCGAACCCTACCTCGCCGCCACCGCCCGCGCCCATCCCGATCGCGCCGATGCGCTCAATGCCCTCATTGCCACCACGGCTGCCACCCATCGCGCCCTGGTCCACGGCGACGTCAGCCCGAAAAACATCCTGATCGGACCGGATGGCCCGGTTTTCCTCGATGCCGAATGCGCCTGGTGGGGCGATCCGGCATTCGACCTCGCCTTCTGCCTCAACCATCTTTTGCTCAAATGCCTGTGGACGCCGGCCGCCGCCCCTGGCTTCCTCGCCTGCTTCGCCGCCATGACGGCGGCCTATCGCGCCGGTGTGACCTGGGAGGACGCTGCCAGCCTCGAGGCCCGGGTCGCTCATCTTCTGCCCGGACTGCTGCTGGCAAGGGTCGACGGGAAGTCGCCGGCCGAATACATCACCTCCGACGCCGCCCGCGCCCATGTCAGGCACGTGGCGCGCGCGTTGCTGGCGGCGCCGGTGGATACCTTGGGCGCTGTCGCCGATGCCTGGAGAGGGGAATTATCGCGATGAGCGACACCGAGATCGTCTATGTCCAGGGCCGCCGGGTTTGGGACAGCAGGGGCCGGCCGACGGTGGAAGCCGAGGTCATCCTCGAAGGCGGCGGCGTCGGCCGCGCCATCGCCCCGGCGGGGGCCTCCACCGGCTCGGGCGAGGCGCTCGACCTGCGCGACGGCGGCACCGCCTTCGGCGGCTATGACGTCACCCGCGCGGTCGAACACGTCAACGAGGCGATTGGGGATGTCGTCGTCGGCATGGATGGCGCCGACCAGGCGGCGGTCGACCGCGCCATGATCCAGCTCGATGGCACGCCCAACAAGTCCCGCCTTGGCGCCAACGCGATCCTCGCGGTGTCCATGGCCACCGCCCATGCCGCGGCTTCCGCCGCCGGCAAGCCGCTCTATCGCCATCTCGGGGGCGAGGAGGCGGATCTGCTGCCGCTGCCGCAAATCCAGATCTTCGGCGGCGGCGCCCATGCCGGGCGGCGCGTCGACATACAGGATTTCCTCGTCGTCTGCCCCGCCGCCGATAGCTTCGTGCAGGCGCTGGACTGGACGGCGGAGGTCTATCGCGCCGCCGGGCAGCTCATGCAGGAGGCCGGTAGCCTGCAGGGCGTGGCCGATGAGGGCGGCTGGTGGCCGGCCTTCACCACCAATGAGCAGGCGCTCGAAATGCTGGTCCGCGCTATCGAGCGCGCCGGCTTCCGCCCGGGCGAGCAGGTCGGCATCGCGCTCGACATCGCGGCCTCCGAGTTCGGCAAGAACGGGGTCTATACCCTTGGACTTGAAGGAAAGAAACTCGACAGCGGCGGCATGATCGACATGCTCGCCGGCTGGATCGGGCGCTACCCGATCCTCTCCATCGAGGACCCCCTGGCCGAAGACGACGCCGCCGGGTTCGCCGCCTTCACCGCCGCCGTCGGCGCGCGCATCCAGGTCGTCGGCGATGACTTTCTCGTCACGGAGGCTGCCCGCATCCGTGCCGCCGCCACAAAGGGCGCGGCCAACACCGTACTGATCAAGCCCAACCAGCGCGGCACCATGACCGAGACGCTGGAGGCCTGGGACGCCGCGAAGGACTGCGGCTATGCCGGCATCGTCTCGGCGCGATCGGGCGAGACCGAGGATGTCACCATCGTTCATCTCGCCATCGGCTGGGGCGTCGGCCAGTTGAAGGTCGGCAGCTTCGCCCGCTCCGAGCGCATGGCCAAATGGAACGAGGCGATCCGCATTGAGGAGGCGATGGGCCACCGCGCCCGCTTCGCCGGGGGCGACTTCTTCGGGCGCTCCAAGTCGTGAAGGTGGTCCTGCACTACGATGCCGGCCCCGGACTGGCCGCCCGTCTGGCGAGGCTCCCCGGCCTCGATATCACCGTCTGTCCCGAGCATGACGATGCGCGGTTGTGGGAGGCGCTGAAGGACGCCGAGGTGCTGTGGCATTCGCTCAAGCCCTGCACCGCCGAGGTGATCGCCGCCGCGCCGAAGCTTCGCCTGATCCAGAAGATCGGCATCGGGGTGAACACGATCGATCTCGACGCCGCCGCCGCGCGCAATATCGCGGTGTGCAACCTGCCCGGCTCCAATGCCCCTGCGGTGGCCGAAATGGCGCTGATGCTGATGCTCGCGACCTTGCGCCGCCTGCCCCAGTTCGATGCCGGGCTGCGCCGGGGTGTGTTCCACGCCTCGCCTGCGGTGCAGGACCATCTGGAGGAACTCGGCGGCAAGACCGTGGGGCTGCTCGGCTACGGCGCCATCCCGCAGCACCTGACCCCCATCCTCAGGGCGATGGGTTGCCACGTCATCTACCACAGCCGGACCCCGCGTGACGGCGCACTGGCCCACTACGTCGACTTCGACACGCTGATTGCCGACTCCGACGTGCTCTCGCTGCACATCCCGCTGGCACCGGAAACCGCCGGCCTGATCGGCGCGGACAGCATCGCGCGGATGAAGCCGGGCGCGATCCTCATCAACACGGCCCGCGGCGGCCTGGTGGACCAGTTGGCGCTGACCGAGGCGCTGGCCGATGGCCGGCTCGGCGGCGCCGGTCTGGATGTCTTCGCGACCGAACCCCCCGCCGCCGATGACCCGTTGTTCGCGCTCGACAACGTCGTGATCGCACCCCATGTCGCGTGGGTCACCCACGGCACCTTCGACCGCAGCTTCGCCACCGCGGCCGAGAACTGCCGCCGCCTCGCCGCCGGCGAACCGTTGCTCAACCGGGTGCGATGACCGCCTTCCGCCTCCTGGCGGATGATCTGACCGGGGCGCTCGACAGCGCTGCCCGCTTCGTGCCCCGCTTCGGTCCGATCGAGGCGTCCTGGCGGCGACCCTCCGATGCCGCGGCCGCCGCCTATGACAGCGAAACCCGCGAGGTCGCCGATCCGGCGCCCGGCATGGCGCGCTGGGCGCCGTTTCTGGCCGGGGCCGAGCTTACGTTCAAGAAACTCGATTCGCTCCTGCGCGGCCACGTCGCCGCCGAAATCGTGGCCTGCCTGCGTGCCGGCCGCTTCGCCCATGCGGTGATCGCGCCGGCCTTCCCGTTCCAGGGGCGGATCACCAGCGGCGGGCGGCAATACGCCCATGGCGCCGATGTCGGGGTCGACCTGGCGCTCGAATTCGCCCGGCACGGCGTCATGCTCAGCCAGTGCCGGCCGGGCGATCCGCCGTCACCCGGCGTCAGCCTTTGGGATGCGGTGGATGAAGCCGATCTCGACCTCGTGGTCGCGGCCGGGCGGATGCTCCCTGGCCCCGTCCTGTGGTGCGGCACCGGCGGGCTTGCCGGCGCGCTCGCGGGCCATCTGACGCCGCGGCGGCCCAGGCTGCCCGGCCCGATCATCGCGCTCATCGGCTCCGATCATCCCGCGAGCCGCGCCCAGTTCGAGGCCAGCCCCGGCACCGCGACTCTGCTCGGCCCCGGCGGCGCCCGCGCCATCGGTCCGAGTCTCGCCCACCGTGACGCCGTGCTGCGCGCCCATGTTCCCCCCGGTACCACGCGCGAGGCCGCGGCGGCGCTGATCGGCGAGACCTTCCTCGCCTTCGCCTTCGCCATCCCGACCCCCGGCACCCTGGTGGTCACCGGCGGCGAGACACTGCGCCGCCTGTGCGATGCCCTGCGCGCCAGCCATCTCACGGTGATGGGCGAGCTGATGCCCGGCGTTCCGGTTTCCAGCCTCGAGGGCGGCGCCTGGGACGGGGTCACCGTGGTTTCGAAATCCGGCGCCTTTGGCCGGCCCGACTTCCTGGCCCGGCTGTTCACGACGTAGCCCACGCCGAAAGGACGCATCATGCCGACACATGTGCCGCATCTCGCCATCACCATGGGCGATCCCGCCGGGATCAGCGCCGAGATCATCGTCAAGGCGGCGGCGCGGATGGCTGCCCCGATCGCGGCCGGCGCGCTGCGCCTGCTGGTGATCGGCCACCGCTCCGCCCTCGCCGCGGCCGAGGCCATGCTGGGGGTGGCGCCGATTCCGGTGACGGACGGGGAGGGGCGCCTGCCGCCGCTCGCGCTGCTGCCGGCCGGCGAGGAACGCGAGGCGATCCGGCCCGGCAGCGTCAGCGCCGAGGCCGGCCGCTTCGCCTATCTCGCGGTCGAGCGGGCGGTGCGGCTCGCCGAGGCCGGCCGGATCGACGCCATCGTGACCGCACCGCTCAACAAGGAGGCGCTCAATCGCGCCGGCCATCACTTCGCCGGCCATACCGACATGCTGGCACACCTCACCGGTGCCGGATCCTCGGTGATGCTGCTCGCCCACGGCAACATGCGGGTCAGTCACGTCACCACCCATGTTCCGCTGGCGAAGGTGCCGGCATTGCTGACGCCCGAACGCCTGCGCCGGACCATCGATCTCACCCATGAGGCGCTGCTGCATCTCGGCATCGAGCGCCCGCACATCGCCATCGCCGCCCTCAACCCCCATGCCGGCGAGGGCGGGCTGTTCGGGCGCGAGGATATCGAGATCTCCACCCCGGTCATCGCCCGCTGCGTCGCCGAGGGGCTGCGCGTGAGCGGACCGGTCCCCGGCGACACCGTCTTCGTCAAGCTGCGCGGCGGCCAGTATGACGCGGTGGTGGCGATGTATCACGACCAGGGTCACATCCCGGTCAAACTCCTCGGCTTCCAGATGGACCCTTCGACCGGCCGGTTCGAGGCGCTCTCGGGGGTCAACATCTCGCTCGGCCTGCCCGTCATCCGCACCTCGGTCGATCACGGCACCGCCTTCGATATCGCCGGCCGAGGGATCGCCAACGCCGACAGTCTCGTCGAGGCGATCGACTACGCGCTGCGGATGGCGGCGAACCGCCGCGCGGCGCGATTGGCGGTTGCGGGCGGTCCGGCCGGGGGCTAGCGTCGGCGCATAAAACAAGGAGAGGCCGCCATGCGTCAGGGTTGGAAATGGCTTGCGGGGGCCTGTGCGGCACTCGCTTTCGTCGCCCCGCAAGCCGCACGACCGGCCCAGGCCGAAACCGTGCGGATGACGGTCTCGTTCTACAGCGCCGCCACCGGCCCCTATTTCGAAAAAATGGCGGCCGATTTCCACGCCGCCAACCCCGGCATCGACGTCAAGATCGAGGTGGTGAACTGGCCGAGCCTGTTGCAGAAACTGCAAACCGACATCGGCGGCGGCACCAATGCCGACGTCTCCATCATCGGCACGCGCTGGCTGCTCGATTTCGTCAAGGACGGCATCGCCGAACCGCTGGACGGGCTGATGGCCCCGGGCTTCAAGGAGCGGTTCATCGGCCCCTTCCTCAAGCCCGGCCAGATCGGCGGCAAGATCTACGGTCTGCCGATCGCCGCCTCGGCGCGCGCGATGTACTACAACAAGGCGATGCTGACCAAGGCCGGCTTCCCCAACGGACCGAAGACCTGGGATGACGTGGTCGCCGTCGCCGAGAAGGTGAAGGCCGACGGCGGCAACGGCTTCGGCCTGATGGCCAAGGGCACCGAGGTCGACGTCTATTTCTACTACGCGCTGTGGACCCATGGCGGCGACGTGCTGGACGCCAACCAGAAGGCCGCCTTCAACAGCCCCGCCGGGGTCAAGGCGCTGAGCCTCTACAAATCCATGCTCGATCGCGGACTGACCGAGCCGGGCCCGACCAACTACACCCGCGAAGACCTGCAGAACCAGTTCAAGCAGGGCCGGCTCGCCATGGTGATGACGGCGCCGTTCCTCATCAACCAGATTGCCAAGGAAGCCCCGACCCTGGACTACGGGATCGTGCCGGTGCCGACCGGCACCACCCAGGCGACCTATGCGGTCACCGACAGCGTCGTGCTGTTCGCCAACTCCAAGGTCAAGCCGGCGGCGATGAAATGGCTCGACTTCCTGTTCACCGCCGCCCCGCGCATCACCTTCACCAAAGGCGAGGGCTTCCTGCCCACCACCAACGACGAAGCCAAGGACCCCGCCTTCACCGAAAACGAGCGGCTCAAGGTGTTCGTCAACCTGCTGCCCAATGCGCGCTTCGCGCCCACGGTGACGGGCTGGGAGGACACCGCCAAGGCCGTGACCGACGCGGTGCAGTCCGTCTATCTCGGCACCGCGACGCCCGAGGCGGCGCTAAACGCCGCCGCCGCGAAGGCGAACCAGTCGCTCGGCAAGTAGGAGGAGCCCGGCGGCGCTTGCGCCGCCGGGTGTTCCCCTGATGCGTCCTGCGGCAGCACTTCCCTGGATGCTGATCCTGCCCAGCCTGCTGCTGGCGCTCGGCGTGATCTTCTATCCGTTCTACGAGATCGTCCGTCTCGCGGTCTCCGATGTTTCGCGCTTCGGCCTGGTGCGCGGCTTTTCCGGCTGGGACAATTTCAACCGGGTGGCGGCCGACCCGGTGTTCCTCGATGCCCTCGTCCGCACCCTGGTGTGGACGGCCACCGTGGTGGGCGGCACCATTTTGCTCGCCTTGCCCGTCGCCCTGGTGCTGCGCGAGGATTTCTGGGGCCGCGGCGTGGCGCGCACGATCCTGATGCTGCCCTGGTCGATCGCGCTGTCGATGGCCGCGGTGGTGTGGCTGTGGGCGTTCAACGCCGACTACGGCATGATCAACGCCACGCTCCAGCACTGGGGCCTGATCGACAAGCCGCTGCACTGGATGGCCCGGCCCGAGACCGCCTTCCCGGTCGATGTCGGCATCGGCATCATCGTCTCGATCCCCTTCACGGTGACGATCCTGCTCGGCGGATTGTCCTCCATCCCCGGCGAGATCTACGAGGCCGCCCGCATCGACGGGGCGCGGCCGTGGCAGTCGTTCTGGCTGATGACGCTGCCGATGCTGCGCCCGTTCATGAACATCGCCATCGTGCTCAACGTCATCCACGTGTTCAACTCGTTCCCCATCATATGGGTGATGACCCAGGGGGGACCGGACAACCGGACGCATATCCTGGTGACCTATCTCTACGAATTGTCGTTCTACCTCGGCCGCCCCGGCCCGGCCGCGGTGGTCTCGCTGGTGGTGCTGGCGATCGTCTTTTCCGCCACCGCCGTCTACATGTGGCTGCGGGAGCGCGAGGCATGAGCCGGCCGCTGCGCTCGGTGCTGTCCTGGCTGGTGCTGTCGCCGCTGATGGCGGTCACCCTGCTGCCCTTCGCGGTGATGATCGCCACCGCGCTCAAGCCGCATGACGAGGTGCTGTCGTATCCCCCGACCTGGCTGCCCCGGCGCCTCGCCTGGGAAAACTTCCGCGACATGTGGGACACCGTGGGCTTCGGCCAGGCCGCCTTCAATTCCGTGCTGATCGCCGTCGCCGCCACCGCCCTCGCCCTCGCCATCGCCGTGCCTGCCGCCTACGCGATGAGCCGGCTGCCGATGAAGGGGAGGGGGGCCTACCGCCAGTTCCTGCTGGTGACGCAGATGCTCTCGCCCATCCTGCTGGTGCTCGGCCTGTTCCGCATGGCCGCCGCCATCCCCTTCGGCGACGCCACCATGGCGGACACAAGGCTCGGCGTGATCATCGTCTACGCCGCCTATCATCTTGCCTTCGCGGTGTGGATGCTGTCGTCCTACTTCGCCACCATCCCCGCCGACCTCGAAGAGGCCGCGTGGATCGACGGCGCCAGCCGCGGCCGGGCCGTGCTGTCGGTCTTCCTGCCGCTCGCGCTGCCCGCCATCGCGGTGACCGGCATCGTCACCTTCGTTGCCAGCTGGAACGAGTTCACCGTGGCGCTGACCCTGTTGCGCGATCCCTCGCGCCTGACCCTGCCGCTCAAGGTCGTCAACCTCGTCGCCGGCCGCTACAGCGTCGAGTGGAACCAGGTGATGGCCGCGACCCTGCTCGCCACGCTTCCGGTCGCGGTCGTGTTCTCCCTGCTGCAACGCTATCTGGTGACCGGGCTGACGCTGGGGGCCGTGAAGTAGAGCCGGTCCGGCCGCCGCCGTCCTTGATCCTGGTCAACGGCAGGACGCGGCGGACAGGCGCAGCATCGGTGGGTATTTCATCGCGCAAGGCCCCGCCGCATGCCGTATTTTCCGAGTCTCGTCGCCGGCCTGCTGCTTGCAGGCTTGGCGTTCCCGGCCCTCGCCGCCCCGCCGCCCGGACCCGAGGAAGGCAAGCACGTCGCGGTCACGCCGGTCATGCGCGGCGCCGGCATCGTCTCCTCCGGCGTGAAGCTTCCCACCCCGCCACCCGCCACCGGCACGCGCGACAAGCCGGTGCCGTCCTGGGGCAAGCCGCTGCCCTACCCGATCGTCATCGCCGATCGCCGCAACAACCGTCTGATCGAGATCGCGCCCGACAAATCCATCATCTGGGAAATGCCCTCCCCCGATCTGGCGATCTATCGCGGCAATGACGACGTGTTCTTCTCGCCCGACGGCAAGACGCTCGTGGTCAACGAGGAGGACAATTTCGATATTCACATGATCGACTACGCCGAGCGCGCCATCACCTTCAGCTGGGGCCAGCCCGACACCAGAGGTGCCGGCTCCACCATGTTCAATTTCCCCGATGACACCCATCTGCTGCCCGATGGCATGCTGGTGACCGCCGATATCCGCAACTGCCGCATCGTCTTCATCGACCCCAAGGAGGCCGAGATGAAGGAGCAATGGGGCAAGCCCGGCGACTGCCGGCACGATCCGCCGCACGCCCTCAACCTGCCCAACGGTGTCACCCCGCTCGACAACGGCGATTTCCTCATCACCGAAATCCCCGACGCCTGGATCACCCGCATCACCCGCCAGGGCCAGGTGGTCTGGTCCCGTCGCGGCCCCAATCTGCGCTACCCGTCCGACGCCTATCCCGCGATGAACGGCCAGATCATCGTCGCCGATTACGTCAAGCCTGGCGGCGTCGTGATCTTCGATCCCCGCACCGGCAAGGTCACCTGGGAATACCGCCCCAAAAGCGGCGAGAAGGCACTCGATCATCCCTCGCTCGCCATGGAACTGCCCACCGGCGACGTCCTGCTCAACGACGACCTGCGTCACCGCGTGGTGGTGATCGACCGCGCCACCAAGGAGATCATCTGGCAGTACGGCCTCACCGACAAGCCCGGCCACAAGCCGGGCTCCCTGTTCTACCCCGATGGCTTCGACCTCGACGTGTTCCATGACTGGAAGGCGGCGCTCAAGAAATGAGGCTGCTGGCCGTCCTTGCCATCTGGCTTGGCCTCGCCGTTCCCGCCGCGGCCCTGACGCCGGACCCGCACTGGCCACAGCCCTTGCCCGCGGGCTGGGTGCTGGGCGAAGTCTCCGGCGTCACGGTCGATGCGCAGGATCACGTCTGGGTCCTGCACCGGCCCGCCACCGCGCGTGGCACCAAGGCCCCGCCAGTGCTTGAATTCGACCCCGCCGGCAAGCTGCTGCGCGCCTGGGGCGGTCCCGGCCCGGGCTATGACTGGTTCGAGTCCGAGCACAGCATCGCCGTTGACAGCGCCGGCCATGTCTGGCTCACCGGCAACGGCACCCGCGACGGCCATATCCTCGCCTTCGATGCCGACGGCCACTTCATCCGCCAGATCGGCCACCCCGGCCCCAATCACTCCGCCAGCAACGACCCCTCCCGTCTCGCCCGCCCCGCCGGCATCGCCGTCGACCACGGCGAGGTCTTCGTCGCCGACGGCTACACCAACCGCCGCGTCATCGTCTTCGACGCCGTCACCGGCGCCTATAAGCGTCATTGGGGCGCCTATGGCGCACGCCCCGACGACGCGCCCGGCGCCAGACGCCAGTTCGCCCTGCCCGTTCATTGCGTGCATGTGGCGCAGGACGGGCTGGTCTATGTCTGCGACCGTCGCAACGACAGGGTGCAGGTCTTTCGTCGCGACGGCACCTACCTCAGCGAATGGCGTATCGCCCCCGCCACACCGCCGCCCGGCAGCGCGTGGGACCTCGCACTCAATCCCGCCGACGGCGAAATGACCGTCATCCTCGCCGACGGCGGCAACGAGCGCCTCCACATCCTGCGCCGCGCCGACGGCCGTGCCCTGTCCACCCTCGGCGCGCCGGGCCAGTTCCATTGGCTCCACGCGGTCGCCATGGACCGGCACGGCAGCGTCTACACCGCCGAGATCACGGGGCGTCGGATTTTGCGGTGGGCACCTTAAACAATATAAACAAGAAGTTCTTTTTGTGAACAAAGAGAACCAAAAAAACTTTTTATCCCTTTGTTGCCTGCGGTGCGGAGAAATCGTGCCGCAGACAACAACGGGTGAAGTTTTTTTGCTTTACTCCGACTCCCTGAGAATGCGTGAGAAGGGTGTTGCGTCGGCTCGGTTGTGTGGATTCTAGTTTGGCGATGATCGGCAAGCGCTTTCTCAAGGAACCTGCCCGGCAAGCGCTTTTGGCGTTGGCGCGCGACGCGTCGGCGGCGCATGGTGTTGCGCGGCGTGCCAACGCGATCATCCTGCTTGACCGTGGCATG
>CAIYSR010000150.1 GCA_903928895.1 uncultured Rhodospirillales bacterium | reverse complement strand
GGAGAGAGGGGCCAATCCTGACCTTGCGGGGTCATGGTTGGCCCCTCTCTCCAGCAACCACCCTCTTGAGTGATGGGTTCCAAGGGCCTCACGGCCCTTGGCGAGGGTCCAGGGAGCAGCGCTCCCTGGCGGGGTCGAGGGGCGGAGCCCCCGCCTTCCTGCTCTCACGCCTCCGGCTCGGTCAACCGCCGTCCCGTCATTTCCGGTGGCTGGTCGAGGCCGAGCAGGGACAGCAAGGTGGGGGCGACGTCGGCGAGGCGGCCGTTGTGGAGGGTGGTGGCGGTGCTGCCGGTGAGGAAGACGGGGACGGGATTTGTGGTGTGGGAGGTGTGGGGGCCGCCGGTAACTGGGTCGCGCATCATTTCGCAGTTGCCGTGATCGGCGGTGACGAGGAGGGCGCCGCCTTGGGCTTTGACCGCGTCGGCGATGCGGCCGAGGCTGATGTCGACGGTTTCGACGGCTTTGATGGCGGCTTGCAGGTTGCCGGTGTGGCCGACCATGTCCGGGTTGGCGAAGTTGATGATGATGAGGTCGTAGGTGCCGGTTTGGATGGCGTCGACGGCTTTGTCGGTGAGTTCGGGGGCCGACATTTCGGGTTGCAGGTCGTACGTGGCGACTTTGGGGGATTGGACCATGACGCGGTCTTCGCCCGGGTTGGGCACTTCGATGCCGCCGTTCATGAAGTAGGTGACGTGCGGATATTTCTCGGTTTCGGCCATGCGGAGTTGTTTGAGGCCGGCGGCGGCGACGACCTGTCCGAGCAGATGGGCCATGGTTTGCGGCGGGAAGAGAATGTCGAGGCGTTCGGCGAGGTGGTCGGAATAGTGGGTCATGCCGGCCATGGCGGCGAATTTGATCAGGCGGGGGCGGACGAAGCCGTCGAAGTCGGCGTCGATGAGGGGGGCGAAGATTTCGCGGACACGGTCGGCGCGGAAGTTGAAGCAGAGCAGGCCGTCGCCGTCCTTCATGCCGCGATAGCCGGCGACGACGGCGGGGATGATGAACTCATCGGTGACGGCGTTGCCGTAGGCGGCATCGACGACGGAGGCGGCGTCGGCGAAACTGGCGCCGTGGGCTTCGGCCATGGCGAGATAGGCCTTGGCGACACGGTCCCAGCGCTTGTCGCGGTCCATGGCGTAGTAGCGGCCGCAGACGGTGGCGATCGGGATGCCAGGCGGGAGGGCGGCCTGGAGGCGACGAAGGTCCTCGCCGGCGGAGCGCGGCGGGGTGTCGCGGCCGTCGGTGAAGGCGTGGACGGCGCATTGGATGCCGGCGTTGGCGAGGATGCGGGCGAGCGCGACGCAATGGTCCTGGTGGGAATGCACGCCGCCGGGCGAGAGCAGGCCGAACAGGTGGCAGATACCGCCGCTTGCGCGCATCTTGCCGATGAAGGTGCCGAGCAGCGGGTTGGCGGCAAGCGAGCCGTCCTCGATCGCCTGGCCAATGCGCGGCAGGTCCTGCATGACGACGCGGCCGGCGCCGATGTTCATGTGGCCGACCTCGGAATTGCCCATTTGACCCGCGGGCAGGCCGACATCGAGGGCGGAGGTGCGGAGCAGGGCGTGGGGGCTGGCGGCCCAGAGCCGGTCGAAGTTGGGCGTGTCGGCGAGCAGCACGGCGTTGTCCGCGGTTTCTTCGCGCCAGCCCCAGCCATCGAGGATCATGAGCATGACGGGTTTGGGTGCGGGCATGTGCAGCTCCATCGGTCGGGACGCGCTGTCCACTTACCGTTCACCGCCGCCGGGGACAACAAGCCGCGCGTCGAAAGCGCTCAATTCGCCGGATATTGCCTGGGATAGGTCACCTGGTCGGCCGGGCCGGGCGGTGTCGGCGGGCCTTTCTTGCCGCAGGCGGCGAGGGTGACGGCGACGACGAGGGCGAGGAGGAGGGGCTTCATGTCAGCGCCTGGAGCCAGCGGGTGGCTTGGGCGGCGACGTTGGCGGGCGCGGTGCCGCCGTAGCTGAGGCGCGAGGCGACAGATGCTTCGACGGTGAGCACGTTGAAGATGTCGGCGGTGATGCCGGGTTCCTCGGCCTGCATCTCGGCGAGGCTGAGGCCGGCGAGGTCGATCCCCTGGGCCTCGGCGAGGGCAACGAGCCGCCCGGTGACGTGATGGGCGGTGCGGAAGGGCCGTTTGAGGACGCGGACCAGCCAGTCCGCGAGGTCGGTCGCGGTGGCGAAGCCGGAGCCGGCGAATTCGCGCATGCGGGCGGTGTCGGGAGTCATGTCGCGGACCATGCCGGCGACGGCGGCGAGGCTGAGCGCCCAGGCGTCGGCGGCGTCGAAGGCGGGTTCCTTGTCCTCCTGCATGTCCTTGGCATAGGCCAAAGGGAGGCCTTTCATGACGGTGAGCAGGCCGACCAGGGCGCCGTTGATGCGCCCGGTCTTGGCGCGGACGAGTTCGGCGGCGTCGGGGTTGCGCTTCTGCGGCATGATCGAGCTGCCGGTGGTGAAGGCGTCGGACAGCCGGATGAAACGGTAGGGGGCGCTGCACCAGATCACGATCTCCTCGGCCAGGCGGGAGAGGTGCATGGCGGAGATCGCGGCGGCGGAGAGGAATTCGAGCGCGAAATCGCGATCAGAAACAGCGTCGAGCGAGTTGGCGGTGGGGCGGTCGAAGCCGAGCGCGTGCGCGGTCATGTCGCGGTCGAGCGGGAAGGAGGTGCCGGCCAGGGCTGCGCTGCCGAGCGGGCATTCGTTGAGACGCTTGCGGCAATCCGCGAGGCGGCCACGGTCACGGTTCAGCATTTCGACATAGGCCAGCATGTGATGGCCGAAGGTGACGGGCTGGGCGGTTTGGAGATGGGTGAAGCCGGGCATCGGATCGGCGGCATGGCGTTCGGCGCGCTCCGCCAGGGCCAGCATGACGTCGGCGAGCTGGGCGTCGAGCCCGTCGATGGCGTCGCGCACCCACAGTCGGAAATCGGTGGCGACCTGGTCGTTGCGGCTGCGGCCGGTGTGCAGGCGGCGGCCAGCGTCGCCGATGCGTTCGGTGAGGCGAGCCTCGATGTTCATGTGGATGTCTTCGAGCGCTTCGTCGAAGGGGAAGCGGCCGGCGTCGATCTCGGCGGCGATGGCGGCGAGGCCGGTTTCGATGTCGCTGCGGTCCTGGACGGTAAGGATGCCGAGTTTGACCAGCATGGCGGCGTGGGCGAGGGAGCCGCGGATATCCTGGCGCCACATCTTGCGGTCGAAACCGATCGAGGCGTTTATTTCCTGCATCACCACCGACGGGCCGGCGGCGAAGCGGCCGCCCCATTGCATATTGGCGCTGACGTTCCTTAGATCAGGGCCGTTGCGCAGATCGGGTGTTTCGCTCACGCGGGGCCATCCAGTTCGGGAGGTTCGAGATGCAGATCACCAGGCGCCGGGCGATCCTGATGGGCAGCGCGGCACTGGCTGGCGGGACCCTAGCGGCGGCGGCGCTGTGGCGCAAACCCGCGCCGCGGGTGTTCACCGTCGCCGACGGCACGATGGCGGGCGACGTGACGGCCTGGGCCGGACTGACCCCGCTCGACCCGCCGGTGGTGCCGGCGCCGGCGGGGTTCACCGATGGCGCGGGCAAGGCCTATACGCTGGCCGATTTCGCCGGGCAGGGGGTGATCGTGAACCTGTGGGCGACCTGGTGCGTGCCTTGCGTTGCGGAGATGCCGCAACTTGCGGCCGCGGCGGAGGCGCTGGCGGGAGCGCGGATCGCGGTGCTGCCGCTGTCATCGGATCGCGGCGGGGCGGAGGTGGTGAGGAGTTTCTATGCCTCGCATGACATCGGGGGTCTGGAGGTGTGGCTGGACCCCAAGGGCGCCGCGGCGCGGGCCTGGGGGGCGCGCGGCCTGCCGACCACATTGGTGATCGACCGGCGAGGGCGCGAGGTGGCGCGGCTCGAGGGGGCCCGTGAATGGGCGCGGCCGGACGCGCTGGCCGAGCTGACGCGGCTGGCCGGATGAGACTGCGCGATGCGGTGGCGGCGGATGTCGCGGCCACTGCCGAGGTTGCCGCCGCGTCCTATCGGGCCGCCTTCGCCGCCATCCTGGACCCCGAGGTTTTGGCCCGATATGATCCGGCGTTCTTCGCCGCGCGCTTCGCCGCGAGCCTGGATCGGCTGCGGCTGGCGGAGCGGGATGGGCGCATTATCGGCTTCTGCCTGGTGACGGAGGCGCATATCGACATGATTTTCGTCGCGCCGGACGCGCTCGGGACGGGGGCTGGGCGGGCGCTGCTGGCCGATGCGCAGGCGCACGGTGCGAGCAGCCTCGAATGCTTCGCCGCCAATGCCCCGGCGCGGCACTTTTATGATCGGCAGGGCTGGCGCGTGACCCAGGCCTATACCCGTTTCTTCGCCGGCCGCGACCGCTCCTTCGTCCGCTACGAATACCTTGAGGGATAGAAGTTTTTTGCTTCTTTTGTTCAAAAAAGAAGGCGCTTCCTGTCCGAACTTGGGGCCTCGCCATTTCCCCGCTGGCCGCCGCCCCGACATCGGCTAAACCTGTCCGCATGTATCGCGCCCCGCGAATCGCGCCCGACCAGCTGCGCCGCCGGATCGAGCCGCCCGTCCCCGCCCAGCCGCCGGAGCCCGCATGGGAGGCGGAGGACGTGTACGAGGATGAGCCCGAGCCGCCCCGGCGGCGGCGCGGCTGGGGCTGGTGGCTGCTCAAATGGAGCATGTTGCTGGGGATCTGGGGCGGCATCGCTGGCGGCATCACGGTGCTTCTGTTCGCGTGGGATTTGCCGCGCCCGGAGACCGCGCTCGACGCCACCCGCCGTCCGAGTCTGACGCTCGAGGATCGCAGCGGCCAGATCTTCGCCACCTATGGCGATATCGTGGGCGATTCGCTGCGCATCGCCGACATGCCCGCCTTCCTGCCCGCCGCCGCCGTGGCGGTGGAGGACCGGCGGTTCTATCATCATTTCGGCATTGACCTTATCGGCGTCGCGCGGGCGGTCAGCGTCAACCTGCGGGCGGGGCGGCTGGTGCAGGGCGGCTCGACCATCACCCAGCAGGTGGCGAAGAACCTGTTCCTGACCAGTGCGAAGACCTTTCGCCGCAAGGTGCAGGAGGTATTGCTGACCTTGTGGCTGGAGCAGCACTTCAGCAAGCAGGAAATTCTCGAGATCTGGCTGAACCGGGTCTATCTCGGGTCCGGTGCCTGGGGGGTGGATGCGGCGGCGCGGCTCTATTTTGGCGTCTCCGCGCGCAATCTGACCTTGTGGCAGGCCGCGGTGATCGCGGGGCTGCCGCAGGCGCCGAGCCGGTTCTCGCCGCGGGTCAATCCGGGCGCCGCCGCGGCGCGGGCGCGCGAGGTGCTGGGTGCGATGGCCGATACCGGGGCGGTGACGGCGGAGCTGGCCCAGGCCGCGGCCAACCAGATCAGTTTCCCGCCACGCCCGGCCACCGCCGGCTGGTTCGCCGACTGGGCGGCGGAGCGGGCCGAGTCAATCCTGCCGGCCGACGCCGATGCCGCCGTGCGCACGACGCTCGACCTGCGGATGCAGGCGGTGGTCGAGGCCCGGATCGCCGCGATGCTGGATGGCCCCGGGGCGGCAGCCAATGTCGGGCAAGCCGCGGTGATCGTGATCGACGCCGCCAGCGGGGCGATCCGCGCCATGGCCGGCGGGCGGGACTACCGATCGAGCCCGTTCAACCGCGCGGTGGCCGCGAGGCGTCAGCCCGGCTCCAGTTTCAAGCCCTTCATCTGGCTCGCCGCGCTGGAGGGTGGGGCCAAGCCGGACGACACGGTGCTGGATGCGCCGATCCGGCTGGGGTCGTGGAGCCCGGGGAATTTCGATGGCAAGTTCCGCGGCACTATCACGCTGGAGGAGGCGTTGGCCCACTCGGTCAACACTGCTTCGGTCCGGCTGCTGATCCAGGCCGGGGGGCCGAAGGTCGTGGCGGCGGTGGCGCAGCGGCTGGGCATCACTGCGGTCCTGCCGAACAACGACACCCTGGCGCTGGGCACCGGCGAGGTCAGTCTGATCGAGCTGGCCGGGGCATACTGCGCCTTCTTCAACGGCGGGTTGAAGGTGACGCCGCGCGGCATCGAGGGGGTGCGCGCGGTCAAGCCTGTGGCGCTGCCGGCCGTCGCGCCGGCGCGGGTGATCGAGGTGGACCAGGCGGCGATGATGGTCCGCATGCTGGCGGCCGCGGTCGCCCGCGGCTCGGGCACGGCGGCGGCGCTGCCGGGGCGTTTCGTGGCCGGAAAATCGGGCACAACGCAGGATTTCAAGGATGCCTGGTTCATCGGCGGCCTCGGCGGCGGCCCCGCCGGGGGCATGGTCATAGGCGTGTGGATGGGCAACGATGACAATGCGCTGATGAAGAACGTCACCGGCGGCAGCCTGCCGGCCCGCCTGTTCCACGACATCGCGGCCGAGATCGGGCCAAGATAGGAAACGCCATGAAAATCGTCTTCCACGGCATGAATGCCGGAAGCTTCGCCCCCGGCTTCTCCGGACTGCTGGACGGCGCGCATAGCCTGGCCTTGGTGCCGGACATGCTGGTCGGCGCGGCCGACCGGGACGTCTATGCCCAGGCCGACGCGATCATCGGCGTGAAGCTCGACGCCGCCTGCCCGGCCGGCCCCGGCCTCGCGCTCTACCAGGTCCCCGGAGCCGGCTATGATGGGATCGAATTCGCCTGCCTGCCCAGGCCGGCCAACCTGTGCAACGTGTTCGAGCACGAGCATGCCATCGCCGAATACGTGATGACCGCCTTGTTGCTGCGCATGATCGATCTGCCGCGCGCTGATGCCGACCTGCGCCGCGAGGCTTGGACGTTTTGGGCCGGTGCGGCCGATGCGGCACACGACGAATTGCATGGCAAGACCATCGGGCTGCTCGGCTACGGCCATATCGGCAAGGAGGTAGCGGTCCGCGCCCGTGCCTTCGGATTGCGCATCCATGTCTGCAACCGCAGTCCGATCGACAGAACGGGCGTCGACGGCGTGTGGACGCTGGCCGGGCTGCATGGCTTCATGGGTTCGGCCGATTTCATCGTCAGCTCGCTGCCGCTGCTGCCGGGCACCGCCGGGCTGATCGATGCCGCCGCCCTGGCCGCGATGCGGCCGGATGGGGTGCTGCTCAATGTCGGCCGTGGCGGCGTGGTCGAGGAGGCGGCGCTGTATGCGGCCTTGCGGGAGCGGCGCATCGGTGGCGCGGTAATCGACACCTGGTATCGCTATCCGCCCGCCCCCGGCGCCCCGGCGGCGCCCGCCAATTTACCGTTCCATACGCTGGACAACATCGTCATGACCCCGCACATGTCGGGCTGGACCCGCGGTACCATCGCACGGCGGCAGGCGACCATGGCGGACAATATCAACCGCCTCGCCCGCGGCGCGGCGCTGCGCAACATTGTCCGTCCGGGAGCTCCCGCATGAGCCAGCCCCTTCTCGTCGACCACGATGGCGGCCTCGTCCATCTCCGGCTGAACCGGCCCGGGGTGCTGAACGCGCTGAACCAGCCGATGGCCGATGCCCTGCTGGCGGCGTGCCGGGCGATCGAGGCCGACACGGCGGTGCGCGCGGTGCTGATCACCGGCGAGGGCCGCGCCTTCATGGCCGGTGGCGACATCACCCTGTTCAAAGGCGCAGACGCAACCCGGGCAATCGACACCCTGATGCGGGCACTGCACGAGGCGATCCTCCTCCTCGCCCGCCTCAAGGTGCCCGTGGTGAGCCTCGCCCATGGCATGGTGGCCGGTGCCGGAGTGTCCTTCGCGCTGGCGGCCGACGTGGTGCTCGCCTCCGACGACGCCAAGTTTCTGCTCGCCTACTCCAAGCTCGGCGCCAATCCCGATGGCGGTTCGACCTACCAGTTGCCGCGCGCCATCGGGCTGCGCCGCGCCCTCGGCTTCGCGTTGCTGGAGGAAACGATGGACGCCGCCACGGCGGAGGGAAGCGGCCTGGTCAACCGCGTGCTCCCGGCTGCGAGCGCGCGCGAGGACGCGATGGCGATCGCGCAGTGCCTCGCCGCCGGGCCGACGGCAGCCTTCGCCCGCACCAAATCCCTGTTGCGCGGCTCGCTCGACCGCGACCTGCCAACGCAGCTCGACAACGAGCGGGCGGAGTTCCTCGCCGGGACGTTCACGGCGGATTTCGCCGAGGGGGTCGACGCCTTCCTCGGCAAGCGCAAGCCGGGCTTCACCGGCGCCTGAACACCGGTTCGCGGCGCGGCGCGAACCTACTCGCTGCGCCGCCCATTGCGGAGCATCGCCACGCCTTCGGGATCCTCAACCGCGGCCAGACGTGCTGCGGCCAGTACCGCGAAGCGTTGCAACAGGGCCTTGCGCCGGGGGGCAGGCAATGGATGGGCGGGGGCCTCGCGGATGAGTTCGGCGACACCCTCCCACGCCACCATCAGCCCGGCATCCGTGGGCAGCAGATCGCGCGGGAAATCGGTATCGACCGCGAAAAACAGCGCATCGCTGAAATCGCGGTAATCTGGCCATTTGACGTCGGCGCGGAAGTCCCGCTCGCCCGACTTGATTTCGATGCAGACGAAGCCACCGTCGGGACGCAGCGCCAGGATGTCGGCCCGGCGCCCGCTCGCCAGCGTCACCTCGTGCAGCGGCGACCAGCCGAGTTGCAGGCACAGCCGTGCCGCCGCCCGCCGGATGGCGGTGGTGCGCTCGGGGAAGCCGCTCATGCCGGAGCTGCCGAGGTCGGAACTGCTCATGCCAGCCGGTCGATCGCGCCGGCGAGGGCAACGTCGCGTACGCTCAGCCCACCGGCGTCATGCGTGGTCAGCACGATCTCGACCCGGTTCCAGGTGTTGGACCACTCCGGGTGATGATCCATCCGCTCCGCCAGCAGCGCGACCCGTGCCATGAAGCCGAACGCGGCCGAGAAATCGGCAAACACGAAGTGCCGTTCGATCGCGTCCCGGCCATGTGCCATCCGCCACGCCGGCAGCCGCGCCGCCAGCTCCGCCCGTTCCGCTGCGCCCAGTCTTGCCACCATCGCATCCTCCCTTGACCGGCCGCTGCACCCGTGCGGTGCTCCGGCGATGAGCCATCCTCGCGCCGGTGCCGCCCGCCACACAACCGCCCCTTCGGCCGATGAGATCGCCGAGCTCGCCGAGCGCGCGCTGGCCGCCATCCCGGCAGGCCTGCGCCGCCATATCAGCAATCTCGCCATCGCTGTCGAGGATGAGGCCGACGAGGACACGCTGGCCGAAATGGGGATCGAATCCGCCTGGGACCTCTCAGGCCTCTACCACGGCATCCCGCTGGGCCAGCGCAGCGTCAGCGACCCTGCCCGGATGCCCGATCTCGTCACGCTCTACCGCCTGCCGATCCTGCTCGAATGGATCGAGGAAGGCGAGGACCTGTATCGCCTCGTGCGCAACGTGCTGGTCCACGAGATCGCCCACCATTTCGGCTTCAGCGATGCCGAGATCGAGGCGCTGGAGGGGGATCAGGGCGGATAATCCGCCGCCAGGAACCGCAGCAGCGCCGCGTTGACCTCGTCCGGCCGCTCCTGCTGGATCCAGTGGCCGCCGCCCGGGATCAGCACCGTTTCGCGCAGGTTGGGCACATGGGTGGCCATACTGTCCACCGCCCCACGGCCGATCGGCGAGGCGATCACAGCGTCACGCGTGCCGGCGATGAACAGGGCCGGGGGCGTCACCTTGGCGCCCTGGAACGGCGCCAGCAGGGCCCAGTTGCGGTCTATGTTGCGATACCAGTTGAACGGACCGCGAAACCCGTTGCGCCGGAAGGCGGCGGCGAAGACCGCGATATCGGAATTGGTCAGCCAGGCCGGCAGTACCGGCGGATCGATGGTGCGGTCGAGAAAGCCGCCGCCGGCGGGCAGCATCAGCGACAGGTCCCGCTCCGGCGGCGAGTCACCCGATCCGGTGAACAGCACGCGGCGCAGCGCGGTCTCGATATCGGCTTCAAACTCGGCCTCCGCCGCCCCTTCGCGGTTGAAGTGAAACCAGTAGAAATTCTCGAGCCCGGCCGCCCGAAGCAGCGCCAATGGCGGGCCAGCGGGATTGCGCGCCCGGTGCGGCACACTCAGCGCCGCCACCGCGATGAACAGGTCGGGCCGCAGCAGGGCCGCGCTCCAGGCCACGTTCGCCCCCCAGTCATGCCCGATCACGCAGGCCCGGCTCTCGCCCAGCGCGGCAACCAGCGCCACCATGTCGCCGACCAGGTCGGTGATGCCATAGGCTTCGACCGCGTGCGGGACCGAACTGCCGCCGTAGCCGCGCATGTCCGGCGCCACCACCCGATAGCCCGCCGCGGCCAGCGCCGGGATCTGGTGGCGCCAGGAATGCGCAAGCTCCGGCCAGCCGTGGCAGAGCAGGACCAGTGGCCCCTCCCCCATCTCGGTGATGCGCAGCGTGATCCCGTTGACGCCAATATCGCGCCCTTCCGGCCTCTCGGTCATGGTATTTTCGCCCTCGCGCCGCTTGTTCAACCCACAGCATGACGCCATCTGCAAGGTATTGGAATGCAGCCGACCATCACAGGATTCATCTCATGCGCCCTCTCCTGATCGCCGTCCTGCTCGCCGCCGCACCGGCCGGCGCCCAGGTTCCCACCGGCGATGTCGCAGCCGGACACGTGATCGCCACGACTTGGTGTGCCAACTGCCATGTCGTCGACCAGAGCCCGACCCGTGCCGGCGATGCGGTGCCGAGCTTCCCGGCGATTGCGGCCCAGAAGTCGACCACGGTGCTGTCGTTGGAGGCCTTCCTGCAGACGCCGCATTTGCGGATGCCGAACTACCAGCTCTCACGCAAGGAAATCGACGACGCCGCGGCCTATATCCTCAGCCTCCGCCACTAGACGATGATCGGCGCTGATCGGCGCTCGAGCCCTGTCGAGCCCTTTTTTGACTGTGCGGACCGCCGATGCATGATTGCACCTGCACCGATCATGGCCTGTCGCGAACCCTACCTTGCCCGCCGCGCCGGTTCCTGCAAGCCTGTGCGCGTGCAATCCGGAGCCACCGATGTCCAACCACGCCGCGCTCGAAACCGATGCCATCTGGCAGGCGCGGGTCGACCTTGCCGCCTGTTTTCGCGCCGCGGCGCGGCTCGGTCTGAACGAGGGCGTCTGCAACCATCTCTCCGCCGTGGTGCCCGGTCATGACCATCTGTTTCTGGTCAATCCGGACGGCAAGAGCTTCGCCGAGATCACCGCCAGCAGTCTGCTGATCTGCGATCATGACGGCAATGTCGTTGCCGGTGCAGGTGTCCCCGAGGATACGGCTTTCTACATCCATGCCCGCGTCCATCGCCGCGTGCCGCGTGCGCGCGCCGCATTTCACACCCATATGCCCTACGCCACCGCGCTCGCCATGTTGGAAGGCCCGCCGTTCTCCTTCGCGCTGCAAACCTCGTTGCGCTTCCATGGCCGCATGGCCATCGACGAGCACTACAACGGCATCGCGCTTGATACCGACGAAGGCGACCGCATCGCCGCCTCGATCGGCGAGGCCGACATCGTGTTCATGAAAAACCACGGCGTGATGGTCTTGGCGCCGAATATCGCCAAGGCGTGGGACGACCTGTTCTATCTCGAACGCGCCGCGCAGGCCGAGGTCCTCGCCCTGTCCACCGGGCGCAAGCTGGCGGCGCTGCCGCAATCGATGATCGACCGCACTTTGACCCAGATCCGCGCCAATGCCGGCAATCGCGGCAGCGCGCGGCTGCATCTGGAGAGCGTGAAGCGGCAGCTCGATGCCACCTGCCCGGAGTACCGCACCTGACCCGCCGTCTCGCCATGCTGCTGGTCCTGACCGGCTGCACCCTCGTCGACCAGCGCAGTTTCCGCGCCGAGGCGCCCGCGCCCGGCCAGGCGGAACTGGCCCGGACCGCCCTGCCGGCGCTGCCGCTGATCACCGTGCGCTTCGACGCGCCGGTCGACCAGGCCGCCATCGCCGGGGCAGTCGATCTGGCCCTCGCCCGCCGCCCTGACGCGATTTTCGATGTCATCGCCGCGATCCCGGGAACGGCGTCCCGCGCCCAGCAGGAAGCCGCGATGGCGCAAGGCCGCCTCGATGCCGAGCAGGTCGCCACCGCCCTGGCGCAGGCCGGCGCGGCGCGGAGCCGGATCGAGATCGGCGCCCGCGGCGACAGCGTGCCGGGCCTGCGCGAAATCCGGGTCTATCTCCGCTGACCCGCGCCGGCGGGACACGGACGGATCGACTGACCGGCAGGCACACCCGATGACCCCCCGTCTTGCCGGCATGCTGATGCTCCTTGTCACCGCGTTCAGCTGGGGTCTCAACTGGCCGGTGCTGAAATTCGTGGTTGGCGAGTGGCCTCCCTTCACCTTCCGTTTCCTCTCCGGGCTCGGCGGCGCCACGCTGATGTTCGCCGTTGCCCTGCTCCGCCGTGAGCAGCTCCGGCCGCCGCGGGGGCAGTGGGGTCGGCTGGCGCTGGCCTCGTTCCTCAACATCACCTCGTGGATGGGGCTCGCCACCCTGGCGCTGCTGTGGCTCAGCGCCTCCGAGGCGGCGATCATCGCCTATACGATGCCGATCTGGGCGTCGCTGCTGGCCTGGCCGGTGCTGGGCGAGCGACCGACCACCAACAAGGTGCTGGGCCTGGCCATCGGCCTCGGCGGCGTCACTACGCTGATGGCTGGACAACTGCTCGGGGCGCCGCTCGACGCGCTGATCGCCAAGCTGCCCGGCGTTGGCTTCATCATGGGGACGGCGCTGATGTTCGCCGCCGGCGCGGTCTTCACCAAGCGCTATCCGATCGCGCTGCCACCGAATGCCAACCTCGCCTGGCAGATCCTGCTCGGCTCGCTGCCGCTGATCGTGATTGCCGTGCTGTTCGACCGCTGGGACCTTGCGCGCATCTCGCCGGCTGGCTGGGGAGCCCTGGCCTATGTGGTGGTAATCGCGCTGTGCCTGTCCTACGTCACCTGGTTCCGCGCCCTCAAGCTGCTGCCCGCCTCCACCGCCGCAGTCGGTACACTGCTGGTGCCGGTGATCGGGGTGCTTTCCTCCGGCGTGCTCCTCGGCGAGCCGCTCGGGCCGCGCCAGCTGATCGCGCTGGGCATGACGGTGAGCGGCGTGGCGCTGGCCTCGCGCGGCTGATCAGCCCTCTACGGCGTCGTCGGGTGCCCGTCGGTCGCGGAACAGCGATGGGTGCAGCGGCAAAGCGGTGGTCGCCTTGATGCGTTCCATGGCGAAGCGCGAGGTGACATTCTTGAGCGGGATGGCGGCAATCAGGCGTTTGTAGAAGCGATCGAATGCCGCCATGTTGTGCACCGCCACGCGCAGCAGGTAGTCGACGTCACCCGCCATCCGGTGCAGTTCCATGACCTCCGGCATCGCCGCCACGGCGCCGGCAAAACGCTCCAGCCATTCCGGACTGTGGTCGCCGGCCTCGATGGCGACGAAGACCGTAAGGTCGGCGCCGACCTTGGCCGGATCGAGCAGCGCGACCCGCCCGGTGATGATCCCGGCCTGCTCCAGCTTCTGGATCCGCCGCCAGCACGGCGTCGGCGAGAGTCCGACCCGTTCCGCCATCTCGTTGACCGAGAGGCTGGCGTTCTCCTGGAGGATGCCAAGCAGCTTGTGGTCGATTTCGTCCATCGGGCGGGTCCTGGATCGGGCGGAAACGGGGAATGTCATGGCGTGGCAGGCGTGGTCAGGAGAGGAAATCTCTCCGGCGCCGGGGCCGCGTGGCATGGTTTTGCATTTTACGACGATTGACGCAAATTGGATTGAATGGCGTTTCGGATACGTGAATTATCCCGCTACCAGCGTAGCCGGCCCCGCCATCAGGACCAACGCCATGCCCCATCTGCGCCCCTTCGCCCCCGTCCCGCCGCCCGCCGCGCGTAGGTGTTGTCGAACGACCGACAGCCGGGCCTGAGCCCGGCCCCCGTATTCGCAGACGCAAGCCGGCAAAGCCGGAACTACGAAGGATAGTCACGATGTTCCAGTCCCACGTCATCGAAATCACCGGCATCTTCGCCGGCGTCGCCATCACCGTCCCCGGCCGTTTCCGCTTCGTCGCTGTCGACCAGAGGGTCGCCGATCTTGACGCTACGGAGTGGCCGAGCCTGGAAGATGTGCGCCACGTCGTGCGCAAGGTGATGACCCGCAATGGCCATCTGCCGGGTGAAGGCCTGCCGGCATGAACGAGAAAATCATCATCCACGACCCGGTCTTCGGCGTCGTGATCATGCTCGACCCGGATGGGCGGCCCGCGCCGCTGCTGCCTGCCGTGGTCCGCCGCATCGTCGCGCGCTGCCATGCCTTGTGGCAAGGCGGAGCAGGCCAGGCACCGTCATCGGTTTGACAAAGCGGCGGCGGCAGCAGCGACGCAATCGATAAAGCGGGCAGCGGTGCCGAGGCGCGGCGCGAAGCCCGCCAGCGCTGCCCCGCCGAGGATCAACGCCTCCGCCCCCGCCGCGCGGGCTTGCGCCGCCAGGTCATCGAGTGCAGCAACGAAGCCGGCCGGATCGCGGCTGACGTCCAGGCCGGTCGCCTCCAGCGCCCATACGCCGCGGCACAGCCCGGCATTTGGTCGAAGCGCGATTTGCGCGCGCAGCATCGCCGGCCACTCCGGCCCAGAGGTCAGGACCGCGAACGGAACGTCAGCTGCCGCGAAAGCGGCTTCCGCCAGACCTACCACCGGCACCTGCGCGATGGCGCGCAGGGCCGCGAGCCCGGGATCGCCGAAGCAACCGAGGATCACCGCATCGACCCCGCCGCCATGCCGTAACCAGGCGTCACGCGCGCCCTCGGCAGCGATGGCGAAACTCGCCGGGGTCGCGATCACCGGATGGCCAAATGCGGCGGTGACCCCCTCCACCATCGTGCCCGGCGGCAGATGGCGGCGGAATTCCGCCACCAGCCGGTCCGTCATCGCCGCCGTAGTATTGGGATTGATCACCAGCACGCGCATCGAAGGTCTCGGCACTCCTCCGGTTCAGCAGCGACGTGCCGTAACCCGGATTCCCCCTACTCCGCCACTTGTAGCGCCGCAACCGGTTCGCGCAGCGGCACGACCGACCGGGCGCCGTAGAGCAGGATCGCCGCCACCCCGAGATAGGCCAACGCCACCGGCGGGGAGCGGCCGATGCCGATGCCCTCGCCGTGGATGAAGCCGAGAAGCTCAGCACCGCGCCTGCCACGGCGAAGGCGGCCGCCTTGGGCAGCTCGCGGTCGATGATGAACACTGTCACCGCGCCGAGCACGATCCCGGCCAGCGTCGCGCCCCCGCCGAGCACCTCGAGCCCGTCGCAGAGCACGCCGACCTGCGCCAGCTTGGCGGTGCCGAGAGTTTGGGCGCTGGTGCCGGCGACAGCGAGGGCGTTGTCGATCTGCACCTTGCCCCAGGCGGCGATCTGCGGCAGCAGTGCCAGCACGATGGCCGGCGCATGCCGGTGCGGCGATTCCTGGAACGCCTGCGAGCCGATCAACATGCCGATGTAGAGCGGGATAGGCTGGATCGCCACCACCGGGATGACTGCGCTGACCAGTGCGATGATGCCGAACCAGGTCAGCACCAGCATCGCCAGCCCGGTGACGAAGGAATAGCCGATCCGCCCGCCCATCGCCTTCCATCCGGGATGGCCGATATAGACCGCATTGATGAACGGATTGCCGAGCAGGCAGCCGATCAGGCTGACGACCCCGTCCGCCGTCAGCACGCGCGTGGTCGGGTAGGAATCCCGCGATTGGCCAGGATTGCGTGGAGGTCGGTGGCGAAGAAGGCGCCCTTGCCGGGCTTGTCGATCATCGGCCCGACATCGCCGATCGTGGTCACCCCGCCGCCGCGGCGCTTCTTGGTCGGCGGCAGGTCGGACAAATCAGGCCGATGACCCTCGCGGGTATGCGGGCCTCAGCGGCCAGCGCCCGCTTTGCGGCGTCGAGTGGCCCCGCCTGCATGGGGACCGCCGTCATGCGCCGCACCCGCGTCGCACCGGCACGCAGTCTGGGAGGATCAAGGGGCGGCTCCTGTCGGTCATGCGGCCTGTCGCTGACAGGACCGGACTGCATGCGACGTGTCATGCCGGAGCCGGCGGAATCCCCGTCGAGCGCCGCCGATGGGCCGGAATTTCGGGCGGAGTGTCCACAAAAGCGGCGCCCCTATCTCCAAGCCGCGCGCACTGGCACAGTCGGGCCGAGCCACTGGAGCGTTTCATGACCGAGCCTCACATTCGCCCGCTGCCCGCCCCCGGCGAAGCCTTGTTCGACCGTACACCGATCCTGGGCACCGCCGGACCGGTGGCGCCCCTGGTCTACGATGGGAGCCGGCGCGCGCTGCGCCTGCGCAGCGTCACCTTCGCCGCCAAGCGGCTGACCGACATGATCTATGTCAGCGGCCTGGCCGCCGACGAGGCCGTCGCACGGCTGCGCTGGCGGGCGGCTGCCGTACCGGGCGGGCTCGGCGCGCGGCCGGACAACGCAGCCGGACAGGCCGAACTCGACGCCGCCGTGGCTGCCGGACACCTCACTATCGCTCTTGACGACGCCGCCCATGCCATCGCCGTCACGTGGACCGATCCTGGCTTTGGCGCCGCGATCACCGGCCGCGCAATCGCGCCGGACGGCCACGGTGGCATCGTGCTCGCCGCTGCCGCCGGCCTCGCCTTCACCCCGGTCCCGATCCCCCGCACGCCGGCGTCCGAATACTGGACCGAGGACGCGACCGACCATGCCCCCCCGGTCCTGCGCCATGCCGCCGAGACCTTCCTCGCCGGCGCCCCCGGCACCTACGGCATCCTGATCGCCGCCCCCGGCCGCGTGCTGTTCGAGCGCTACGCCCACGGCGGCGCGCCCGACCGGGTGACACCGTCCTGGTCGATGACCAAATCCATCACCGCCACCCTGATCGGCCGGCTGATCCACCTCGGCTGGCTTCGCTCGGTGCATGACCCAGCCCCCGCGCCGTTGTGGACCGACCCGCGCGGCGCCCATGCCGCGATCACCCTCGACCACCTGCTGCGCATGCGCTCGGGCCTCGCCATGCCGGTGCTGCACGGCGACGGCACCACCACCCTCGGCTTCGAGAATTCCGCGGTCTACCAGGACGGCACGGATGCCTTCGCCGCCGCTCAGCGCAACATCGTCGCCACCCGGCCGGGCAGTGTCTTCCGCTACGTCAATGCCGGTCCCAACGTTCTCGGCGCCATCGTCCGCCACGAGATCGAGCGCCGCGGCCTGCCCTACCACGCCACCCTCTACAGCTTGCTCGCGGACAAGATCGGAATGGCCAGCTACCGTCATTCGGCCGACATCGCCGGCAACCTGATCGGCTCCGGCGCCGGCTTCGCCACCCTGCGCGACTATGCCAGGCTCGGCCTGCTCTATGTGCAGGATGGCGTGTGGAACGGTGAGCGCCTGCTGCCCGAGGGCTGGGCCGACTACGCCCTCGCCCCCACCCATGCCGGCACCAACTACGCCGCCAGCTTCTGGACCAACTCCCAGTCCCTGTTTCCCGACCTGCCCCCCGATATTGCCTGGGCCTCCGGCGCGTCGGACCAGCGCATCGTCATCTTCCGCCGTCACGGTCTGGTCGCGGTGATCACCAACGAGACCGACCACGCGATGGACCTCGGCCGCCTCAACACTTTCCTCGCCACCGCCCTCGCGGTGTTCTGACCGTCTCCGGGGCAGCACAGGATGACCCTGCGGCCCTCGCTGCGCCTGCTCATCGTCGGCCTCGGCACCCTGGTGGTACCGCTCGACACCACCGTCAACCTCGCCTTCCCCCACATTGTGGCGGCGTTCGGCATCACCATGCCCGAGATCAAATGGGTGGTGATCTGCTACGTCGGTGTCCATGCCAGCCTGATGCTGATCTGCGGCCGGCTCGGCGATCTGTTCGGTTACCGCCGCGTTTTTCTGGCCGGCTGCGCCTGGAGCGCTGCGGCCTTCGTCATGTGCAGCCTCGCCCCCGCCTATGGCTGGCTCCTCGCCGCCCGCGCAATGCAGGGGGTGGGCGCGGCGCTCGTGCTCAGCGTCGGCCCGGCCCTGGCCACGGCTGCCTTCCCGCCCGGCGCGCGCACCCGGATCCTCGGCCTCTACACCATGATGTTCGGAATTGGCGCGGCGATCGGCCCGCCGCTCGCCGGCCTGCTGGTGGCACGCTGGGGCTGGGCCGCGGTCTATGCCTTCCGCATCCCGCTGGCCCTGCTGAGCTTCCTGCTCGCGCTATTTCTGCCCGCCAACCGGCCGACGGGCACCGTCCCCCGCTTCGATCTTGCCGGTGGCGCACTGATGGTGAGTGCGACGGCGTGCCTGCTCCTGGGCCTCGACCAGATCCAAACCGCGAGCCGCTGGGTCGCGCCGCTGCTGGGCCTGGCCGGTCTTGCGGGCTGGGCCTTCATCCGCGTCGAACGCCGTAGCGCAGCACCCCTCGTCTCGCCGCGCCACTTCGCCGATCCCCGCCTCGGCCGCGCCCTGGTCGAGGCCATCGGCGTAAACATTGCGGGCTTCTCGATCCTGCTGCTTGCCCCCTTCCTGCTCGCCAGGACCGCCGATCTCGCCCCCCTCGCCACCGGCCTGGTGCTCGCCGCCTCGCCGCTTGGCATGGTGATCGCCGCCCCTCTGGCCGAGCGCATCGCCGCCCGCATCGGAGTAGGTGCCCTCACCCGCTTCGGCCTCGGCATCACCGCCGCCGGGCTCGGCCTGCTTGCCTTCGCCGCCACACGCCTGCCGCTGCTCGCGCTCGGCATGCTGATCCAGGGCTTCGGCCAGGGCCTTTTCCAGGTGGCGAATTTCGACCAGGTCACCGGCAGCCTGCCGCCGCAGGATCGTGGCGTGGCCGGCAGCCTCGCGCTGCTGACCCGCACCTTTGGCCTGATGCTGGGCGCAACCCTGCTGATGCTGCTGATGCAGACGCTCGCCGGCGGCACCGCCCCAGCCCAGATCATCGCCGGCATCGCCGGCACCTACGCCGCCGCCGCCCTCATCCCCGCTGCCCTGCTGCTCGTCCGCCGTTAGAGCGCTTTGTCGGATCGAGCAGGCTCATGGAACTGACTGGTTCCAGTCTGATCGATGACGTTCCAGGTGCGTCTACTTCGCCATTCCCAGCGCCCGGCGCACATCGGCCTTGGCCTTGTCGAAATCGGCGCGAAACGCCGCATCGGCGAACATCACCGCCGCCATCGCCGTGCCGGCGCGCCGACCCGCTTCGAGATCGAGCGGATAATGCATCCCGATGATCACCCGGCTCTGGGCATACTCCGCCGCCCGCGCCCAGATCGCATCCTTCTTCTCCGGCACCATGGCGGCGAGCACGATCGCCTCCATCGTCACGCGCGTGGTATGCCCCGACGGCCACGAACCCGACTTGGTTGACGGCCCCAGGACCTTGACCTCGCCCGACGTCATCCATGGCCGGACCCGGCCGAACACCTTCTTCGCCGGGTCCACCGTTTCGTCCTCGGAGTCCCCCACCCGAGCGAAGAACACGCGCGCCACCGGCACGTTGTCGGCCACGAAAGCCTCGCCGAGCGTGGCAGTGAACATTGTGAAGACGTCTTCCTCGGCATCCTTTGCCGCCAATGCGATCCGGGCCGGGCTCGCCGCCTTTTGCGCCGCCACCACTTCGGCCAGCTCCGCCGCCTCGAGCGCACTGCCTTTGGCCGGTGGCGGCGGCAGCATGATCGTGAGGTCGAGCTGCTTCGCCGTCAGATAAGGGGGCTCAACCGCGAACGCGGGCGCCGCCAGCAGCAGGCCAAGCAAAGTCGCAATCCGGACAACGCGCATGACGGCAGCCTCCAGGTAAACATCGATTGCTTGACAAAGCGGTACGATCATGCCCTGCCAAGCGAAGCTTTCGTGACAGTTCCTACTCCGCCGCTTGCGCCGCCGCCCGCGCCCGGGTCATCCGGAACCCCTCGTATCCCGCCGCCGCCACCGCATCGCACTTCTCCCGGTAAGCGCCGACGCCGCCGATATAGGGCATGAACACCTGCGGCTTGCCCGGGATATTGGCCCCCATGTACCATGAGTTCGCCTGCGGATAGAGCGTCCGGTGGGCGACCTCGTTGACATGCGCCACCCACGCCTCCTGCGCCCCCTGTTCCGCCTCGAGCGCCGCGACCTGGTTCGCACGCATCCATCCCATGCACTCCGCGATCCAGTCCACATGCTGCTCGATCGAGACAATCATGTTCGACAACACCGACGGACTCCCCGGCCCAGTGATCATGAACATGTTCGGCAACCCCGCCGTCATCAGCCCGAGATAGGTATGCGGCCCCGCCGCCCACGCCTCGCGCAGCGTCGCCCCGTCGCGGCCGCGCATGTCGATCTTCAGCAACGTCCCGGTCATCGCATCGAACCCGGTGGCAAACACGATCGCATCGAACGCATAGGACGCGCCCGTGGTATCGAGCCCCGTCGGCGTGATCTCCTTGATCGGCGTCTCCGGCAGATCCACCAGCGTCACGTTCGCCCGGTTGAACGTCTCGTAATAGTCGGTATCGACACAAATCCGCTTGGTCCCGATCGGATGATTGCTCGGCAGCAACTTCGCCGCCACCGCCGGATCCTTCACGATCCCGCGGATCTTCTCATGAACGAACGCCACCGCCGTATCGTTGGACGCCTTGTTCAACGCGAGATCGTTATACGACTGCATGAAATACGTACCCCCCAGCTTCCACCGGGCCTCATAGTTGTCCCGCCGCGCCGCCTCCGAATCCGCCAGCGCCGACTTGTCGTTCAGCGGCGCGATCACCCCCGAGCGCATCTTGCGGGCCTCCGCCCGACGCCGCCCATAATCACGCTTCCACTGCGCCTCATATTCGGCCGTCATCGGTCCGTTGCGTGACGGGATCGAAAAATTCGGCGTCCGCTGGAACACATAGACATGCTTGGCCTGTTCCGCGATCACCGGGATCGACTGGATCGCGGATGACCCGGTCCCGATCACCCCCACCACCTGCCCGGTGAAATCGACCGGCTCATGCGGCCACTGCCCGGTGTGGAACACCCGCCCCGCGAAACTCTCCCGCCCCGCGATATCCGGCATCCGCGACGACGACAGACACCCCGTCGCCATCACCACATGCCGCGCCACCACCGTCTCGCCTCCATCGGTGCCCACCAACCAGCACTGCCCCGCCTCACTCCAATCCGCCTTCACCACCCGCGTGTTGAACGTGATGTCGCGGCGCAGATCGAGCTTGTCCGCCACGAAATTCGCATAGCGCAGAATCTCCGGCTGCCCCGAGAACAACTCGGACCACGTCCACTCCTGCTGGATCTCGTCGGAAAACCCGAACGAATACTGCATACTCTCGACATCGCAGCGCGCGCCCGGATAGCGGTTCCAATACCAGGTCCCGCCCACCCCAGTACCAGCCTCGAACACCCGCGCCGTCATCCCCAGCCCGCGCAACCGGTGCAGCATATACATGCCCCCGAACCCGGCACCGACGATCACCACGTCACAGCCACCCGCAGGCGCCCCCGAACCCGGCTCGCCCGCGATCTCCCGCCCCACGTCCTGCTGCATCTCTCGTCCCCTTCGCGGCTCATCCCGGCCGATGACCAAAGTCAACCGCCCGCCACCGCCAAGGTCAACCGCCGAATCCCCTCAAAACGCAGATCCGCTCCCGGCAGAGGGCGTCATGATCGCCGGACCGGCCCTACGCGCGCCGGCGCCACATCTGCCAACGCCACGCCGCCCAGGCGATCAGCACGGCCACCAGCGCCACCGGGATCAGCATCAAAGCGAACCAGGCCAGCAGCGCCGCGACCGACAGCCCCATTGCCACCAGCGCCACGACAATCGCCCAACGAAACACCCGCGCCGCCAGCGGGCTGACCGGCGGTTCCACGAACCGCCCATCCGGCGTCATGTCGATGGTATGGCCCTTGTGCCGGCGAATGATGATCCTCATGGCAACAACCTTGCCGCCGTCCCGCCGCGGGTTCAATAGTCCGCCGCATTACGCTCGCGACAGGATCGGCACATGAGCCGCCCCCGGCGCAATTCCGATCAAGCGGGCCGCGGCGAGACCGGAGATACTGTCGTCATGTCGCCCGTCGCCATCGCCCTGTGGGTCATCGAAACCGCGCTCGACCGCGAGGTCGGGCTCGCCGAGATCGCCGCGCAAAGCGGGATCTCGCGCTTCCACCTATCCCGCGTCTTTGGGGCGACAACCGGTGTCTCGCCGCTCCGCTACGCTCGCGGGCGGCGTCTCACCGAAGCCGCGCGCCACCTCGCTGCCGGCGCGCGCGACATCCTCGGCGTCGCCCTCGACGCTGGCTACGGCTCGCATGAGGCCTTCACTCGCGCCTTCCGCGACCAGTTCGGTCTCACGCCAGAGGCCGTGCGCGCCCGCGCCAGCCTGGCCGGGTTGCCCGCCATGGAGAAGATCACGATGGATCAGAACCTCAACGTCCCCGTCGCCGTGCCGCGCATCGAGGAGGCGCCGCTGCTGCTGATCGCGGGCATCGGCGAGCGCTACCGCTTCGAGACCAACACCGGCATCCCCGCGCAATGGCAGCGTTTGGTGCCGCTGCTCGGCCATATTCCCAGCCAGATCGGCATGACCACCTACGGAGTCTGCTGCAATGCCGATGGGGCCGGGAGTTTCGAATATATCGCCGGGGTCGAGGTCGCTGGCTTCAACCGTCTGCCCGCCGATCTCGCCCGCATCCGCCTGCCGGCTCGCCGCTACGCCGTGTTCACCCATAGCGGCCACGTCGCCGGGCTACGCGCCTCCGTCTATTCGATCTGGAACAACGCCCTGCCCGCCTCCGGCCTGGAGGTCGCCGATGCCCCCGATTTCGAGCGCTACGACGCGCGGTTCGACCCGCGCACCGGCCAGGGCGAAATCGACATCTGCATCCCGCTGAAATAATGATCCCCCGCCGCCGCGCGCTCAAAGGAGCCCTCGCCATGCTGACCACCGGATGGGCGAATGCGACGCCCGAAAGCGCCGGCTTCGCGCCCAACCTTGCCGCTCGGCTCGACGCCGCGGTCGCCGCCGGCCGCCTACCCGGCCTGCATGCGGTCGTCCTGGCGCGCCGCAGCACCATGGTGCTGGAACGCTATTACACCGGCTCCGACGAGACCTGGGGCCGCCCCCTTGGCACCGTCACCTTCGACGCGCAGACGAAACACGATCTCCGCTCGGTCTCCAAATCCATCGTCGGCCTGCTCTATGGCATCGCCCTCGAGGCCGGCAAAGTCCCCTCCCCCGACACCAGGCTGCTCGACGCCTTCCCCTCCCTGCCCGATCTCGCCGCCGACCCCGCCCGCCAGGCGCTGACCATCGGCCACGCCTTGTCGATGACGCTCGGCCTCGAGTGGAACGAGAACCTGCCCTACACCGACCCCAACAACAGCGAAATCGCCATGGAGCGCGCGGCCGACCGCTACCGCTACATCCTCTCCCGTCCCGTGGTCACACTTCCGGGCCAGCGCTGGACCTACAGCGGCGGCAACACCGCCCTGCTCGGCCACCTCATCTCCCGTGGCACCGGCGTCCCACTGCATGAGTTCGCTCGCTATGCCCTCTTTGCCCCCCTCGGCATCACCGACAGCGAATGGGTGATCTCCTCCAACGGCGAAGCCTCCGCGGCCTCCGGACTGCGCCTGCGCCCGGCCGATCTCGCCCGCATCGGACACTGCGTGCTCGACAGCGGCCGCGCCGACGGCAAGCAGATCATCCCCGCCGCCTGGCTCATCCAATCCCTCGCCCGCAAGACCTCAATCGATGCCGAGATCGACTACGGCTGGCAATGGTATCTCTACAACGCCTCCTCCGGCGGCTCGCCCTGGTACGGCGCCTTCGGCAATGGCGGCCAGCGCCTGATCGTTATCCCCCGCCTCGGCATCGTGCTTGCTATTGTCTGCGGCAACTACAACCGGCCGGACCAAGGCGAGGTGCCGCGCATGGTGCTGCGAGAGTTCGTGCTCGACGCGCTTGTTGAATGAGCCGCTGCACCGGTTGACGCTGTCACGACAGCGCCTTGCGCGTTCAGGTACACCACCCCTGATCCCGCATTGCAGCAATCTCCCGATTGACGCTTCGCTCCCCCCCCGCCTAGCCTCACCTTTCCGAACCAGGGAGCCCACGACGATGCCCAAACTTCCCCGCCGCACCGTCCTCGCCGCCGGGCTCGCGACCCCCCTGGCCGCCCCTCGCATAGCCAACGCGCAGGCCACCCGAACCCTGAAATTCGTTCCCCACGCCGACCTCACCGTCGTCGACCCCTCCTGGACCACCGCCTACATCACGCGCAACCATGCCATGATGGCCTACGACACCCTCTTCGGCACCGACGCCAACAACGCCGTCTCCCCCCAGATGCTCGAAGGCCACACCGTCGACGCCGACGGCAAAACCTGGAACCTCACGCTGCGCGACGGCCTCAAATTCCACGACGGCACGCCCGTCCTCGCGCGCGACTGCGCCGCCTCGATCAAGCGCTGGGCCAACCGCGACAACTACGGCAAAACCATCGCCTCGCTCACCGACGAAATGTCCGCCCCCGACGACAAAACCATCAGCATCCGCCTCAAACGCCCCTTCCCCCTCCTCGCCGCCGCGCTGGGCAAAGGCGGCTCCTCCGTCTGCGCCATCATGCCGGAACGCCTCGCCGCCGGAGACCCCACCAAACCCATCACCGAAGTCATTGGCTCCGGCCCCTACAAATTCGTCGCCGCCGAACGCAACACCGGCGCCAAAGTCGTCTACAGCAGAAACGAAACCTACGTTCCCCGCCCCTCCGGCACCCCCTCCTTCACCGCCGGCCCCAAGATCGTCAACTTCGACCGCGTCGAATGGCACATCATCCCCGACGCCGGCACCGCCTCCGCTGCCCTGCAAGCCGGCGAAGTCGATTGGTGGGAACTCCCCAGCTCCGACCTCTGGCCCCTCATCAAGCGCAACCCCAAACTCATCCTCCAGGTCCACGACAAAACCGGCTACCTCGGCTTCATGCGGCTGAACCACCTCACCCCCCCCTTCAACAACCCCGCCATCCGCCGCGCCCTCTTCGGCGCCATCAACCAGGACGACTTCATGCAAGCCGTCGTCGGCGATGACGCCACCATGCGCCGCAACGGCCTCGGCTTCTTCTGCCCCACCTCGCCCATGGCCAACGACGCCGGCATGACCGCCCTCACCTCCCCCCGCGACGTCGCCAAAGTCAAAGCCGCGATTCTCGCCGCAGGCTACAAAGGCGAGAAAGTCGCCGTCCTCATCCCCTCCGACGTCCCCGTCCTCAAAGCCATCGCCGAGGTCGGCGCCGACATGTTCACCCGCTGCGGCTTCACCGTCGACGCCCAGTACATGGACTGGGGCTCCATGGTCCAACGCCTCTCCCGCGTCGACGCCTCCGACCAGGGCGGCTGGAACGTCTACCACTCCTACTGGTCCGGCCTCGACCAATGGGACCCCGCCGTCAACGCCTCGCTGCGCGCCCTTGGCCGCAACGGCGGCCCCGGCTGGCCCGAAAGCCCCAGAATCGAGGCCCTCCGCGACGCCTGGCTCGCCGCCCCCACCCTCGACGCTCAGAAATCCCTCGCCCGAGACCTCCAACTCCAAGCATTCGAAGACGTCCCCTACATCCCGCTGGGCCAGAACTTCGCCCCCATGGCCTACAAAAAAGAACTCACCGGCATCCTCGACGGCTACGCCCTGTTCTGGAACGTCAAACGGAGCTGACCCCGAAAGCGTCGAAGCAAGCAAGGCTCCGCCGGCTTAGGGCCGTGAGGCCCTAAGAACCCTCGACGTCTCGCGGGTGGAGCACCAATCTTCAGCCGCGAACCCCGTCCCTGCCTTGCGCCGCAGGCCATCAACCTTGCGAACGCACAAGCCTGCCGGGCCGTCCGAAGGACCGACTGGCTTCGCCCAAGAGGCCACCGAAATCGCGGGATCCTAACCGAAGGTCCGCGCCCCAGCCGCGAGCAGTATCGGGTTCAAAGGGCCTCACGGCCCTTTGCCAGCGGAGCCTTGCTAGCCTTGCCTCATCTTGCAAAACTCCGGTCTGAAACCCGGCGAAAGCCAGCAGCGATAGGGACCACGACACCATGGAACTCTGGCAACTCGACGCGACCGACCTCGCCCGTCTCATCCGCACCGGCCGCGCCTCTGCCCGCGAGGCCACCCAGTCCGTCCTCGCCCGCATGGACGCCGTCAATCCCAAGCTCAATGCCGTCGTCCGCCGCTTCGACGCCGAGGCACTCGCCACCGCCGACGCCGCCGACGCCGCCCGCGCCCGTGGCGACGCGCTCGGCCCGCTCCATGGCGTCCCCGTCACCATCAAGATCAACACGGATCAGAAGGGCCACCCCACCGACAACGGCGTCGTCGCCCTCAAGGACTTCATGGCCACCGCCGACGCCCCCGTGGTCGCCAACCTCCGCCATGCCGGTGCCGTCATCGTCGGCCGCACCAATGCGCCCGCCTTCTCCATGCGCGCCTTCTCAGACAATGAACTCCACGGGATGACCTACAATCCCCGCGACAAGGGCATCTCCCCCGGCGGCTCCTCCGGCGGCGCCGGCTCGGCGATTGCCGCCGGCATCGGCCCCATCGCCCACGGCAACGACATCGGCGGCTCCGTCCGCATCCCCGCCTATTGCAACGGCGTCGTCGGCCTGCGCGTCGGCCACGGCCGCATTCCGTCCTTCTCCCCCATGGCCACCGCCGGCCGCGCCATGAGCGGCCAGCTCATGTCCACCCAGGGCCCCCACACCCGCACCGTCCGTGACGCCCGCCTCGCCCTCTCTGTCATGGCCAAGGGCGACCCGTGCGACACCCGCTGGGCCGACGCCCCCCTGATCGGCCCGGCGCCGAACCGCCCGCTCCGCGTCGCCCTCGTGTCCGAACTCCCCGGCGGCACCACCCACCCCGCCCAGGCCGCCGCCGTCCGTCAGGCCGGCAAGTATCTCGCCGCCGTCGGCTACATCGTGGAGGAAATCCTCCCCCCCGACATCGCCGACATCCCCGACATGTGGAACGTCCTCGGCTCCAACGACGTCTTCCGCCAGCTCGGCCCGGTCATGAACCAGCACGGCGACGAGGCCGGCAAGACCTCCATGCGCCTCTGGCTGGAAATCTGCCCCCCCTCCAACGACCCCTCGGTGGTGCTCGACACCCTCGCCGCCCGCGATTTCCTGCTCTACCGCTGGCAGTGCTTCTTCCAGGACACCCAGCTCGTGATCCTCCCTACCCTCGGCCACCTCCCGCCGCCGCAGGGCCAGGACCTCACGCTCGAGGGCCAGCGCAAAATCATCGACTCCATCCGCCCCAGCTTCGTCGCCCCTTTCCTCGGCCTCCCCGGCCTGGCCGTCCCCGTCGGCAGCCACGGCAACCTTCGCACCGGCGTGCAAATCCTCGCCGGCCGCTTCCGAGAAGACCTCACGCTGGACGCCGGCGAAGTCATCGAAGCCGCCGAGGGCACCGTCACCGCCATTGACCCCATGTGGTAGCCTAAGGCGCGCAAGACCAACCTGACCGATTGCGCCGGGCGACACCTACATTATATGATTTTATCAATGAGTTACCCACCCTCCTACTCCGCGTGCTCGCGCCAATGCAGCACGCCGGCCACCGTCAACCCATAGGCCATCAGCGCCATCAGCCCCGGTGGCAGTGCGTAGCTGAACCCCTGGATCTCGCCCCCTCCGACCCAGCCAAATGCGATCGTCGCCAGCGCTGCGAGGCCGATCACTGCACCGAACACTGCGCCCATCACCCACCACGGCATATCCGGCACCACCGCCCGCATCAGCGGCCGCGCTGCCAGCACGAACGCCGCAGGAAGCGCGACGACCGTGATCAGCAGTTGCACCGCGACCGCTCCGCCATAGATCGGCAATCCGAGGATCAACTGCACCAGCACCGCCGGCGGCGGCCTGGTGTCGAACAACGCCGGCAACACCAAGCGGACCACGATGAACATCACCGTCTGCCCCGCCAGCCCGGCCAACAGACCGCTCACAATCTCGCGTCTGCCCATCAAGCCGGCCCCCTCGCTCGCCACGGTCGATCTCCATCGCACGCGCCATACACGAACGGGCTGAACACCGGCATCCGCAAACCGGCGTGCCGCACCCCCGCGAAACATTGCCACGATTGTCCGCAATGGACACGATCACGCAGCTACTGACCAGCCCGGATCAGCCCTGCCGCGCCGCAACGGAACAGCCTTCTCCTCACATCTCCGTGAGATATCCTTTCGGCGCGACGCCCGCATTGCCGCCGATCCGCCGGCCGCACAGCCGCCCGAGCACTTCGATCATCGCCCGCATCCCGAACGGCTTGCGCAGAAACCGGGTCATCGGATCGATCGCCGGCATCGCCGGCAATTGCCAGGCTTCGAGGCCGGTGGTGTGCAGGATCGCCACCGCGGGATCGGTTTCGCGAAGCGCATGGCCGAGCCGCATCCCGGCCGCGTCATCATCGGCGGTGATCTCGATGATACAAGCCGCGAGCGCAACCCCCACCATCACCTCGGCGCCCGCAGCGGCGTGCGCTGCCTCGATCACCGCATACCCTGCCCCCCGCAGCGCCCGGCCCAAGGTCTGGCGCACTTGCGTATGCGCCTCGACCACCAATACGATACCCGACGCGGCGACATCGCCCTGCCGGTTTAGCTTGGCCATAAGGCCGGTCGAGGGTCCGGTGTGCGCGATATTTTGCCGCAGCATGTTTTCATCCTTCCCAGAGGACAGGCTCAGCGTACTTGGCATGGAACAGTCGTCGCAGGGAGCGAAACTGATAAGCTAGTCCACCACATGTTCAGCATTTATTGCGGTCGAGACTAGCGGCCCCGAGCGACATTTTGACTGGCATCGCGATGAACGATGTGTGTCACCTTGGTGTGAATAGTTGGGCTGATATTTGAACGAGGCTCTGTACTGTCACTGGGATGACGCACAGGGCCGCCCGGCTATTCCGCGAATTCGACGCCAGGTTCAGCCCTTAGCGGGCTTGCTGTCATTGGCCGGCTTGGGGTTGATCACGCTGGCGATGGTATCACGCAGCACATTGACGCGCACCCCCTCGGCGATCTCGACCTCAACATCGTTGTCCTTGGCCTTGGTCACGGTGCCGACGATGCCGCCGCCGGTGACCACCTTGTCGCCGCGTTTGAGCGCCCCCAGCATCGCCTTCATCTCTTTCTGGCGCTGCTGCTGCGGGCGGATTAGCAGGAAATAGAACACGGCGAAAATCAGCACGAGCGGCGCGAACTGCACGGCGCCACCCATCAGGCCGGCGGCGTCCTGGGCGTAGGCGGGAGAAATGAGCATGAAACTGGCTTCCGGGTTGCGGTGACAAGGGCGGGACCATAGTTTCCGCCCCCTCTGCGTCAAGCACCCATTCCGCCCACCCGAAAGACGAAACGATGAATCAGGACCTGATCGCGCTGGCCGCCCGCATCGCCGAGGCGCTCGAACGCCTCGCGCCCCCCCCCGCCGCCAAGGTCGTACTGGCCGATGCCGATGCCTTCGTCTGGCAGCCGACGCCGGCGATGCTGATCCCGGTCGCCGCCGTCAGCCGCGTCGGTATCGATCTGCTGCTCGGCATCGACCGCGCCAAATCGATCCTGCTCGACAACACCATGCGCTTCGCCCGCGGCTTTCCCGCCAACAACACCATGCTCTGGGGCGCGCGCGGCATGGGCAAGTCTTCCCTGATCAAGGCCGCCCACGCCACCTGCAATGAGGTCCATCCCGGCAGCCTGGCGCTGATCGAGATCCACCGCGAGGACATCTCCACCCTGCCGGAACTGCTGCGGCTGCTCCGCGGCGAGCGCCGACGCTGCCTGATCTTCTGCGACGACCTCTCCTTCGAACGCGAGGACGCCGACTACAAGGCGCTGAAATCCGTGCTCGATGGCGGAATCGAGGGCCGGCCGGCCAATGTCCTGTTCTACGCCACCTCCAACCGCCGTCACCTCATGCCGCGCGACATGATCGAGAACGAGCGCTCCACCGCCATCCACGCCAACGAGGCGGTAGAGGAAAAGGTCTCCCTGTCCGACCGCTTCGGCCTGTGGATCGGCTTCCACCCCTGCGACCAGGACATTTTCTTCGCCATGATCGACGGCTACGCCGACGCGCTCGGCATCACGCTGAGCCGCGAGGACCTGCACAAAGGTGCGGTGGAGTGGTCCATCACCCGCGGCGCCCGCTCCGGCCGCGTCGCCTGGCAATACATCCAGGAGGTGGCCGGCCGCCTCGGCATTTCTGCCAAATGAGCCGAGATGGAAACCCGGGTTTGCAAGGGCCGGCCGCCGCCCTGCGCCGGTTGAGCTTCGGGGGCCCGGGCCGCCATCACCGAGTTGCCCAGAGAGACATTCTCCATCCAGCCTCCCCCTGGAGGCGACCACGCCCCAGCATGCTGGCATCCGCTGTCGGCGAGGCCCTGCCGCTTCGCATGTTGGATACCGCAGAGCGCCTTACCGTCCCCAAGGTGCTTGACCGGTTTGAAGATGCCGGACTCGTCTGGTCAGATTGCTTCATCCTGGGAGATCTATTTCAGAACAGCTACTACGCCACCGGCGAATATCATGCTCGCAACCTCGCCACCCGAGACCGAGAGAGCCTCGCCGGCCGTACCGCCGGCATTGCTATTTTGGACGACGGGCTGGCGATCTCGGAGCAAGCGCTGGCTGACGCCCAATACATTCCGGGACGCACGATGTTCGCGACGCCCCACGAGCCGCACCACTGGGGCCTGTTCCTAGTCTCGAGCCTGCCTGCACTTGAGTGGTTCCGCAACAGCGGCGTTTCCTACGACAACTTATTTGTCCATCTGAACCATCCGAACATGCGCGCATTGTTCAACCGGCTGGACATCGATCCAGGCCGCGTCGTTGAGCACGACCCACTGCATCCTTATCTTTTTGAATCAGTGGACCTCCAGCGCACGCCTCGCATGGATTTTCATATCGCCCCCAGCGAGCGGGCTCTCTTCCGTACCCTGGCCACCGGCGTGGGCGACATCCCGCCCGCATCACGCATCTTTGTCTCGCGCCGCTCCCGCTCGCGCGACGACCACCGCCTTTTGCGCAACGAGGCCGAATTGATTGCCGTTTTCGCTCCACTCGGCTTCACCATTGTCGAACCCGAACAGCTCTCCGCGGAGGACCAGATGGCGCTCTTCGCGACGGCGGATGTGGTCGCAGGCCTCGGCGGCGGTGGCATGTTCAATGCCGTGTTTTGCCGGCCCGGGACACGCCTACTCTCCTTCGAGAGCGATCCTCGTTTCGTCGACCGTCATGCCAACCTGTTCGCTTCTCTGAGTCTCGACTACGGAATGATCCTTGGCACGCCGGCTGCCGATGGCAGCTGGTCGATCGATGTGCGGGCCGTTTTGCCGCACATACGACGCTTCCTCAGAGCTTGATGATTTTCAGAACGTCCCGACCAACCGCCGCGGCAGGGCCCACAACTCGGCGGCCGCGCGGTTGATGCCGATGCGATAGATATCGTCGCGCAGCCCCTGTGCCTCCTCGGCGATGATCATCGCGAGCAGATCGCGCAGCGGCGGCTCGGTGATATCGAAGTCCATCCCGTGCTGGCGCGGGAGTGCGACCGCCCGATCGAGGCCGGCGATCATCTCCGCATCGGGGATCAGCTGGTGCTTTGCCGCCGCCGCGTCCAGCGGGCAGCTCCAGTCCTGTGCCCGAGTCTTGGCCAGACGACCCAGCGCGATATCGCGGTCGGCCAGGCGCAGATGGAACAGGAACAGCGGTGCGAATGCCGTCGGCAGGTCGCAATCATGGAACCCGGGGGCCCAGCGCACCGCCTCGCGTACCACGAGCGGCTTGAACATGCAGGTGACGAGCTGGACCATGCGCCGCTGGCGGGAGACTGGCCGCGCGAGATCAAGCGGCCCCTCGATGCCGGTCAACTGGCGAACATTGAACCCGATGGCGCGGATCACCGGCGCCTGTTCCTGACGCAACAGCGCATCGAGGCTGCCATGGCGGGCGGGGTCGACCACCAGCAACTCGTCGACATCGGTGTAGATCACCGCATCGTGGTAGCGCAGCAGTCCGCGGCAGAGATCGGAGATGAAGGCGCAGCGCTCCTGCTCCCGCAGCGCCGTGCGCGGCAACCGGATGGTGCCGGCGCCGCGCAAATCACGCGTGGACCCGTCATCGCTGCCGTGATCCACCACCAGACAGTTCTCGACGCCGACCAGACCGGCATAGTGTCGCAGCCAGATCGGCGGGAAGACCGGCTCGTTGTACACCATGGTCACCACGGCGACCCGCAGCCGCGGCGCCGTGCCGGCCGCGAAGCTCGGGCTAGATTGTGCGTCGAGATCGAATGGAACCATCGATCGATTTTCCGTAAAAAGAGACGTACCACGCATTTGGACGCATATATCACGAAATTCTGACGCCAAACTGACGCACTGAGTAGAATCGTCAGGATTTTCACTTTTTTGTGTAAATTTATGTATAGGATTCCGGCTCGCCAACGCCAGCGCCTTCCGGGCGCGGAGCACCCGGGAGGCTCAAATCCGGGACGCGGGCGCGGATTTAGCCGGCGGTGGGAACCGCCTGGGCTTGGGCCTGGAGCGCGAGGCGACAGACCGTGAGCGCATGGGCCTGCGGCATCGCGGTCTCTGTGCGGTCGCGCACGTCGGCGGCGAAATCGCGGAAATAGGTCAGCTTCCGACCTTCGCAGGCGATGTGACTGGTGCCCTTGCGGTCGGCCAGAAACAGATGATCGGTGCCGGGCCGGCCCTCGATATCGAGATATTTGCGCAGCTCGATGGTGCCCTCGGTGCCCAGGATGGTCAGCCGCCCGTCGCCCCAGGTCGGCAGCCCGTCCGGGGTGAACCAGTCGACCCGGATGTAGCCACTGGCGCATTCGCTGCGCAGCACGATCTCGCCGAAATCCTCGAACCCGTTGCCGACCGCGTATTTGCCGACCGAGGCGAAGGCGATCTCGGGCCTGGTGCTCTCGGTGAAGACGATGAACTGGTCGATCTGGTGGCTCGCGATGTCGACCAGGATGCCGCCATAGGTTGCGGCGTCCCAGAACCAGCCGGGCCGCAGCGGCCGGTTGAGACGGTGCGGCCCGAGCCCCACGGTCTGCACCACGCGGCCGATGGCGCCAGACCGCACCAGTTCCAGCGCCACCGCGGTCGAGGGGGTCTGGAAGCGCTCGGAGAAGCAGACCGAGAAGATCCGTCCGGTTTCGGCGATCACCCGCTCCACCTCGGCAAGCTGGGCGAAATCTGTCAGGCCGGGCTTGTCCACCAGCACGTCCTTGCCATGCCGCATCGCCGCGACGGCGATAGCGGCGCGGTCGCGCGGAATGGCGGCGGTGACGATCACCTGGATCGTCGGGTCCTCCAGCAGCCGGGCCTGCTCCGCCACTTCGGGCAGACCCGGGAAACGCTTGCGATAGCCCTCCAACACGCCGGGATCGGAGGTGACCGGCCAGTAGCCCGCACACTCCATGCCGGCGTCGATCAGATATTGGGTCAGCTCGTAGACATGCCGATGATCCAACCCGATCACTCCGAAGCGCAGCGCCATGTCGTGGTCTCCCTTACACGGAAATAACTTCGATTCCGCCCATGTACGGCTTCACCACCTCAGGCACCAGGATCGACCCGTCCGCCTGCTGGTAGTTCTCCATCACCGCGATCAGCGCCCGGCCCACCGCCACGCCGGAGCCATTCAGCGTGTGGACATAGGCCACCTTGCCGTCACCACCGCGATACCGCGCGTTCATGCGCCGGGCCTGGAAATCCCGCGTATTCGAGCAAGAGGAAATCTCGCGCCAGGCCTGCTGGCCGGGCAGCCAGACTTCGAGGTCGAAGGTCCGCACGGCGCCGAACCCGGTATCGCCGGCACAGAGCACGACACGGCGATAGGGGATCTGGAGCAGCTCCAGCACCCGCTCGGCGCAGGCGGTCATGCGCTCCTGCTCATCGACGCTGTGGTCGGGATGCACGATCGAGACCAGCTCGCATTTGCGGAACTGGTGCTGGCGCAGCATGCCGCGGGTGTCGCGCCCGGCGGAGCCGGCCTCGGAGCGGAAGCACTCGGTCAGCGCCGTCACCCGGATCGGCAGGGTCTTCTCCGGGATGATTTCCCCGGCCGCCATGTTGGTGAGCGAGATCTCCGAGGTCGCGATCAGCCAACGCCCGTCGGTCGTACGGAAGGAATCCTCGGCGAACTTGGGCAACTGGTTGGTGCCGAACATGGTCGCGTCGTTCACCAGCAACGGCACGATATGTTCCTCGTAACCGTGCTCGGTGGTGTGCAGGTTGATCATGAACTGCCCGAGCGCGCGCTCCAGCCGCGCCAGCTTGCCACGCAGGATGGTGAAGCGGGCGCCGGCGATTTTCGACGCATTGGCGAAATCCATCATCCCCAGCGCCTCGCCGAGCTCGAAATGCTGCTTCGGCTGGAACCCGAGATCGCGCACCTCGCCCCAGTATTTCAGCGCCTTGTTGGCGCTCTCGTCGGCGCCGTCGGGCACGTCGGGGTCAAGCAGGTTGGGGATGCCGGCGAGCGTGTCGAAAATCTCGCGGTCGATCTCAGCGGCGGATTTCTCCAGCCCTTCCATCTCGTTGCGCAGCGCTGTCGCCTCGGCTTCGAGCGCCGAGGTGTCGGAGCCGGCACGCTTGCCGGTGCCGATCTCCTTGGCCAGGGCATTACGACGGGCCTGCTTCTCCTGCAACGCGGTTTGCCCTGCGCGGCGCTCGGAATCCCGGGCGAGAATGGCGGGCGAGGCGGGGGCCAGGCCGCGACGGGCGAGCGCGCTGTCGAAGGCGGGGCCGTCGGTGCGGATGGTGCGAATGTCGTGCATGGTCTCAGTCCTTGGCCGCCGCGGCGAGGCCGGCGGCGGGGCTGGTCAATGGGGTGCCGTGGGCGCACAACGCCGCCCCTCCGGCCATGGAAGCCTGGGCAAGTGCGATGACATCGGCACCGCCGGCATAGAGCGCATCGGCCGCCGCGGCGACCAGAAGGTGATACCCCGCCGTGTCGCCCGACTTGAACGCATCCCAGGCGCCAGGGGCGATCCGCATCTCAATGGCAACCCCGGTGCCCTCGGCCGCGCGCTCGAACAGCTTGCGCGTCGGCTCGATCGTGGTCTGCACCGCGCACAGCGCGATCACCCGCTTGCTGCCCTGCGCGGCCGCTGCCACCGCCCGGCTGGCCAGGGCGCCATCAACCCGCAGGATCGGCACGCCAGCGCCAACGGCCGCCTGTTCGGCAGCGGGGCCGACGGTGGAGCAGGTCAGCAACACCGCATCCGCCTCGCCCGCCAGCCCGCGCAGCACCGCGGCGGCCTCATCAACGATTTCGGCGGTCAGCCCACCCGCCACCTCCGAGCGCGACAGCAGGTCGGCGCGGACATGATGCGACAACACCACGTCGAGCCCGCGCGAAGCCGCCTCGAAGACGGCGATGTTGCTCTCGACAGTGTGCAGGCAGGCGATACGGAGCATGGCTCAGTCCTCTTTGCGCTTCGGCTCGACAAAGCGCGCTGCAATGATCGACAACTCGTACAGCGCCATCAGCGGCACCGCCAGCATGATCATGCTGCCCGGATCGGGCGGCGCCAGCACCGCGGAAATCACCGTCATCACCACCACCGCGTAGCGGCGAAACTTTTTCAACCCGGCCGAGGTGACGATGCCGACCTTGGCCATCAGCGACAGTGCCACCGGCAGCTGGAAAGCCACGCCGAAGGCCAGGATCAGCTTCATCACGAGGTCGAGGTATTCGCCGATCTTGGGCTGCAACTCGATCGGCAAGCCGTTGCCCTCGGCCGGAATTTCAAAGCCGATAAAGAACTTCCAGGCCACCGGGATGACGAGATAATACACCACCGAGGCGCCCATCACGAACAGGATGGGCGAGGCCACCAGGAACGGCGCGATCGCCTTCTTCTCGCTGCGGTAGAGCCCGGGTGCGATAAACATCCACAACTGCGTCGCCACCACCGGAAACGAGATGAAGGCGGCGCCGAACACCGCCACCTTCATGTAGGTGAAGAACGCCTCGGTCAGCGAGGTGTAGATCATCTTGCGCACCTCGCCATTCTCGCGGAACACATCGGCGAGCGGCTGGGCGAGGAAGAGATAGATCTGTCCCGAATAATGATAGCATATCACAAACGCGATCACGAACGCGCCGATCGACCACATCAACCGGGTCCGCAGTTCAAGCAGATGCTCCATCAGCGGCATCGGCTTGTCGTCGATCACATCCTCGTCGGGCTTCGCCATCTTGATGACCTCAGTGACGCACGGTGTCAGGCGGAACGAATGCCGGCGGGCGCGGCGGGGCGGCGATCTGCGGCGGAATGAAGGACGGTGGCGCCTTGGGCGGTGGCGTCCATTTCGCCGCCACGGCAGAGGCGGACGCGCCCCCGGACCTGGCGCCGAACGCGGCATCGAGCGGATCGGTGGCGAAGGCATCACGGATCGAACCGTCGGCATCGACGGCCTTTTCGATCTCGCCCGCGATATCGAAATTCTTGATGTCGTCGATCTGGCTCTTGAGATCGCCAAGATCGGCCTCGCGCACCATCTCGTCGACATGGGTCTGGAACTCGGAGGCCATCTTGCGTGCCTTCTTGACCAGCCCCGCGACCGAGCGGATGGCCACCGGCATGTCCTTCGGCCCGATCGCCACCAGGGCGACCACACCGATTATCGCAATCTCCGACCAGGCGAAATCAAACATCCGTGCCCAAACCTCCCGCGCCGGCCCCTGCTAGCAGGAAACCCTACCGGGAGGAAACCGGCCAGGCGGCGGAGGGGCGCGCATGCCGTCACGTCCCTTCCGCCTCCTCCTCCCCGCGCGCCGGCGGCTCCACCAGCAGGTCCTCGCGGCGGGGCAGGTCGCGCAGGTCGGGCAGCCCGAAATGGCTGAGAAACTCCGGCGTGGTCGCCCACAAGGTAGGGCGCCCGGGGGTTTCCTTGCGGCCCCTGGGGATGATCATGTTGGCATCGAGCAGGGCGTCGAGCGTGGCCTGGGAAAGGGCGGCGCCGCGGATTTCCTCGACCTCGGCGCGGGTGACGGGCTGGTGGTAGGCGACGATGGCCAAGGTCTCCATCGCCGCACGCGGCAACCGGCGCGGCACCTTGACGACGCGCTTGAGCCGGGGCGCAAGGTCCTCGGCGGTGCGGAACTGCCAGCCGCCGCCGGCTTCCACCAGGCTGACGCCGCGCCCGGCGTACTGGGCGCACAGCGCGGCCATCACGGCGGCGACATCGGCGCCGTCGGGCAGCGCCTGGGTCAGGGCGCGATCGCTGACCGGAACACCAGAAGCGAAGACCAGGGCCTCGGCGAGCCGGATATGGTCGGCGTCAGCCATCGCTCTCCTCCGTGCGCCCGTCGACGCCGAAATCCTGCCGGCGCAGCAGGATCGGGCCGAAAGCATCCTCCTGGCGCAGCCGGAGGAGGCCGCTTTTCGCCATTTCCAGGCTGGCGATGAGGGTGCTGGCGACCGCGGCACGGCGTTCGAGCGGGCCGGTCATCGACTCGGGCAGGAAGCGGGCGAGGTCCGCCCAGTCCGGCAGCACGCCGACCAGCACGGCGAGGCGGGCGAGCGCGTCCTTCACCCCCCACAGCGAAATCCGCGCCGGCTTGTAGCTGCGGTGCCTGGTGCCGCGCCGCAGGGCCGCCATGTAGGCGCGCATGAGACCGCCGAGCTCCGCGGTGATGCCGGCAGTCTCCGTCTCCGCGAACGCTTCAGGTGCGCCGCGCGCAAACACCTCGATGCCAAGCTGCGGGCGGGCGCCGAGCCAGACCGCGGCGGCACGAATCGCCTGGAGGTCGCGCAGCCGGGCCGCCAGCACCTCGGCGGCGATTTCCGCCTCATCGGCCGGTTCGAGCCCCTTGGGCAGCAGCAGGCGGGATTTGAGCCAGGCCAGCCACGCCGCCATCACCAGCCAGTCCGCCGCCAGTTCCAGCCGAACCCGCCGCGCCCCCTCGATCACCACAAGATACTGGTCGACCAGAGCAAGGATCGAGATGCGGGCGAGATCGACCTTCTGGCCGCGGGCCAGTTCGAGCAGCAGGTCGAGCGGCCCGTCGAAACCGTCCAGATGCAGCAGCAGCCCCTCGGCGAGGGGGGTATCGTTGGCGGCAACCGGGTGCGCCGCCGCCTCAGCCACCCTGGCCCCCGAAGAATTCCACCACAGCGGCAGCCCAGTGCAGTTCGGTCAGCATCACCCAGGGCAGCGCGCGGTGCAGCACCCAGCCCACCGGATCGACCGGCATGCCGAGATCCCTCGACATCTCGGGCAGTACCACGACCAGGAGGAGCACGATGACAATGCCGTAGCGTTCCACCGAGGCCCAGGCCCGCGCCAATCTCTCAGGCAGCAGCCCGACGACAATGCGCCCACCGTCCAGCGGCGGCAGCGGCAGCAGGTTGAACAGGCCGAGCACGAGATTGAATTCGATGAAGGCGATCAGGAACCCCACCGGCAGCCGCTCGTCGTCGAGCGCCGCATCGGGGAAGGCGGCCAGCAGCGCGAGGCTGGCGAGGAAGGCCAGCGCGAAATTCATCGCCGGCCCGGCAGCCGCCACCACCATCATCGCACGACGCGGGTCGCGGAACTTCCACGCCGCCACCGGCACCGGCTTGGCCCAGCCGAACATGAACGCGATACGCCCGATCGTCAGCAACTGGCCGACCGCGAGGCCAAGCGGCAACAAGATGGTGCCGACCTTGTCGACATGGACCAGCGGATTGAGCGACAGCCGCCCGGCCCGCTTGGCGGTATCGTCACCCATGGCCAGCGCGGCGTAGCCGTGCGCCGCCTCGTGCAGGGTGATCGCCAGGACGCCGGCAACCAGCGCGATGAGAATATCGGTCAAATGCCCAACCCATCCCGTTCGGCGACAAGCCGCGCCGGGTCCAGCGCCATCCGCCGCGCCGCCGCCATGGCGCGCGCGGCAACCAATCGGTGCCGCGCCGCCTCGGTGAGCGCCGGCATCGCCTCCAGCACTTCTATATTGTCCGCCAGCCCGCCGGGGCAATACAGCGCCACATCGCACCCGGCCGCGAGGGCTGCCCGGCAACGCGCAGCGGGCGGCCCGGACAGGGCGCCCATGGCCAGATCGTCGGACACCAACACGCCGTCGAAGCCGATCCGCCGGCGGATCACCGCCTCAAGCACGATGGGCGACAAGGTGGCGGGCAGCGCCGGGTCGTAGGGACGGAACACCACATGCGCTGTCATCATCCATGGCAGGTCGGCGTTGGCGCCAAACGGCAGCAGGTCGCGATCGAGGTCGCCCTCCTCCACCACCGGCAAAGCGAGATGGCTGTCCACCCGGGCGCGGCCATGGCCGGGCGCGTGTTTCAGGACCGGCTGCACCCCAGCCGCCAGCAGCCCTTCGGCCAGCTCACGCCCGAGTTCGGCGACGATCAGCGCATCGGCACCGAAACCGCGGTCGCCCACCACCTCGCTCATGTCGGGCAGTCGCAGGTCGAGCACCGGGGCGCAGACGGTGTCGAAGCCCATGGCCGCGCATTCCGCCCCGATCAGCGCCCCTTGCAGCCAGGCCGCCCGCCGCCCGGCCCTGGCGTCGCGCACGAACAGCGCCCCGATCGCACCGGCCGCAGGATGGCTCAGCCAATGCGGCGGCCGCAGCCGCGCGACCCGTCCGCCCTCCTGGTCCACCATGATCACCGCGCCGGGTGGCAGCGCGGTGCGCAGTGCGGCGTTCAGCGCGATGAGCTGCGCCGGATGGTCCACATTGCGCTTGAACAGGATCACCCCGGCCGGCGGCAGCCGCCGCAGCAGGTCCGCCTCCTCGGCGGTCAGGACCGGACCTGCGATCCCGACGATCGCCGCTTTGGGACTCGGATCATGCATCAGGCCACGCTAGAACAAGATCAATGCAGGTGGAATCGCGCACTGCTACGATTCCGCAAGCCCACCCTCTTGACGCCCCGCCCCGCCTCGCCGCCACTACGCCGCGCGCAGAAGGGACCCCGCCATGTCCGACGAACTCATCCACATGACCGCCAACGAGGCGGTGACCGCACTCCGGGCCGGGCGGGTGACGCCGCTCGACCTCATCGATGCCGCCGCCGCCCGCATCGCCATCGTCGAGCCCGATGTCAACGCCCTGCCGACCCTCTGCCTCGACCGCGCGCGGGACCATGCGCGCGCCCTGATGGCAGGACGGCGGCGCGAGGCCGAAAGCGAGCCCGGCTGGCTCGCCGGCCTGCCCGTCGTGATCAAAGACCTCGCCGATGTCGCCGGCGTGCGCACCACCTACGGCTCGCCGATCTTCCGCGACCATGTGCCCGCCACCTCCCACCCCCTGGTGGAGCGCATTGAGCGCAAGGGCGGGATCGTGATCGCGAAGTCGAACACTCCGGAATTCGGCGCCGGCGGCAATACCTTCAACGAGGTGTTCGGCCGCACACTGAACCCGTGGAACACGGCGCTGACCTGCGGCGGCTCCACCGGGGGTGGTGCGGTGGCACTTGCCACCGGCGAGGCCTGGCTCGCCCAGGGCTCCGACCACGGCGGCTCGCTGCGTGGACCGGCGACCTTGTGCTCGGTGGTCGGCATCCGTCCCTCACCGGGGCGGGTGACGCGGGGAACGTCAAACAACTTGTTCTCGCCGCTCTCGGTCGAAGGGCCGATGGCCCGCAATGTGGCCGATCTGGCGCTGTTTCTCGACACCATGGCCGGGCCCTGCCCGCATGATCCGCTGACCTTCGACGCGCCCTCCCGCCCCTTCCTCGCTGCCGCGACCGAGGCCCGGCCGCCCCGGCGGGTCGCCTTCACCGCCAATTTCAACGGCGCGCTGCCGGTCGATCGCGAAACGCGCGAGATTTGCGGCCGCGCCGCGCGCCGCTTCGAGGAAGCCGGCTGCATCGTCGAGGAAGCCTGCCCCGAGCTGGGCCCGGTCGACGAGGTGTTCCTCGCTCTGCGCTCGCAACATTTCGTGGTCGCCCGCGAATTGCAGATCGCGCAGTACCGCGACCAGTTCAAACCCGACATCATCTGGAACACCGAGCAGGGCCTGCAACAAACCGCCTCGCGCCTGGCCTGGGCCGAGCGCGAGCGGGCGGCGCTCTACCGCCGGTTCGCGACCTTCTTCGAGACCTACGACATCCTGGTCACCCCCGGCTCGGCCACGCCGGCCTGGGATGTCCGCCTGCGCGCCCGCGACATCGTCGATGGCCAGAAACTGACCAACTACATCGCCGGTTCGGCGCTCACCTCGGCCATCACCCTGACCAGTTGCCCCGCCATCTCCATCCCCTGCGGCTTCGACCGTTTCGGTCGGCCAGTCGGCCTGCAGATCGTCGCCCCGGCGCGCGGCGAGGCGGCCGCCCTGGCGGCGGCGGCAGTGTTCGAGCGGATGAGCGGGCTCGATCGCCTGCTGCCGATCGATCCGCGCCCCGGCACCGTCCCGGAGGAAGCATGAAACAGCGACGCGCCGACGTCGCCTGGCTCTACCGCGAGGTCTGCGCGCGAGGCCTGAATGTCGGCAGTTCAGGCAATGTCAGCGCCCGCACCGGCAACGGCATGCTGATCACGCCAACCGGCGTGCGCGGCGACACCGTCGAACCCGGTCGCCTGGTACGGATGGCGTTCGATGGCACCTGGAAGGGCGACGTGGCGCCGTCGTCGGAATGGGCAATGCATGCGGCGATTTACGCGGCGGCACCGGCTGCAAATGTCATCGTGCATACCCACAGCGATTGCGCGACCGCGCTGGCCGCGCTCGGCCGCGCGCTACCGGCGTTCCACTACGACATTGCCCAGTTCGGCGGCGACGACGTGCGGCTGGCGCCCTACGCCCTGTTCGGCACACGGGAACTCGCCGACCACGCGGTCGCGGCGCTCGCGGGCAGATCGGCATGCCTGCTCGCCAACCATGGCATGATTTGCCATGCAAGTGATGCCGCCGCGGCCTTGCTCGCCGCCGTGCGGCTGGAGACGATGGCGCGGCAATACCTGCTCGCGCTGTCCGCCGGGGAGCCCCGCATCCTGGATGCGGCGTCGATGGCGGAGGTTCGCGAAGGCTACAAAACCTATGGGCAGCAGCCCGCACGGAGAAAACCATGAGCCTCACCGACCAGGTCCTCGCCCGCATCGACGCCACCTTCGACGCGGCCCAACAGCGCTGGATCGACTGGCTGCGCATCCCCTCGATCTCGGCCCAGCCCAAACACGCCGCCGACTGCCGCGCGGCCGCCGAATACGCCTGCAAGGAACTCGCTTCCCTCGGCTTCGACGCCGCCGTGCGCGAAACCGCCGGCCACCCCGTCGTCACCGCCCATCACCCCGGACCCGGCGGCGCGGCGCGCCACCTGCTCTACTACGGCCACTACGACGTCCAGCCCGCCGACCCGCTCGAACTCTGGACCTCGCCGCCGTTTGAACCCACCATCGTCGACGGCCCCCACGGCAAGCGCGTCTATGCCCGTGGCGCGGTCGACGACAAGGGCCAGGTCCAGATGTGGCTGTCGGCCTTCCGCGCCTGGTTCGAAGAGACCGGCACCATGCCCTGCCGCATCTCGGTGATGATCGAGGGCGAGGAGGAAACCGGCAGCGTCAACTTCAAGCCCTTCGTCGAGGCCAACCGCGCCGAATTCAACCAGGCCGACATCATCGTCATCTCCGACACCGGCATGTGGGACGTGAACACGCCGGCCATCAGCACCAGCCTGCGCGGCATGGTCTACATGGATGTGATCCTCAAGGCCGCCTCGCGCGACCTCCATTCCGGCATGTACGGCGGCTCCGCGCTCAACCCCATCAACGCCCTCACCCACGCGCTCGGCCAGCTCAAGAACGCCGAGGGGCGCGTTATGGTGCCCGGCTACTACGATGGCGTGCGCGACATCTCCACGCGGCAGTCCAACCAATGGTCCGCGCTGGGCTTCTCCGAGGACAAGTTCCTCGGCGATATCGGCCTGACCGAGCATTACGGCGAAAAAGGCCGCGGCGCCCTCGAGCGCCTGTGGGCGCGGCCGACCTGCGACATCTGCGGCATCTGGGGCGGCTACAGCGGCCCCGGCACCAAAACCGTCATCGCCTCCGAAGCCGGCGCCAAGGTCTCCTTCCGCCTCGTCCCGGGCCAGGACCCAAATGCCGTCATCGCCGGGTTCAAGGCCTTCATGCAGGCCCGCGTGCCCACGGACGCCAAGCTCGTCTTCACCGTGCACGGCCAGGGCCAGGGCCTCGAAATCCCGGTCGACTCCCCCTTCGTCCAGGCCGCCGCCGCCGTGCTTGAGCAGGAATACGGCAAACCCGCGGTGATGACCGGCTGCGGCGGCTCGATCCCGGTGGTCGAGACCTTCCAGACCGCCCTCGGGCTCGACTCCCTGCTGATGGGCTTCGGCCTCGATGACGACCAGGTGCACAGCCCGAACGAGAAGTTCGAAGTCACCTGCTTCCGCCACGGAATGCGCAGCCACGCCCGCCTCCTCGGCCGGCTCGCCGCCAAGTGACCCCGCCGCGGCTGCGCATCGCGAACATGCGCAGCCGCCTCGCCGGCCCCTTCGATCTCGACCTCGCCGCCGGCGAATGCATCGCCATCACCGGCGCTTCCGGCTCCGGCAAGAGCCTGTTCCTGCGTCAGATCGCCGACCTCGATCCCGGCGAGGGCGAGGTCTTCCTCGATGGCACCGCCCGCTCCGCCACCCCGGCGCCCGGCTGGCGCAAACAGGTCGCCTACGTCGCCGCCGAATCGGGCTGGTGGCTGGATATGGTCGCCCCCCATTTCCCCGACCTGCCCGCCGCCCGCGCCATGGCCCCTGCCCTCGGCCTCAAGCCCGAATTGTTCGGCGGCCACGTCCTGCGCCTGTCCACCGGCGAAAAGCAGCGGCTGGCCTTGCTCCGCACCCTCCTTCCCAACCCACCCGTCCTGCTGCTCGACGAGCCCACCGGGGCGCTCGACGAAGCCAGCCAGGCCATGGTCGAAACCATCCTCGCCGCCCGTCTCGCCGCCGGCCGCAGCATCCTGCTGGTCACCCACGATCCCGGCCAGGCGCTCCGTCTCGGCCAGCGCCACTTCGCCATGGTGGCGGGACGACTCGTCGCGCCATGAAACCCACGATTGTCCTCGAAGCCCACGACCTCGCCATCGCCGCCGCGCTGATCGGGCTCGATGGCCTGATCTCCCTGGTCTTCGGCCTCGGGCTGCACCGCCAGCTCGCGGTCGCCGCCATCCGCATGGTGCTGCAACTCCTGCTCATCGGCGTCATCCTCACCCGCGTCTTCGCCCTCGCCTCGCCCCCGGTGACGCTGCTGGTGGTCCTGGTGATGGTGGCCATCGGCGGGCGCGAGGTCGCGGTGCGGCCCGAGCAACGCCTGGTGAACTGGGGCAATTACCAGGTCGGCCTCGCCTCGGTCGCCTTCGCCACCGGCATCACCTCCATCCTGGCGCTGACCACCGCGCTGCGGCCCGACCCGTGGTACGAGGCCCGCTACGCCATCCCGCTCGCCGGCATCGTGCTCGGCAACGTGCTCAACGCCGCCTCCCTTGCGCTCGACGCCCTCCTCGCCTCGGTGGTGCGCGAGAAGGCGGCGATCGAGGCCCAGCTCTGCCTCGGCGCCACCGCGCGGCAGGCGATGGGCGGGCTGTTGCGGGCAGCAATGCGCCGCGGCCTCCTGCCGGTGATCAATTCCATGTCTGCTTCCGGCATCGTCACCCTGCCCGGCATCATGACCGGCCAGATCCTCGCCGGGATCGACCCGATGGAGGCAGTGAAATACCAGATCCTGCTGATGTTCCTGCTTTCCGGCGGCGCCGGCCTCTCGGCAGTGGCGGTCGTGTTCCTCGCCGCGCGCCGCCTCACCGATGCGCGCCACCGCCTCCGGCTGGACCGGCTGACCGAAACCGGGTCAGCGCGCGGCGCGTGAGCCCTCCCGCAGCGCGGTCTCGATCTGGGCGGTAAGGTCAAGCACCCGGAAAGGCTTGCGCACCAGTGGCTGCATGTCGCGCCCGGCGATCGCGTTGGGGTCGGCATAGCCCGAGATGAAGACGATCGGCAGGCCGGGCAGCAGCGCACGCACCTGGTCCGCCAACTCGGCGCCATTGGTCTCCGGCATGGCGACATCGGTCAACAGCAGATCAAGCGGCGTGCCCTCGCGGATCATCGCCAGCGCGGTGGGGGCACCGTCGGCCTGAAAGATCACGTAGCCCGCCGCCTCCAGGATCAGCGCGGTGGTGGTGCGCACCGCCTCGTCGTCGTCCACCAGCAGCACACGGGCGCCGACGGTGAGCCCGGCGCCGTCGAGCCGTGGTCCGTCCCCCGGTTCGGCCGAGGCGCGTGGCAACAGCACACTCACGATCGAGCCGTGTCCGGGTTCGCTCTCGATCAGGGCACAGCCCCCGGATTGCCGTGCCACGCCGTAAACCTGCGACAATCCCAGCCCGGAGCCCTGACTCGGGCCCTTGGTGGTGAAAAACGGCTCGAAGGCGTGGGCCTTCACTTCAGGGCTCATCCCCGCCCCGGCATCGCGCAGCCGCACCGCCACATAGTCCCCGGCCGGCAGCTCCGGGGTCGCCTCGGCGGGGGGCAGGGTGACATTCGCCGTCTCGAGCCAGATCCGCCCGCCCCCCGCAGTGGCGTCGCGGGCGTTGAGCGCAAGGTTGAGGATGACCAGCTCGATCTGCGTGGTGTCCACCAGCACCGGCCACAAAGCCTCGTCGAGCGCCAGATCGACCTCGATATTGCCGCCGACGGCGCTGCGCAGCAGGTCGAGCATGCCGTTGATCACGGTGTTAAGATCGGCCGCGCGCGGCACCAGCGGCTGGCGCCGGGCGAACGCAAGGAGCTGGTCAGTCAGCGTCGCGCCACGCTCGGCCGCGGCCTGCATCCGTTGCAGCCGTGTGCGGGTGACCATGTCGGCCGGCTTTGCCGGCTCCGGCAGGGTGGCCTGCATGAGCTCGATATTGCCGAGCAGCACCGTCAGCAGATTGTTGAAATCATGGGCGACGCCTCCGGTCAGCTGGCCGATCGCCTCCAGCCGCTGGGCCTGGCGCAGCGCGGTCTCGGCGCGTTCGCGTTCCTCCAGTTGCTGGGTGATGCGCAAGGTCGCGGCCTCGGCGAGACCGCGCGCCGCGGTGTTCTCGGCCAGCAGCCCCGCCACCCGGCGGCTCTCGCGCGCGATCAGCACCAGCAGGGCGGCGATGGTGCCGGCAATGACCAGGCCGAAGACCGCCGCCGAGCCGATCTGCCGTCGCCAGTCGCGCAGCACCGCGTCGGCCGACTGCGAGAGATGGATGGTGAACGGGAAGCGGCGCAACGTGCGGATCGCGACCACCCGCTTGCCGCCATCGGATGGGCGCTCCATCAGGAATGTGCCGGCACCGCCCGGGGCCCAGGCCGCGCGAACCGCCGCCTCGGCGAAGGCGGGCATGCCGGCGAAGCTGCCACCCACCGCATCGGGGCGCGGCGGAAAGGCGCTGAGCACGACCCCATCACGCCGGGCAAGCACAATCTCGCCGTCGTCGTCGAGATCGACCGCGCGATAGAACTCCTCGAAGTAGCGCAGCGCAAGCGCCGCCACGACGATCCCGCCGAAGCGGTCCTGCGGATCGAGGAACGGGCGGGCAAGCAGCACGATCCATTCCCCTCCGGTTGCGCGAAACGGGGTGCTGATCAGCAGGCTCTCCGAGGGGCCAGAGCGGAAGCGGCTGATGAGCTCGAGCCCCTCCGGCGGCAGCCGGGCTGGCGCCGAGCCGGTGGCGGCGAGGATGGTGCCGTCGGCGTCCGCGAGTTTGATCTGGACGATCTGGCTGATGCCCTCGATGCGCTGTTGCAGCCGGATGCCGAGCGGAGTGCGGTGCGGCGGGCGCTGGTCGACCGGCACGTGCTGCAGGTCGGCGATCTCGCGCAAGATGACATCAGCCGTTTCGACCGCACGGCCGGTCTGCTCGGCAAACACCATAGCGAGACGGGAGAGGTCGGTGCGGGTTTCGTCCAGCACCCGGTCGCGCTGCTCGCTGCCCTGGTGGAGCATCATACCGAAGACGACCGCCAGGCTGAGCAGGGCCAGGAACGGCAGTGAACGGCTCACGCGCGAGACACGATCGGCTGCGGCGAGCGGCGGCGCGGCTTGCATCCGGTTTCCCTGCTGGGCGGACCGGGAAGCCCGCCTTCATGATCATCGATTAAGCAGAATCCGGCACCGGCGATACGCGTGCGGAGGCGCCCGCCCGATGTCGGGAGGTCTCCTCACGCGGATGTGATCGCCCCGCAGTGCCGGATCAGGGACTGCTGGTCAAGTGCACCGGCTTGGCCGAAACTCGGTGCGCAAACACCAGGGAGCGCCGCCGCATGGCCCAGGAGCTGATTCTCGCCCTTGACCAGGGCACCACCTCGACGCGGGCGATGGTGTTTCGCGCCCCCGATCTGTCCGTCGTCGCCACTGCGCGACGGGAGCTGACGCAGCATTTCCCGGCAAGCGGCTGGGTCGAGCACGCCCCCGAGGACCTCTTTGCCCACAGCGTCGCGGTGCTGCGCGAGACACTGGCAAGCGCCGGCGCCGCGGCGTCTGAGGTCGCCGCCATCGGGATCACCAACCAGCGCGAAACCACGCTGATCTGGCGGCGCGATACCGGGGAAGCCATCCACAACGCCATCGTCTGGCAGGATCGCCGCACCGCCGGGCACTGCGCCGCCTTGCGCGAGGCCGGGCACGAAGCGCACGTCACCGCCCGCACCGGGCTGCTGCTCGATCCCTATTTCTGCGCCACCAAGATCGCCTGGCTGCTCGACCACGTGCCCGGGGCGCGGGCGGCGGCGGAGCGCGGCGAGCTTGCGTTCGGCACCGTGGACACCTGGCTGCTGTGGCGCCTCACCGGCGGGCTTGTGCACGCGACCGACGCCACCAACGCCAGCCGCACCATGATTTACGACATCCATTGCGGCCGGTGGGACCCCGAGCTGCTCGACCTGTTCCGTATCCCGGCCAGCCTGCTGCCGGAGGTGCGCGACAGCGCCGGCGATTTCGGCATGACCACGCCCGCCATCCTCGGCGCCGCGGTGCCGATCCGCGGCATCGCCGGTGACCAGCAGGCCGCCAGCGTGGGCCAGGCCTGCTTCCGCCCCGGCATGGTGAAATCGACCTACGGCACCGGCTGCTTCCTGCTGCTCAACACCGGAACAATCGCGATCGCCTCCACCACAAGGCTGCTCACCACCATCGCGCTGCGGCTGGACGGGCGCACCACCTATGCCCTGGAGGGCGCGATCTTCGTCGCCGGTGCGGCGGTGCAGTGGCTGCGCGACGGGCTCGGCGTGATCAGCGACGCGGCCGAGACCGGCGCGCTGGCGGCCTCGGCTGATCCAACTCAGGAGGTTTACCTGGTGCCCGGCTTCGTCGGGTTGGGCGCGCCATGGTGGGATGCCGAGGCGCGGGGCGCGCTCTATGGCCTCACCCGCGCCACTAGGCCGCGGGAAATCGCCCGCGCGGCGCTGGAAAGCGTGGCCTACCAGACCCGTGACCTGATCGAGGCGATGCATGCGGATTGGGCGGCGGATGCCGAGACGGTGCTGCGCGTGGATGGCGGCATGGTGGCAAGCGACTGGACCATGCAGTTCCTCGCCGACCAGCTCGCCGCCCCGGTGGACCGGCCAAAGGTGCTGGAAACCACCGCCCTGGGGGCAGCGTATCTGGCGGGCTACGCGGCCGGCGTCTGCCCGGAGCCGGAGGCGTTCGCCCGGACCTGGGCGCTCGAGCGCCGCTTCATCCCGTCGATGGCAGCCGATACCCGGGCGCGGAAATACGCCGGCTGGCGGGACGCGGTACGGCGGACCCTGACGGCCTAACCGATCACCCCTGGGCGCCGAGCCCCAGCCGCTTCAATAGCCCATCCAGCCGGGTCAGGTCCTTCCCCGCCACCCCGCCCATCGCCACCGCGATATCGGCGGCATGACGCGGAAACACCGCCTCGATCAGGCCCCGCCCGGCCGGGGTGAGTTCGACCTGAACCGCGCGCCGGTCGGTCGGACTGCGCGCCCGGTGGACCAGCCCGCGCCGCTCCAGCTTGTCCACCACATCGGTCATATTGCCGGCACTCGTCAGCACGAGGCGGCCAAGGACACGCTGGCTGAGGGCGCCCTTGTGCAGGATCGCCTCGAGCACGCCGAGCTGGGTCGGCGTCAGGCCGGCTTCGGCCAGCAGCTTCTCGACCCGCATTTGCACCGCGTGGCTCGCGCGCAGCAGTTTCACATAGGCACGTACCGCCGCCTCGGTCGCTGGATCGCTGACCCCATACATCGTCAGCGGTTCATGATCACCGGCAGCCCGGCCCGCTCCAGCACGATCCGGGTGACGCCACCCAGGATGAGCTGGCGCAGCCGGGAATGGGAGTAGGCGCCCATGCACAGCAGGTCGGCCCCGAACTCCTGGGCCGCCCTGAGCAACCCGCCACCGACGGTCCGCTCGGCCGGCTGGAACGTCGCGATTTCGGCGCGCAGCCCGTGCAATGCAAGATATTCGCCGAGATCATGCGCATCCGGCCCGCGTCGCTGGTAGCCCTCGGCGGTGAGCACGCGGATGGCTTCGGCCCGGTGCAGCCAGGGCATCGCGGCGAGTACCCCGGCGGCCGATTCGGCGGTGCCGTTCCAGGCGATGCAGACGCGCGTGCCGATGCTGCGCGGCGGGGTCTGCGGCGCCACCATCACCGGACGGCCGCTGTCGAACAGCACGGCGTGCAGCGCGTCGGACGAGGAGACATCGTCGTCAGCCGAGGGATGCGGCACGATCGTGAGGTCAGCCAACCGGGCCTGCTGGGCGACGATGTCCTCCTCGCGGCCGGTCACCGCGGCAAAGCTCGCGGTGGCGTGGCTGGTGCCATAGCGCGGCTCCGCCAGCGAGACCTCGTGCTGGGCAACGAAACGGTCGAACATCCGGTGCACGGCCGAGGCGCGGTCGCCGCTTTCCTTCTCGGTGGCGGACATCATCTCCTCGATCATCGCGCCGGACAGGCCCTCGCCGGCCAGCGGCGCGACGTCGCGGCTGTCGACGCGGACATGCAGCGCGAGGACGTGGGCGTTCCATAGGCGCGCCACGCTCAGTGCCGTCGCCAAGGCGGATTCCCCCGCGGCAGTGCCGGTCAGGGGCAGAAGCAGCTTGCGGATGGCCATGTGTTTGGTCTCCCTGGAAACGCGTTTCGGCTCCATAGCATGGCTGCCATGCGTTGGACAGCAATGGTTCAGATTGTATTGTTATGTCGCATAATCAAGCGCACCTGCGCAACGGGATCGTCGGCGTCGCCGGCATGGATCAGGTGCCAGCCGCCCGGGCCGGGATCGTCGCGCGCGGCGCGGCGCAGCACCGCCACGCCGGCGTCGGAGGCATCGTCCCGGCGTGCGGCAACGCGGGCCTCGAGCTCGGCCATCGGCGCGGTGAGCCAGAAGCCGTGGAACGGCACGCCGCCGGCGGCGCCGGCAAAGGCCGCACTGGCAATAGCGGCGCGCTGCGCCGGATCGAAGAACATCCCGTCGGCGATCACCGCATGCCCCGACGACGCGGCGGTGGCGGCCTGGCGCGCCAGCGTGGCGAAAACCTCGCGGCTGACCTCCGCTGTATAGGCCGAAGGCGGCAGCCTTTCCTCCGGCGCGGCGCCATGGAGTGCCTTGCGGATCTCGTCGCTGCGCAGGATCGCGGCTCCCGGCGCCGGACCGAGTTCCGGGGCGAGGCGGCGGGCCAGGGTCGATTTGCCCGTCCCCTGCAACCCGCCGATCGCCAGCACGACCGGCCCGTGCGGCACCAGATAGGCCTCTGCCGCGGCGAGGTAGCGCAGCGCGCCGACGCCGTCCTCGCTGCGGGCGGCGACATGCGCCCGCACCATGGCGCGCATCGAGAGAAACGCCGGCAGCCCGCCGAGCAGCCCGACATCGCCGGTGCGCGCCAGATACCGGTTCATCACCCGGTTGACAGCCGGCCGCCCCGCGCGTTGATCGAGGTCCATCAGCAGGAAAGCGAGGTCGTAGCCGGTATCGAAAGTCGCCATCGCCTCGTCGAATTCGAGCGCGTCGAACGGCACCGGGCGGCCCTGCCACAGGCAGATATTGCCGAGATGGAGGTCGCCGTGGATGCGGCGCACGAAGCCGGCCGCCGCGCGGGCGCGGAGCCAGCCGGCGAGGCCGGCGATGCGGGCCTGGATCGTGGCGTGCCAGGCTGCGACGCGCTCGGCATCCAACCCCGCAGTCAGCGCCGAGACGCGGTTGCCGGCGGCAAGCCAGTCGAAGCCGGCCACCTGGTCGCGAGCCAGCGGCGGCAGCCTGGCATGCATGGCGGCAACCGCGTCGGCGATACGGTCGAGCAGCGGACCATCGAGCCGATCGGCGCGGTGGTCGAGGAAGTCGTCCGGCGGCACCGGGGCCATACGCAACACCCAGTCGACCACCTCCCCCTCGCCGCCGAGGGCAAGACCGGCATCACTGCGGGTCACCGCCACCACGTCGCGGTACAGCCCTGGCGCATGCGGCGCGTTGAGTTCCAACTCACGCCGGGCGGTGCGTTCGCGCTCGGCCAGCGGGGTGAAATCGAGGAACGGCAGCTTCACCGCCTTCTTGAGTTTCCACACCGTGTCCGCACCGAGGAACACCGCCGAGATATGGGTCTCGACCGGCCCGCGCCCGGCCAGCCCCGCCAGCAGTGCGGCCGTGGCCTGCTGCCCCTCCGGGATCAGGGGAAGATCTTGGCAACGCTCCAGGCGTCGCCCTGGCGGGTGAAGATGGTGCGGTCATGCAGCCGGAACGGCATGTCCTGCCAGAACTCCAGGTAGGACGGCACCACCCGGTAGCCGGACCAATAGGCCGGGCGCGGGATGTCCTCGCCGGGGTATTTGGCCTCGAATTCCTTCACTCGCGCCTCCAGGATGCCGCGTTCGGCAAGCGGGCGGGACTGGATCGAGGCCCAGGCACCCAGCCGCGACACGCGCGGGCGGGAGGCGAAGTAGGCATCGGCCTCGGCGTCCGTCACATCGCTGACGATGCCCTCGATGCGGACCTGGCGGTGCAGCGACTTCCAGAAGAACAGCAGCGCGGCGCGCGGGTTCTCGCGCAACTCGTCGCCCTTGCGGCTCTCCTTGTTGGTGTAGAACACGAACCCCTTCGCGTCCCACTCCTTGAGCAGCACGATGCGCGCGGCAGGATGCCCCTCCTGGTTGGTGGTCGCCACCGTCATCGCGTTGGGGTCATTCGGTTCGGCGGTCACCGCCTCGGCGAACCAGCGGGCAAAAAAGGCGAAAGGATCGTTCTCGGGCACGGGATGCTCTCCTGCTGCGTCGCCCCTATGTGCGCCCGTCGGCGCCCCGCGCCAAGACGGACCTCTGGCACATTCCGCTGGCCGCCCTTTCTCCCGCGCAGAAGAATTTTAAAATCAATATCTTCTGGCGTGGCGTTGCTTGACGCGACCACGAATCGCATGGGCATCGTGGGCGAATGTCCCGTCTTGACGACCATGAACCCCCACCGCCACCATTGCGGCCACGGCCTTTGCGGCCGCCAGTGGAGCTGCCCGACACCGTGGATGCCGTGCACGAACTGCCGCTCGACCAGATCATGCTCGGCGAGGCCGTGCGCATCATGCGCATGCTGCCGACCGGCTCGGTCGACTGCGTCTTCGCTGATCCACCGTACAACCTGCAACTGCGCGGCGAACTCCGCCGGCCCGACGACAGCCTGGTCGACGGCGTCGACGACGACTGGGACAAGTTCGACGATTTCGCCGCCTACGACACCTTCACCCACGCCTGGCTCAGCGAAGCCCGCCGCCTCCTGCGCAAGGACGGCACCATCTGGGTGATCGGCTCCTACCACAACATCTTCCGCATCGGCGCCATCATGCAGGAGCTGGGCTTCTGGATCCTGAACGACATCATCTGGCGCAAATCCAACCCGATGCCGAACTTCAAGGGCCGCCGCTTCACCAACGCGCACGAGACCATGATCTGGGCGGCGCGCAGCAAGGACTCGCGCTACCGCTTCAACTACCAGTCGATGAAGGCGCTCAACGACGACCTGCAGATGCGCTCGGACTGGCTGTTCCCGCTGTGCACCGGTGCCGAACGCCTCAAGAACGAGCACGGCCTCAAGCTCCATCCGACCCAGAAGCCCGAGGCGCTGCTCCACCGCGTCCTGCTCGCCTCGACCATGCAGGGCGACATCGTGCTCGACCCCTTCCTCGGCACCGGCACCACCGCCGCCGTCGCCCGCCGCCTGTCGCGCCACTACATCGGCATCGAGCGGCATCCGGCCTATGTCGAGGCGGCGCTGGGTCGCGTGCGGCGGGTGCGGCCGTCCTCGGACGAGGGCATCACGACCACCGTGGGCAAGCGCGAGACCCCGCGGGTGCCGTTCGGCAGCCTGGTGGAGCGCGGCCTGATCGAGCCCGGCACCGTGCTGCGCGACCGGATGAAGCGGGCGCAGGCGGTGGTGGTGGCGGATGGCTCGATCCGAGCCGGGACCGCCCAAGGCTCGATCCACAAGGTCGGCGCCGAGGTCCAGAACGCGCCGTCGTGCAACGGCTGGACCTTCTGGCACTTCGAACGCGACGGCGCCTGGCTTCCGCTTGACACGCTGCGGCTGGAGAATCCGGCAGGCTGAAAGCCAAATTCGTTTCGCCTCCGGGATCCCGGGCAGTGCCGCCGGCGATGCCCTGTGCCCCTGCAATTCATCCACGATTCCTGTGGATAACTCTGTGGGGAAGGGTGTTTCCAAAGCGTGAATCCGGCGGAACTCCTGCCATTGATGGGGCTGCCTAAAAAAGCCGCACAAAATTCTAACCCATTGATATCGCTAAATTTACATATGACAACCGTGTAACAGCATGAAAAAACACTGCCATGTGTCTGTAACTTAAGCCTGTCGCAGCGCGGCGTGGACAAATCACGACCGACGCCGCTCCACCTCCACCCCGACACCCCCCGCTTCGGGGTAGATGTCAAGCTTCTCGACCCGGATCCGCGCCGAAAGAATCCGCTCATCCATGAGGCAGGCAACGGCGATCCGCTCAGCCAGGGTTTCCACCAGGCGGACATGCCCGCCGCCGACAATGGCCCGCACCGAGCGCGCGATGGCGCTGTAGTCGACCACCCGGGCGAGGTCGTCCGCCCCCACCGGCGTCCCGCCGGGCAGCGCGCCGGGATCGCGCACCGCGAGATCGACATTGACGCGCACGCGCTGGGTGCGGCCGTGCTCGCCCGGATACACCCCGATCGCCGCCTCCAGCAGCAGGTCGTGGATGAAGACATGGCGGAGCCCCGCGGCCGCATCGGCGATTTCCATCTATTCCTCCAGCGCCCGCTCGCCGGCGGGCGACCACTGCAAATGCTGCGCGCCATCGAGCGCCAGCATCTGCCCGGTGTAGGAGGGCAGCGCCAGGATGGCCAGCACCCCGCGCGCGACCTCCTCCGGACTGGTGCCGTGGCCAAGCGGAACCGAGGCGCATTGCCGGTCGAACTGCGCCTGGCTCTGGCGCGGCGACGGCACCGCCGGGCCGGGGCCGATGCCCGCGACGCGGATACGCGGCGCCAGCGCCAGCGCCATCGTCTGGGTCAGTGCCCACAGCCCGGCCTTGGAGAGGGTATAGCTCATGAAATGCGGCGTCAGCGACCACACGCGCTCGTCCAGCAGGTTGACCACCACGCCCTTGCGCTCCGCCGGCAGGGCCAACGCAAGGGCCTGGGTGAGCACGAACGGCGCGCGCAGATTGGGCTCGATATGCGCGTCCCACGAGGCGCGGCTGGCATCGTGCCATTCGTCGCGCTCGAAGGTGCTGGCATTGTTGACGAGCACGCCGATCGGGCCGAGTGCCGCACCGGCATCGGGGATCAGCCGCGCGACCTCCGCCTCCCGCGCCAGGTCGGCGCCAAGCACCACGGCGGCAACCCCGCGGGCACGGACCTCGGCCGCCGTCGCCTCCGCCTCCGCCCGGCTGGCGCGGCAGTGCACAGCCACCGCGAAGCCCTGCTCCGCCAGCGCCAGGGCAATCGCCCGGCCGATACGCCGGCCGGCCCCGGTGACCAGGGCGGCACGCGGGATGGCGGCCTCGATCATGCCCCCTCCAGATGCAGCGCCGCGAGCCGGGCGAAGGCGGCAATATCGAGGGTCTCCGCGCGGCGCACGCCGTCGATCCCGGCGGCGGCCAGCAGGCGCTCGCCGCCGATCGATTTCAACGCCCCGCGCAGCATCTTGCGGCGCTGGCCGAAGGCCGCGGCGGTCACCCGCTCCATCGCCGCGAACAAGGCCGGCGCCGGCTGCTCGGCCCGCGGCGTCAGCGTCACCACCGCCGAGTTCACCTTGGGTGGCGGCACGAAAGCGGCCGGTGGAATCCGCATGCGATACTCCGCGGTGCAAATCCACTGCGCCAGCACCGACAGCCGCCCATAGGCCGGCGTGTCCGGCGCCGCACAAATCCGCTCGGCCACCTCATCCTGGAACATCAGGGTGAACCGCTCCCATCGGGCCGCCTGCCGCAGCCATCCCACCAATAGGGGCGAGGCAACGTTATACGGCAGATTGGCCACGATCTGTCGCGGCTCCGCCACCAGCGCGGTGAGATCGAGCGCCAGCGCATCCGCCGCCACCACCCGCAGCCGCCCGGCGAACCCCTCCGCCAGCTCCCCGATCAGCGCCACCGCGCGATCGTCGAGTTCCACCGCCACGATCTCCGCCGCCGCGCTCGCCAGCAGCCCTCGCGTGAGCCCCCCTGGCCCCGGCCCGACCTCGACAACATGCCGCCCCGCCAGATCACCCGCCTGACGTACGATCCGCCCGATCAGGTTGGCATCGAGCAGAAAATGCTGACCGAGCTTGCGCCGCGCATCCAGACCGTGCCGCGCGATCACCTCGCGCAGCGCCGGCAGCGCCATCACTTGCTCAACGGCGGCGTTCAATCACCGCCCGCCGCTCGAGGTCGCGCGTCAACTGGCGCGACACCAGCTCGAACCGCTCGCCCATGATCCGCTCCGCCAGTTCCTTGCGCGACGGCAGATCCTGCGTTCGGCTCTCACGCGAGCAGATCATCATCACCGCCACGCCGTCATCGGCGATCAACGGCTGGGTCGCCTTGCCCAACGGCTGACTGCCCATGAGCTGACGCAGGGCCGGCACCTGGACGCCGTCAAGCCGCACCTCGCCGGGATTGCCGCCCGACTTGTCGCCCGCCTCGCGCGCCGCCGCCTCAACCGCGGCACAATCCCGCGCGCTGGCCGACAACCGCCGCGCCCGCTCAACCGCCTGACTCTGCGCCTCGGTCGGATGCTCGGGGTCGAGCCGGGTCGGGAACTTGTAGAAGGCCTGGCGCAAAGTCAGGATCACCGAGCTCTCGCGACCGATCTCTCGCTTGGCCCGCAGCGTGACGACGGTGATGCCACCGGGCACCACGATCGGATTGCTGATCGCGCCGACCGGCATCGCGTCGACCACCCGCAGCACCGTCGGATCAAGCTCGACGCCCTGCACCCAGCCGGTATCGCCGCCCTGCAGGGCGGTCTGGCTCTGGCTGAACTGGGCAGCGACCACGCCGAAGGGCGCGCCGTTGCGCAGTTGCTGGATCACCGTGTCGGCGAAGCGGCGGGCTTCGTCGGTCTGCCCCGGCGTGGTGGTCGGGATGAAGATCTCGCCCACCCGGTATTCGGTCTGGCCGATCTGGGCCTTGAGCGAAGCCGCGCGCTGGGCGATGTCGGCCTCGCTGACCGGCGACTGCGCGCCCATCTCCTCGCGCAGCACCCGGCCCCAGCCGAGCTGGACCCGGATCTGGTCGATCATTGTGCGCAACGCCACGCCATCGGCGGCGAGGCGCTGCCGCAGCCCCCCCTTGGGCAGGCCGATGCGGCCCTCGACCTCCTGGATCGCGGCGGCGATGTCGGCCTCCGGCACCACGATCTGACGCCGCTGCATCTCGCGCAGCTTGAGCCGCTCGTCGATCAACTGCGCCGTCACCTGCGCGTTGAGCCGGGCCAGGACCTCCGGGGCGAGGCTCATGCCGGTGGACAGGGCGAACAGCCGGCGGCGGTTGTCGACATCGCCGAGCGTGATCACCTGGCCGTTGACCAGGGCGACGATCGTGGCCGCGTCGGTGCCGGCCCGCTCGGGCAGCGGTTTCGCCGGCACGCGCGCCGGAGCGGCCGGCTGCGCCTGCGCGGGCAGGGTGGCAACCACACCGGCGGGAACGGCGAGGAGAGCGGCCAGGACCAGGCCCGGCCAGGAGAACTTGCGAGACGCCGCAGTCATAATGAGGGGGTCAACTCCGATGAATGATCTGGTCATAGCGCATGGAAGCCGAACTCGCCGATGGTCTTGAGCGTGACCTCGAAGAGAATCGTGCTCGCACCGTGGTCGTTGTTGATCGACGTATAGCGCCGCTGGAAGCTGACGTCGAAGATGAAGCATTCGTCCTCGTAGGCGCCGCCGACCGCGAGCGACACCAGCTTGTTCTGCCGCAGGTCGCGCCGCCCCGAGCCATGCACCCGCCACGGCCCCTCGGTGGCGCTGAAGCCGAGCACGCCTTCGTTGCGCGGCTTCGTCGCCAGCGCCGAGCCGCCCGGGGTGTCGAAGTAGAAATAGGGGTTGGTCAGCGAATAGGTGTAGCCGGCCGAGAAGCGGGCGTATTGCGGCCCCCAGGAGGCCAGCCCCTCGGCAAAACGGACCTTCGCCGACGTCTTGTCGAAACGCTGCCGGGTGGTGATGTCGAACCAGCCGGTCGGCGTGAAGTTCAGGTGGCTGACGATGTCCGACGCGGTCTTGTCCATGCCGGAGTCGGTGAGGAATGCCTTGTCCGACCGCGCCCGGTAGCCCTGGCCGACCAGCCCGTCCACCGCCCCGCCGCCCGGCAGGGTCCAGTTCGCGTGCAGCCCGACATTGACGCGCAACCCCCCTTCCAGGCGGTCATAGCCAGGAAACCGGTTGAGCGCGAACAGGGTGGCGTCGGTGAAATCCTGGTCGAGGCTGTCCTCGTTGGGGATCAGCGTGCGGACGTAGGAACTGCCCTGCGGCGCCGCGATCGCCTGCACGATCGGCTCGACCATCTGCACGCCCCAGCTCCCGGCATCGCGCATCAGCGGCCAGTTGAGCTTGACCGCCGCCGTCGGCATCGCCTGGGCGGCATTGACGGTGCCGTGGGAGCCGAAATTGGGCTGCTGGTCGTACTGGTGCGCCCAGTAGGCGGAGCCGTCGACGCGGAGCTGGACATCCCAGACATCGCCGAACCGACCGATCCGTCCGTCCTGCCAGGCGAGGCCGAGCGCGCCACGCTGGTCATTGGTGCCGGTGTAGCGGAAGACGTTGAACGCCCCGGCCTCCACCGAGAAGCGCCCGCCGAGCCAGGTCGGCTCGGACAGGAAGCTGTACTGATAGCGCGGCAGGACATAGGGCAGCGTCTCGCGCTTGATGCTGGTCGAGAGCGCCTGGTAGGCGCGCGCGTCCAGCCGCGTCCAGGCGCCCTGGCCGAAGCCTTCGAGATAGGCCTGGCTGGTCAGCACCGTCTGGGTCCCGGCGATGCGGAAGTCGCGCATGTAGTTCAGCGAGGTCGTGCGCTGCACATCGAAACCCCAGCGCCAGGTCTCGTCGATGGCGAAACTCCCGCGGGCGAACAAATGCGCCCCCGCCTCGCCGTCATGGTTGGCAATCGAGGCGTTGATCGAAAGCGTGCCGTCGTTGAAGCGCCGCCGGTAGCCGAGTTCCACGGCAGGACCGTTGCGGGTCGCAACCGTGGGCGTGATCGTGGCGTCGGACTGGCCGTCGATCACCCAGTAATAGGGCTCGGCGAGGAAACCGCCGAGGTGCTTGCTCAGGCCGAAGCTCGGCGTCAGGAGGCCACTGGCGCGCTTCTGCGAAGGGTCGGGATGGGTCAGATAGGGCAGCCACAGCACCGGCACGCCGAAAAAGTCGATGATCGTGTCGTGGTATTCGATCATCTTGTTCTCGGTGTCCTGCACCGCCTCGGCCGCCCGGATCTGCCACAACGGCGCGCGCGAGGGATCGGTCGTGCACAGGTCGCAGGTCGAGTAGACGACGCGGGCCAGCTCGTTGATCCGCCCGTCCGTCCGGCGCACGCCGTTCGCGGCGAGCCGCCCGTTCTCGGCGAGCAGCGCGCGCATGCCGGTGAGCACGCCGTCCTTCATGCCGCCGGAGAGTTCGGCCTGGTCGGCAAACACGGTCTGCCCGTCCTGTTCGAGCAGGACGATATGGCCGGTCGCGGTGGCGATGTCGGTGACGCGGTTGTAGACCACCTTGTCCGCCAGCAGCATCCGCGCGTCCTGCCAGAATTCGACATGGCCGGTGAGCGTGACGACACCCGGCTCGCGATCGTATTCGGCGGTGTCGGCCTGATAATAGACCGGCGCGTCCTGCTTGACCGGGGCAATGGTCTGGCTCGGCATGCGGGTCTGCGCCGCGCCCGCGCCGGCGACGAACAGGCCGACCACGACAACGGCGGGGACAAGCAGGGCGGGGGCAAGCAGCCTCGCGCGGCGGGTGGCGGGGCGCATGTCTCAGCCATCCTCCAGATGCAGCAGGAGCGAAACCGCCAGCAGCAGCCCGGCCGCCGAGGGCACCCAGGCGGCAAGGAACGCCGGCAACGCGCCGGACTGGCCGAATTCCTCGCTCACCTTGGTCAGCACGAACAGGAGAAACCCCGCCGCGATGCCGGAGCCGATCATCTGCGCCACGCCGCCGCGCCGCGCCGGCCGCATCGAGAATCCCGCCGCCAGCAGCGCCATCGTGCCGGCCAGCAGCGGCAACGCGAGCAGGGACTGGAACTGCAGCCGGTGGCGCAGCGCCGAGAAGCCGGCGGCCTCGAGCAGCGCGATGAAGCCGGGCAGCGCCCAGACCGAGAAGGTGTCGGGCGCCGCGAAGCTTTCCTGCACCCGCTCGGGCGTCATCGTCGTCGGCAGGCGGATGGTGCGGGCGGGATCGGGCAGGTGGTTGGGGGTGACGCGCCGCGCATTGTCGAGCACCCAGGCTTCGTCGGCCAGCCGCATGCCGGTGGCCTCGATCCGCTCCAGCAGGCGGTCCTGGCCGTCGAGGCGGAAGACGCTGACCTCGCGCGCGGTCAGCATGCCCTCGCGCAGCGCAACGCCCGCGGCATGCAGGATCGCAACGCCCAGCGGATCGAGCTGGCGGTCGGATTGGCGCAGCCACAGCGACCCGCCGTTGAGGGCGAGCGGTCCGCCGCCGGTTTTCAGGTAGGCGGTCTCCAGCACCTCGGCCTGCGCCCGCAGCGCGGCCGACAGCGGGCTGACGGCGCCGGTGGCGAAAGCGCCCATCAGCACCGCCACCAGCACCGGAGCGGCGAGGAACTGCCAGGCGGAGATGCCCGCGGCCCGCGCCACGACCAGTTCGGAGGACCGGGTGAGCCGCCAGAACGCCATGATCCCGCCCAGCAGCACCGCGAAAGGCAGGATCTGCATGGCGATCCAGGGCAGCCGCAGCCCGCCGATCCCGGCCACGATGGCCAGCGTCGCATCGGGCTTGGTGGCCGCACGGCGCAGCAGCTCGATGAAGTCGAACAGACCCACCACGAAGGTCAGCGCGCCCACCATCGCCCCGACCGCGAAGGCGAACACCCGGGCGACATAGAGCGACAGCGTGGCGGTGATCATCATGCCCGAGCCCCAGGCCGCAACGGACCAGCCGGCGGCAGCGGCCCGGACGCGCTCGCGATCTGCGGCGCCAGCAGCACCCACGCCGCGATCATGCCCGGCAGCAGCGCGTGCAGCCAGACCAGCGGCATCAGTGCCGGCTGCCGGGCCGCGATATTGGCCACCGCGAGCCCGCCGGCGACCAGGGCCACCACCACCAGCACCGCCACCACCGGGCGGATCAGGCTGCCGTGGCGGCGGAACGTGCCGGTCAGCACCGCGGCCACCGCCACCAGCGCGAAGCCGATCGAGGTCAGCGGATTGGCCAGCCGCCGATGCGCCTCGACCAGCAGCTTGCCGTGGTCACGCTCGGGGATAACGCGCGGATCGGGGTTGAACAGCTCGCCCAGCGTCATTTCCGAGACATCGCGGAAGCGCTGCGCACCGCCGCGGTCGGCATCGGCCAGTTCGACCGCGTTCTCATCGAAACTCAGCACATTGAGCCGTCCGGTCCGGCGGTCGAGCTCCTCGCGGCTGCCGTTGAGCAGCAGCACGCGGGGCACGCCCTGATCCAACACCAGACGGCCGCTCTCGGCCAGCATGGTGGCGTGGCTGGCCGGATTGCGGGCGTCATCGACCAGGATGCCGCGCAGCGTGCCGTCGCGGTCGCGCGCGCGGACATAGACCGTGAGCTGATCGGAGATCGGCGTGAACACGCCCTCCTGCAGCAGGAAGGCGACCACCTTGTTGCGGATCTCGAACTGGAACTCGCGGAACCCCGCGGACGCCGTCGGCACGATCCAGAGATTGAGCAGGTAGCCGAGGATCATCGCGATCAACGCCAGATAGACCGCCGGCCGGGCCAGCGCGGCCTGCGACAGCCCGGCCGCGCGCATCACCGTCAGCTCGCGGTCGGTGGCCAGCTTCTGATAGACGAACAGCACCACCACGAAAACGGCGATAGGCAGGATGATGGCGACGAAATTGGGCAGCAGCAGCGACGTCAGCTGGAGGAAGATACGAAACGACAGCCCGCGGTTGACCACCAGCTCGACGAAGCGGAGCGACTGGGTCAGCCAGATCAGCGCCACCAGCCCAGCCGTCACCGCGACCAGCCCGAGGCCGAGCTGGCGCAGCACATAGCTCTCGATCCTGGCGGCGCGCAGCGTCATGAGAGTGGGCGAGTCTCCGGTCCGGCCGGCACTCTAGCGGGGCCGCGCCGCGGCGCCAAACGCGGCATCAAGGATCCCGGCTCAGGCCCTGCGCCTTGAGCGCATCGAGATAGGCGTGCCAGCGCTTGATCCGGTCGCGGCCAAGTTCGTAAAGGTAGTCCCACGAAAAGATGCCGGTGTCGTGCAGGTCGTCGAACATCAGCCGCACCGCGTAGTTGCCGACCGGCTCCAGGCCCATGATGCCGACATGGCGCCGCCCGGCGATGATCCGCCGCTCGTTGGGCCCGTGGCCCTGGACCTCCGCGCTCGGGCTCTCCACCCGCAGATACTCGGCCGGCAATTCGAAGCTGTGGCCGTCGTCGAAGGCAACCTCAAGCAGCTTGCGCTCGCGGTGCAGCTTGATCTCGGTCGGCGTCGCCATCAGGCGTCGTCCAGGCGTCGCGCCTCGTCGGCCAGCATGATCGGAATGCCGTCGCGGATCGGAAAGGCGAGCCCGGCGGCGCGGCTGATCAGCTCGTCATGCACCCGGTCATATTCGAGCGCGGTGCGGGTGAGCGGGCAAACCAGGATTTCAAGCAGCCTGGGATCGACCGGGACGGGGCGGGGTGGGGTGTCGCTCATGGCGTCGGCCTCTCAACTGGCCCGGCCGGGCGCGCCGTCGTCGCCGGGGGCATGGATGTCCATTTGCAGCAATGCGAGCAGGGTGGCGGCCTGATCGGTCGGCGTCGGTGCCTCCAGCAGCGCCTGCTTCTCCGGCGCGCCGAAGGGGCAGACCATCGCCAGGGTGGTGAGCAGCTCGGCCGCCGGCATACGCGAGATCACATCCCAGCTGGCCTCGATGCCGCGGCGGATGAAATAGGCCCGCAGCGCCGCCAGCAGGACGTCGCGGTCGAACCGCGCCGGCGGCGGTTCGAGATCGTCGCAAAACGGCGTGAAATCGGCCTGCGCCCGGCGATAGCCGCGCCGCATCACCGCCTCGCCGGTCAGTCGGAAACGGCTGAGCCCGAGCAGGGTGATGAGGTAGCAGCCGTCATCGCTCTCGCTGAACGCGACCAGCCGGCCCAGGCAGCCAACCCGATACAGGGCAGGCCCGGTGGTGCCGGCGGGGCGGCCGGGGTCGGGCTGCACCATGCCGAACACCCGCCCGGCGGCGAGCGCATCCTCGGTCAGCGCCAGATAGCGCGGCTCGAAGATGTTCAGCGGCAGGCGCCCCCCGGGCAGCAGCAGCGCGCCGGCAAGCGGAAACACCGGAAACACATCCGGCAGTTCCTCGACGCGCGCGGTGAAGGGGGGCACCGCCGGATCAGCTGAACAGCAGCGCCGACAACTTGCGCCGCGACGCCATCGTGGTGGCGTCGTCGAAGCCCCAGGCCTCGAAGAACTTCAACAGCTGCATCCGCGCCGCATCCTCGTTCCAGCCGCGCTGCTTGCGAATGATGGTCAGCAGCGCGTCGGCGGCCTCCTCGCGCCGCTCCATCGCATTCAACGCGGTGGCAAGCTCGTAGCGCGCCGCATGGTCGTCGGCGTCGGCGGCGAGCCGGGCCTCGAAGGTGCCGAGCAGCTCGCGGGCGTTGCGGCCCTCGATGGCCAGCGCCATCGCGCTGCGCACCGAGGCGATCTCGGCATGCTCGGCGATCTTGGCCGGCACGCTGGCGAGTGCCTGCTGCGCGTCATCCTCGCGGCCGAGCAGCACCAGGGCGCGCATCAGCCCGGCCCAGGCCTCGGCGTTCTCGGGGTTCTCCTGGAGCAGCTGGCTGAACCTGCCGCCCGCGTTCTCGCCGTCGCCGGCCTCCAGCGCCGCCTTGGCCTCCGCCAGCAGGTCGGCCTCCGGCATCGAGCCGCCCGCCATCTTGAGCAGCGCCTCGACGAATTTCTTGACCTCGCTCTCCGGCTGCGCGCCCTGGAACATGTCGGCCAGCTGCCCGTTCTGGAACGCCACCACCGTCGGCACCGATTGCAGCGGCACCCCCATCTGCATCAGCTGCTGCACCAGGGCCCGGTTCTTGTCGATGTCGATCTTCACCAGCTTGACCCGCCCGCCCGCCGCCTTGACCACCTTCTCCAGCGTCGGCGTCAGCGTCTTGCACGGCCCGCACCAGGTCGCCCAGAAATCGACCAGGACCGGGATCGTGCGCGAGGCCTCGACCACATCCTTCATGAAACTGGCCTGGTCGCCGTCGATGATCATCGCCGCGGCAGCCGGCTTCTGTCCGATAAGCTCGTCCATCCTGGTGTCCCCGTGTCCCGATACTGGTCTGTGGCCGGTTAGATGTGGTCCGTTGTCGCGCGGCACAAGCCACGAAAACGCGGCGCTCGCAAGCCAGCCGCGCGATCAGCCGATCCGCGGCGACAGGAACTGGGCCCAGGCATTGTAGCTGTGCCGGGTATCGGGCGCCATTTCGGTCTGGAGGATCAGATGATGCGGCCCGCTCAACACCGGCAGCGCGATCTCGACCTCCTGGCGGTCGCCGGCCAGCAGGGTGCGGCTGTCGCGGAAAATCTCGCCGCCATCCGCCCCCACCACCAGCAGGCTGAACACCACCGCCGGCGCCGGCCGCCCGGCATGGCGATAGGTCGCCATGAAGCGGCTCTGCCCGGCCAGTTCGCGCGGAAAAATCGCGCGCGCCGGCGCCTCCCCCGGCGCGTTGGGATGGAGCTGGCAGCAATCCCCGTCGAACACGAAAAACCCCCACGCCGTCTGCGGCGTATCCTGCAGGCCGACCGGGTAGAGCGCGTCTTCGCAGCCGATCAGCGCCATCGCCGGCGGCGCCGGCCGGGCGATGGCGCGGAACGGGACATGGCGTTCGAACACGGTCAGATCGCCGCCGCCGGACCGGCCGTACTGCGCCGGATCGAAGCAGTCGCGCGCATGCTCCAGGAACGCCGCCCGGCCGCTCTCATGCACGAAAATGGCCAGCGTATCGAGCGTGCGCAGCCAGCGCTGGCCCGGATCGGCGAACACCGCGACCTCGGCCCCCTGGATGTCGCAGACCACGAGATCGACCTGATCCCATCCCGCCAGCGCCAACAGCTCGCCCACCGCGCGCGCGGGAACGGTGCGATCGGCGTCCGGCATCTGGTCATGCAGCTGCATCCCCCAGTCCCCCAGCATCCGGCTGCGCACGCCGAGCCGGGTGGGGCCGTGCCAGGCCGCGACGCAAAACGCCTGGATGCGCTGATACGGCAGGATGTTCTGGTTCAGCACCCGGAAACTGGCGGCGCAAGGCTCGACACAGACGATCCGCGCCTCGGGAAAACGCCGCGCCAGCCACAGCGCGCCGTAGCCGACATGCGCCCCCAGCACCAGAATCCGCCGCGGCGTCGCCCGCATCGGGAAATCATAGACAAGCTCGCGCACCACCCGCAGCAACCCGATGATATCCGCGGTGCCGCAGCGCAGCGCCAGAGGATGGCCGAATTCGGGCAGCACGACATGGGTCAGCCCGGTGCGGACCGAGGCAAACTCCAGCAGATCATCGAGATACGCGTCCCGCCGCCGCGCATCGAGCGGCGCCGCCAGCAGCGCCAGTTCCAACTCCGCCTTGCGCATCTGCGCCGGCCCGAACGCGCACGGCACCGGGGCAGCCAGCACCGGGCCAGCCAGCACCGGGGCAGCCGGAGCCGGAGCTAAAGGCGGGGGATCGCTCGCATGCATCGGTCTCTCCATCCCCGCAGTCTCCCCGATCCGCGCCCGCAAGGCCAGCTTGCGGCCGGCCGGGCACCCAAGCCCCCCGGGGCGGCCAGCGCAGCCGCAGGCAAGCCCTTCCTCGCCCGCCCGATGCTGGCCTCAGCCCGCCGCGCGCCGTTCGTCCGCTCCCGCCGCCCCGCCATCGTCGCTCAGCACAGGCACCGGATAGCGCAGCACCCCCGGCAGCAGCGTCAGGTCGAGCCGCGCCGCCTCCGCCTGCGCCGGCAGCACCAGCGTCGCCGCCCCGTCGGTCCAGCGCAGCAGCCCGCTCCCGGCCGCTTCCGGCTGATGGAACCCCGCCACACAGGCCGGCCCGTCCAGCGCCAGCGCCACCCCGTCGAGCGCCAGCCCGGTCAGCGCGACGCCCAGAAGGCGGCGATCGTCATGCGCCGGATCGAGCTGGTTCGGCACCACCGCGCGCGAGGCAATCACCACCCGCGTGGTCCCCGCCGGCAGCCGCACCGCGACCCGGCCCGCCCCCCGCGCCAGCACCGGCAGCGCCTCCCCGCCGGCCACCACGGCGATGTCGGGCGCGTCGGTCAACCCATGGCCAAGTGCCGCCGCCCGCGCCCGCAGCTCGGCATGGATCGCCAGCAGCGCCTTGCCGCCCAGGGTCAAGGGCACGCAGGCACGCTCATCCCACGCCCGCGCCGACAGATCGGCCAGCATATCCGGATGCACCGGCCGCGCCCCCGGCGCCCCGGCGAACAGGCCGCGATTGCCGCTGTCGAGATAGCTCTCCGCCGCCAGCCCCTCGGCCAGCACCAGGTCATGCGCATCGAGCTCGACATGCACGTACGTCACGCTGCCCCGCGCCGGATCGCGCAGGATGGTCAGCCCGTTGTCGAGCAGATAGGCCGGCACCAGCGCCGCCCCGGTCCACACCGCATGATCCGGCGAAACCACCAGGTCGCGCACCGGCGCGACCCGGCCGGGCTCGGGATGCCGGCCAAGATCGATCCGCGTCGCCCCCACCCACACCACCCGACGCATCCGCCCCCCGCGCAGCGAAGGCACCAGATCCCCCACCCGCAAAAGCTCCACCGCCCGCTCGCCCGCCGCCGTCAGGATCCGCGTGCCGGCGACGTAGCATGCCGCCGCGTCATTGGCGGTCACCAGCGTCCCGGTGCTGCCATCGGAGGCGACCGTGAAGCCGGCGGCATGGTAGCCGGTAACATGGAAATGCAGCGTCCCGGCCGCGGTGTTCACCCCGATGCTGCCGCCCGTCGTCGGATCGGCATTGGCGGTATAGATCAGCGTATTCGGACCCACATAGCCGGCGCCGACGAAGTCGATCACCTCCTTGGCGCCGAAGAAATCCGCCACCGTGCCCTGGAACGCCGATGGCGCCATCACCCGGATCGCCGCCGTCTGCCCCGAACTCCAGTTACCGAAACCGAAATCGAAGTTGGACGTGTTGACCGTCCCGTTGTCGAGCTGCAACGTCGCCGCCTGCCCGATCGCGAACGTGCCGCTGCCCGCCAGCACCGCCGCGATCTCCAGCGTCGCCCCGGTCTGGCTCGCCGTCCCGAGGCTGGTCAGCCCGCCCGCCATCACCACGCCGTCGTTGCGCAACGTGCTGTTGATGCTGTTGACCGTCACCACCCCGGCGCCCTGCAACGTCGCGCCCGAACCGATCACCAGCGCGCCCGCCAGCGCCGTCGCCGTGCCCACCACCACCTGCCCGGAGGACATCGCCAGGGTCGAGCCCTGCCACATATCCAGCGTATTGCCCTGCACCGTCATCGTGCCGCCGTTGAGGCGCACCTGGCCGCTCGCCGAGCCCTTCGCCGTGCTCGCCGCGATCACCTTGGAGCCGTCGTTGCGCGCGGCAAGCCCGCCGATATAGAGATTGCCCGCCGCCTGCATCACCGCGCTGTTGAACAGCGCCAGCGTGCCGGCCGCATTGTAGCCGACCACCAGATCGGCGTCGTCGACCACCGCGCCGCCGTTCATCGTCACCGCGCCGCTGCCGCCATAGCCGATCCCGAGTCCGTACCCGATCCCCGTGGTGCCGACCGCGGCGGCACCGACATGCACCGTGCCGCCATTGCCGACGGTCAGCGTCCCGGCATTGCCGCTGCCCACCACCAGCGCGCCGCCGCCGGTATCCAGCGAAGCCCCGCTGTTCTGGATGCTGACCGTGCCGCTGGCCTGCGCGCCGCCGCCGCCGATCACCATCGCCGGCGTGGCGAACGCAGCCCCGCTGCCGAGTTGCACCCCGCTCGCATCGATCGTCAGCGATCCCGCGCCATGGGCACCCACCGCCAGCATTGGCAGCGGCCCGGTCCACAGCGTCGGCGTGCCGACCACCGCATCGCCGAACACGATCGGCGTCGCCGGCGCCGTCGCCCCGCCCACATTCCAGTGCCCGCCATTGCTGACCATCACCGTCCCGCTCGAGCCCGTCCCGGCGGCGATCATGGCGAACCCGGCATCGGTCAGGGTCGCGCCGTTGCGCACATTGAGCGCGCCGTTGCCGCCATTGCCGAGCTGGATCTGCCCGAGCCCGTTCATCGACAGATTGCCGCCGCCCACCAGCATCGCCCCGGCCAGCGGCGTCGTGGCATCGCTGCCGGTGTCGGTATAACGGCTCTGCCCGCCGTCGATCGATAGCGACGACTGGGGAAAGCTTGCGCCGGTCTGCGCCGGGCCGCCGATGATGGTGTAGTTGGCGCTCACGCTCGCGCCGTTCGGGCCGTAGGCGAAGCTCGTGTTCCCGTTGGTGACGGTGGTCCCGGTGATATCGTTGGAAACCTCGAAATCGGCGTTGCCATTGGCGCCGATCGAGATGTTTCCCGCCGACACCACCGTCCCGCCCCGGACCTCGGAGTATTGCCCGATGTCGAGCCCGGCCAACCCGGCGCCCAGGGTGAACGACGGCACGCCGCTGATCAGCAGCGTGCCGGCCGCCTCGACGGTCATCTCCGCATTGGCGTTGATCGCCATGCGGCTGGTGCTGATCGTGCCGCCGGCGGCGATGTCGAGCTTGCCGCCGTTCAGCCCGAACCCGGCGCCATTGGTCTGGCCGGGGAGGGTCTGCAATGTCAGCGCCGCGCTCACCAGCAGGGTGGCGAACGGGCTCTCGAAATCCACCGCCCCCACGGTCTGCGCCGTGGTGACCGCGATCTTGTAGTTGGGGAGGCCGCCGAAACTCGCCGCCGCGGCGGCGCCCTCGCTGGGGCTGAGCGCCACATTTGCGGTCTGGTACGGCCCGGGCAGCCCGCCGCTGACACCGCCGGTCCAGTTCGCCGCCGTCCAGTCGACCGTCCCCCCGGTGGTCACGCCGTTCCACATCGCGGCCACGCCGCTCTGGGTGATGGCACCGGCGGTCGCCGGCACGACCGTGATGATGGTGTCGCCGCCGCTGCCACTCGCGAGGTGGAAGCTGCCGGTCTCCGTCCCATCCAAGGTGCCGGTGCCGGCCACGAAGTCGCCGCCCCCCATCCGCAGCCGGGCGATGGTGGTGCTGCCGTTCAGGATGCGCAGGATGCTGGCGCCATACTCGGCGTCGGTGCCGTAGCTGTACGTGAGCACCGCCGCGTTCGCCCCCGTCGCGTTGAGGCCGGCCAGATCGATGGTATCGCCGACCTGGAACCCCGAGATGCGGGAGTTGAAGTTCTGCATCACCGTGGTGGCGGTGCCGCCGACCGCGGCGAAGCTGAGCGTCGTGCCGGTCTCGATCTTGAGCACGCCGTTGGCATCGCCGAAGTTGATCACCTGGGCGCCGGGCATGTTGGTGTAGACGTCGAGCGTCGCGCCATGGGCGCCGCCCAGGAGCATGAAGCCGCCCGAAATCCCGTTCATCCGCGCATTCAGCCGCAGATTCGCCGCCGCCGGGTCACCGTCGATCAGGAAGAAGCCGTTGTTGGAGAACCGCGAGCCATAGGTGGTCTCGGCGTTGATGGTCACGCTCTCGCCGATGTCGAGCATCGCCGACGTCGTGGTGAACAGGCTCGGCGTGCCGGCCTGGGGGGTGCCGTTGCTGCCAGGGTATGAGGGCGGCTTGGCTGCGCTCTACCATGAAGAATCCTCGGAGCTTTTTGAGGCGCTGACCGAGCAGGCGATGGGCATGGGCCTGAACCTCGTCCACGACGCGACGATGAAGACCGGTTCCAAGGCGACGGCGCTGGTCGAGAACATGAAGAAGGCCGGCTATGACGTCGAGGCCCATTACATGTTCCTGCCGCCGCAGGACGCGGCGCACCGGGCGATGAAGCGGTTCTTGGGGCCGAAGGATGAAGGGACCGGGCGCTTCGTGCCGCCAGAAGTCATTCTGGGCAATACGAAGAATGAGGCCAACTTCGACGGTATCAAGCCGCTGGTGAAGAAGTGGAGCTTCTGGGATAATCGGGACGAACACGGCGGCACGCCGAAACTGATGGAGGAGTCCGGCAATGCAAAATGATGAGGCGGCGAACAGTGAGAAGTATGACTCCCAGGATTGCATCACCCTGGGCGGCGCTCATGGCATTGAAGTGCCGGAGCGCATCGCGGCCCTGATCGCGGCGCGTAAGGCGAAGGGCGGCGAGGGCAAGGCGCCGGAGAAGGAAGAGCCGAAGCCGGAGCCGAAGCCGGAACCGAAGACGCGCGATGCCCGGCATATCCACATCCACGTTCATGGCGTTCCGCGCCGCTGACGCGGGGCCGCGGAAGAAGCCGGGCAAGTCAGCATTCGGCAACCCTCGCGCGGCGGAGCGCGAATATGCTCGCCGGTTGAAGCTGATCGCCAAGCACATCGGCGACATTATCCGCGGCTTTCCGATCGGAGATCCGGCCAGCCTGGGGCCGATCATCCAGGCCATGCACGCCTACGCGCGCACGCTCGACCCATGGGCGAAGGCGACGGCGGCGCGGATGCTCTACGACGTCAACCGCCAGAACGCGGCGGGATGGGCGGCGCTCTCCAAGGGGTTGACCAGCGGGCCGATATTGATGGTGGTCTGCCCGCCCACCGCATCGAACCAGGTGGTGGCATCGCTGGTGACGGTGCCGCCGGCATTGATCACCAGCGACCCGCCGGCCACCGACTGGATGATCGACGAGCGCCCGTTGTTCTGGGTGATCTGGCTGGCGGTGGCGGTGTTGCCCTTGAGGTTCAAGGTCGCATGGTCGCCGAGCCTCAGTGCGAGGCTATCGGCATTGGTGTCGTTGAGGGTGACCACCCCATAGGCGCCGACTTGGAGCGACAGGCCGTTGATCTTGCTGCCCGCGATCTTGATCGTGGTGCCATTCCCGGCAGAGGCCCCGTCGCCCGCGGTGATGGTGCTGTTGTCGATCGTCACGCCGCTGAAAAACACGGTGTCGTTGGGGCCAGCGACGTTGATCGTCACCGTGCCGACAGTCTGAATATTCCCCGATGGCGAGACCAGATCGAGAGTGACCGGCGCAAGTCCGGTGCCTGCCGGAATAATGACAACATCGCCTGGATTTTGCGGCTGAATGTTGTTGAACCAGTTCGCCGGGTTCATCGCATCGTTAGGGTCAGTGTAAGGCGCTGCGGTAGAACCACCAATCCAGGTAACTGTGGTCATAACATCAAACCCATCTTTTAATGATTCGGATAGTGTGCCCTCGTATGTCGCGGGTCAATAAAAAGCGCGAAAATATACGCCCCCGCCCGATCAATCCGCCATGAACCGCCGGATGCGTCAGCGCAGCGCCACGCATCACCCCCCACCCCCGCCTTTTCCCGCTTGACTCCCATCACGTCATATTATATAACTATCTTTGATGCACACCCTTCCCACCCTCTTCGCGCAAATCATGGCCAGCCTCCAGGTCGCCATCGGACCCTTCACGCTGCGCAACCCCCGCCGCGCCCAAGTCCTCAGCATCGCCTGGTACCGCATCGGCCGCATGGTCCACCGCTTCCGCCGCCTCTACGACCGGTGGCGCGCCGGAACCCTCCCCAAGCCCCGCAAATCCCGCGCCGGCCAGGCCGCCAAACCCCGCACCCGCCCGCGCGCCTATTTCCCCACCACCTACGGCTGGCTCGGCCAGGACGTCCCGCCCGCCCGCTCCTTCGGCTCCCAGCTCGACTACCTCATGCGAACCCCCGACTTCGAGGAATTCCTCGCCGCCGTCCCCCAGGCCCGCCGCATGCTGCGCCCGCTCTGCCACATGCTCGGCCCGCCCGCACCCCGCCTTCCGCCCCCGCCCCGCCCAACCCCGCCGCCGATCCCCGCCAGCCCCGCCGCGGCCACGCCCCGGCCCGTCCCACCGCCGGCCCGCAAATTTTCAGCCGCCTGAGCCGCCCGGCCTTCGCATGCCCTAATTGTTCCGTATTCAAAATAAACGGCGGGCAAGCAAGCGCTTCTTTTTGAAAAAAGAAGCAAAAACTTCTACCCGATTGGCTTCGCCCTCTCCCGGGAAACAACACAGCCAGCGGATAGAAGTTTTTTGGTTCTTTTTTTTCAAAAAAGAACCTCCTATCCTTCCCCGCCTTCGGCCGCCAGCGGCGCGTTGAGGAACCACACCTCCACCTCGCCGCGCTGGCGCATCAGCAGCGGCTGGCCGCGGCGATCAACCGTCTTGCCCACCGGCATCGCCACCCAGCCTTCGCTGATGCAGTACTCCCCGACATTGGTCCGCTCGACCCCCTTGAACCGCACCCCGATCCCGCGCTCCAGCAGCTTCGGCTTGAAGAACGGGCTGCGCGGGTCGTTGGAAAGCCGGTCGGGCGGGGTATCGTCGGTCATGGTCGAAGTCCTCGGTCGCTGCGTCAGCCCGCGGCATCGCACACAACGGGGCGGGGCGGAACCCCCGCCCCGCCGCCGGGCCTAGGCGGCGCTGATCCGATCGATCTCCGCGAGCTGCTCCGCCGTCATCTTCCAATCCCCGGCCTTGACGTTCTGCTCGAGCTGCTCGGGCTTCGTCGCCCCGGCGATGACACTCGCCACCGGCGCCTTGGCCAGCAGCCAGGAGAACGCGAGTTCGAGTGCCGTATGTCCCTGCGCTTCCGCGTAGTCGATCAACTGCTCCGCGATCTGCCAGTTGCGATCGGTCAGATAGCGGTCGGCCAGCCGCGCCGTGGTGGTCAGCCGCGAATTCTCCGGCATCGGCGCATTGCGGCGATACTTGCCGGTGAGCAGCCCGCTCGCCAGCGGGAAATACGGCAGCAGCCCAAGCCCATAGGCCCGCGCCGCCGGCATCAGCTCCTTCTCGGCGTCGCGCTTGACCAGCGAATATTCGTCCTGGCACGAGATGAACCCGTTGAGCCCCATCGACTTCGCCGTCCACGCCGCCTCCACCACCTGCCACGACGGCAGATTGGAGCAGCCGACATAACGGACCTTGCCGGATCGGACGAGGTCGTCGAGCGCCCGCAGCGTCTCCTCGATCGGCGTCAGCGGATCGCGGCTATGGAGCTGGTAAAGGTCGATATAGTCGGTCCTCAGGCGGCGCAGACTGTCCTCCACCGCGGCCATGATGTAGCGGCGCGACGCGCCCTGCTTGCTCCCGTCGTCGCCCATCGGCATGCAGAACTTGGTGGCCAGCACGATGTCCTTGCGCTTCTCCCCCAGCACCTGGCCCATGCAGGTCTCGGAGCCGCCACGCTCGCCATAGACATCGGCGGTGTCGAACAGGGTGATGCCGAGATCGAACGCCTTGTGGATCACGGCGCGGGTCTGTTCGAGATTGATCCGTGCGCCGAAGTTGTTGCAGCCGAGGCCGATGGCCGAGACCCGAAGGCCCGATGTGCCGAGATTGCGGATTTCCATGTCTGACGTCCCCCTGGGGATTGAACCGAGGCCCCAGTCTTGCCGCAGAACGCCGGCCCGTCAAAGCCGCGCCGGCGGCTCCAGGGCGGCGATCTCGCTCAGCAGTTTCTTGCGCATCGCCTCGCCGAAGGACTGGAAGTCGCGGATGACCATCACGAAGCTGCCCGGCCCGCCCGTGACATTGTCGCGATACCAGTTGTCGAGCCCGCCCTCGGGCTGGGTATGGGCGAGCGACCATGACATCGGCCGCTCGTTGATGATCGCCAGCCCGTTCACCGTGATCCCCGCGGCGATCGCCTCGTCGCGCACCACGGAGACGTCGCGCCCGGCATTGTTGGTGCCGTCGCCGCAGACATCGATCACCTGCCGCTGCGCCTCGAACCCGGCGGCGGCGAGGTTGCGCATGGCCAGTTCCATCCCCGCGCTGATCGAGGTGCGCCCCCAGAAGCTGCGCGGCGCGGCCTGGAGTTTCTTGGTGAAGGCCCGGGCCGAGGCGGCGTCCGAGATCACCATCCACTTCACCACCGTGCGCACTTCCGAGGATCCGGCGAATTCGACGTAGCTGACCGCGATCCGCCCGGTCGCGCCGCCCTTGATCGCCTTGAGCACATCGGGGTCGTTGAAGGCGCTGGCATAGCCCTCCTTCATCAGCTCGAACTCGCCGTCATGCACGCTGCGCGAGACATCGGTGACCAGCACCAGCGCGAGATCGACGCTCTCCGCGGCGCGGGCGCCGCCGGCACAGGCCAGCATCACGATCAGAGCGAACAACCAGCGCATGCGCCGATGCTGGGTCAGGCCGCAACCGGATTGCAAGCGGAATCGATCCGCCCCGCTCACTCCGGCGGCAACGCCTCGGCCGGCGCCATCTGCACATTGCGCGGAATCGCGTTGCGGACCGGTGGGCCCAGCACCCAGGGCCGGTCGCCGCGATACTGCTTGTCCGACAGCACCCGCACCCCGCCCGGCCCGATCCAAACCGCATGCGCCCCCTGCCGCCAGACGCTGAAGCGGTCGATGCTGGGCGGATGCCGCGGACAGTCCAGCCGCTGCGGCGCGGCCGACACCAGCAGATCCGCCTCGCACGTGGCTCCGGTGCGGACGATCACGGCGCTGCGGCCATTGACCATGATGCCGCACAGCGTTTCGTCGCAGTGCACCGGACCTTCCTGCGTGGCCGCGCCGAGGCGGACCGGGTCCTTGACGTTCCAGTACTGCCACCACGCCTCCCGGGTGAAGCGCGAGGCGCCGGAGACCTGCTGATAATAGACTGTCCCGCCGGCCCTGACGGCGATCAGCCGCGCCTCGGCCGAAACCAGCACGTCGGGCAGCCGCTCCATCATCGGCGAGGCGCTGCCAAGCGCGATGGCGGCCAGGCCCGCGAGGCGCAGGCGGCTGCGCCAGATACCGAGCCACGCGATCCCCAGCGCCGTCGCCGCCAGCCCCCACGGCGGCATATGCGGCACCGCGATCACCGCGGCCGGCCAGGCCGAGACCGCGCGGCCGATCACCAGCACGCCGTCGATGCCCCATCCCATCGCCACCAGGAACGGCGCCTCGCAGCCGAGCGGCATGGCGAGCAGCGTCAGCATGCCCATCGGCATCACCCAGAACGCCGTGAGCGGCACGGCGATGATGTTGGCGAACACGTAGTAGAGTTGCACATGGCCAAAATGATAGGCCCCGAACGGTGCCGAGGCGGTGCCGGCCAGGGCACTGGTCAGGCCGAGGGCCACGACATGGCCGAGCAGCCGGCGCCACCAGGCGCCATCGCCATGCAGCCGGCTGAGCCAGGGCCGCATCGCCTCGTAGCCGGCGACCAGCGCCAGCACGGCGGAGAAGCTCATCTGGAAACTGACGCCGAGGACCTCCATCGGCGCGATCAGGATCAGCGCCGCCATCGCCAGGGCCAACCCGCGCAGCGATAGCGCCCGGCGGCCCGCCACCACGCCGAGTGTGACGAGGCAGGCCATGGCGAAACTGCGCATGATCGGCACATGCGCCCCGGTCAGCAGCATGTAGAACCCGCCCACCGCCAGGGCAGCCACCGCGGCGATGGCTTTCAATGGCCAATGCAGGGCGGCATGTTCGGACAGCGCGAAGCCGAGGCGGGTGGCGGCGAAACTCCAGGCCATGACGATGCCGATATGCAACCCGGCGATGGCCAGCAGATGGGCGAGGCCGGAATCGCGAAAGGCGGCGCGGTCAGCCTCGGGGATGGCGGCGGTGCCGCCGGTGAGCAGGGTGCCGGCGATGGCGGCCTCGGTCGGCGCCAGTACCACATTGATCCGCCCGACGATGCTCTCGCGCAGCGCCTGGAGCGCGGCGGCAAAGCCGATGGGCGGGCTTTCGGCGAGGCGTTCGGCCGGATTGAGGGCGAAGCCGAACCCGCCGAGCCCGGCGAAAAAGGCGTCGCGCTGCAGGTCCCAGGCGCCGGGATAGGAGGGCGGCGCCGGCCGGCTCAGCAGGGCACGGACCCGCACGATATCGCCGGTGGCCAATTCCACCTCGTCGCCGGCCTTGAGCCGCAGGCGGAGGCTGCGGGCCAGCGGGGCGGCGCCATCCAGGCGCGGCTGCGCGATGGTGATGCGCCGTCCCTGCGGCAGTTGCTCGACGGCGCGAACCACGCCGCTGACGATGGTGGCGCGGCTCGGCAGCTCCACCATCGGCGCGGCCCGCCAGGTCGCGAACTGGGCGGCGCTGAGGCCGAGACCGAAGGCGATCAGGACCAAAGCGGGGACGCGATAGCGCCGCCCGGCGATGAACAGCAGCGCCGCGGTGGCAACCCGCACCCCCGCCATCTCCGGCGGTTCGGTGGGCAGCCAATCGTAGAACACCACGCCGGCGGCCATGATGACGGGGAGCCAGATGACGAAGCGGCCGCGCTCGGCGGCGATCCAGCCGTCGAACCATCGCCTGACTCGGCCCGTATCGTTCTGCTGCATGGACGTCAGGCTAACGCGTCGCAGTTTGGCATGATAGAAGCCCGCCCCTCACACCTGAGACCGAGACCATGACCGTTCGCACCCGCTTCGCCCCCTCCCCCACCGGCATGCTCCACATCGGCGGCGCCCGCACCGCGCTGTTCAACTATCTCTACAGCCGGCACATGGGCGGCGAATTCCTGCTGCGCATCGAGGACACCGACAAGGAACGCAACACGCCCCAAGCGGTCCAGGCCATCCTCGACGGGCTCGCCTGGATGGGCCTGGAGACCGATGCCCCCCCGATCTTCCAGTCCACCCGCGAGGCCCGCCACGCCGAGGTCGCCCACCAGATGCTCGCCGCCGGCACCGCCTATCGCTGCTGGCTCACCGCCGATGAATTGAAGGCGATGCGCGAAGCCAATCCCGGGGTGAAAATCCGCAGCCCCTGGCGCGACCGCGACCCGTCCGAGGCCCCCGCCGGCGTCACCCCCTCGATCCGCCTGCGCGCACCGCAGGAGGGTGAAACCGTCGTCGACGATCTGGTCCAGGGCATCGTCCGTGTCGCCAACAGCGAACTCGACGACATGATCATCCTGCGCGGCGACGGCAGCCCGACCTACCAGCACGCCGTGGTGGTGGACGATCACGACATGGCGATCACCCATGTCATCCGCGGCGATGACCACCTCACCAACACCTTCCGCCAGGCCCAGATCTATGACGCCATGGGCTGGGACCGCCCGCGCTTCGGCCATGTGCCGCTGATCCACGGCGCCGACGGGCACAAATTGTCCAAGCGCCACGGCGCCGTCTCGGTGCTGGAATTCGCCGAACAGGGCTACCTCCGCGAAGCCGTCTGCAACTACCTGCTCCGGCTCGGCTGGGCGCATGGCGACCTCGAAGTGATCTCGCGCGACGATGCGATCCGGCTGTTCGATATCGTCGACGTCAACCGCGGCGCCTCGCGGATGGACTATGCCAAGCTGAACCACCTCAACGGCGTGTGGATCCGCGCGGCCGACGATGCCCGGCTGACCGAGCTGGTGATCGAGCGGCTGACCCAGCGCGCCAATCTCGCGCTGGGCACCGACGCCATGCATCGGATCGCCGCCCTGATGCCGGAACTGAAACAGCGCGCCAAAACCATCATCGAGTTGGCCGACTCCGCGGCCTTCCTGGCCCACCCGCTCCCCCTCGCCATGGAGCCAAAGGCCGCCGCGGCGCTGACCGCCGAGAACCGGCTGCTGCTGCGCGACCTCGGCACCGCCCTCGGCGCCACCGACTTCAGCCGCGAGGCGATCGACGCCGTGCTTCGCGCCACCGCCGAAGCGCGAGGGGTCAAGCTGGGCCTGATCGCCGCACCCTTGCGGGCGGCGCTGACCGGAAGCACCGTCAGCCCCGGCATCGATGCCACGCTGATCGCGCTCGGCCGCACCGAAGCCCTGGCCCGCATCGCGGCGGCTTCCGCCTGAAACAGGTTTGACCCGTCCACACCCTGCGGCGAGAATGGGACCATGATCCTCCTCATCGACAACTACGACAGCTTCACGTTCAACCTCGTCCATTTCCTGGGCGACCTTGGCGCGCGCTGCGAGGTGTGGCGCAACGACGCGCTGAGCGTGGAGCAGGCGATGGCGCTGGGGGCGGAGGCGATCGTGCTTTCGCCCGGCCCGTGCACGCCGAACGAGGCCGGCATCTGCCTCGACCTGATCCATGCCGCGGCCGGGAAAATCCCCCTCCTCGGGGTCTGCCTCGGCCATCAGGCGATCGGCCAGGCGTTCGGCGGCGAGGTGATCCGCGCGCCACTGCCGATGCACGGCAAACTCAGCCCGGTGACGCATGATGACACCGACCTGTTCGCGGGCCTGCCGTCGCCCTTCATGGCGACGCGGTATCACAGCCTGATCGTGCGGCGTGAAACCCTGCCCGACGCCCTGATCGAGACCGCGCGGACGGATGACATCATCATGGGCCTGCGCCATCGCAGCCTGCCGGTGTTCGGCGTGCAGTTCCATCCCGAGAGCATCGCCTCCGAGCACGGCCATGCCCTGCTCGGCAATTTCCTGGCCCTGGCGCGGGGTGCCAACACCCCGGCGCGCGCGGCCTGACGGAGGGCGCCATGTCGACCAATCTCAAGCCGGTGCTGGCCCGGCTCGCTCTCGGCGAAACCCTGAGCGAGCACGAATCCGAGGACGCCTTCGGCACCATCATGTCGGGCGAGGCGACCCCGGCGCAGATCGCGGGCCTGCTGATGGCGATGCGGGTGCGGCGCGAGACGGTGGCGGAGATCACCGGCGCGGTGCGCGCGATGCGGGCGCGGATGACCGGCGTGATGGCGCCCGCCGGCGCGATCGACGTGGTCGGCACCGGCGGCGACAACGCCCATTCGCTCAACATCTCCACCGCCGTGACCTTCGTGGTCGCCGGGCTTGGGGTGCCGGTGGCCAAGCATGGCAACCGGGCGCTATCGAGCCGCTCGGGCGCCGCCGACGTGCTAACGGCCCTCGGCGTCAACGTCGATGTGGCGCTCGACCGGATGGAAGAGGTGCTGCGGGTCGCCGGCTGCGTGTTCATGTTCGCGCCGCGCCACCATGCCGCGCTGCGCCATGCGGCCGGGCCGCGGGTCGAACTGGGCACCCGCACGATCTTCAACCTGCTGGGTCCCCTGGCCAATCCGGCCTCGGTGAAGAAACAGTTGACCGGGGTGTTCGACCCGAGCTGGGCGCGGCCGATGGTGGAGACGCTGGCGAACACCGGCAGCACCGATGTCTGGCTGGTGCACGGCAAGGGGCTCGATGAACTCACGGTGGCGGGCGAGAATCAGGTGGTTGCGCTGAAAGATGGCGCGATACGCACCTTCGTCGTCCTGCCCGAGGAGGCCGGCCTGGCGCGGGCGCCGGTCGAGGCGGTGCGCGGGGGCGATGCGGCGTTCAATGCCGCGGCGCTGGAGGCCCTGCTGCGCGGGGCACCGGGGGCTTATCGCGATACCGTGCTGCTCAATGCCGCCGGCGCGCTGATCGTGGCTGGCCGCGCCGGCGATCTGCGCGAAGGCGTGGCGATGGCGGCGACCTGCATCGACGGCGGCGCGGCGCTGGCCACGCTCGAAACCCTGAAGCGGGCGACGGCATGAGCGACGCGCTGGCACGGATCTGCGCCGACACGCGGATCGAGACCACGCGGCGCAAGGCCGCCCGCTCGCTGGGTGAGATGGAGAAGCAGGCGGCCGCGATGCCGGCACCGCGCGGGTTCGCCGCCGCCCTCGATACCGCGGTCGCGGCGGGGCGGTTCGGATTGATCGCCGAGATCAAGAAGGCCTCGCCCTCCGGAGGGCTGATCCGGCCGGATTTCGATCCGCCGGAGTTGGCGCAGGCGTATCAGGCCGGCGGGGCTAGTTGCCTCTCGGTGCTGACCGACGAACCCTATTTCCAGGGACACGCGGATGATCTCGCGGCCGCGCTGGCGGCGGTGCCGCTGCCCGCGATCCGCAAGGATTTCATGCTCGATCCCTGGCAGATCGTCGAAAGCCGGGCGATGGGGGCGGATTGCGTGCTGCTGATCCTGGCCTGCCTGAGCGATGCCGAGGCCGCGGAACTGGACCGGGTCGCCGTCGGGCTCGGCATGGATGTGTTGGCCGAGGTGCATGACGCCGAGGAACTCACCCGCGCACTGAAGCTGCGCACGACGCTGATCGGCGTGAACAACCGCAACCTCAAGACCCTGAAAACCGACATCGCCACCACCGAGGCGCTGGCACCGCTGGTGCCGGCCGATCGCGTCGTGGTCGGCGAGAGCGGCTTGAAAGTCCATGACGATCTGGTGCGGTTGGCGCAGGTGGGGGTGAAGCGGTTCCTGGTGGGGGAGAGTCTGATGCGGCAGGACGACGTGGCGGCGGCCACCAGGGCGCTGCTCGGCCGATGAGCGCGCTCACCCATTTCGATGCGGCCGGAAACGCGGTGATGGTCGATGTCTCGGCCAAGGCGGAGACGGTCCGCGAGGCCACCGCCAAGGCGCGGGTGGTGATGCGGCCGGAGACGCTGGCGATGATCGTCGCCGGGACCGCGAAAAAGGGCGACGTGTTCGCCGTCGCCCGCCTCGCCGGGATCATGGCGGCAAAACAGACCTCCACCCTCATCCCGCTGTGCCATCCTTTGCCGATCGCGGCCGTGACGGTCGATCTGGCGGCCGAGGGCGACGATACCGTGGCGATCACGGCGACGGTGCGGACGACGGGGCGGACCGGAGTGGAGATGGAGGCGCTGACGGCGGCCTCGATCACGGCGCTGACGGTCTATGACATGTGCAAGGCGGTCGATCGCGGCATGCGGGTCGAGGGGCTGCGGGTGGTGGCGAAGTCGGGCGGCAAATCGGGCGATTTTCGTCAGGAGTGAGCGGATGATCAGCGTGGACGAGGCCCGTGGACGCATTCTGGCCGGCCTGACGCCGACCGCCGCCGAGATCGTGCCGCTCGCCGCCGCATGGGGTCGGGTCGGCGCCGCGCCGGTGCGGGCGCGGTTGACGCAGCCTCCGCAGGATGTCTCGGCGATGGACGGTTATGCGCTGAAGGCGGCGGATGGGTCACTCGGCGCGGTTCTCGATGTGGTCGGCAGCGCCCCGGCGGGGCATCCGTGGGAGGGTGCGCTGACGGCGGGGCAGGCGCTGCGGCTGTTCACCGGCTCCTTCGTGCCGGCGGGTGCGGACAGCATCCTGTTGCAGGAGGACGCGACGCGGAGGGGAGAGCGCGTCACCGTCAACGAGGCGGTCGCGGCGGGGCGGCATATCCGCCGCGCCGGGCAGGATTTCGCCCGCGGCGACGTGCTGGTGCCGGCGGGCAAGCGGCTGACCGCGCGCGATATCGGGCTGATCGCGGCGGGCAATCACCCCTGGGTGAGCGTGCATCGCGCGCCCCGGGTGGCGATCCTGGCGACCGGAGACGAAATCGCGCTCCCGGGCGAGCCGATCCCGCCCGGCGGGATCGTGTCGTCGAACTCCCACGCCCTGGCGGCGCTGGTGCGGGCGGGCGGCGGCGAGGCAATTGTGCTGCCGATCGCGGCTGACGACGTGGCCTCCATCGCGGCGGCGGCCGACGGTGCGCGGTCCTGCGATATCCTGGTGACCACGGGCGGCGCCAGCGTCGGCGAGCATGACCTGATCCAGGAGGCACTCGGCGGGCGCGGGCTGGTGGTGGATTTCTGGAAGATCGCGATGCGGCCGGGCAAGCCACTGATCCATGGCCGGCTTGGCGCGGTGCCGCTGCTGGGGCTGCCGGGCAATCCGGTCTCGTCGCTGATCACCGGCATCCTGTTCCTGCTGCCGGCACTCGCGGTGCTGTCCGGGCTGCCGGCCGCGCCGCCGCCGGTGAGCTTCGCGCGGCTTGGGGCCGATCTGGCGGCCAACGACCAGCGGGCGGATCATCTGCGCGCGCGCGCGTCGATGTCCGACGACGGCACGCCGGTGGTCACCGCCTTTGGCCGGCAGGACTCGGCGATGCTGCGGATGCTGGCCGAGTCGGATGCGCTGATTCTGCGGCCGCCGCATGCGCCGGCGGCGCCTGCGGGTACGATGGTGCCCATTGTCCGGCTCGATACGCTCGGGCTGTGAATGAAGTTGACAGGGCGCGGGGAACTTACATAGAACATCGATCGAGTTGCCGGTTTGTTCCGGACGACACGGGAGATTTCGCCCATGCTCACACGCAAGCAGCACGAACTGCTCACCTTCATCGACCGTCATCTGAAAGCGACCGGCTTCTCCCCGAGCTTCGAGGAGATGAAGGCGGCGCTGAACCTGCGGTCCAAATCCGGGATTCACCGGCTGATTTCGGCGCTGGAGGAGCGGGGCTTCCTGCAGCGGCGGCATCATCGGGCGCGGGCGCTGGAGGTGACGCGGCTGCCGGATGACATCATGGCGCGGGACGCGGCGATCGCCGAGGCGCCGGCGGCGGCGAGTTTCAAGCCCAACGTCATCCGCGGCGATTTTTCGGGCAAGCTGGCCGGGGTGCGCTCGGCCGCCGAGGCGGGTTCGGTGCAGTTGCCGCTCTATGGGCGGATCGCCGCGGGGATGCCGATCGAGGCGCTGAACGACAGTGCGAGCCATGTCGACGTGCCGATGGCGATGATCGGCGCGGGCGACCATTTCGCGCTCGAGGTCGACGGGGAATCGATGCGCGACGCGGGGATCTGGGACGGCGACACCGTCATCATCCGGCGCACCGACACCGCCGAGACCGGGCAGATCGTCGTGGCCCTGGTCGGCGAGGCCGAGGTGACGCTGAAGCGGCTGCGGCGGCGCGGCAATTCGATCGCGCTGGAGCCGGCCAACACCGCGTTCAAGACGCAGATCTACCCGGCCGACAAGGTGCGGGTGCAGGGGCGGCTGGTGGGGCTGTTGCGGCGCTACTAAGGTTGTCGCACCCTGGGGGGATATCAGGAGGTCCGCCATGTCCCGCCCCGTCCGCCGCGTTCCTGCCGCACAGGCCATGATCGTTGCCCCGCAGCCGGAGGCGGTGGAGGCGGGAACCGAGGTGTTGGCGCGCGGTGGGAGCGCGGTCGATGCGGTCCTGGCGTGCGCCTTCACCCAGGGCGTGGTCGATCCGATGATGTGTGGCATCGGCGGACTCGGCGTGATGCAGGTGTTCGATCCGGTCAGCGGCGCCCATACCATCCTCGACGGGCTCTCGACCTGTCCGGCGGCGGCGCGCGAGGATATGTGGGCGGGGATATTCGAGCGCGAATGCGCCGACGGCTATGGCTACGTGTTGCAGGGCGCGGTCAACGAACTCGGCCACCAGGCGGTGACCACGCCGGGGATCCTGCGGGTGTTCGAGGCCGCGCATGCGCGGTTCGGCCGGCTCGGCTGGCGTGATTTGTTTGCCCCCGCGATCGGGTTTGCCGAGGATGGCTGGATGATCCGGCCGCATGTGGCCGCCATGTTCACGATGAACGAGGCGGCCTATGGACGGCGCAGCTATGCCGACAAGCTCGGCTATACCGCCGACGGGGCGCGGCTCTATCTGCGCGACGGCGCGCCCAAGCGGGTGGGCGATCCGGTGCGAAACCCGGAACTCGCCGCGACGCTCCGCGAACTGGCGGACAACGGGGCCGAGAGCTTCTTCACCGGGGCCATCGCGCGGCGGATCGTGGCCGACATGGAGGCCCATGGCGGGCTGCTTTCGGCGGCCGACCTGGCCGGGTTTCGCATCCGCGAACATGCGCCGCTGGAAATCACCTATCGCGGCCGGCGCATCGCGGTACCGCCGCCGCCGGCGGGCGGCATCGTGGTGGTGGAGATGCTTCGCATCCTGGAGCGCTTCGATCTGCCCGGTCTCGGCCACAACAGCCCCGAGTATATCCGCGTCCTCGCCGAGGCGATGAAGATCGCCGGGCTGGACAAGGAGACCCATATCGGCGACCCCGATTTCGTGCCGGCGCCGCTCGAGATGCTGCTCTCCGATGTGTATGCCGATGCCTGCGCCGCGCGCATCGCCTCGGGGGAGAAGACCGCGCTGCCGCGGGCCGGCGGGGACGCCAAGCACACCACGACGATTTCCTGCGTCGATGCCTCCGGCATGGTGGTGTCGCTGACCCATACGCTCGGCACCCCCTCGGGGGTGATGCCGCCGGGGCTGGGGTTCATGCTGAACGGGGCGATGAACTGGTATGATCCGCGCCCGGGCCGGGCCGGCTCGATCGCGTCGGGCAAGCGGCGGTTCTCCTCGATGAGCCCGACCCTGGTGCTGGAGGGCAATACGCCGGTCGCCACGCTGGGGGCGCCTGGCGGGGCGTGGATCGGGGTGGCCCTGCTGCAGGTGCTGGTCAACCTGCTGGACTGGGGCATGACCATGCAGGAGGCGGTGCAGGCGCCGCGCTTCTCGGCCACGACCGACGCCATCGACATCTCCAACCGTATTCCGCGCGGGGTGCAGCGCGTGGTGGAGGGTATGGGCTACGAGGTCAAGCGATCCCCGATGTCGTTCCCCTTCGCCGCGCCGCACGGAATCAGCCTGTGGGACGGCGTGGCGGAGGGCGGCGCCGACCCGCAGCGCGACGGTTATGTCGGAATGGTCCCGGCGATTGCATCGCAGACGCTTCCTTCGCATGGCCGGTCGGTCTAAGAAAGGCTGAGGTCTCTCGCACGGCTGCCGCTCCGCCATGCGACACGTTGAAAGGTCATCCGCGGCCAATGACTGCCCGCATCCTCGTCGTCGATGATGTTGCCGCCAACACACGCCTGCTCGAGGCGAAGTTGGGGGCGGAATATTATCAGGTCGCGACCGCGCAGTCGAGCCTGGAGGCAATCGAGCAGGCGCAGAGCTGGCAGCCCGACCTCATCCTGCTCGATGTGATGATGCCGGAGCTCGATGGCTACGAGACCTGCAAGCGGCTCAAGGATGATCCCAAGACCCAACACATCCCAGTGGTGATGGTGACCGCGCTGAGCGAGCCGGAGGAGCGGTTGCAGGGGCTGGAGGCGGGGGCCGACGATTTCCTGACCAAGCCGGTGGATTACGAGACGCTCCTGGCGCGGGTGAAATCCCTGGTGCGGCTGAAGCGGCTGCTCGACGAATGGCGCGTCCGCGGCGAGACCGCGCGGGCACTGGGGCTGAGCGGCGAGGGGTTGGGGCCGCCTTCGGTGGCGGGGGCGCGGGCGCTGGTGATCGACGATTTCGAGCCGAGCACGCTGATGATGCAGGACGGGCTGGCGCGCGAGGGCATTTTGGCCGCGCGCGCTGGCACCGAGGCGGAGGCGATCCAACTCAGCACGGCGATGAACTTCGATCTCATCGTGCTGAGCCTCGCGCTTTCCAACGAGGACCCCTTGCGCCTGGCGGCCAAGCTGCGGGCGGCGGAGCGGACGCAGAACATCCCGCTGCTGCTGGTGGCCGATCCCGATCAGAAGTCCCGCATGCTGCGCGGCTTCGATATCGGCGCCAACGACTGGGTGCTGCGCCCGGTGGACGAGAACGAATTACGGGCGCGGGCGCGCAACCAGATCCGTCGCAAGATCTACCAGGACCGGCTGCGCGCCGATCTCGGCCATGCGCTCGAGATGGCGCTGACGGATCCGCTGACCGGGTTCTATAACCAGCGCTATCTGATGCGCCATCTGCGCGGGCTGATCGAGTCGGGCCAGCCGCAGGGCCTCGCGGTGATGATGATCGATGTCGATCACTTCAAGTCGGTCAACGATCGCTGGGGCCATCCGATCGGCGACCAGGCGCTGCGCGCGGTGGCCGATGCGCTGCGCCGGCGGATCCGGGTGTTCGACTCGATCGCACGCTACGGCGGGGAGGAGTTCGCCGTGGTGATGCCCGGGACCACGGTCGAGGATGCGCGGGCGGCGGCCGAACGGCTGCGGGCGTCCATCGCCGATATGCAGTTCTATCCCGAGCCGGGGCTGCGCCACCGCCTGACGGTGAGCATCGGGGTCTCGTCCACCAATGCGCCCGATATAACGGCGCAGCGCCTGCTGCAATCCGCAGACCAGGCGCTGTACAAGGCCAAACGGGACGGCAGGAACCTGACGGAGTATCAGGAGGCGGTGTAAACCGCCGCCCTGCCCGTCCGCCGGATCACTTGATCTTGGCTTCCTTGAACGGGACGTGCTTGCGCACGACCGGGTCGTATTTCGACATTTCCAGCTTGCCGGTCTGGGCGCGCGCGTTCTTTTTGGTGACGTAGAAGTAGCCGGTGTCGGCGGTCGACACGAGCTTGATCTGGATGGTGTTGGACTTGGCCATGATATCTTCCGAACCCGGGGTCGCGCTGCCGCTGGCAGCAAGAGGGAGCGGTTAATCGCGCACCCCGGCCCCCCGAGTCAAGTGCGGCGGCGGAAATCCCGCCTCATGCCTGATCCCCGGGAGGGGCCGGCACCGGCGCCGGCGCCCTGCATGACGTGGAACACCAGCCCGCCGGTGACCGGGCTGGCCTCGGCGAGGCGGACCTCGACCTCCTGGGTCAAGCGGAACTCGAGCCCGTTGCGGCGCCCGGTGAGGGTCTGACGGGCTTCGTCGTGGATGTAGAAATCGTCGGGCAGCGAGGAGATCGGCACCAGGCCGCTGGCACCGCTCTCGATCACGGTGACGAACAGGCCGAAGCGGATGACGCCGGAGATGCGGGCAGCGAAATGCTGGCCGACCTTGTCGGTCATGAAGGCGGCGAGGTAGCGGTCGATGGCATCGCGCTCGGCCAGCGCGGCGCGGCGTTCGGTGGCGGTGATGTGTTCGCAGGCATCGGCGAGGCCGGCGTGGTCCTCCGGGGCGAGGCCGCCTGGGCCGAGCTTGAGCCCGGCGATCAGGGCGCGATGGACGAGCAGGTCGGCATAGCGGCGGATCGGGCTGGTGAAATGGGCGTATTGCGACAAGGCGAGGCCGAAATGGCCAATGTTGTCGATGTCGTAGGCCGCCTGCATCTGGCTGCGCAGCATGACTTCGCTGACCAGGACCGAGGCCTCGGTGCCCGCGACCTTTTTCAGCACGCGGTCGAGATCGCGGGGGTGGAGCTGGTTGCCCGGCGGCAGCGAGATGTCGAAGCCGCGCAGGAAGCTGCGCAGGTTTTCGAGCTTCTCCTCCGAGGGCGGCGCATGGATGCGGTAGACGCAGGGCAGGTGCAGGCGTTCCAGCTCCTCGGCGGCGCAGACATTGGCCAGCACCATGAACTCCTCGATCAGCCGGTGGCTGTCCAGGCGCGGGCGGGGCGCCACCGCGGCGACGCGGCCGGCCTCGTCGAGCGTGACCTTGCGCTCGGGCAGGTCGAGATCCAGCGTGCCACGGGCGTTGCGGGCGGCGAGCAGGGCGGTGAAGGCGGCATAGAGGGTGGGGATCGGCAGGCCGAGGTCATCGCCGCGATCCTGCGCCTCCTGCACCGCCTCGTAGGTGAGCCGCGCGGCCGAGCGCATCAGGCCGCGGCCGAAGCGGTGGGCGGTTTTGCGGCCGGTGGCATCGACCGTCATTTCGACGAACAGGCAGCCGCGATCCTCGTTCGGGCGCAGGCTGCACCAGCCGTTGGACAGCGCCTCCGGCAGCATCGGCACCACACGGTCGGGGAAGTAGCAGGAATTGCCGCGGGTGCGGGCGGTGCGGTCGAGCGCGCTGCCGGGGCGGACGTAGTGGGCGACATCGGCGATGGCGACGACGAGGCGGAAGCCCTCGGGCGTGGTCTCGGCGAAGACGGCGTCGTCGAAGTCGCGCGCATCTTCGCCGTCGATGGTGAGCAGCGGCAGGTCGCGCAGGTCGGTGCGGCCGCGCACGGTGACGCCGCGCGCCTTGCCGGCCTCGGCCAGGGCTTCGGCGGAGAATTCGGTCGGGATGTCGTGGGTGTGGATGACGATCAGCGAGACCGAGCGGGCGTCGCCGAGCTTGCCCAGGCGCTCGATCACGCGGACCGGCTTGAGCCCGTAGCCGCCGCCGGGAAGCGGCGCGGCGAGCACGATCTCGCCGTCCTCGGCGCCGCCCGATTCGCCAAAGGGCACCGCCCATTCCGCCTTGGCGCGCCGGTCGGTCGGGACCAGCCGGTCGCCATGCACGCTCGGCTTGAACACGCCGATCACGCGGCCCGGCGTTTCGGTCAGGCGCTTGACGGTGCGGCCCTCGTATTTGCCGCCGCCGATCGGCTTGAGCCGGGCCACCACCTTCTCGCCTGGCGCGAGCGCCGGGCGGCCGCGCGGTTCCGCCGCCATCAGGATCATCGGCGGCGGGCCGTCGCCCTCCCATTTCACCGGCCTGGCGATGGCCTCGCCGTCGGGGTCGGTGCCGGTGATCTGCACCACCATGGCCTCGGGCAGGCGGCCGGGCGCGGTGAAGCGGCGATGGCCGGCCGGCGCGACGTTGCCTTCATGGGCGAGGCTTTTGAGGATGCCGCGCAGCGCCACCCGATGCTCGGGGCCGAGGTTGAAGTGCTGGCTGATTTCGCGCTTGCCGACCCGGCCGGGAGCCGCATCGATGAAGCGCTTGATCTCGGCGCGGCTCGGCAGCCCCTCCGCGCGCCGGGCGGGCCGGGGGGGCTTCTTCATCTCAGCTCGCGGCCTTCTTGACGGCGGGCTTCTTTGCCGCCGCCTTCTTTTTCGCCGCCGGTTTCTTTTTCGCGGCCGGCTTCTTGGCGGCGGGCCCCTTGGCCACTTTCGGCGCCACCGTCTTGGCAGCGGCGGCCTTCGGCGCGGCTTTGGCCCCCTTGCGCGCCGCGAAGCCGCGCGGCTTGAGGGTCTTGCCCTTCTCCGCCAGCAGCGCCACGGCCTGGTCGAGCGTGATGTCGTCCATCGTCAGTTCGCGCGGCAGGTTGGCCACCGTGTTGCCGTGCTGGACATAGGGGCCGAACCGCCCCTTGCGCACCAGCACCGGCTCCTTGTCCTTGGGATGGCCGCCCATGGTGCGAACCGAGGCAAGCTTGCGCGCCAGCACGTCGACGGCGCGATTAAGCCCGACCGCGAGCACGTCGTCGTCCTTGTCGAGCGAGGCGAACACCCCGCCCATTTTCACGAACGGCCCGAACCGCCCGATCCCGGCCTCGATCGGCTCCTGGCTCTCCGGATGGATGCCGACGAGGCGGGGCAGGCTGAGCAGCCCGAGCGCCTGTTCCAGCGTGACGTTGTCGCCCTCGACACCCTTGGGTAGCGAGGTCCGCCGCGGCTTAGTCTTGGAGCCCGTGACCTGTTCGCCCTGCTGGACATAGACGCCGTAGGGGCCGCGCCGCACGGTGACGGGCTCGCCGGTCTCGGGGTGATGGCCGAGTTCGCGCATGCCCTCCTTCAGGGTGCCGCCGTCCTCATCGTTGCCGTCGATGGCGAGACGGCGGGTGTACTGGCATTCGGGGTAGTTGGAGCAGCCGATGAAACTGCCGTGGCGGCCGAGTTTCAGGCCCAGGCGACCCTTGGCGCAGGACGGGCAGCCCCGCGGGTCCGATCCGTCCTCGCGGATGGGGAAGAAATGCGGCCCGAGATCATTATCGAGCGCGTTGATGACGTCGCTGATCTTGAGATCGCGGGTGCTGTCGATGGCCTGGTGGAAGTGCTCCCAGAACGCCCGCATCACCGCGCGCCAATCGGCCCGCCCGCCCGAGATGTCGTCGAGCTGTTCCTCGAGCCCGGCGGTGAAGTTGGTATCGACATAGCGCTCGAAGAAGCTGGTCAGGAAGGCGGTGACGAGGCGGCCGCGGTCCTCCGGGATGAAGCGCTTCTTGTCGAGCTTCACGTAGTTGCGGTCCTGCAGCACGGTCAGGATCGAGGCATAGGTGGAGGGACGGCCGATGCCGAGCTCCTCCATCTTCTTGACCAGGCTCGCCTCGGAGTAGCGCGGCGGCGGCTGGGTGAAATGCTGGTCGGCCTTGACGAAGCCGGTGCCGGCGGTGCGCAGCGGATCGCGCTCGCGCATCGGCGGCAGCATGCGGTTGTCGTCCTCGCTTTCGCCGTCGTCCTGGTCCTCGCGGTAGAGCTTGAGGAAGCCGTCGAAGGCCAGGATGGAGCCGTTGGCGCGCAGGCGCGGGCCTTGCGGTTTCGCGGGATCCGCGACATCGACCGCGACCTGGTCGAGTTCGGCCGACTGCATCTGGCTCGCCACCGCCCGCTTCCAGACCAGCTCGTAGAGCCGCTTCTGGTCGGGGGTGAGGTGCCGCGCGGCCTGGTCCGGGGTCAGTGCCACGTCAACCGGGCGGATCGCCTCGTGCGCTTCCTGGGCGTTCTTGGCGCGGCTGGTGTATTCGCGCGGCGCCCCGGGCAGGTAGTCCTTGCCGTAGGCCTCCAGCACATGGCCGCGAATGGCGGTCACCGCCTCGCCCGCCATCTGCACGCCGTCGGTCCGCATATAGGTGATGAGACCGACGGTATCGCCGCCGATATCGACCCCCTCATAGAGACCCTGGGCGACCCGCATGGTCTGCTGCGCGCCGAAGCCGAGTTTGCGCGAGGCTTCCTGCTGGAGGGTGGAGGTGGTGAAGGGGGCCGGCGGATTGCGCTTGACCCGCTTGCGCTCGACCGCGGCGACGCTGAAGGCGCCGGCCTCGACCTGGGCGCGGGCGCGTTCCGCCAGGGCCTGGCTGTTGAGGTCGAACTGGTCGAGCCGCTTGCCGTCGAGATGGGTGAGCCGCGCGGTGAAGGGGGCGCCGGCGGGGGTGAGGAGAGCGGCGTCGATGGTCCAGTATTCGCGCGGCCGGAAAATCTCGATCTCGGCCTCGCGTTCGCAGATCAGGCGCAGTGCCACCGACTGCACCCGCCCGGCGCTGCGGCTGCCCGGCAGCTTGCGCCACAGCACCGGCGAGAGGTTGAAGCCGACGAGGTAGTCCAGTGCGCGGCGCGCGAGATAGGCGTCGATCAGCGGCTTGTCGAGTTCGCGGGGGTGGGCGATGGCGTAGCGCACCGCGTTGCGGGTGATCTCATTGAAGGTGATGCGATGAACCGTCACCCCCTTGAGCGCGTGTTTTTCGGCCAGCATGGCCTGGACATGCCAGGAAATCGCCTCGCCCTCGCGATCGGGGTCGGTGGCGAGGTAGAGGGTTTTAGCCCCTTTGAGCGCCTTGACGATGGCCGAGACCTGCTTGTCGCCGCGGGCATCGGATTCCCAGTCCATGGCGAAATCCTCGTCCGGGCGCACGCTGCCGTCCTTCGGCGGCAGGTCGCGGACATGGCCGAAGCTGGCCAGCACGGTATAGCCGCCGCCAAGATACTTGTTGATTGTCTTGGCCTTGGCGGGCGATTCGACGACGACGACGTCCGACATTTTGCTCCGTTCGAGGCACCCACCAGACCGGCGATTCGCGCCAGCGGCCCGATGGCCGTCGACGATCGCGGTCTAGCCGCCCTGTCCTGCAACCAGCGCCACCCGGTGGCCGGGCAGCGTCTCCAAGTGCCCCGCGAGTTCCATGTCCGAGAGGATCGACATGACGGATGCCGCCGGTAGTTGGCAGCGGCGGATCAGATCGTCAACTCCGCAGGGCGTGGGACCCAGCAGTTCGCGCACGGTGCGTTCGGCGCGGGCGCGCTCGGCGGGGGGCAAATCGGACTCGGTCCAGGCCTCGGCGAAGCCGGGCGCGGCGCTGAAGCCCGGGCTCGGCTGGCCGAGGGCGGCGAGCACGTCGGCGGCGGATTCGGTGAGGTGGGCGCCGTCACGGAGCAGGGCGTTGCTGCCGCGGCAGCGCTCGTCGAGCGGCGAGCCGGGGACCGCGAAGACCTCGCGGTTGGCCTCGAGCGACAGCCGCGCGGTGATCAGGCTGCCGGATTTCAAGGCCGCCTCGACCACCACGACGCCGAGCGCGAGCCCGGCAATCACCCGGTTGCGGCGGGGGAAGTGGCGGGCCTGGGCGATGGTGCCGAGCGGCATTTCGGCGACCACCGCGCCGTCCCGGGCGATGCGGGCCTGGAGCGGCGCGTTCTCCGGCGGATAGGCGGTGTCGATGCCCCCGGCGATGCAGGCGGCAGTGGTGCCCTGGGTCAAAGCCCCGATATGGGCCGCCGCATCAATGCCACGCGCCAGGCCGGAGACCACCACCACGCCGGCCGCAGCGAGATCGCCCGCGATCATTTCGGCCAGCCGCCGCCCGTTCGCCGAGGCGTTGCGGGCGCCGACAATGGCCACCGCCCGACGGTTCAGCAGCCCCGGATCGCCCGCCACCGCCAGCACGGGCGGGGGGTCCGCGGTCTGGGCGAGCAGGGGGGGATAGGAGGGCGTGCCGAAGAACAGCAATTGCGCGCCCAGCCGCCCGACCGCCGCGATCTCGCGCTCGGCCGCGGCCCGCGGCGGGATCGCAATCGTGCCGCGCCGGCCGGCGCTGCGGGCCAGCTCCGGCAGCCCCTCGATCGCGGCGGCCGGGCTGCCGAAGCGGGCGAGCAGGCGGCGATAGGTGACTGGGCCGACCCCCTCCGTCCGTGCCAGACGCAGACGGTCGGCGGCATCGATCACTTTTTCGTGCCAATCCGCGGCTCGGTGCCGGCGAGCAGGCGGGCGATGTTGTCCTTGTGGCGCAGCAGCACCAGCGCGACGGCCGCCAGCACGAGGCCGAGAACCGGCTGCGGCGAGGCAAAAAGCCAGACAAGAAGCGGAGCGGCGACAGCGGCGGCGAGGGCAGCGGCCGAAGAAATCCGAACCACCACCGCCACCGCGAGCCACACGCCTCCGGCCGCGACGGCGACCCGCCAGTCGGCCATGAGCATGATGCCGAGGGCAGTGGCGACGCCCTTGCCGCCTTTGAACTTCAGCCACACCGGGTAGCAGTGGCCGATCAGGCTCGCGATGCCGCCGAAGAAGATACCGGGGACGCCGGCGAGCGCGCCGCAGAGCAACACGGCGGCGGCCCCCTTGGCGGCATCGAGCAGCAAAGTGAGCGCGGCCAATCCCTTGCGGCCCGTCCGCAGCACGTTGGTGGCGCCGATACTGCCGGAACCGATCTTGCGGACATCGCCAAGCCCGGCCGCCATGGTCAGCAGCAGGCCGAAGGGGATCGAGCCCAGGAGGTAGCCCGCGATCGCCGCCAGCATCACCGCCGTCTCGGTGCTCACGCCCGTCATCATCCGAATACCTTCCGTCCGGCCTTCCAGGTGCCGATCACGCGGCCTTCCAGCGCCCGCCCATCGAATGGCGTGTTCTGGGCACGGCCGGGCAGCGCCCCGGCCTCGACCTGCCAGGCGGCATCGGGGTCGAACAGGCAAAGGTCGGCGGGAGCGCCCTTGGCCAGCGTTCCGGCGCCAACCCCGAGCAGCCGCGCCGGGCCACAGGTGAGCAGACCGATCGCGCGGGACAAAGCCAGCCCGCCGCCATGGACCTGCGCCAGCGTCACCGCCAGCAGGGTCGCGAGCCCGGCGCCGCCGGGGGCGGCCTGGGCGAAGGGCAACCGCTTGTCGTCGGCGTCGCGCGGCTGGTGATCCGAGGCGACGGCATCGATGGTGCCGTCCGCCAGCGCGGCCGCCACCGCCAGGCGATCGGCCTCGATGCGCAAGGGCGGGGAGAGCTTGGCATAGGTGCGGAAATTGCCGATCGCGGTCTCGTTAAGGTCGAAATACGGCGGCGCGGTGTCGCAGGTGACGTCGAGCCCGCTGGCCTTGGCGGCGCGGATCAGGTCCAGCGCCTCGCCGGTCGAGACATGGGCGAAATGCAGCATGCCTCCGGTCATCCGCAGCAGCCTTATGTCGCGCGCCACCATGATGGCCTCGGCGGCGGGGTGGATGGCGGGCAGACCGAGCCTTGTGGCGAGTTCGCCGGAGGTGGCCGCCCCGCCCTCGGCGAGCGAGGGCTCCTCGGGGTGCTGCACCACGCGGGCGCCGAAGCCTTTGGCGTAAGACAGGATCAGCCGCATCATGCGCGCCGAGCCGATTGCCCGCGCGCCGTCGGTGAAGGCGACGGCACCGGCCTCGCGGAGCAGGCCGAGCTCGGCCAGTTCCTCGCCCTTGCAGCCCTTGGTGGCGGCGGCATAGGGCAGGATCGACAGGCTGCCGGTCTCCTCACCGCGGGCGCGTAGATGGCGGACCAGGGCGGGATCGTCGATCGCCGGCCGGGTGTCGGGCAGGGCGGCGAGGCTGGTGATGCCGCCGGCCGCCGCCGCCACCGCCGCCGAGGCGATGGTTTCGCGATATTCCCCGCCGGGTTCGCCCACCTCGGCGCGCATGTCGACCAGCCCGGGGCACAGGACGGCGCCGTCGCCATCGATCACCGCCGCGCCATCGGGCCGGCCGAGGCCGCTGCCGAGATCGGCAATCCGGCCGTCACGCACCAGCAACGCGCCGGGCTGGTCGAGGCCCGAGGCCGGGTCGATCAGGCGGACATTCTCGATGACAACGTCAGTCATTGCGGCTGTTCCGGCGGGCGAGGATGTCGAGCACGGCCATGCGCACCGCCACCCCCATTTCCACCTGTTCCTTGATGAGGCTGCGGATCGGGTCGTCCGCGACATCGGAGGCGATTTCGACGCCCCGGTTCATCGGTCCGGGATGCATCACCAGCGCGTCGGGCCGGGCGAAGGCGAGCTTTTCGGCGTCGAGCCCATAGAAGCGGAAGAACTCGCGGAACGACGGGATCAGGCCGCGCGTCATGCGCTCCTTCTGCAGACGCAGCATCATGACGATGTCGCAGTCCTTCAGCCCGGCCCGCATGTCGTGGAAGACCTCGACGCCGAGGCGTTCGACCTCGGCCGGCATCAGCGTCGGCGGGCCGATCACGCGCACCCGGCTGCCCATGGCGGAGAGCAGGAAGATGTTGGAGCGCGCCACCCGGCTGTGCAGCACATCGCCGCAGATCGCCACCGTCAGCCCCTCCAGCCGGCCGCGCCGGCGGCGGATGGTCAAGGCGTCGAGCAGCGCCTGGGTCGGGTGCTCATGGGTGCCGTCGCCGGCGTTGATGACGGCGGCATCGACCTTGCGGGCGAGCAGCGCCGGCGCCCCGGAGTCGCCGTGGCGCACCACCAGCAGGTCGCAGTTCATGGCGTTCAGCGTGGCCGCCGTGTCGAGCAGGGTCTCGCCCTTGTTCACCGAGGAGGTGCTGACCGACATGTTGATCACATCGGCGCCGAGCCGCTTGCCCGCCAGTTCGAAGCTGGTGCGGGTGCGCGTCGAGTCCTCGAAGAACAGATTGATCAGCGTGCGTCCGCGCAGCAGGTCGCGCTGGGTCTTGCCGGAGCGGTTGAGCAGGGCATAGCTCTCGGCAAGATCGAGCATGGTGTCGATCTCCGGCGGATGCAGGCCCTCGATCTGGAGCAGGTGGCGTTGAGCAGAGGCCAATGGGGCTGTTCCCGCAAGATTCGGCGGGACGTTACAGCCCGCGCGCGCGCCGTGCTAGGCTTGCGCAATACCCAGGAGATCATCATGGACGCAACCGCCAAGCGGATCACCATCGCGGCGACTGCCAAACGGGTCCGCGTCAGGCTCGGCGGCATCGTCATCGCCGACAGCCGGGCTGCGCTGACGTTGCGCGAGGGGCACTACCCGCCGGTGCAGTATCTTCCGCGCGCCGATGTCGACATGACCTTGCTGCACCGGACGGCCCATGGCTCGCATTGCCCGTGGAAGGGCGCGGCGTCCTATTTCAGCATCACAGCCGGCGGTCGCACCGCCGAGAACGCTGTGTGGAGCTACGAGACCCCGCTTGACGGGGTGGCCGAGATCGCCGGGATGCTGGCGTTCTATCCGGACCGCGTGGATGCCATCGAGGAATTGCCCGCCAGTGACGTGCCGAGCTAGCGCTTTGTTTTGTCGCGTGAATCAGGTTTTTTAACCGGTCAGCCTCAAACGATCACGCTTTAGCTGGCCGCCGATCGATCCGACAATGCAAGCGGCCGCGCCGGGGTCCGCCGTTGCCGACGAACCCCAGGCTTCCTGTCTCAGCGGCGCCACCAGCCCTTTTTTGGCGGGCTCGCCGGAAGTTCGTCCTGGCCGATGACGACCGGGCGGACCGCCGGGCCGATCACGGGGCCCTCCGGCTCCGCTGCCACCGATGCCACCACGACCGGTGCCTCGGCGGCAGGCGCCGCGACGACGGGTGCTTCGGCGACGGGTGCTTCGGCCACGGGCGCTTCGACGACGGGCGCTTCGACCACAACCGCGGGCGCGGCTTCGATGATCGGCGCCGCGACCACCGGTTCCGGCACGGGGACCGTTTCGACCACCGCCGGAAGTTCGGCGACCAGTGCGACCGGTACGACCGGCGCGGCGGGGGGCTCGGCCACGGCCGCCGGGGTCACGACCGGGGCGGGCGCTGGCGCGGCGGCGGCGGCGCGCTGGGCTTCGGCCTGTTCGATCAGGTCAAAAATATCCATCACGCTTTGGCCGCCGAAGGGGTCTGCCGGAGTCGGGCCGGTATAGGCCGGCGTGACATAGGTTGGCGCGACATAGGCCGGGGCAACGTAGGCCGGCACCACCGAAGCTGCCACCGGCTCCGGCGCGGTCTCGGCCGAGGCCTCGTCGGCATCGGGAATCTCGACCCCGTTCTCGTCACGACGGCGGCGGCGGCCACCGCGACGGCCGCGACGGCGGGAGCGGGGACGGCCATTCTCGTCGAGCGCCTGCTCGTCGAGTGCGGGCTGCTCCGCTTCGGCCGGGTCGGCCGGCAGGGTCTCGGGGACCGCATCGGCGTCGGGATCGATGAGCATGGGCTCGGCCTCGCCTTCGGCCGGAAGCAGCGGCAGCGCATCGGCCAGCATGTCGCCGGCGACCTCCTGCTCGCCGCCCTCACCCTCGCCACCCTCGCGGCGCCCGCCACGGCGGCGGCGGCGGCGGCGGCGGCGGCGCTCCTCTTCCGTGCCGCCCTCGCCGACCCCGCCCTCGCCAACGGCGCCCCCGACAGACCCGCCCTCACCAATCGTGCCCTCGCCAACCCCGTCTTCGCCGGCGTCACCGCCGCCAGCAGCGGCCTCGACCGCATCGGCCGCGAAGCTCCGGGCCTCGGTGGCACGCTCGGATGAACGCGCGCCGGATGCACGTGTCCCGGAGCCACGCGTGCCAGAGGAACGACCCTCCGACCCGCGCGCCGCGCGCGGCGCCTCGGCGACGGCCTCCTCGACGTCGTCGTCGAACGAGACGATGTCCTCTTCCTCCTCGACCGCATCGAACACCGGCGCCACCGGCGCCACGGGGGCGGCGATCATCGGACGCTCGCCCGGCTCCAGCGTGCGCTCGCGCACGATCCGCAGCTGGGCCGCGCTCAAGCTGTCATCGGGGCTGAAATGCACCCGCATGCCGCTGCGCATTTCGATATCGGTCAGGCGATCGCGCTTGTGGTTGAGCAGGTAGAACGCCACCGTCCCGGCGCAATGCACGGTGACCAGGGCCGAGCGCGACTTCGCACCCTCCTCCTCGATGGCGCGCAGCACATGCATCGCGCTGCTCTCGGTGGAGCGCACATGGCCGAGCCCGCCGCAATGCGGGCAGGTGATAAAGTTGGTCTCGGTCAGGCTCGGACGCAGCCGCTGGCGGCTCATCTCGAGCAGGCCGAAATGGCTGATGGAGCCGACCTGGATGCGCGCCCGGTCGTTCTTGAGCGCCTCCTTCAGGCGGCGTTCGACCATGGCGTTGTGCTTCTTGGACTCCATGTCGATGAAGTCGATCACGATCAGCCCGGCGAGGTCGCGCAGCCGCAACTGGCGCGCGGCTTCCTCGGCGGCTTCGAGGTTGGTTTTGAGCGCCGTCTCCTCGATGTTGCGCTCGCGCGTGGCGCGGCCCGAATTGACGTCGATGGCGACCAGCGCCTCGGCCTGGTTGATCACCAGATAGCCGCCCGATTTGAGCTGCACTGTCGGCGACAGCATCGCATCGAGCTGCGCCTCGACACCCATCCGGCTGAACAGGGTCTGCCCGCCATTTTCGGCCGAACGCCACTGGATCACCTTGCGGGCATGCGCCGGCATCAGCATGCGCATGAAGTCGTGCGCCGCCTTCCAGCCCTCCTGGCCATCGACCAGCACCTCGTCGATATCGCGCGAGTAGCCGTCGCGGATCGCGCGCTTGATCAGGCTCGCCTCCTCGTAGATCAGCGCCGGGGCCATCGAGCGCATGGTGTGCTCGCGGATATCGTCCCACAGCCGCATCAGGTATTCGCAGTCGCGCTTGATCTCGGGCTTCGGCCGCGCCGCACCGGCGGTGCGCACGATCAGGCCCATGCCCTGCGGAATTTCGAGCTCGGCGGTGATCTCCTTGAGGCGGCGGCGATCGGAGGCCGAGGTGATCTTGCGCGAAATGCCGCCGCCGCGGGGCGAATTGGGCATCAGCACGCAGAAGCGGCCGGCCAGCGAGATATAGGTGGTCAGTGCCGCGCCCTTGGTGCCGCGCTCCTCCTTGACCACCTGGATCAGCAGGATCTGGCGGCGGCGGATGACTTCCTGGATGCGGTAGTTGCGCAGCATGCGCGATGAGCGCCGCGCCGCGGCCTCCTCGGCGCCATTGCCCTCGAACACGTCGCTCTCGCCGCCGAGCAGTTCGGGCGGCGGCAGGTCGGCGGCGGGGATGTCGAGCTCGGCATCATATCCGGCGGCCTCGTCGGCGGCGGCCTCCTCCTGTTCGGTTGGGGCGGAGGCCTCGGCTGCCTCGGTTTCGCGGGCGTCCGGCTCGCGGGCATCTGACTCGCGGGCATCTGGCTCGGCTGCCGGCGCGCCCGGATCGAACGCCCCGTAGGTGACTTCGCCATAGGTCACCGCCAGCGCCATCTCCCCCTGCACCGGGGTATCCGACTCAGATTCCAAAGGCGCCTCGGACGCCGTGCTCTCGGCCGGCGCCATGGCGCGGACAGGAACGAACTCCCCAGCGGCACGGTCCTCGGCTTCCTCCTCGGCGCGGGCCTCCTCGGCCTGCATCGCGATCAGCCGCTGCCGGTCAGCCACCGGGATCTGGTAGTAGTCCGGATGGATTTCGCCGAAGGCGAGAAAGCCATGGCGGCCGCCGCCATATTCGACGAAGGCGGCCTGGAGCGAGGGCTCCACCCGCACCACTTTGGCGAGATAGATATTGCCCTTGAGCTGCTTCTTGGTAGACGTCTCGACGTCGTAATCCTCGAGGCGGCTACCGTCCAGCACCACAACGCGGGTTTCTTCCGCGTTGGTGGCATCCAACAACATGCGCTTGGTCATTCAGCCCTGAACTCCGGTGGACCGCGTGCGCAGATGCCGCTCCTGCGGCGCGCGCGCGGCGCGATCGTGATGACGGAAGGGGCGGACCCGGTCGCAGCAAGGGCAGGAAGTGAGGCGCGTCGATCGATGTGCATGCGCACGCCACAAACCCCGAAAGATCGGACCCAGCGTAGCTCGCTGGAGCGGTCCCGGAGTGGAATGGCGGCATGGCGGTCATCGGACCCTGTGTCTGCGGTCGGGGGCACGCCTGTCTCGGGCGCGCCGCCCCGGTGGAAATACATGCCGGCCGATTGAACGACCCCCGCGGCCACGCGGCGCCGCCGCGTTCGTGTTGCGCTCGCTTAGCGCGGCGCAGTCGCACTGGCTTGCCGGCGCTGACAGCGCGCGGCGCGGACGGTAATGGGGGCGGTGGCTGACGGCCGGCGCCTCGCCATCGCTGGCCGGGCCCCTGCATCGCTGCCGCCGGATCGCCCCGGAGCGGCGCCTGCGCGCCTTTCCGGTGACATCACCGAAGCACCTCACCATGGCGTAAAGCCTCGCCCTCTGCAAGCACGGTGATGCCGCGGTGCAAAGAATCGCCGCAATCAAGGAGAAGGGTGCAGAAGCGGAAGTTATTTGTTAAGATTCACGCATCCGTGTTGTCCGGAGGCTCGCCCTTGCTCTCCCGCCGCCTGTTCGTCGGTGCCGGCGTCGCCGTCAGCTTCCTGATGCCGGAAGCCGGCCACGCCGCTGCGCCCGCCAGCCCCGCCAGGTCCCGCGCACCCGACCCGCGGCCGGGAGTCCTCCTGCCGTTGGTCATGCTCGATCCCGGTCATGGCGGCAAGGACCCTGGCGCCATCGGTGTCTCCGGCACCTACGAGAAGCAGGTGGCGCTGGCCGCGGCGCTCGAACTGCAGCGCCAGTTGCTTGCCTCCGGGCGCTACCGGGTGGAGCTCACCCGCACGCGGGACGTGTTCATCCCGCTCGACCAACGCGTCGTCATCGCCCAACGCAAGGCCGCCGCGCTGTTCGTGTCGCTGCACGCCGACGCCCTCACTGACCACGGCGTGCGCGGCGCCAGCGTCTATACCCTCAGCGACGGCGCTTCCGACGCCCAGACCGCGGCCCTCGCCCGGCGCGAGAACGCGGTCGACCGGCTCGGCGCCTGGCAGGCCCAGGGCGCCTCGCCGGAGGTGACCCGCATCCTCGGCACGCTGGTGCGTCAGGAAACCCGCCAAGGCTCGGCCCGCATGGCGCGGCGCGTGGTCAACGAACTCGGACGCGACCTGCCGCTGCTGCAAAACCCCAGCCGCCACGCCGGCTTCATGGTGCTCAAGGCCGCCGATATCCCCAGCGTGCTGGTGGAGATGGGCTTCATGTCCAACAAGGCCGACGAAGCCGCCTTGCGCCAGCCCGCCCACCGCGCCCGCGTGGCCGCCGCCATGCGCCGCGCCGTCGATACCTGGTTCGAGGCGGCGCCGGGCCACATGGCAGTGCAGCCTCAGGCCAAAGGCTGAGGCGAAACGCTACCCTTTTTCCGCTGAACTGGTGTATTGCGCCCCGTATGAGCCAACCCTTGACCGCAGGCGCGCCCCTCGGCGGGCGTCGTGCGTCGCGTCCTGCCGCTCCCCCGCCGGCGCCGCCACCGGATCCGCCCTCCGAAAACACCCCGGAGCCGGCGCCAAGACCCTCGCGCCCGCCGCGCCGCAAGGCTCCCCTCGGCTGGGTCCGTCGCCTGGTCGCGCTGCTTACCGCCATTATCGTACTCGGCGGGATCGGCGCGGTCGGCGTGCTCTATATCGGCTACCAGAAATTCAGCGCCGACCTGCCCGATGTCGACGGGTTGCGCGGCTACCAGCCTCGGGTGATGAGCCGCGTCTACACCGGCGACTCGCGCCTGCTCGCCGAACTCGCCACCGAACGGCGCATGTTCGTCCCCGCCGCCGCCATCCCCGACGTGATCAAGCGCGCCTTCATCTCCGCCGAGGACCAGAACTTCTACACCCACAAAGGCATCGACCCCGTTGCCGTCATCCGCGCCATCGTCGTCGATGTGATGAACTACGGCCAGGGCAAGCGCCCGATCGGGGCTTCGACGATCACCCAGCAGGTCGCCAAGAACATGCTGCTGGGCAACGAGGTCTCGATCGCGCGGAAAGCCAAGGAGATGATCCTCGCCGCCCGCATCGAGCAGACGCTGAGCAAGGAGCGCATCCTCGAACTCTATCTCAACGAGATCTATCTCGGCCTGCAGGCCTATGGCGTCGCCTCCGCCGCGCAGGCCTATTTCAACAAGTCGCTCGACGAGATCACCCTGCCCGAGGCCGCCTTCCTCGCGGTCCTGCCCAAGGCGCCAAGCAACTACAATCCGTTCCGCTCGCCCGAGGCCGCCCGCATCCGGCGCGACTGGGTGATCGAGCGCATGGCCGAGGACCGCGCCATCACCCAAGAACAGGCCGCCGCGGCCAAGGCGACCGCGATCTCGCCCTCGCCGTTCCGCCGCCCGGAGACGGTGGCCGGCGGCGAGTATTTCGGCGAGGAGGTGCGCCGCACGCTGATCGAGCGCTACGGGCCGGAGACCACCACCCAGGGCGGCCTCGTCGTGCGCACCACGCTCGATCCGGCCTTGCAACTGGCTGCCGACCGCGCGCTGCATGACGGCCTGATGCGCTACGACCGCACCCGCGGCGGCTGGCGCGGCCCGGTCGGACATGTCGACCCCGGCGCCGATTTCCGCCAGTCCTGGGCCAACGCACTGGCCAGTATCGCCCGCCCGCCCGGCATGCTGGCGGAATGGCGCCTCGCCGTGGTGATCGAGGCCAGCGACGCCGAGGCAAGGGTCGGTTTCATGGAGCGCATCGCGGGCAGCACAGCGCAGCAGCCACGCCTGCTGCCCGTCCCCTTCGCCGATCTCGCCTGGGCCCGCTCGGCGAAGGACGGCAAGCTCGGTCCGGTACCAAAGCGCCTGTCCGAGGTGATGCAGCCCGGCGACATCGTCATGGTTGAACCCTCCGCCGCCCAGCCAGCGCAGGGCCGCACCCCGGCCCGGCCGGAGCGGGCTGTGCTGCGCCAGATCCCGCTGGTCCAGGGCGCGCTGGTCAGCCTCGACCCCGCGACCGGGCGCGTGCTGGCGCTGTCCGGCGGCTGGAGCTTCGAGCTCAGCCAGTACAACCGCGTCACCCAGGCCAACCGCCAGCCCGGCTCAAGCTTCAAGCCCTACGTCTATCTCACCGCGATGGCGCGCAACATCGCGCCCTCCCAGCGCGTGCTCGACGCCCCCTTCGTCGTCGACCAGGGCGCCGCCGGCAAATGGCGCCCGCATAACGACGAGGAGGATTTCAGCGGCCCGGTGCCGCTGCGCGTCGCCCTCGAAAAATCCCTCAACCTCGTCACCATCCGCCTCGCCGACCTGCTCGGGATGAGCGCGGTGGCGAAAACCGCGATCGACTTCCACGTCGTCGACGACATGCCGCGCGTGCTGTCGGCAGCACTCGGCGCGGTCGAGACCACCGTGATGCGCCAGGCCGCCGGCTATGCCGCGCTGGCCAATGGTGGCCACGAGGTGATCCCCACCCTGATGGACAGCGTGCAGGACCGCGACGGCAAGGTGATCTGGCGCGCGCCGCTGCCGCAATGCATGGCCTGCACCGACCCGTCGGCGCCACCGCAGCTCACCGACAGTCGCCGCCAGCTCGCCGACCCGGCCTCGGTGTTCCAGGTGGTGACGATGATGCAGGGCGTCATGCAGCGCGGCACCGGCGTTCCGGTCGCCGCCGGGATCAACCGCGCGCTCGCCGGCAAGACCGGCACCACCAGCGACTTCACCGACGCCTGGTTCGTCGGCTTCAGCCCGGACCTCGTCACCGCCGTGTGGGTCGGTTTCGACAAGCCAACCGAGACCCTCGGCAACAACGCCTTCGGCGCCACCACGGCTGGCCCGATCTGGCATGACTACATGGCGGTGGCGCTGGCCAATCGTCCAAACCTGAAATTCGTCCCGCCCCCGGGCGTGACGATGGCCAGCTGGGAGACCGGCTCCGGCCAGGTGACGGACGCCTTCAAGCCCGGCCAGACCCCGGGTGGTTCCGCCGCCTCCATCGGCCGCCCATCCGCGGGCGGTGGCGGCACGAACGATCCGCGCCCCAGCAAACCCACCGCCGGCGGGGTCGACAGCGACCTTGGCGGATTGTATTGACCCTCCCCCGCGCCACGGAGCCGACGAGCCATGTCCGCCGAATCAGAGTCCCTCAACGAACAGATCAAGCAGTCGGTCGCGCTGCTGAGGAGGCATCTTTGACTGGGATGTCGCCCTCCCCCGCCTCGAGGAACTGAACCACCGCGCCGAGGATCCGGCGCTGTGGACCAATGCCGCCAAGGCCCAGGAGCTGATGCGTGAGCGCAACCGCCTCGCCGGGCTGATCGACGGCGTCCGGCAGCTCGAAACCGATGTCGCCGACACCATCGAACTGATCGAGATGGCCGAGGGCGAGGCCGACGCCGACATGGTCGCCGAGGGTATCACCGCCCTCAAGGCGCTCGCCGAGGAAGCCAAGCGGCGCGAAATCGAGAGCCTGCTGTCCGGCGAGGCCGACGGGTTCGACTGCTACGTCGAAGTCAACGCCGGCGCCGGCGGCACCGAGGCGCAGGACTGGGCGGAAATGCTCAAGCGCATGTACACGCGCTGGGCCGAAAAACACGGCTGCAAGATCCAGCTCATCGAGGAGAGCGAGGGCGAGCAGGCCGGCATCAAGTCCTGCACCCTGCAGATCAGCGGCCCCAGCGCCTATGGCTGGCTGAAAACCGAATCCGGCGTCCACCGCCTCGTCCGCATCTCGCCGTTCGACGCCGCCGCCCGCCGCCAGACCAGCTTCGCCTCGATCTGGGTCTATCCCGTGGTCGACGACACCATCGAGATCGAGATCGACCCCTCCGACCTCAAGGTCGACACCTATCGCGCCTCGGGTGCCGGCGGCCAGCACGTCAACAAGACCGAATCGGCCATCCGCATCACCCATATCCCGTCCGGCATCATCGTCGCCTGCCAGACCGACCGCAGCCAGCACCGCAACCGCGCCACCGCGATGGGGATGCTGAAGGCGCGCATGTACGAGGCCGAACTGCAACGCCGCGAGGCCATCAGCTCCGCCCAGGAGGACGCCAAGACCGCGATCGGCTGGGGCCACCAGATCCGCAGCTACGTCCTCGCCCCCTACCAGATGGTCAAGGACCTGCGCACCGGCGTGGAAAAAGGCAATCCCGACGCGGTGCTCGACGGCGACCTCGACGCCTTCATGGCCGCGGCGCTGGCCGCCCGCGTCGGTGCCACCCGCAGCGAGGCCTCCGCCCAGGCCCAGTAGGTCAGGCCCAGTAGGTCAGGCGCATAGATCGGCCGCAATAGGTCGGGTGTCATCGCTCACCAGTCGACCCGAAGCCCGGCGGTGGCCGACTGGCCGGCCGCATTGCCGCGAAAATCGCCGGCATAGCTGGCATAGAGGTTCGGCCCGCCCGGAAACTTCAGGTCCAACCCGAACCCGGCGGCCACCCCCTCGCGCCCGACCCGTCCGCTGCGTGACGTCATCGCCACCGTCGGCAGGCCGGAGGCGAACGAAGCGCCGGTCACGGCGCCGGTGTCGGCGAACTCATGCACCCAGGCCAGCCGCCCGTTGATCGAGAGCGCGAAATCCTCGCCCAGGTCCATCACGCTGCCCGCCCGCGCGCCCAGGCTGCTCCTTGCGCTGGTCGCCGCCGTGCTTGCCACGCGCAGTCCAAACCCGCCGCCACCGCTCTCGCGCAGCGCGTCGCGCTGGGCCTGGTCCAGCCGCATGCCGAATTCGGGGGCGACGTTCCAGTCGGTCTCCCGCCCCTGGAGGTTCAGCCCGACGGTCAACCCGCCGCCGCCGCCCCAGCCCGCCACCTGCCCCCGCGCCCGGGCGGAGGCGATCGGGAGGTCGCGCCGCACGGCGCCATCGGCCCGGCTCAGCGCCACCTGCGCATCGAGGAACCACCGCCCGTCGCTCCATGAGGCGTAGCCGGCCAGCGCCGTGGTGGTCAGCGCCGCCGAGGCCGCGCCACCCGGCACCGCCACCTGGCCCGCACTGCTGCCGACCGCCAGGCCGGCCAGGTTGTCATCATCCACCATCCAGTCCGCACCCAGCACGAACCCGGCGCCGTCGGCCCGCATGGCCGTCCCCCCGCGTCCGCCCACGCGCAGGCTCTGCCCGGGGCTGGCGAGCCACATCACGACGCCCTCGCCCTGCGGATCGAGGTCGATCTCGGGCGTGTCCATGCCGCCGCGCCGCGCCGCCAGCCGGTCCTCGATGGTGCCGCCGAAGCGGCGACCCCGATCGAGCCGGGCGGTCATCGCACTCCCGTAGATTGCCCCGGACAGCGTATCGAACACCGCTGGCAGCGCCGCCGGCTGGATCTGGAACAGGCGGCCGAGCGCATCCGTCACGGCCGCATCGCCGCGCACGCCGGCGGTCCCGCGCAGCGCATTGATCCCGGCGGCGACCTGCGCCTGCCCCGGCGTCAGCCGGGTGTTCCAGGCCGACAGGTCGCGATAATCCGCCGGCGTGACATAAAGGGTCACGGCCTGTGCCGTGGTCAGCGCATCGAACCGCGCCCCGGCCTCCAGCCCCTCCGCGGGCTGCACGAGCCCGGCGAACCCGCCCACCACCCCGGCCTCCGCGGTCATCACCACGAACCGGTCGGTGACGTGCGCGACATAGGCATTGCCCGCGCCCCCGCCGATCCCGCGCAGCACCGGCTGCAACAGGCCGCCAAGGGTGATGGTATTGCCTTCGCCGCGCGCCACCATTTGGCTGAAGCGGCCGGGCCCGTCGAGATTCACGCGGGTGGTGGCCGAGGGCGTCAGACCCAGCGGCGCGTTGAATGTCAGCGTGCCGATCCCGTCGCCCGGCTGCAGCGCGCCGGTCACCACGGTCCCGACATTCACCGCCCCCGCGCCGGTCAGCACGCCCGCCGCCGTCACCGTCAACCGCGTCGAGGTCAGGTTCAGCGGCCCTACCACCCGCGCCGTGCCGGTGAAGGCGAGGGTATAGTTGTCATCGACATCGACCAGGATGATCGGCCCGCTGGTGCTGAAATTGAAGGCGCCGCTGTCGATGGTGCTGCCCGGGAACAGGGTGATGGTCCGCCCGGTGGTGACATCGGCGCTCGTCAGCAACCGCCCGCCGACCAGATCGAGCGGCCCGGCGGCATCGCCGAGGGCAGCGTCGGCATTGATCACCAGGGTCGCATTGCTGACGGTCGTGCCGCCGGTGAAGCTGCTTGCCCCGGTCAGGCCCAGCGTCCCGCCGGTGATCGCGAGATGCCCGTCATCGACGATGGTGCCCGCGAACGTGCCGGAAGCGTGCGTCACCGTCAGCGTGCTGGTCCCCAGCATCACCCGGCCGGCGCCGGACAGGCTGGTGATGTTGAGCGCATCGGGCGTCCCGGAGATATCGAGGGTCCCGTCCGCCACAACGCCCGCGGAGGCGGCGATGCCGTTGAGATCGTTCACCGCGAGCCGCACCCCGGTGCCGATGGTGGTGGTGCCGGTATAGGTGTTCACCCCGCTGAGGGTCTGCGCCGTGCCGCCGGCGAGGGTCAGGCCGCCACTCCCGGAGATGGTGCCGGCGAAATCGAGGCCCTCGGCCTTGACCAGCGTCAGCGTCCGCGCGCCGAGCACGATGGCGCCGCTTCCCTGCAACGCGCCGGCGGTGGCGCCGCCGGTGGTGGCCGAGATATCGAGCCTGCCATCCACCGCCAGCAGCCGCGTCCGGTCGAACCCGCCGGCGCTGCCGAGCAGGACCGTCGCCCCGGCGGCGATCGCGGTCGCCCCGGTATAGGTGTTGGCCGCGGCCAGCGTCAGCACCCCGTCGAACCCGTTACCACCCACCGAAAGCCCGCCGCTGCCCGAAATCACCCCGCCCAGCACCGCATCCGCGGCCGGATTGCCGTTGCTCGCGACCATGACGTAGGCCGTGTTGCCGTTGGTGTTGAAAGCATTGGTGAAGGTCACCCGGTCGGTCGCAGTCGCGGAGCCGAACACCAGCGCGCTGCCCGCCGGCACGAATCCGTTGCGCCCCCAGGTGAGCCCGCCGCCGCTGCCCAGCGTCACCGTCAGCGCCCCGCCCTGCGCCGCGAATCCGCCCGATCCGGTCCAGCGCACCTGCCCCGCACCTGACCCGAGCGGGCGGCTGAACACGCCGCTGCTCTCCAGCACCCCGCCGCCGAGCCGGTCGGGACCGGCCAGCACCAAATTCGACCCCACCGGCAACCCCACGCCATTGGTCGCGCGCAGCGTTCCATCCAGGAGCACGGTCGGCGCGGTATAGGTGTTGGCGCCGCCGAACACCGTGGTGCCGGCATGGATCACCAGCCGCGCCCCCGGCGCCGCGCCGATGGCGGCAAAATCCGCGTCCGTGATCGGCCCGGGAAAGGTAACGATGGCGCCCGCCCCCGGCGCAATATCGACGCTGCCGCTGCCCACCGTGGTGGCCGGGCTGACCAGCCCCTGCGCGCCTGCCTTGCCCGCCAGCGCCAGCCCCGCCAGCACGCAGCCCGCCAGCCGCATCGCGCGCCACGCGAATCCGATCATCCAGAGGGGGCGCGCGCCGCGGGGCGCAGGGGTCGGCATCGGGCGGGGCATCTCGGCGCGGTTCGCCGCGACAGACAACGAACCGCCCGGCACAAGTCAAGCGACGAGATTGCGAAGTTACGCCGCCCGGATGTCTCTAAATCTTCACAGGCCGGCCAGAAGCCGGTTCAGTCACGGCCCGGGATCAATGTCCACCTGACCCGCTGGCAATGGCTTCGAGCGCTGCGTGGCGCTTGATCACCACCGTGCTGGCCGACGGAATCTCGATCAGCCCCTCGCTCCTGAGCTTGGTCAGGGTGCGGCTCACCGTCTCGATGGTGAGTCCCAGATAATCCGCGATGTCGTTGCGCGTCATCGGCAGCAGCACCGTCTCGGCATGGCCGGGCTGATGGCCGAGGCAATGGCTCGGCATGTCGGCCCGCGCGATCAGGAAGGAGGCGAGCCGTTCACGCGCCGTCTTGCGGCCAAGCAGCAGCATCTGCTCCTGCGCCGCCACCAGTTCGTTGGACGCCACCTCGAGCAGCCGTTTTTCCATCGCCGGGAAGTCGTCCAGCATCAGCTTCAGCTTGGGCCGCGAGAAGCGGCAGATGCGCATCGGCTCCAACGCCTCGGCGCTGAACGAATAGGCGGTGGACACCGCGAGCCCGAGGAAATGCCCGGTGCTGGCAAACCCGGTGATCTGCCGCCGCCCATCCGGCAGCAGCTTGAACAGCTTGGCGGTGCCGCTGGTGACGTTGAAGAAATGCTCCGCCGCGTCGCCTTCCTCGATGAAACTGCGCCCCGGATCGACCACGATCTGTGTCGACAGCGCCGCGAGGCGGTCAAGATCCTTGCTGTCGATCGCGCTGCACACGCTGTAGGCGCGGGCGCCGCAATGCGCGCACGGATCATCCCGACGGTTCGGGTCAAGCACCAACGGTCGGGCACGGGCCATCGACATTCAGAAATTCCGGCGACTCGTGGCCGCCGCCCCGTTTAACTTCTCCTGTCATAACTGAGACCGCGCCCCGCGTGAACCGCAAACGCGCCACAGCAGCCAACCAGTTTGATCTGTGTCAAGGCGGCGGCACCGGCCGGACGCGACAGTGCGGCATCCTTCATCACATCCGGTTCCGGCCATGTCTGGCTTGTCGTGTCATCCCCTGCCGCCAGAACAGGCATCCACCGTCTTTCCGCTCGTCCGCGAGGCGATCCCGGGGCTTGACCTGCGCAGCTGGCTGCGTTTCGCCCGCCGCGCCAGCGATCCGCGCCGCGCCGCCCGCGAGGGCATCATCGTGGTCGTGCGCAGCCCGCGGCCGATGCCCTGCGGCCTGTTCGTCTATCGCAAGGAACAGGAGCTTGGCCACGGCGAGGTGCTGATCGCCGAGCACTTCGTCGCCGTCGACCTGCTCGACGCCGAACCCGTGATGCAGGCCCTGATCGCCGAGCTCGACGTCCTGGCCCGGCGCCTCGGCTGCGGCGCCATCCGCGCCATGGTGCTCAACCCGGCCTCGCAGACCGCCACCCAGCTCGCCAGCGCCGGCCATCGCCCCGCCGGCGGCGCGCTGTGGAAGGATGTCGACGCCCCGGCTGACGGAGACGCGACGCCAACGGGCGCCTGAACTGCCCCCGGCGCCCTTGCCACCGCCGCCCGCGGCGGCTCGAATGGCAGCGATGAACACCCCCCACTCCGCCCAGCCGGTGGTTGCCCCCCCCGTCGTCGCCCCCTCGGTCGTCGCCCCCTCCGTCGTCGCCCTGCCGATCCTCCTGCTCGCCGCCGCCGGCTTCCTCTCCGCCGCCGGCGCCCGCGTGGTCGACCCGCTGCTCTCCGTCATCGCGCGCGACTTCAGCACCACCGTCCCCGCGGTCTCCATCGTCGTCGCGGCCTACACATTGCCCTACGGCCTGTGCCAGATCGCGATCGGCCCGTTCGGCGACCGCGTCGGCAAGATGCGGGTGATCCTGTGGGCGATGTTCGCCTTCGCCATCGCCACCGGCGCCTGCGCGCTGGCCGGCACCGTCAACCAGCTCGCCCTCCTGCGCATCGCCGCCGGCGCCGCCAGCGCCGCCGTCATCCCGGTCGGCATGGCCTATATCGCCGACGCCGTGCCCTACGCCGAACGCCAGGTCACCCTGAGCCGCTTCCTCAACGGCATCGTGCTGGCCCAGCTCGTGGCGGGTCCGGTCGGCGGCATTTTCGGCGAATTCATCGGCTGGCGCGGCGTCTTCCTGATGCTCGCGGCCGGCGGCATCGTGCTCGCAATCGGCCTGCGCCTGCGCATCGCCCGCCTGCCGGACCGCCGCGGCGCAGCCGCCTTCAGCCTGTCCAACTACGTCGTCCTGGCCAGGCGCCCGATGGCACGGCGCATCCTGTTCTGCGGCTGGCTCGACGGGGTGCTGCTGATGGGCTGCTTCCCCTTCCTCGCGCCCTACATGCACGAGCAGTTCGGCCTCGCCTATGCCGCGGTCGGGCTGATCCTCGCCGCCTTCGGCGTCGGCGCACTGGCCTATACCCGCTTCGTCCGCCGCATGATCCCCATCCTCGGTGAACCCGGCTGCGTCCTGCTCGGCGGCGGGCTGATGGCAGCCTCCATCGCCGTCGGCGTGCTCACCCCGGTGTGGTGGCTGTTCATCCCGGTCGAACTGCTGATGGGCTTCGGCTTCTACCTGCTCCACGGCGTGATGCAGGCCCGCGCCACCGAGCTGCTGCCCAACGCGCGCGCCACCGCCGTCTCCAGCTTCGCCTTCGTCCTCTTCCTCGGCCAAAGCGTCGGCGCCCTGGTGCTGGCCGCCCTGATCGCCCATGCCGGCTACCTCGCCGCCTTCCTGGCCGACGCCGCCGCCATAATCGGCCTCACCCTCTATCTCGCCACCGTCCTGCGCCGCCCAGCGCAGCCATGACGGCACCCACCTTGCACAACCCCCCCGCCCGGCGTTACCTGCCGCCGGATTGGTGACGGCGTCAGGAGCGAGAAACGATGCGTGTGAAAGATGTCAAGAAGGTCGTGCTGGCCTATTCCGGCGGCCTCGATACCAGCGTGATCCTGCGCTGGCTGCAAACCGTTTACAAATGCGAGGTCGTCACCTTCACCGCCGATCTCGGCCAGGGCGAGGAGCTCGAACCTGCCCGCAGGAAGGCCGAAATGGCCGGCGTCAAGGAAATCTTCATCGACGACCTGCGCGAGACCTTCGTCAAAGACTTCGTCTTCCCGATGTTCCGCGCCAACGCCCTCTACGAGGGCCAGTACCTGCTCGGCACCTCCATCGCCCGCCCGCTGATCGCCCAGCGCCAGATCGAGATCGCCGAAATGGTCGGCGCCGATGCCGTCGCTCACGGCGCCACCGGCAAGGGCAACGACCAGGTCCGCTTCGAGCTGAGCTATGCCTCGCTCAAGCCCGACATCAAAATCATCGCCCCCTGGCGCGAATGGGACCTCACGTCGCGCACCCGGCTGCTCGAATTCGCCGAAACCCACCAGATCCCGATCGCCAAGGACAAGCGCGGCGAGGCCCCCTTCTCGGTCGACGCCAACCTGCTGCACTCCTCCTCCGAAGGCAAAATCCTCGAAGACCCGGCCACCGAGGCCGACGAGATGGTCTACCAGCGCACCATTTCGCCCGAGGACGCCCCGGACAAAGCGACCGTTATCTCCATTGATTTCGAACACGGCGACCCGACCGCCATCGACGGCATCCGCCTCTCTCCCGCCGCCCTGCTCACCCGCCTCAACGAACTCGGCAAAGCCAACGGCATCGGCCGCCTCGACCTCGTCGAGAACCGCTTCGTCGGCATGAAGTCCCGCGGCGTCTACGAGACCCCCGGCGGCACCATCCTTTACGCCGCCCATCGCGGCATCGAATCCATCACGCTCGACCGCGAGGCCGCCCACCTCAAGGACAGCCTGATGCCGCGCTACGCCGAGATGATCTACAACGGCTTCTGGTTCGCCCCCGAGCGCCGCATGCTCCAGGCGCTGATCGACGAGAGTCAGAAAAGTGTGACTGGCCGCGTCCGCCTGAAGCTCTATAAGGGCAACGCGACGGTCATCGGGCGCGAGAGCCCCAACAACCTCTACTCGATGAAAACAGTCACATTCGAGGACGACCAGGGCGCGTACGACCAGTTCGACGCGCAAGGGTTCATCAAACTCAACGCCCTCCGCCTGCGCCTCGGCGCCTCGGCGGGCCGCAAAGGAGGAAGCCTGTAATGTCGATTTCCATGTACGGCGTGCTGATGCCAATGGCCAAGACCCTGCTCACCGCGCTCTCCGCCAACCTGCAAAAAGGCGCCGACCACGCCAAGGCCAAGGGCTTCGACGAAAGCGTCCTCGTCAACAGCCGCCTCGCCCCTGACATGTTCGCCCTCGCCCGCCAGGTCCAGATCGCCACCGACCAGGCCAAGGGCGGCGCCGCCCGCCTCGCCGGCGTCGAAATCCCGGCCTATGCCGACGACGAAACCACGATCGAAGCCCTCCAGGCCCGCATCGCCAAAACCATCGCCTTCCTCGACACCATCAAGCCGGCCCAGATCAACGGCAGCGAGGAAAAGCCGATCGTCCTGAAGATGCGCGCCGGCGACGTCGCCTTCACCGGCCAGGGCTACCTGATCGGCTTCGTCATCCCCAACCTCACCTTCCATTGCACCACCGCCTACAACATCCTGCGCCACAACGGCGTGGAGATCGGCAAGCGCGACTTCCTCGGCGCCAACTGACGCGAACGGCACGGGAAGGAAGGCGAGGGGCTCTGCCCCTCGACCCCGCTGGGGGCTGAGCCCCCAGACCCGCAGCTGTTTAAGAAGTTCCTTGATTGAAGAGGTCCAGGGGCTCGGCCCCTGGTGGGGGTCGAGGGGGCAACGCCCCTCGCCTTCCTTCCCTACCGCTCAGGCCCAGCCCCACTCGTGCAGGTTCCAGGCGCAGTTGACGGTGTACCCGGTCGGCTTGATGCCCTGGAGCTGCTTCTTCTTCAGGTTGCCCTGATACGTCCCGCCCTGCGGCGCGAACGGCACCTCCTCGGCCAGGATTTCCTGCACCCGCGCATAGGTCTTCTTGCGGTCCTCGGTGTTGGCCTGCGTCACCCCAAGCTCCAGCAGCTTGTCGACCTCGGCATTCTCATACTGGCTGTAATTCGAGCCCATCCCGGTCTTGTTCGGGATCTGCTTGGAATGCGCCCGCGCCGTATAGTCGGGGTCCATCCCCACCGTCGGCTCCCATGCGACAAGCTCAGTATCGAACTGGCTCTTGGTCGTGTATTCGCCCCACACCACCGAGGCCGGCATGTTCTTGATTTCCATCTCGACGCCGATCTTCTTCCAGTTCTGCTGGAACAGCGCCTGCGTGCCCTGCCGCGCCGGATTGCCGGCCGTGGTCGAGCAGGTGAATTTCAGCTTCACCCCGTCCTTCTCGCGCACCCCGTCGGCGCCGATCTTCCAGCCGGCCTCGTCGAGCATCCGGGCCGCGCCCACCGGATCGGCGGTGTACTCCTTGAGGCTGTCGTTGTACGCCCAGTGCGACGGCTGCAGATAGGACTGGGTGCGCTTGTAGGTCCCGAAATACACGTCATCGATCGACTTCTGCATCTCGCACGCCATGGTCAGCGCCTTGCGCACTTTGGGGTCCTTGAACTGCGGCTTGGCGCAATTGAAGTAGATGAACTGCACCCATGGCTGCGGCGTGGTGATCAGATCCCGATCCGCCATCGCCCGCGCCTCACCCCAACGATCCGACGGCACCCCGGAGAGCCCCATGTAGTCCACTTCGCCGGTCTTGGCCTGCCCGTACAACACCAGCTGATCCGGCACGAACTTGTGGATGAACTGCCGGAACTTGGCGGCACCGCGGTGATAATTCGGATTGCGCTCATAGATCATGTGGCTGCCCGCCACCCGCTGCTTGAGCATGAACGGCCCGGTGCCCACCGGCTGCGCGTTCCACGCCGACTTGTTGATATCCGGCTCCGAGGCCAGCAGATGCTGCGGCACGATATGCATGTTCTGCCACGCCCAGGCGAACGGGATATACGGCCGATCCAGCTCGATCTCGATATGGGTGGCATCCACCACCTTGAAATTCTTGATGAAATCAAACCCGCTGCGGCTGCGGATGGCGATCTTCGGGTTGATGATCGACTGGTACGTGAACTCCACGTCCTTGGCCGAGAAAGCCTGCCCGTCGGTCCATTTCACATCCCCGCGCAGCTCGATCTTCCACACCAGCCCGTCCGCGGAAATCCCGCCATTCTCCCGCGTCGGCACCTTCGCCGCCAGGTTGGGAATGAAATTGCCCTTCTCGTCGACATCCCACAGCGCATCGAACATGCACACTTCCGGAATATTCTCGGTCCCCGCGTTGACCCACAGCAGCGGATTGAACTGCACCGGCTCCTGCGTCATGCCGAGGATCACGCGCTCCTTGTTGATCGCCTGGGCATGCCCGGAGCGCACCCCCTCGGCCAGCACCAGCGGTGCCGCGAGCCCCCCCACCAGGGCCGAACGACGGGAAAGACGCAAACCATTCGAAGCCGACATCGAAGCCTCCTCTTGTTGGATCGTCACTTGTCCATCCGCAGCCGCGGGTCGAGCGCATCGCGCAACCCGTCACCCAGAAAATTGAACCCCATCACCGTCAACGTGATCATGGCACCCGGCAGGATCGCCAGCCAAGGCACCGTATCGAAATAGCCCTGCGCATTGGTCAGCATATTGCCCCACGACGCCAGCGGCGGCTGCACGCCATAGCCGAGATACGAAATATAGCTCTCCGCCAGCACCGCCGAGGCCACCCGCAGCGTCGCCGCCACCAGCAGGGGTGCCGCGATATTGGGCAGCAACTCCTGGAACATGATCCGCCCGCCCGACGCCCCCAGCGCGCGCGCCGCCTGCACGAAATCCTGCTCCTTCAGATGCAGAATCTCCGCCCGCACAATCCGCGACACCTCCATCCACGACGTCAGCCCGATGATCAGCGCAATCGAGATCAACGACGGCGGCACGAACGCCGCGATCACCAGCAGCAGAAAAATCTGCGGAAAACACAGCATCGTATCGACAAACCGCATCAGCAGCGTGTCGATGAGCCCGCCCAGATACCCCGCGAGCAACCCGATCACCGCCCCCGTCACCACGGTCGTGACCATCGCCACCAGCCCCACCGTCAGCGAAATCCGCCCGCCATAGAGCAGCCGCGACAGGGTATCCCGCCCCAGCTCGTCCGTCCCCAGCACGAACCCCGCCCGCGCAAACGGCGCCACAAACCGCCGCGACGTATCCAGCAGCAGCGGATCATGCGGCGCGATGAACGGCGAAAACAACGCCGCCAGACACAGCACCGCCACCGTCACGAACCCGAACACCGCGAGTGGATGCCGCCTGAACCGCCCCCAAACCCCGACCCTCATCGCCTCCCCCCGCCCAAGCCGGCACAGGCACGGATAAAAGTTTTTGGCTCCCTTTTTTCAAAAAGGGAGTGCTGTTCTTTTTTGAAAAAAAGAACCAAAAAACTTTTACCCATAAGTTCCCTCATGATAGCCGCACCCGGGGATCCAGCAGCGCGATCAGGATGTCGGCAACCAGGTTGCCGACGATCACGAACAGCGCCGTGAACATGATCATCCCCATCAGTACCGGGTATTCCTTCATGTTCAGCGCATCCACGAACAGCCGCCCCATCCCGGGCCAGCCGAAAATCGTCTCCGTCACCAGCGCCCCCGAGAACAGCGCGGGCAACTCGATCCCGAGCAGCGCGATCAACGGCTTCAGCGCATTGGGCAGCGCATGGCGCAGCAGCCGCGCCGGCGCCCGCAACCCCTTGGCCTTGGCCGTGCGCATGTAGTCCTGGTGCATCACCTCCAGAAACGCCGAGCGCGTGTAGCGGCTCCACACCGCCGTGATCACCAGCGCCAGCACCAGGCACGGCAGGATCAGATGGCGCACCAGATCGAGCAGATTGTCCTCCTCCCCCAACTCGTACATCCCCCCCGACGGCAACCAGCCCAGCTTGATCGCGAACAGATAGATCGCCATCAGCCCGAACCAGAACGTCGGGAACGACAACGCCACCATCGCGCCCGACGTCGCCATCATGTCGAACACCGAATAGCGCCGCACCGCGCCGAGCACCCCGATGGTGCAGCCGATGAGGATCGCCAGCGACAGCGCCGAACCCATCAGCAGAAACGTCGCCGGCATCCGCTCCAGGATCACGCCGAGCACCGGCCGCCCGCCGAAAAACGTGTACCCCCAGTTCCCCGTCGCCATCCCCGACGCCCATTTGAAATACTGGATATGCACGGGCTGATCGAGCCCCAGCACGATCCTGATCCGCTCGATGTCCTGGTTCGTGATCGTCGGATTCAGCGTATAGACCGCCAGCGGCCCCCCCGGCGCCAGATGCATCAGCGCGAAGCCGATGATCGAAACCCCGATCAGCAACGGCACCGACTGCAACACCCGCCGCCCCACATAAGAGAGCATCCGCCTATACTCCCCTCGACATGGCACAGGAACGGATAAAGTTTTTTTGTTTCTTTTTTTTCAAAAAAAGAAAGCGCTTCTTTTTTGAAAAAAAGAAGCAAAAAACTTCTATCCGTTTCAGTGCTTCCATCACGCGCCCCCCACCAGATGACAGGCGACCACATGCCCGCCCGGCAGCGCCGTCGCCACCGGCGCCTCCACCGAACATCGCGCCATCGCCCGCGGGCAGCGCGGATGAAACGCGCACCCGCTCGGCGGATGCGCCGGCGACGGCACATCGCCCGCCAGCGGCGCATGCGCGGCCCGCCGCCCCGGCTCGGGCAACGGCACCGCGGCCAGCAGCGCCTCGGTATAGGGATGCTTGGGGTCGAAAAAAATCGCCTCCCGCGGCCCACTCTCCACCACCCGCCCGAGATACATCACCGCCACCTGGTCGCAGATATGGCTGACCACCCCGAGATTGTGCGAAATCAGAATGTAAGTCAGTCCCAACTCCCCCTGCAACCGCTTGAGCAGATTGAGAATCTGCGCCTGGATCGACACATCCAGGGCCGAGACCGGCTCGTCCCCGATGATCAACCGCGGCCGCAACGCCAGCGCCCGCGCAATCCCCACCCGCTGCCGCTGGCCGCCGGAAAACTCATGCGGAAACCGCTGCGCCGCCTCGGCCGGCAGCCCCACCAGCCGCAACAGATCGGCCACCTTCTCCCGCAGGTCCGCCCCTTTCGCCACATCATGGATTTCGAACGGCGCGGCCAGGATCCGCCCGATCGTCATCCGCGGATTGAGCGAGGACATCGGGTCCTGAAACACGATCTGCATCCGCCGCCGCAGCCCCAGCATCTCGCGCCGGGCCAGATGCGTGATGTCGGTCCCCTCGAACACCACCCGCCCCGCGGTCGGCTCGATCAGCCGCAGGATCGACTTGCCCACCGTCGTCTTGCCCGAGCCGCTCTCCCCCACGATCCCCAGCACCTCCCCCGGCGCCACCGCGAGATCGACCCCATCGACCGCCCGCACCGTCCCCACCCGCCGCCGCAGCAGCTTGGACAGAACGGGAAAATGGGTCCGCAATCCCTCGACCCGCAACAACGGCTCAACCATGACGCGGCTTCCAGCAGGCAACTTCGCGCCCCTCCCCCGAAGGCGTCAGCACTGGCCGCGTGGCGTGACAGGCGTCATCGGCAAACCCGCACCGCGCCGCGAACGCGCATCCCGCGGGCAACTGCCCCGGCGCCGGCACCACCCCCGGGATTTCCGGCAACGTCGCCTCCCGCACCCGCGAAATCCTGGGGATCGAGCGCAGCAGCCCCTCGGTATAGGGATGCAGCGGACGCGCGAACAACGCCGCCACCGGCCCGGTCTCCACGATCCGCCCGGCATACATCACCGCCACCCGGTGCGCGGTCTCGGCGATCACCGCGAGATCATGCGTGATCAGCAGGATCGCCGTCCCCATCTCCTCCTGCAACGTCCGCAGCAGCGCCAGGATCTGCGCCTGCACGGTCACATCGAGCGCCGTCGTCGGCTCGTCCGCGATCAGCACCGCGGGCCGGCACGCCAGCGCGATCGCGATCATCACGCGCTGGCGCATGCCGCCGGACAACTGGTGCGGATAGGCCCGCACCGCCTGCTCCGGCCGCGCGATGCCGACCCGCGCCAGCAGATCGAGGGTCCTCGCCCGCGCCGCCCGCGCGGACAGCCCGAGATGCGTCACCAGCGGCTCGTCGATCTGCCGCCCGATCGCCATCAGCGGGTTCAGCGACGTCATCGGCTCCTGGAAGATCATCGACAGCCGGGCCCCGCGCAGATCGGCCATCGCGCCTTCGGACAGACGCAGCAGGTCGCGCCCCTCGAACAGGATCGCCTCGGCCGCCAGCTCGGCCGGCGGCGACTCCAGCAGCCGCAGCAGCGCCAGCGACGTCATCGTCTTGCCGCTGCCGCTCTCCCCCACCAGCCCCAGCGTCTCGCCCTGGCGCAGCGCGAACGACACCCCGTCGACCGCCCGCATCGTGCCGCCCGGGATGCGGAACCCGACCCGCAGATTGCGCGCTTCGAGAACCGCCGGGGCTGCGTCCATCAAGCCACCACGTAGCCGGTTTCCTCGGCGGCGTGGGTCAGCGATTCCAGGAACGAGCGCAGGAAGGTCGAAAACACGATCAGATCGAACGACGGCACCGCGTCCGTCTGGTGAAGTGTCGCGGCCAGGTGGAACAATTGCGTCGACGCCACCCGCCCCGGCCCGAACGCGCTCGGATGCAAATCGACCCGGCACGACTTCGCCAGCACCCAGGCCGCCCGTGTCCCGGAAATCGAGACCACGGCGCGCCCATGGCTCTGGTCGATCACCGAAGCCGCATCGCCGCATGCCGCCTTGATCGCCGATGCCAACGCCCCATCGGCGCCGCGCGGCGCGACCACGAACCAGCCTTCGGGTTGAACCCACAACGCCGAGGCGCCGCGCCCGTCGGCCGCATGGCCCGGGCCGGGCAACACCAGCCCTAATGCGCCCAGCAGCGCCGCGGCCACATCCCCTGCCCGCCCCTTGCGCGCCAATACCTGCACCACATCGCAGCTGCGCAGCGCGATCCGCACCGGCTCGCCCCCCACCGCCCCATGCGCCCCCGGCGCCAACAGATCAGACCCAGAATGATTAGACCCAGAATGATTAGACACGGACACGGGCATTCTCCGGATCGACGAAATGCGGGCTCACGATCTCCACGTCCACCAGCGCCCCATGCAGCGGCGAGGCCGCCTGCATCCGGCTGCCGATCCGCGACGCGCCGTTCTCCAGCATGGCGAGCCCGATCCAGCCATCGAGCTCGACCGCCCGCGTCACCGCGGTAATCCAGCCCAGGCTGTGGCTGCTGCCGGTCTCCACCAGATGCATCCCCGCCCGCATCTGCTCCCCCCGCGTCACCGGGCGCAGCCCCACCAGCCGCGGCCGCGCCGCGTCGGTCAGGCCCGGCCGCTGCGCCAGCACCCTTCCGACGAAATCGCCGCGCTTCTTGAACATCTTCTCGAGCCCGACATCGGCCGCCGTGGTCTGCCCGTTGAGCTCGGCGCCGGTGACATGCCCCTTCTCGATCCGCAGCAGCCCCAACGCCTCGACGCCATAGGGCTCGATGCCGAATTCCTCGCCGGCCTCCAGCACCGCGCGCCACACCGTCTCCGCATGCCCCGCCGGCGTCGCGATCTCATAGGCCATCTCGCCGGAAAAGCTGATCCGGAACACCCGCACCGCACAGCCCCGCACCGTCGCATCGGCCACCGCCATGAACGGGAAGGCTTCGTTCGACAGATCGAGCCCGTCCACGATCTTGCTGATCGTGGCGCGCGACTTCGGCCCCGCGATCGACATCGCCGCCCACTGGTCCGTCACCGACGCGAGCGTCACGTCGAGCTCCGGCCACACCGTCTGCAAATAGAACTCCATATGCTGCATCACCGGCCCGGCATTGGCCGTCGTCGTGGTGACAAAGAAATGATCCTGCGCCAGCCGCGAGGTGGTGCCGTCGTCGAACACGATCCCGTCCTCGCGCAGCATCAGCCCATAGCGTGCCCGCCCGATCGCCAGGTTCGAAAACGTGTTGGTGTAAAGCCGATCCAGAAACCGGGCGGCATCGCGCCCCTGCACATCGATCTTGCCCAGCGTCGAGACATCGCACACCGCCACCCCGCGCCGCGCCGCGCGGGCCTCGCGCAGCACGCTGTCCCAGCCGTCGCTATCCACCGGCGCCGGATAATAGGCCGGCCGCAGCCACTGCCCGGCATCCATGAACACGGCGGCGCGCTTGACGTGCCAGTCATGCAGCGGAGACAGCCGGGTCGGCGCGAAATGCTTGCCGATATTCGCCCCCGCGATCGCCCCCCAGGTCACCGGCGAGGTGAACGGCCGGAAGGTCGGCATGCCCACATTTTGCACCGTCTCGCCCCGCGCCTCCGCCAGCACCGCGGCGCCGACGAGCCCGCCGGACTTGCCTTGGTCGGTCCCCATGGTGTGCGTCGTGTAGCGCTTGGCATGCTCGATATGCTTGTAGCCCTCGCGCGCGGCGAGGCGGATGTCGTTGGCGGTGACGTCGTCCTGGATATCAACGAACGCCTTGCCGCGCCCCTTGACCTCCCACAACGGCAGCACCGTCGCATCCGCCGGCACATCTTCCGGCAACGCGATCGCCGCATCCCCGCCGCTCGCCGCCGCCCCGGACCGCGCGCCATCGGCGGCGGCCTCGCGCAGCCCGCTGACGCCATTGGCGGCTCCGGCCGAAAACTGCGCCAGCACCGGCACCCCCGGCACCCAGGTCGCCAGTGGCTCGGACCAGTCGAGCGGCGTGCGCGACTGGCTCGCCAACTGCACCGCCGGATTGATGCCGCCCGAGACCAGCAGCAGATCGGCCGCCACCAGCGTATCCGTCCCTGCCGATCCAACCCGGGCGATGCGCGCGCCGGTCAGCGCCAGCGCGCCCGACGTGCCGATCACCTGGCTCGCCGACCAGACCGTGATCCCGCGCGCGCGCGCCGCCGCCTGCGCCGGCGACTCAGCCCGCGGGTCGACGATCCCCGCCATCACCACGCCCGCGTCATGCAGCGTGAACAGCGACAGGTAGGCCGCATCGTTGTTGGCGAACAGCAACGCCCGGTTCCCCGGCTTCACCCCGTAGCGTGCCACATAGGTCGCCGCCGCCCCGGCCAGCATCACCCCGGGCCGGTCATTGTCGGGAAACGCGATGAAGCGCTCATGGGCGCCGGTGGCGTGGACGATCGTCCCCGCCCGGATAGTCCAGTAGCGCTGCCGCGGCGTATGCGGCGGCGGCTCCGGCAGATGATCAGCCACCCGCTCGACCGCGCCCACGACATTGGCGTCATAGGCGCCAAAGACATTGGTGCGCGGCAGCAGCGTCACGTTCGCCATCGCGGCAAGCGCGGCGAGTGTGGCTTCGCGCCATCCGTCGTCCTGGCCGACCAGCCCGGCGCCGAGGAGGAAATCCTGCTCGCACAGCATCACCCGGGCGCCGGTCGCCCCTGCGACCAGAGCGGCGGCGAGCCCGGCCACGCCGGCGCCGATCACCAGCACGTCGCAATGGGCGTTGACGGTGTCGTAGCGGTCGGGATCGGCCAACCCGGCGGCCCGGCCCAGCCCGGAGGAGCGGCGGATCAGCGGCTCATAGACCTTCTCCCAGAACGAGGCCGGCCACATGAAGGTCTTGTAGTAGAAGCCGGAGGACAGAACCGGCGCGATCAGCCCGTTGAGCGACAGCAGGTCCCAGCGCAGGCTCGGCCAGCGGTTCTGGCTGGCGGCTTCGAGACCAGCGTAGAGTTCGATCTGCGTCATCCGCGTGTTCGGCTCGCGCCGCGCGCCCGTGCGCAGTTCGGCGAGCGCATTGGGCTCCTCGGCGCCAGCGGCGTAGATGCCGCGCGGCCGGTGCAGCTTGAAGCTGCGCCCCACCAGCCGCACCCCGTTGGCCAGCAGCGCCGAGGCCAGCGTGTCGCCGGGATGTCCGGCATAGACCTTGCCGTCGAAGCGGAACGACAGCGTCACCGTCCGGTCGATCTGCCCGCCGGCGCGGGTGCGGAAGGGCTGGGTCATTCGGCCGGCACCTCGGGCATCTCGGTCGCGCGCGCCACGGCGCGCACCTCATGCGTCATGGTATGGCGCACCACCTTGAGGAACTGCCGGCACCCCGCGCCATGGTACCACCACTCCACGTGCCAGCCGCGCGGATTGGCGCGTTTGTAGACAAAATCATGAAACGCCTCTTCCGAGGCGCCCTCGCCCGGCCGCACCACCGTGGCATCGCCGCGATAGGTGAATTCGACCTCGTCGCGCACGCCGCACCATGGGCAATCGATCCTGATCATGTCACTGCATCCACGGATAGGGGCCGTTGCCGCGCTCGTCGAGCAGATGGCCGGTGCGGAAGCGATCGAGCCGGTAGGCCTCGTTCAGCTTGTGCGGCGCATCGTTGGCAATGGTCCAGGCATGACACCAGCCGGAGCCCGGCGTCGCCTTGAAGCCGCCGTAGCACCAGCCCGCCGTCATGTAGAGCCCGTCGATCGGGGTCTTGCCGATGATCGGCGAGCCGTCGAAGCTCATGTCCATCACGCCGCCCCATTGGCGCAGGCCGCGCAGGCGCGACAGCGATGGCATCATCGCGATGCCGGCGGACCAGACATGGTCCACGACCGGCAGGTTGCCGCGCTGGGCATAGGTATTCCAGCCGTCGAGCCCGCCGCCGAAGACGAGGCCGCCCTTGTCGGACTGGCTGATGTAGAAATGCCCGGCGCCGAACGTGATCACCTGGTCGACCAAAGGCTTGACGCCTTCGGAAACGAAGGCCTGGAGCACATGGCTTTCGATGGGCACATCGATCCCGGCCATCTGCGCCAGCCGCGAGGTGTTGCCGGCGACCGCGAGGCCGATCTTGTTGGCCTTGATCGGCCCGCGCGTGGTTTGCACGCCGGTGACGCGGCCGCCCTCGACATCGATGCCGGTGACTTCGCAGTGCTGGATGATGTCGACGCCCCGCTGGTCGGCGGCGCGGGCGAAGCCCCAGGCCACCGCGTCATGCCGCGCCGTGCCGCCGCGACGCTGCATCAGGCCGCCGAGCACGGGGAAGCGGCCGTTGTCGACATCGATCAGCGGGCAGAGGGCGCGGACCTGCTCCTTGTCCAGCAGGTCCGCATCGATGCCGTCGAGCCGCATCGCGTTGCCGCGCCGGACCGCGGCGTTGCGGGTGCCTTCGGCGTGGAAGAGGTTGATCACACCGCGCTGGCTGACCATGGCGTTGTAGTTGAGGTCCTGCTCCAGGCCCTCCCACAGCGACAGCGCCTTCTCATAGAAAAAATGGTTCTGCGGCAGCATGTAGTTGGAGCGGACGATGGTGGTATTGCGCCCGGTGTTGCCGAGACCGATCGGCCCCTTCTCCAGCACGGCGACATTGGTGATGCCGTGTTCCTTGGCGAGGTAATAGGCCGTGGCGAGGCCGTGGCCGCCGCCGCCGATGATGATGACATCGTAGCTGCGCTTGGGCGGAGGGTCCCGCCAGGCGGGCTTCCAGCCGGTATTGCCGCGCAAGGCCTCGGCGAAGAGCCGCAGTCCGGAATATCGCATGCCCACCTCGTTCGATGGGACTATGCGACCGCCTCAGGGGGTGGGCAAGCCCCGCCCGGAGACGAGGCCTTCAGATCGCGGGGAAGGGGTATTTGTCGAGATAGGGCTGGTAGTCCGGCTCGACGTCGATCTGCATCGAGGACAGCACCCGCACCACCGCGCAGTAGAAGGCGATGGTGACGACGAGGTCGGTGAGATGTTCGGTGCTGAGATGGGTCAGCAGGGCGTTGAAGGTTGGCTCGGAGACGCCGGGGCCGGCGTGGGCCTCGCGGGCGGCGGCGAGAACCAGGCGATCGAGCTCGGGCAGCGCGGTCGGGGCGCCGGCGGTGTCGGCGACGAGGGCGGCGATGTCGGCGTCACTGACGTCGAAGTCGTAGCCGATCTTGACGTGGTGCGACCATTCGTAGGGCGAGCGGGCGAGCCAGCCGACCTGGAGGATGGCGAGTTCGCGCAGCCTCGGGTTGAGCTTTGAGCCGTAGCGGATATAGCCGCCGAGGGTGCTGAAGGCCCGGGTCATGCCGGGGCTGTGGGTCAGGATGCGGTGCAGGTTGATGTTGCGCTTGAGCAGATCCTGGTCGGCCGGCGCGAGGTCTTCGCGGTTGCGGTAGTCGAGACGTGCCATGTCGGTTCTCCCTGTCGGACGACGCTGGGGTTCGCTCCGCGGCTTGTCAATGCGGGCAGGGGATGCATGCTGGCGGGGCACAGGCAGGGAATTCGGTTCGGTGGATATCGGCAAGCGCATGGACCAGCGGCTCGGCGTGCATCCGGTGGCGGCGGGGGATGAGCCGTTGCCGGAGCTGGAGGCGATGGCGGCGCATGTCACCTCGCCCTGCGGCGAGGGGCGGATGGTGTTGCGGAGCTGGGGCATGGGGCCGGCGCTGGTGCTGCTGCATGGCGGGTCCGGATCGTGGCGGCACTGGGCGCGCAATATCCCGGTGCTGATGAAGACGCATCGGGTGATCGTGCCGGACCAGCCCGGCCTGGGCGATTCGGCCTCGCCGCCGGACCCCTATACGCCGGCCAGCGTGGGGCGGATCGTGGCCGAGGGGATCGATGCGGTGCTGGGGGGGGAGCGCTACGATCTGTGCGGCTTTTCGTTCGGCGGCATGATCGCGAGCCAGGTCGCGACGGTGCATGGGGCGCGGCTGCGCTCGCTGACCATCGTGGGGGCGGGGGCGATGGGATTTCCACGCCACTCGGTGGGGCTGGTGAAGGTGCGGGCGCTGGAAGGGGCGGAGCGGGTGGCGGCGCATCGGGAGAATCTGCGGCGGCTGATGATCGCCGATCCGGCGGCGATCGACGGGCTGGCGCTGGCGATCCAGGAGGTCAGCACGCGGGGGACGCGGATGAAGAGCCCGCAATTCGCCTCGACGACGGCGCTGCTCGATGCGGTGGCAGAATTTCCGAACCGGCTGAACGGTATCTGGGGGGAGCGCGACGTGACGGCGACGCCGTCGATCGCGGCGCGGCGGGAGCGGCTGATGTCGGTGCGGCCGGATATCGATTTCCGCGTGATCGCGGGGGCCGGGCACTGGGTGCAGTACGAGGCGGCGGCGGCGTTCAACGCCGTGCTGCTGGAGCTGCTGGGGCAGGCCTGTTAATTTCGATTTCGTAACATTATCGGCGTGCGAAAGCGCTGCCGGTCAGGTGCGCGAAAAAACATCGGGCACGTAGCGCGGGGACGGGCGCGGGGCCGGGGTCGGTTGCGGGACGGGAGGCGGCGGGCGTGGCGCGCGCAGGCGGGGCGCACGCAAGGGGGGCGCACGCAAGGGGGGCGGCTTGCGGGCGGCTTCGCCCGGGAGGGCCAGGAGCGGGGGCGGGGTGATGAGGAGGAGGCGACACAGCGGGCGCAGGATGCGGCCGGCTTGCGGCGCGGCGGCGAGGAAGGCGGGAAGATCGGGGTGAGTGGCGAGGAAATGGTTGAACTGGCTGCCGCAGGTGCGGATTTCGGAATCCAGATAGAACATCCAGCCATGGGCGCGCGGCAGCCGCGGGGTGGTGGCGCGGACGCGAGCGGCACGCGGCGTGGCGCGGGGCCCGCGGGGCTTGGGCAGGGTGCCATTGCACCAGCGCAGGAACAGGCATTCGAAGCGCCGCGCGGCGCGGCCGATATGGCCCCAGGCCAGGACCAGGGCGGCGGCATGGACGCGCTCGCGGTGGGCCACGGCCGCGATGACGGCACGCAGGCTGGTGAGTATGGCGCCGAGATGCGAGGCCAGGGTTTGCATGTCTGTTATCTTTAATTACTATCGCCGCTGCGCGTCAAGCAAAACTCTCTGCGGCCGGGGCAAGCGGAAAAAAGGCAGGCAAGGCTCCGCCCCCTTGACCGCCTCGCGCGCGGCGGACAGGCTGGGGCGGAGAATGGCGCGGCCCGGACCGGCGCCCGGGAGGATGACGGCATGAGCGGCACGCAGGCGGCGGCGAACCCTTATCTGGCGGTGCGCGAGGACTGGCTGGCGCTGTATCACGAGGACATCCTCGAGCCGGGCCTGCCGATCATCGATCCGCATCATCATTTGTGGGACCGGCCGGGCTGGCGCTACATGCCGCATGACCTGCTCGCCGATGTCGGCAGCGGGCATAACATCATCGCCACCGTGTTCGTGCAGGCGCGCGCCTTCCACAAGGCAGACGGGCCGGAGGCGCTGCGGCCGATCGGCGAGACCGAGTTCGTCAACGGCGCCGCGGCGATGGGGGCGAGCGGGATCTACGGGCCCGGGCGGATTTGCGCGGGGATCGTCGGCCATGCCGATCTGCGCCTGGGCGAGGCGGTGGACGCGGTGCTGGAGGCGCATATCCGCGCCGGCGGCGGGCGGTTCCGGGGGATCCGCCATATCGTGGCGCATGATCCGGATCCGGTGATGATCAATCCGGGCAATGCGGTGCCGGCGGGGCTGCTGGCGGATGCGGCGTTCCGCGCCGGGTTCGCGCGGCTGGCGCCGATGGGGATGTCGTTCGAGGCCTGGCTGTACCACCCGCAGATGGGGGAATTGCTCGACCTGGCGCGGGCGTTCCCGGGCACGGCGATCGTGCTCAACCATGTCGGCGGGCCGCTCGGCATCGGGCGCTTCGAGGGCAGGCACAAGGAGGAATTTCCGGGCTGGGCGGCGGCGATCAAGGCGCTGGCGGGCTGTCCGAATGTGATGGTCAAGCTGGGCGGGCTCGGCATGCGGATCAACGGGTTCGGCTTCGAGCATGCGGCGCTGCCGCCTTCGTCGGACACGCTGGCGGCGGCATGGAAACCCTATATCGACACCTGCATCGAAGCCTTCGGGGCGCAACGGTGCATGTTCGAGAGCAATTTCCCGGTGGACAAGGGCAGCTACTCCTATCCGGTGTTCTGGAATGCCTGCAAGAAGCTGGCGGCCGGGGCGAGTGCGGACGAGAAGGTGGCGCTGTTCCGCGGCGCGGCCAATGCGTTCTACCGGCTCGGACTGGCGGTATGACGGCGGAGGCGACCGCGATGCAGGGGCCGCTCGACGGCATCCGCGTCATCGAGATCGGCCAGGCGCTGGCGGGTCCGCTGGCCGGCGTGATTCTGGCTGATATGGGCGCCGATGTGATCAAGATCGAGAAGCCCGACGGCGGCGACGACGCGCGGCTGTGGGGGCCGCCGTTCATCGAGGGCGACGCGCTGTTTTTCCATGCGATGAACCGCAACAAGCGCTCGGTGACCATCGACATCACGCAGGACGGCGATATCGCGCGGCTGAAGAAGATGGTGCTGGACGCCGACGTGGTGATCCAGAACCTGCGGCCGGGGATCGTGGAGAAATTCGGCATCGCGCCGGCCGATCTGCTGGTGGTCAATCCGCGGCTGATCTACTGCTCGATCTGGGCGTTCGGCGCGGCGGGGCCGTTGCGGCTGGCGCCGGGGTTCGATCCGCTGTTGCAGGCCTATGGCGGGCTGATGTCGATGACCGGGCGCAAATCGGACCCGCCGACCTTCGCCGGCGCCGCCGTCAACGACAAGACCACGGGGATGTGGTGCGTGATCGGGGCGCTGGCCGGGCTGCGCCAGCGCGATATCACGGGCAAGGGCTGCGTGGTGGATACCTCGCTGTTCGAGAGCGCGGTGGCGCTGGTCGACGGCTCCGTCAACGGCTACCTGCTCGGCGGCAAAATCCCGGAGCGGCATGGCACCGCCTCGAACCTGCTGACGCCGTACCAAACCTTCGAGACCGCGGACCGGCCGATCTGCATCGCCGCCGGCAATGACCGGCTGTTCGTCAAGCTGGCGAAGGCGATGGGCCATGCGGAATGGTCGGCCGATCCGCGCTTCGAGAACGGTCGGCAGCGGGCGCTGCATCGGCCGGAACTTGTGGCGCTGATGGATGCCGAGCTGGCGACGCGGCCGCGCGACCACTGGATGGCGCTGCTGGAGGGCGTCGGCGTGCCGTGCGCGCCGGTCAACGATATCGGCGAGGTCGCCAATTCGCCGCAGCTTGCCGCGATCGACATGGTGCGGGAGCTGCCGGGCAGCGGGCTGAAGGTGATGGGGCTGCCGATCTCGTTCGACGGGGCGCGGCCGTTCCCACGCAGTGATTCGCCCAGGCTGGGCGAGCATAATTCCGATTTTCCAACCGACTAGAATTTCCAACAGGAGTGCAGAGATGTCCAAGAAAATGCTGGAGGGCAAGGTTGCCCTGGTGACCGGATCGGGCGGCGGGATCGGCCGCGCCATTGCGCTGGTGATGGCGGAGAACGGGGCGCAGGTCGTGGTCAACGACCTCGGCGGCGCCGTCGATGGTTCGGGCAAGGACGAGACCAAGGCGCAGCAGGTGGCCTCGGAGATCAACAGCAAGCATGGCCAGGGCACCGCGATCGCCAATGGCGACAGCGTGGCGGACTGGGACGCGGCGCAGCGGATGGTGAAGGCGGCGGTCGACACGTTCGGCAAGATCGACATCGTGGTGAACAATGCCGGCATCCTGCGCGACGGCATCTTCCACCGGATGACGCCGGAGGAATTCGACGCGGTGTGCAAGGTGCATCTGTATGGCGCCTTCTATACCAGCCGCGCCGCGATCCCGTTCTTCCGCGCCCAGGAGAGCGGGGCCTTCGTGCATATGACCTCGACCTCGGGGCTGATCGGCTCGGTCGGGCAGGTCAACTACGCCGCGGCCAAGCTTGGCATCGCCGGGCTGTCGCGGGCGATCGCCGGCGATGCGGCGCGCTACAAGGTGCGCTCGAACTGCATCGGGCCGCATGCGTTCAGCCGCATGATCGAGACCGTGCCGGGGCAGAGCGAGGCGCAGATGGCGGAACGGGCGGCGAAGACGCGGCCGGACCAGGTGGCGCAGCTCGCGGCCTTCCTGTCCTCCGATTCGGCGGCCGACATCACCGGGCAGATTTTCGGCGCGCGCGGCAACGAGATCTATCTCTACAGCCAGCCGCGGCCGATCCGCACCATCCAGCGCGGCGATGGCTGGTCGGTGGAGACGCTGGCGCAGACGATCCCGGGGGCGTGGAAGAACAGCTTCACGCCGCTGGAGCGCACGCGCGACGTCTATCCGTACGACGCGATCTGAGACGGGAAGGAAGCGCTTCTTTTTGAAAAAAGAAGCAAAAACGTTTCGTCCGCTGGAGCTTTATCGGAACTGATAGGCGTTCCGACAAAGCTCCAGCTCTTTGCTTTGTCGCGTGATTCACGTTTTCTGACCGGTCGGCCTCAAACGATCACGCTCTGGCTTCGCCCCTCGCCACGGGAAGAGGCCAGCGGCTGAAAGTTTTTTGGTTCTTTTTTTCAAAAAAGAACCGCTTGCCTACCCTGTGTGCTGGCGAAGCCGTGGCTCAGGGCTGCGGCTTGAGCGAGTCGGCGATCATGCGGCGGACGATTTCCTGGGGCGTGATCATCGCGTCTTCGGCCGCCGCGGCGGCGAGGGCGCGTTGGCGTAGGGCGACCATCCAGTTGGCGGGCAGGCGCAGGCTGACCTGCACCGTGCGTTCGCGGCTGGCGCGGCGGCCGGCGGTGGCGGGCGCGGGCGGCGCGTCTTGCGTGTCGCCGGCGGGTTCCGTTTCGAAATCAGATTGGATCACTTTGTTCCCCTGTCATTCCGGCGGTGCGGCTCGCGGGTTGCGTTGAAGTCGGCATCGGTGAAGTCCGGGTCGGTCATGCCCTACCTCGTGTGGTCGCGCATGGCGAAGAACAGCAGCATGGCGATCATCCAGCAGGTGGAGAGGCCGATGAAGGCCAGCGCCGTCCACACCACGGGGCGCGGGGCGGCGGCGGATCTGGGCAGCTGCGGGCGGGCATGGGCGTGCAGATAGAGATGCTGGACCTTGGCGTTGAACTCGACCTGTTCGAGATGGCGCAGCGCCTCCTCGTGGGCGGTGAGGGCGAAGTTGCGCTCGGCCTCGATGTTTTCGTAGGCGCCGAGCATGCCGGGCATGCGCGGGCGGGCGCCGGGGGCGGTGGCGGTGGCGCCGCCGTCGCCGAGGACTTCGTTGACCCGTTCGAGCTCCTGTTCGGCGGCGGCGATCTGCGAGCGCAGGTTGACGACGGCCGGTGCGCCGGGGCTGAGGGCGCGGCCGAGGGAACTGAGCTGGGCGTTCATCGCGGCGAGGTTCTGGCGCAGGGAGGCGGCGAGCGCCTCGGTGGAATCGGCGGGGCGGCTGGGCAGGTAGGTGCGCTGCTGCTGGCGGAATTCGGCGAGGCGCTTGAGCACCGCCTGGAGCCGGGCCTCGGCGGCGGCGAGCTCCTCGCGGGCGGCGCGCACGGCGGTCTCGCGCGAGGGCTGGCCGAGGTCGTTGACCATGGCTTCGACGTGTTTGAGCAGGGTCTGGCCGATTTTTTGCGCGTCGGCGGGGCTGAAGGCGCGGACCTCGACGGTGCCGATGCCGGTGTAGGTGTCGAAATGGGAGGCGATGACGAAGTTGCGCCAATAGGCGGTCAGGCGCTCGGGCGAGCCGTCATCCCACCAGAAGCGGAAGATGAAATCGTAGCCGGGCGGGTGGAACATGGCGGCGAGGCGGAGGTTCTCCGAGAGGTCGGCCACGGCCTGGCCGGAGAGGGCGTAGTCGGCGACCACGAAGTCGAAATGTTTCGACGGGGTGCCGGAGGAGAGGCCGAGGATGTCGTTGTTTTTCACCGCGCCGGATTCGGAGACGACGCTGTAGCGGAAGGAGACGACGTATTGCGGGGCGGCGATCAGCGCGAAAAAGAGACCGATCAGCACGGTCGGCAGCACCACGGCGAGCAGGAAGCTGTGGCCGCGCAGGCCGAGGCGGCCGGGCGCGCGGCCGGGCAGGGAGTGGCGGACGGAGATCGGGTCGAGCGGCAGGTTCACGGGGCGGCCTTCGCGGCGACGGGGGCGGTGGGGGGCCGGGCGGGCGGTGTGTGGGGTGGCGGTGTGCGGGGAGCGGGGGGGGCACGCCAATAGGCATCGTCGAGGCGGCTGGCATCGGCCAGGGCGGCGGCGGAGGGGGGGGCGCGGACGATGTTGGTGTAGTCCTCGCACAGGGTCATCACCCAGGGATGGCGTTCGCCGGTGCGGGGGTCGATGAAGACCTGGCGCCAGAGGCCGGCTTCGGCGAGCGGCAGGGTGTGCAGCCCTGGGGTGAGGATGGCGGGCAGGGCGTAGGGGCGGGTGCAGCGGCCGCGCGCGAACAGGGCGGCGGCGAGTTCGGCGGCGGGGCGGGCGCTGCGCGGGTGGACCCAGTCCTCGCGCGCCCATTTCTCCCAGCGGGTGAGGCCGAATTCGTGGGTCCAGTAGGTGCGCTCGACCTGCTGGGCGGGACCGGGGGCGATGCCGGCGGCATCGGCGCGGGCGAAGTGGTGGGTGACCAGGGCGGGCAGGCGGGCGGCCCCGAAGTCCATGGTGTCGAGCAGCCACAGGGTCAGCCCGGCGTTGTAGCGGGCCGGGCAGGGCGCGCCGGCGAGGGCAGCGGGGCCGGAGGCGGCGCGCGAGGGGAAGACGCCCCAGCCGGGCCGGCCTGGCGGGGGGAGTTCGGCGGGGCCGAGCACCCAGCCGCGCTCGAAGCGCCTGGCGTCGCCGCCGGGGCCGTTGCATAGCGGCGATTCGAAGCTCGACATCGCCACCGGGCTCCAGCTCGCCATGATGTAGCCGTAGCCGGCATCATGGCCCTGGACCGAAAGGCCGCGGGCGAGTTCGGCCTCGGCGTCGGGCGCGGTGTCGCAGCCCGAGGCGGTGGCGCGGTCGGTGAAGCTGACGATACGCTCGACGCCGTTGCGGCGGACCGGAAGGTTGTACTTGATGAGCAGCCCGTCGTGGCAGGCGGCGTCGCGCGGCGGCCAGTTGCGCAGGCGGTAGGGCGGCAGCTCGCCGGCGGCGATCTTGCGGCGGCGTTGGCAGCCCGGATCGATCGGTGCCGCGCCTTGGAGCACGGCGCCGTCGGCGTCGAGGCAGACGTCCATCACCATGAAGTCGGCGATGCGTTCCGCCCGGGCCGGCAGGGCGGCGGCGCAGGCGAGGGCGAGCGCGAGGAGGAGCGGGCGCGGATCAGGCCGCATCGCTGAAATTCTCCTCGCCCCAGAAGCCGGTGGCGTCGGGGCCGCCGGGTCCGGACTCGGGGCCGGGACCGGCGTCGATATCCTGCATGGCGGTCAGCGCGGTGTATTGCAGCACCGCGTCCTGCACGGTGTCGAAGACCTCGATGCGGCCGTTGTGCATGACCGCGCCGACATCGCAGAACATGCGCACCAGCGAGGGGCTGCGGGTGGCGAGGATGATGGTGCTGTCGCGCTGGCGCTGGCGCACCAGGTCCTTGCAGAGGTCGCGGAAGCCGGGCGGGCCGCCGATCAGATGTTCGTCGCCGACATAGACGTCGAACGGGACGGCGTAGCAGGTGGCGAAGGCGAGGCGGGCGCGCTTGTCGCCGGAATAGGCGCCGACGTACTGGTCGAGCGCGCGGCCGAGGCCGGAGGCTTCGGCGACGAAGTCGACCAGCGGGCGCTCGTCGATGCCGTAGAGCTGGGCGAGGAAGCGCAGGTTCTCGCGCCCGGTCATGAAGCGGTTCATCCAGCCGAACGAGCCGATCGGGAAGGAGACGCGGCCGTGGCGCCGGACGCGCCCGCTGGTGGGTTTGAGGGCGCCGGTGAGCAGGCGCACGAGGGTGGATTTGCCGCTGCCGCGGGGGGCGAGGATGCCGATGGTGCGCCCGGTCGGGAAATGCAGCGACACGTCGTGCAGCACGACGTGCTGGTGGCCGTTGTCGAGCCCGTTGATGCGGGTGACGCGGTCGAGCTCGACGGTCATGCCGGGGGTTCCATCAGGCGCGGCGCCGCAGGATGGCTTCGAGCGCGAGGCCCATCAGGGTCGCGGCGAGGCCGAAGGCGATGAGGTAGCTCTGGCTCAGGGTGACGGTCGGGTAGTCCGGATAGAGGCCGGTGCGGAACCAGATCACGCCGTGCAGCAGGGGGTTCCACCACAGCGCTTCGCGGAACACCGGGGGCAGGGTTTCGACCACGTAGAAGACGCTGGAGAAGAACAGCAGGGAGCGGGCGATCAGGGTCCAGAGCAGGCGGTAGGCGGTCATGAAGGCCTGGGCGGAGGCGTTGAACAGGCCGATGCCGAAGGCGGCGAAGGCGGTGGCGAGGAAAGCGAGGACGATCTGCAGCGGGTCGTACGGCACCGCCGTGGTGACGCCGGAGAGCCACAGCGCGAGCAGGATGGCGGCGCCGAAGGCGACCACGATCAGCGATTCGAGGACAAGCTGGGCGATCGCCACGTCGATCACGCTGACGGTGCCGAGCGGCAGCATCGGCAGGGCGACGCGGTTGGCGCCCATGATGCGGCTGACCACATGGGTGAACAGGAAATAGGGCAGCACCCCGGTGAGCAGGAACAGCAGCAGGTCGTCGCCATAGTCGGGGTGGCGTTGCAGGGCGCGGAAGACCAGGAAGACGATGGTGAGCTGCCCGACCGGTTCGGCCAGCGTCAGCAGGAAGCTCTCGGCGGTGCGGCCGCGGCGCGAGCGGATGTCGCGCAGCATGAGCGCGAACCAGATGCGGCCGCGGGCGCGCAGCATTGGCGGCGGCCCTAGTCGGCATGGCCGGCCGCGGCCGGCCAGGACGGCGCGAGCGAGGAGAAGGTAAGCCGGCCGGCGGCCCCGATCGCCAGATGGGGGGCGAGGTGGGGGGCGAGGCGTTCGAGCAGCTGGGCGCGCCAGGCGATGAAGTCAAAGCGGCTGGCGACCAGGTCGCGCCCGGCGGCGGCGCGGGTGGCGGCCTCGCCGCGCTGGGTCAGGGCCTGGCGCATGGCGGCGACGGCGGCGTCGTGGCGCGGCAGGGCCCAGTTGCCGGCCGGGCCGTTGCTGCGCATGTGGGCGGGCGGGGTCGGCACGATGTCGGCGGCCACGGGGAAGGCGGTCTGTTCGGTACAGAAATCGCGGGTGCCGGAATAGTCGGTGACGATGACCGGGCGGCCGAGCTGCATCGCGTCGGCCACCGGGTAGCAGAAGCCTTCGCCGCGATGCAGCGAGACCAGCGCGTCGCAGGCGCCGAGCAGGGCCCAATATTCATCGTCCGAGAGATCACCGAGCAGGAACTCGATACGCGGATCGGCGGCGGCGAGGGCTTCGAGCTCCTCCCAGTAGCCGTCGATGTTGCTCCAGTGCGCCGGGATGATCTCGCGGATCTTGATGACGAGGCGGACGTTGCGGTTGTCGGCGTCGAAGGCGGCGCGGAAGGCGCGCACCGCGGCCATCGGGTTCTTGCGGATGATGGAACTGCCGAAGTCGCAGACGAAGAGGAAGGTGAAGGCGCCGTCGCGACGGAAGCGGCGGGCGGCGCGCTGCCAGCGCGCGGGTTGCGGCGGACGCAGGCCCTTGCCGACATAGGCGACCGGCACGTCGGTCATCTTGCGGTAGGCCTCGGCGACGAAGTGCGATGGGGTCCAGATCTCGTCGACCATGCCGGCGCCGAGGCGGTGATGCGGCGGGGGATGGTCGGTTTCCCACAGGAAGAAGCCGATCACATGGGCCTCGGCGCAGAGGGCGGCGAAGCGGGCGATCAGCAGCGGGGCCTGGTCGGCGTTGACGCAGAGCAGCACGACGCGGGCGCGCAGACCGGCCGGATCGGCGGCGGGGTCGTTGACGCAGTGCCCGGTGCGGGCATCGAACACCAGGGGATGGCAGGGCGCCAGGGCATCGACGAACATCGCCATGTTGCGGGCCAGGCCGGTGCCGTTGGTGTGGCCGATGATGGCGAGATCGCAGGGCGGCGGCGGCTCGGGGGCGAGGCCGAGGGCGGCGGGGCAGAGCAAGGAGAGGGCGGCAAGGCCGGGCATGTCGGCGTAGAAGGCCTCGTCCAGCCGGGCGTGCCAGTGCGCCGCGCCCTGTTCGGCGAACAGGGCGGCGGCCGGGCGCTCCGGCTCGAGCAAGGCGATCAAAGCGAGGTCGAACCGGCTGGCGCCAGGATTGTCGCCGAACCCCCAGCCGCCCCACCATGCCGCCCAGGAAGCGGGGTTGAAGGACAGGCGACCGGGGTCGAGCGCATCGGCGACGACTTCGCGGAAGGAGAGCGCAAGGAGGTGCTCGGGATCGGCCAGGCGCTCGGCGCGGCCCTGGTCCTCGTGCAGACAGACCCAGTACCAGGACCATGGCAACTGGTTCGCGCCGTTCAACCCGGAGGGGGCCGAGAGCCGGTCGCGGATCGCCGGGGTGACAAGGCGGTCGTTGGTCTTGAGGCGGATGAAGGGAGCGGTGACGAACTTGAACTGGAGCCGGCGCAACCCGTCATCGGAGAACAGGTCGAGCGACTGGTAGTGGCGTCGCCAGAAGCAGAGCAGCGCCACCGAGACGTCGGCGCGCAGCAGCTGGGTGTTGAAGGCGGGCGCATTGAGCAGCGCCTCGGTGGCGGGATCGAGACAGAAGATCTCGCGGCGCAGCGGGTCCTCGAAGACATCCGAGACGATCCAATTGGCCAGGGCCAGACCGCCGGCGCCGCGGATCGGGCTTTGGGTGGTGGCGGCGAGATGGCGCAGGAAAGCGCTCGGCACGCCTTCCGCCGCCGGTTCGGCGCCTTCGCTGTGATCCCGGGCGAGGCGGTCAAGGGTGCCGGTGATATCGGACTGCACCGCCCGGCGCAGGGCATGGCCGGACCAGGCGCGGCGCTGGCGTTCCAGCAGCTCGCGAGCCTCGCGGGCGCCGGCGGCGGGGAACGGGCGCAGGTCGGCGAAGCCGGGGGCGTGGAAGCGGTGGCCGTCGAGCGCGAGCTCGAGCGTGCCGTGATCGGCGAGCTGGCAACCGCTGGCGGCGCGCAGCAGGCCCGATGCGGGCTCGGTGAAGGTTTCGAGCACGACCTCGCCATCCACCAGCAGGGCGATGGCGAGCGGACGCTGGGGGGTGTGACGGTCGATCCCCCAGACCACGAATTCGCCGTCCTCGAGCTGCACGCCGCCCTCGACGCGGCGGTCCGCCGAGGCGGCTTGCAGCCAGTGCGGCGCCGCGGCGATGGTCGCGGCCTGGGCGAGCAGAGCGCGGTCGGCCTCGCTGAGCGGGGCGGGCGGACGGGTCTCCGGTGGCGGTGCCACGTCGCGTCCGCGGCGCTGCAGGAACGCGAACGGCGTGCGCCTGGTGCCCGGGGATGGGTCCGTGTGTGACAGGCTCATGGAGATCTGAAATCCGAACTCGTTTGCAGTGGTTGCAAGTCAGAAGCCGACACAACCGTCATCGCGACATGCAACGACCTACCCGACGAAGTCACGGTATAGTTAAGCGGGAGATGCATGTAAACTCTCTTGGAATGTGACCGTTTTGTTTCACCCATTCCTCGGCTATTTTTGCATTTGGTACCGTGACACCATTTATTAACAGTCAAACAGGTTTGACATTGCTTCAAGCGGCATAGTAGTTCGCGCTGCCTCCTGAACCTGTTGGAATGGTGTTTTGCCACTCGGAGCATTGCCGCCGCCGGCCGACGTGGCGGGTGATCCCCCGCGATTGACCATGCGACTGGCCACGCAGCAGGCGGCGCGGGCTGTTGCATCGGGCCGCCTGCGGCTGGGCGCATCGGGGCGCCTGCGGCTCGGCGTATCGGGCTGCCTGCGGCTGGGCGCGGTGCTGGCGCTGACCTCGGTCGGGCTGATGGTGGGTGCGTCCGAGGCCGCCGATCCGGCCCCCCGCCCGCTCACGCCGGGCTGGTTCGCCGGACGCGGCAGCGCCGGCCTCGCCGCCGGCACCGCCGCCGCCGCGGGACCCGTGTCCGCGCAGGGTGCCAGCGCGGCGGTGCAGCAGTCGCTCGACAACCTCAAGGCCGCCGCCGCCGCGGTGAGCGCCGCCCAGGCGGTGCAGAGCAAGGCCCGCAGTGCCGCCCAGACCACCGCCCAGGCATTGAAATTCGGCGACGGGCTGGGCGTTGGCGCCTTGCAGCCGGCTGCCGTCGCGACGTGGCAGAACGCCAGCGCGCCGGCCCAGAGCAGCGCCGGCGGACGCACCACGGTCAGCATCACCCAGACCGGCGCCAAGGCGGTGTTGACCTGGACGACGTTCAACATCGGCGCCGCCACCGACCTCGTGTTCGACCAGTCCGCCGGGGGGGCTGCGGCGACGGGCTGGGTCGCGTTCAACCGGGTGAGCGATCCGGCGGCGCAGCCGAGCCAGATCCTGGGCAGCATCCGCGCGCCCGGCCAGGTCTATGTGCTGAATCGCAACGGCATCCTGTTCGGCCGCGGCTCCGAGGTCGATGTCAACGCGCTGCTGGCCACGACGGCGGATTTCCGCGGTGGCATCGCCGGGTTCCAGGCCAACGGGATCTACAGCGTGGCCGGGGTGAACGGCCTGCTGCCGGCGTTCGGCGGCAGCGTCGACACCGATGCGCTCGCCGGCAGCACGGTGACGGTGGAGGCGGGCGCGCGGATCACCACGCCGCCACCCGGTTCGGTGCTGAGCCGGGGCGGCTATGTGATGCTGCTCGGCGCCGGGGTGCGCAACGACGGTGCGATCGACACCCCGCAGGGCCAGACCGTGCTGGCCGCCGGGCGGCAGTTCATCGTCGCCCAGGGCTACAGCAGCAGCGGGGCGGGCGACGCGCTCGCCACCACGCTCGGCTCCCAGGTGGCGGTGATCGACGGCGGCAGCGCCGCCAATGGCGGCATCATCACCGCGAGCCGGGGGGATATCAGTCTCGTCGGGCGCGCCGTGGCCCAGGAGGGGGTGGTGCTATCGACCACCACGACGAGCCAGCGCGGCACGGTGCATCTGCTCACCGACCTGGCGGACAGCTTGGGCAGCGTCACGCTGGCGCCGGGCAGCCTGACCCAGATCCTGCCCGAACTCGACAACACCGACACCGCGCTGAATTCGCAGCGGGCGGCACTGATCACGACCTCGGCGCAGAACAATCAGGCGCGGCTGACCACGGCGCCGACGCTCAACAACAGCACGGCCGTGGCCGACCGGCTCGATCTCTCGCGCATCGAGATCGGCACCGGCGGGACAGTGGATTTCGGCACCGGCTCGATCACCATGGCCCAGGCCGGGCAGATCGCGGTGGCGGCAGGGGCGGGGCGCATTTTCGCCGCCGCCGGGGCGCAACTCGATGTCTCCGGCGTGGCCGGGCTGGTGCGCCCGGCGAGCGACAACGTGATCACGGTCAATATCCAGCCGACCGAGATGCGCGACAGCCCGGCCAATCGCGATGCCGGCAAGCTGGCCGGCAAGAACGTTTCGATCGACATCCGCAACCTCACCCTGGTGGCCGCGAGCGCGGCCTACCCGACCGATCGTTATTACACGCCGGGCGGGCTGCTGGAGGTGAGCGGCTATCTGAACAATATCGGCCACACGATCGGCGAATGGTCGACCGTGGGCGGCACCGTCACACTCGCGGCGAGCCAGGTGGTGGTGCAGCGGGGGGCCGGGGTGAACCTCGCGGGCGGGTCGCTCGCCTATCAGGCCGGGCTGGTCAACAGTTCGTGGCTGACGACCGCGGATGGGCAGATCTATGCGGTGGCGGCGGCACCGGCCGCGCTGGTCTATACCGGGGTCTATACCGGCTATGCGGTGACCGACAGCAAGTGGGGCACTTCGGCGATCTATACCAACGCGCTGCTCGGCACCCAGCAGGTCGCGCAGCAGGCCTATGCGGTGGGGAAGGATGCGGGGCGGCTCGTGCTGAGCACGCCGACGGCGGTGTTCGAGGGCCGGATCAATGCCGGGGTGGTGACCGGCGCCAACCAGACCGGGGCGCGGCCGGCCAGCGTCAGCGACGCCTTTGCCCTCGGCCAGACGGTGGCGCCGCTCGGCGGCAGCCTGGCGCTCGGGCAATACGGGCCCGGCGGGCTGAACGGCCTCTATGCCACCGACGTGGTGCTGGCGGGCTGCGCCTGCGCCGTCGCCGATGGGCTGAGCGCCGGCGGTGCGGTGCCGGCGGGGCGGGCGCTGACCGCCTGGATCGCGGGTGGGGTGCTCAACGGCTCCGGGCTCGCCGGGGTGCAGGTGAGCAGTGCCGGGGCGGTCGCCATCGCCGGTCCGCTGACGCTGGCGCCGGGCGGGCAGGTGACGCTGACGGCGCCGTCGGTACGGCTCGCGGCCGATCTGGTGGCGCCGGGGGCGGTGATCAGCCTGGGCAACCGGTCCGACATCGACGGGCAGTATCTCACCAGCGGCGGGACGGCGCAGGTGAGCCTCGGGGCGGGGGTGCGGGTCAACGCGGCGGGGATGTGGAACAACCGGGTGCTCGACCCCACGGATGCCCGTGGGGCGGGGTTCATCGCCGGCGGCAGCGTGACGATCGACAGTTCGCAGGGCGTGAGCCTTGGCGCCGGCAGCGTGATCGACGTGTCCGCCGGCGGGGCGTTGGCCGCCAATGGCAGTCTCAAGGGGGGCAAGGGCGGCAGCATCTTCATCACCGGCGACGATCCGCTCGGCGGCGCGGCGACGGCGGCGGTGGTGCTCGACGGCGGGTTCTCCGGATTCGGCGCCAGCGGCGGAGGCGCGCTGTCGCTGACGGCGCCGCTGATCTCCATCGCAGGCGGCGGGGTTCCGCCTGGCGGAGTGGCGGCGGGCACGCTCGCGCTGGCGCCCGATCTGTTCCAGCGTGGCTTTTCCTCCTATGTAATTAATGGGATGGACGGGCTGACGGTGGCGCCGGGCACACGGCTCGCGGCCGTGGCGCCGGCCTATGGCAAAAGTTTCGCCGCCAGTGGGGTGCCGAGCGGGTCCGATGCGGCGGCGGCCTATGATCTGGCGCTGGCACCGCTGTTCGTCGCCGACCCGGCCAAGGCGACGCTGAGCCAGCGCGGCGGGGCCAGTCTGGCGCTGCAATCCGTGCGCAACCAGCAGGGCGGCGCGGTCACCATCGGGCGCGACGCGGCCGTGGAGGTCGACCCCGGGCAGTCCGTCGCGCTGCGCGCCTATGGCTCGATCGTGGTGGACGGCAGCATCACGGCGCATGGCGGGACGGTCAGTCTGGTCAACACGCGCTACCAGGACGGCACCGACGACCAGCGGCTCTCGCTCTACGCGCCGGGGCTGGCGTTGTGGCTGGGCGCGAGCAGCCTGATCGACGTCTCCGGCATCGCGCGGACGGCGAGCGACAACGCGGGGCTGGCGTTCGGCCTGGTGCAGGATGGCGGCACCATCAGCATGGGCGGGATCGGCGGCAAGGCGGGCGACGGGGCGCTGCGGACGACGGCGGCGCAGATCGTGATCCGTCCCGGCGCGCGGCTGGAGGCGAACGGGGCGCGGGGCCTGATCGATCCCGCCGCCGGGCGCGAAGCCCAGCTTGGCGGGGGGGTGACGCGTCCGGTGCTGGTCGGCGGCAATGGCGGCACCATCGCGCTGTCGTCCTACAGCGGCATCTTCACCGACGGGACCATGCGGGCGGCCGGTGGCAGCGCGAGCGCGGCCGGCGGCACCCTGGCGCTGACCCTGGAGACGCCGACATTCAGTTCCTTGCTCGCGGCGCCGCCGTCCAGCGTGCTGGTACCGCGGGTGATGACCATTTCGCAGACCGGGGGTTCCTTGCTGCCGGCCGACCTGGCCGAGGGGACCGCGACCCCGGCGAGCGCGTTCGGCCGGGCCCGGCTGAGCGCCGGCGAGGCGGCCGCCGGCGGGTTCGGCGCGCTGGCGCTGTCCGACCGGGGGCTGTTCCTGTTCGACGGCGCGGTCAACCTGCGGACGGCGCAGTCGATCACGTTCGACAACGGCATCTTCGCCGATACGAGCTTGGTCCGCGCGGTGCACATCGAGGCGCCCTATGTGCGCATCGGCGGCGACACGACGCTGACGGTTGCGCCGAACGCCACCTCGGGGTTGATCACGCAGAGCTGGCTGCCGCCGACCCTGACCGGGGCGGCGGACCTGCACGTCACGGCCGACCAGATCGATCTGGTGAACGATATCCGCCTGGGCACCGGCGCGCGCATCCCGGTGGACGGCGATGTGACGCACCGGCTGTCCTATGCCGGGTTCGGCACCGTGGTGCTGCGCAGCACGGGGGACATGCGTTTTCTCGCGGCCAGCGGGTCGCAATCCGGTGGCACCAGCCTGGTGAGTGACGGCAACATCACGCTCGAGGCGGCGCAGATCTATCCGGCGAGCGGGGCGCAGGCGACGGTGGTGGCGGGCTACCGGTATGCCGCGACCGGGACCACCAATCCGTTCAAGAGCGGCACCGTGCTGCAGGTCCGCCGCACCACGGCCACGCTGCCGGCGACGCCGATGTCGCTGGGCGGCAGCATCACGCTGGCGGCGGGGTTCGTGCGCCAGGCGGGGGTGGTGGTGGCGCCGCTCGGCAGCGTGCGGCTCGGCGTGTCCACCACCGCCACGGCGCTGCTTGGGTTCGGCAAGTCCACCGCGGTGGCGACCCGGCATATCTGGCTCGAGCCGGGAAGCGTCACCTCGGTGAGCGCGGAGGGGCTGACGCTGCCTTATGGCGGCACCAGCGACGGGGTGAGCTATCTCTACGCCGGAGGCACGGCGGCTGGATTCAAGCCGGTGATCACCCTGTCCGGCCGGGCGGTGACGGCACTGCCGGGCTCGCTGATCGATCTTCATGGCGGCGGGACGCTGACCGGGGGCGGCGGCGAGGTCCGCAATACCGATCCGACCAGCGCGAGCGCATTGATCTCGCAGGGGTTCATTGCCGGGCGTGGCGGCTCGACGGATGTGCTGGTGACGCCGCTGCTGCGGTTCAACGGGAGTTCCACGGCCTCGCCGACGGCGACGCTGGCGAGCAATCCGGTCTATGCGATCGTGCCGGGCTATGACGCCGGGTTCGCGCCGGTGACGCCGCTCGACCAGTCCTCCGGCTATTATGGCGCGCTGCCCGGGCTCGGTCAGCGCATCAGCGTGGGCGCCGGGGTACCCGGACTGGCGGCGGGGACCTACACGCTGCTGCCGTCGTACTACGCCCTGCTCCCCGGCGCCTTCCGGGTGGAACTGGCGCCGGGGCACATTGTGCCGGACAGCCCGGTGCTGAGCGGCTTCGGCACCTGGCAGGCCGGGGTGGTGACCAGCACGGCCAACACCTCGGTGCGCGCGGCGCTGGCGGTGCCGGCTTTCTTCACCGCCGCGGACGTGGTGCGGAAATACGCGCAGTACGACGAGCAGTCCTACAGCGACTTCCAGATCGCCCAGGCCGCGACCTTCGATCGCAACCGCCCGTCGCTGCCGCGCGACGCGGGGACGCTGACGCTGGCGTTCCCGTCCTCGGTGCTGCGCGGCGGCGCGTTCGACTTCGCCGGGCGCGCCGATTTCACGCCGGGGACGGACGGCTATGGCGGGACGGTGGACGTGACCGCCGGGTTGTCCTCGACCATCGAGGTGATCGGGTCCAAGGGCGCGCTGTCGAGCAAGACCATCGCGATCAGCGCGGCAGCGCTCGATGCGCTCGGCGCGCCACGGCTCGTGATCGGCGGCACGCTGGCCTACAGTCCCGGCAGCGCCAATTCGACCAGCACGCCCGCGGTGGTGCTCAGCGCCCAGGCCGGCGGCGTGCAGGTGGATGCGGGAGCGGTGCTGAGCGCGGCGGACGTGTTCCTGGTGGCGGCGAGCAACGTGAAGTCGGGCGCCATCACGCTGGCCGACGGCGCGGTGATCGATACCATCGGCGCCGGTGCGCCCGCCTACGACAGCGCGACCACAGGCCTGGCCTACGACGTGCAGCGCGCCACCGGGCTGCTGGTCTCCAACGGCCGGATCGTGCTCGCGCCGGTGAACCTCTCGGCGGCGGCGGCGAGCGGACCGCTGTCGATTGCCAACGGCGCGCGCATCCTGGCCGCGGGCAGCATCGTGAGCTCGACCGAAAAATCGGTGGTGATCGGCGCCGGCGCGACCTTCGGCGCTGCCAGCATCACGCTCTCGGTGCCGGTGGTCAATTTCGGCGCGCCGGCGGCGCCGGTGGCCGGGGCGGCGGCGACGCCGGTGCCGAGCGGTCTGCAACTCGACCAGAGCGTGCTCGCCCGCCTGCTCGCCGGCGACCCGGCGCATGGCGTGCCGGCGCTGAGCGCGCTGAACATCACCGCATCCGGCGCGGTCAATTTTTACGGCTCGGTCGATTTTTCGGCGAGCGGCGCCGGGTTGCAGGAATTGCGGCTGAACACGCCGGCGATCTACGGCCAGGGCGCCGCCGGCGATGTCGCGCGGCTGTCGGTGGCCACCCTGGTATGGAACGGGGTGGCCGCTTCCGGCACCGTCGCCAGCAGCCTGCTGCCGCAGGGCGTGGTGGCCAATGGCGCCGGGAGCGGTCACGGGGCGCTCGATATCGAAACCACCCGGCTGGTGCTCGGCTATGCCACGGATGTGACGCCCTCGCTCAGCGTCAGCCTTGACCGCCTCATCGTCGGCTTCTCGCAGGTGACGCTGGGGGCGAGCCAGAGCATCACGTTCAACAACGCCGGCTCGCTCAGCGTGTTCGCCCGGCAGGCCGGTGCCGGCTTCGGCGGAGTCGGCGGCGTCCTGACCCTGGCGACCCCGCTGCTCACCGGCGCCTCGGGGGGCAAGCTCGCGATCACGGCAGGCGACAGCGTGCTGTTTGCCACGCCCGCCGGGAGCGCGGCCGTGGGCGTAGCCCAGCCCGGCCAGGGCGGCTCGCTCACCGTGAACGCGGGGACGATCGAGGTCGCCAGCACGATCGCGGTCAATGCCGGGGCGATCGCGCTCACCGCCACCGCCGGCAATGTGCAGATCGACAGCACCGGCCGGCTCGATGCGAGCGGTCCGACGGTGGTGCTGTTCGACCAGACCCGCGGCAGCCCGGGTGGCACCATCAGCCTGGAGAGCCGAACCGGCGACGTGATCGCGCGTGCGGGGTCGGTGATCGACGTTTCCGCGGTGGCGGCCAACGCCGGCAGCCTCGCGGCCACCGCGCCGGGCGGTCAGCCGCAACTCGACGGGATACTGCGCGGCGGCGCGCCGGATGGCGCCCAGGGCGGCAGTTTTACCCTCAAGACCGCCGTGCTGGGCGATTTCGCCGCCCTCGACGCCCGGCTCGACACCGGTGGTTTCACCTTCGCCCGGCGTTTCGACATCGCCACGGGCGATCTGGTCATCGCCGGGACGGTGCAGGCGCATCAGGTGGCGATCACCGCCAGCGGCGGCAGCCTGGAGATCAGCGGGACGGTGGACGCGAGCGGGTCCACGCCGGGCAGCATTGCGCTCGCCGCCCGTGACGGACTGCGGCTCGATGCCGGCGCGGCTCTGGATGCACATGCCAGCGTGGCCCAGGTTGACAGCGCGGGCGTGCCGATCGCCGCCGCCAACCGCGCCGACGTCTCGCTCAGCGCCGGCGGCGGCATGCTGATCATCGCGGCCGGCGCCACCATCGACGTGCGCAACGCCTCCGGCACCGATCGCGGCACGATCGAACTCTACGCGCCGCGCCGCGCCGGCGCGGGCGGCACGATGAACGATGTGGCGGTTGACCTTTCCGCCGCGCCGACCCTGCTCGGCGCCAGCAGTATCGCGCTCTACGGCATGGCAACCTACACGCCGGCCGGCGGGATGGTCGATCAGGCGCTGCTGGCGGCTGCGGACAAGGACAGCGCCGCCTTCATCGACGCCGCCGCGGCCAATGCCGGGCTGCGGGGCCGGCTCGCCGGGGTCTCGGCGCTGGCCGGGTTCCATCTGCGTCCCGGCGTGGCGATCGTCGCGGCGGGCGATCTCACGGTGGCTGGCGACCTCAATCTCGAGGCGATGCGCTACACCAGCCTGGCCGGGACCGCGAACGCCGAACCCGGCATGCTGGTGCTGCGCGCCAGCGGCCAGCTCAACGTCTTCGGCAGCATCACCGACGGGTTCGGCACCCCGGTCGACACCGCGCGCAAGGTCAACCCCGACGACAACGGCTGGCTGGTGCTGAAGGGCATCGAGCCGCTCAGCCAGACCATCGTGGTGCCCACCGAGGTCGCGCTCGCCGCGGGAACGTCGTTCGACCCGACCAGCCGCGCCACCTTGTCCTACCCGATCACGATCGCGAGCGGCGCGGTGACGGCCCACACGCTGATTCCGGCCGATGTCGCCATCGCCGGCGCGCACCGCATCGGCGTCGGCGGCTGGGTCACCACCTCGGCGATCCGCGATGCCAAGGGCACCCTGCTCTATCCCGCCGGCACGCTGCTGCCGGAGGGCACGAAGCTCTCCCATATCCAAGTGGACGCCGGGGCGGTGCTGCCGTTCGATGTCGGCCTCGCCGCCAACACGGTTTGGCCCGCAGGGGCAAGCCTCGCCGCGTTCAAGAACGCCCGGATCGTGCTGTCGGCGGCCGCGGTGGTGCCAGCGGGCGGGGCGATTCCGGCCGGCACCAAGGTGGTGCTGCCGGGCAACGCCGCCTCGGTCGCGCTGCGGCCGTCGAACGGGGGCGTGCAGGGCAGTGTGCTCGCCACCGCGCCCCTCGATACGTCCGGCCAATCGTGGTCGATCCGGCTCGTCGGCGGGGCCGATCTCGCCTCGGCCAACAGCGCCGCCGTCACCCCCGCCAGCGTGCTCGCGGCCGCGGGTGGCGGAGGCGGGGTCCTGCTCAGCGACCCGCATTACGTAAACCCGCTGACACCCTCGGCGGTGCAGCCGGGGATCAGCGTGATCCGCACCGGCACCGGCGACCTGTCGATGTTCGCGGGCGGCGACATCACGACGGCTTCGTTGTTCGGCATCTATACCGCCGGGGTGCAGAGCCCCGACGTGGCGGCCGGCTACCAGCTGCCGCAGGGCACCGGCTTCGGCACCGGCGGCAAGGTCCTGTCGACCACCGTTACCGGCGGCTACAACTACAACAACCTGCTCGGCGCATACCAGGCTTGGTACCCGACCGGGGGCGGGGATGTGCAGATCGCCGCGCAGGGTGCGGTGACCGGCAAGGTGATCTCGATCCGCAGCAACGGCACCGCCACCTACCAGAGCGATGCGGTTGGCAACTGGCTGTGGCGCCAGGGCGGCAGCAGCGGGCAGGCGACCGCGTGGTGGATCAATTTCGGCGCCTATGTCGACTCCAGCACCGGCAGCAACACCCTCCAGCTCGCCGGGTTCACCGGCATCGGCGCGCTCGGCGGCGGCAATGTCCGGGTCAGCGCCGGCACCGATGCGGGCAACATTGCGGTCAGCGGCACCAGCGTGACCGGTTCGACCGCGCTCGACGTCGTCGTCGCCAGCACCGGGCGCGTGGCCGGGGATGGCGTGACGCTGACCGGTGGCGGCACGGTGGCGGTCAACGTCGGCGGCACGCTGAACGGGGCCAATACCAGCTTCGGCAGCAACGGCCTGGCCAACGCGCTGTTCGGCGTGATCGGCTCCATGCGTGGCACGGTGACGGTCAATGCCGGCGCGATCGGCAAGGTCGTCCCTTCCGGCGGGCTGCTCTCGGTCGGGCCGCTGGTACAGTCGCTGGTGGACGCCTATGGCGGCCCGCTGCTGCTGATCGGCGATGCCACCGCCGGCTTGTCGACGCGCGGCGACCTGGTGCTCGGCGGCGTGATCGATCCCACCCGCGTGACCAGCGTCGGCACCACGCCGTGGGTCGCGAGCATCGACGGCGTGGCGACCAAGGAGAGCGGCGGCGGCCGGGTCGCGTTCTCACTGTGGAGCGCCGGCAGCGGGATCACGCTGTTCGCCGCCGGTGGCACCCTCGTGCCGACGCTCGACATCACCGGCGGGGCGGTTGGCGCCGACATGAACATCACCTATCCGCCGAGCCTGCGCGCGGTGGCGGCGACCGGGAGCATCGTCTATGCGAGCATCCAGGGCACCAGCAAGCTGATCGGCCCGGCGCTCGAACTGGCGCCTTCGGCGAGCGGGCAGCTCGAACTGCTGGCCGGCGGCGGCATCAACGCGGCCGGGCTGTCAAGCCGTATCGCGCTCGGCATCGACATTTCCGGCGCCGCGCCGGACACGCTCACCAGCCCGCTGCGCCCGGCCTTCCAGGGCACCTACGAGCCGGCGCCGGGTTCGCAGTTCACCCAGAGCAATATCACCAACGCGCTCGATTTCGCCGGCGCCACGTCACTGTTCGCCTTCGCGCCGGATACGCCCTCGGGCGTGCTGCATGGCGGCGACGCCGCGCCGGCGCGCATCTATGCCGCCGGCGGGGATATCGTTGACCTCAATTTCGGCGAGACCTGGCGCTTCTTCTCGGGTTCGGCGACGCTCGCGACCTGGTATCTCGCGGCCAAGCCGGCGCTGATCCAGGCTTCGCGCGATATCATCAACAGCGGCATCGCCAATCTGCTGCCGACGCTCTCCTTCGGCGATCAGACCGGGCTGAAGGTCTCGCGCAACCTGATTCTCAACACGAGCGCCGACAATGCCTCGGTGGTGAGTGCGGGGCGCGACATCTTCTACGCCAATTTCGCCATCGCCGGACCCGGCACGCTGGAGGTCGGCGCCGGGCGCAACCTGTTCCAGGCCGACCAGGGCTCGCTCTACAGCCTCGGCCAGATCGTCGGCACCACCGGCACCAGCGGCGGCGCGGGGATCCTGCTGATGGCCGGCCTGGCGCAGAACGCGCCGGACTGGGCCGGGTTCCAGTCGCTCTATCTCGGCAGCACGACGGCGACGGGGGACCTGCTGACCTATGTGGCGCCGAGCGTCGCGGCGGGGAGCCGGATCACGTTGAGCTACCGCGAGTCGGGCGGCACGGTGTCCGATCCCGGACTCAGCAGCGCCGCTGCGCCGGCCGGGCTGAGCGCCACCATCAAGCGCAACCCGCCGCCCAGCGGGGCAGCGGCGGCGTGCGTGTCGGGCTTGCTGGTCTGCGACAACCACTCCATCCCGGCGGCACCGCTGGCCACCGTGGCGCGCAGCTATGAGGACGATCTGGTGGCGTGGCTCCAGGCCAATGCGGGCTTCACCGCGCCGGCCCGGCCGGTCGGGCTGAGCGATGCCGCCTGGGCCGGCCTCGCGGCCCCGCTCACCCACGCCGCCGCGCTGAGCCGGTTCGCCGCGATGCCGCTGTATCAGCGCATCCCGTTCCTGATGCAGGTCTACAACAACGAGCTTGCCGCGAGCGGTTTGGAGCAGACCGGGGCGCTGACGGCGGCGGACGCGCGCTACAGCGGCACCTCCGTGGCCCGGCTCGGTTCGCTGGCGCGCGGCAAGGAGGCCAATGCGGCACTGGTGCCCGACCCCTTGGTGGCGTCGCCGGCGGCGAGCGCGAATTCCATCACCCTCTATGGCGGCTCCGGCGTGTCGACCGCGTTCGGTGGCGCGATCTCGGCCTTCGCTCCCGGCGGGCGGCTGGTGCTGGGGCTGTCGAGCCAGGCGCCGCCGACGCCGGCGAGCGGGCAGCCGGCGGCGGGGCTGATCACCTTCGGCTCCGGCGACGTCGATGTCTCCACGTATGGCAGCGTGTTGCTCGGCCAGAGCCGCATCTTCACCACCTTCGGCGGTGCCATCAACATCTGGTCCGAGGGCGGCGACATCAATGCCGGCACCGGGTCCAAGACCACCTCGGTCTATCAGCCGCCGCGGATCGACTATGGCAGCTACGGCACGATCGCGCTGTCGCCGAGCGCGCCGACCTCGGGCGCCGGCATCGCCACCTTGGCGCCGGTGGCCGGGGTGCCGGCGGGCGACGTGATCCTGGTGGTGGAACTCGGTGTGATCGATACCGGCGAGGCCGGCATCCGCTCCTCCGGCCGCACCTCCTTCACCGGCGCCGTGGTGGGCTCGGGCGGCGTCGCGGCCGCGGGCGGCAGTTTCGGCCTGCCCAGCATCGCGGTGCCGAGCGTGGGCGCGCTCGCGGCCGCGTCCGGCACCACCGCGGCGGCGTCGGCTTCGGCCGGCGGGGCGGACCCCAATCGCCGCGCCGTGGCGCAGGCGATGCCCTCCATCATCACGGTGGAAGTGATCAGCTTCGGCGGGGATTCGTTCCAATGATTCCTGAACCCGCCGCCATCGATCTCGGAGCCGGACTGCTCGGTCTCGGCGCCGATCCGCGCGCCATCGAGCGCGGCCGCCGGGTGGCGGCCGAGGGTGGGCAGCGGCTGGATGCGGTGCTGCTGCAACTCGGGCTGGCCAGCGAACGCGAAATCGCGACCGCCTGGGCGGCGGCGCTGGGCACGCGGGTGGTGGAGGCGGCGCGCTACCCGGCGGCGCCGCCGTTGCCGTTCGCCGAGCAGCTGGCGCCACGGTTCCTCCGCGCCGCCCGCGCGCTGCCGCTCGCCGTCGAGGACGGGGTGCTGGTGGTGGCGCTGGCCGATCCGATCGATGCGTTCACGCCGGCGGCGATCGGCGCGGCGACGGGCATGGAGGTGCGCATCGAGGTCGCGGTACCGATCGAGCTGGAGGCTGCGCTGGCGCGGCTGGTGCCGGAGCCCGAGTCGGCGGCCGAGAGCGACGGCGCAGAGGGGGGGAACGAAGACGACGCCGAGCGGCTGAAGGACCTCGCCAGCGAGGCGCCGGTGATCCGGCTGGTCAACCAGATCATCGGCCGGGCGGTGGAGACCGGGGCGTCGGACATCCATATCGAACCCTTCGAGGACCGGTTGCGGGTGCGCTACCGCTACGATGGCGTGCTGCACGAGGCGGAGACGCCCCCGGGCCGGCTCGCGGCGGCGATCACCTCACGCATCAAGATCATGGCACGGCTCGACATCGCCGAGCGTCGGCTGCCGCAGGACGGGCGCATCCGCCTGCCCGTGCGCGGCCAGGACGTCGATTTCCGGGTGTCCACCGTGGCCTCGATGCATGGCGAAACCGTGGTGCTGCGGGTGCTCGACCGCAGCGCGATGAGCTTCGACACCGCGCGGCTTGGCCTGTCCGGCCCGGTTGCGCGGCAGTTCGGCGAGGCGCTGCGTCTGCCCAACGGGATCGTGCTGGTGACCGGGCCGACCGGCTCGGGCAAGACCACAACGCTGTATTCGGGCCTGCTGTCGCTCAACTCGGTCGAGCGCAAGGTGGTCACCATCGAGGATCCGGTGGAATACCAGCTGGCCGGGATCAACCAGATCCAGGTGCGCCCGCAGATCGGTCTCACGTTCGCCAGCTTGCTGCGCGCGATCCTGCGGCAGGACCCGGACGTGATCATGGTCGGCGAAATCCGTGACCTGGAGACGGCGCAGATCGCGGTGCAGGCGGCGCTGACCGGGCATCTCGTGCTGTCCACGCTGCACACCAATTCGGCGGCGGCGAGCATCACCCGGCTGCGCGACATGGGCCTGGAGGACTACCTCATCACCGCGGTGCTGCGCGGGGCGCTGGCGCAGCGGCTGGTGCGGCGGCTGTGCGGGGGGTGCAAGCGGGTGGGGGTGGCCTCGCCCGAGATGACGCAGCGCTTCGGGCTCGACCGGCTCGCCGCGGCGCATGGCATCGCCGCCGCGCCGCTGCGGCTTTGGCACGCGGTGGGCTGTCCGGAGTGCCGCGGCACCGGCTATCGCGGGCGCCAGGCGATCGCCGAGTTTCTGACGCCCAGTGCCGAGGTGGAGCGCCTGGTGTTCAGCCGCGCCGACCACACCGCGATCGAGCGCGCCGCCGTGGCGGGGGGCATGACCACCATGTTCCGCGCCGGGCTGGTCGCCGCGCTGGAGGGGGTGACGACGATCGAGGAGGTGATCCGCAGCATCCGGGCCGAGCATGACGACGCGCTCACGGTGGCCGGATGAAATCCTGGTCCTATACGGCGCTCGAACGTGGCGGCCGCACCGTCAGCGGCAGCATGGAGGCGCCGGACGAGGCGGAGGTGGCGCGCCGGCTGCGCCGCGCCGGTTCGGTGCCGCTCGGCATCGTGCCGGCCAAGGCAAGTCTGTTCGGCGGGGGCGAGCGGTTGAGCGGGCGCGATCTCGCCCATGTGCTGCGCGAGCTCGCGACCATGCTGGGTGCGGGCCAGGACCTCGACCGCGCCTTGCGCTTCCTGGTGGAGACGGCGGCGAGCGGGCGGGTGCGCCGGGTGATCGAGGCGTTGCGGGCTTCGGTGCGCGACGGCAGCCCGCTGGCCGCGGCGATGGCGCAGCATCCGCGCAGCTTCCCGCGCCTGGCGGTCGGCATGGTGCGGGCCGGCGAGGCGGGAGGCACGCTGGGGCCGACGCTGGAGCGGCTGGCGCTGCTGATGGAGCGCCAGCAGGCGCTGGCCGCCACCATCCAGTCGGCGATGATCTACCCGTCGCTGCTGCTGCTGGCGGCGATCGGCGCCGTCGTGCTGCTGTTGACCCAGGTGCTGCCGCAATTCGTGCCGCTGTTCGAGCAGAGCGGGGCGGCGCTTCCGGCCTCGACCCGGTTCCTGATCGATGCCGGCGATGCGGTCGGGCGCGACGGGCCGGCGGCGTTGGCGGTGCTGCTGGCGGGGCTGGTGGCGGCGCGGATGGTGCTGCGCCGGCCGGGGCCGCGCCTCGCCTTCGACCGTTTCAAGCTGCGTCTGCCCGGGTCGGGCGGGCTGTTGCGCGAGGTGCTGGCGGCGCGGCTGTGCCGGACGCTGGGGACGTTGTTGCAGAACGGGGTGGCGCTGGTGCCGGCGCTGGCGATCACCCGCGAGGTGCTGGGCAATGCCGCCGGTGTGGCGGCGCTCGACCGCGCCACCGAGGCGGCCAAGAGCGGCGGCGGGTTGTCCGGCGTATTGGCGGAAAGCGGTGCCTTTCCGGTGCGCATGGTGCATCTGCTGCGGCTCGGCGAGGAGACCGCGCAATTGGCGCAGACCGCGCTGCGGGCGGCGGAGATCCACGAGGATTCGACGCGGACCGCGACGCAGCGGCTGGTGGCGCTGCTGACGCCGGCGATCACCATCCTGATGGGCGCGGTGATCGCCGGGATCGTGTCCTCGCTGCTGCTGGCCATGCTCAGCCTCAACGATCTGGCGCAATAGGGATGAACCATACCCATTTTCGCGCCGCCGGGTTCACGCTGCTGGAGATGCTGGTGGTGCTTGCCATTCTTGGCGTGGCGATGGCCACCGCCGTGGGGGCGATGCCGCGCCGCGGTGGGGGCCTTGATCTTGCGGATGCGGCCGGGCGGGTGGCCGACGCGTTGCGGCTGGCACGGGCGCAGGCAATCGCCCAGGGCCGCCCGGTCGAATTCGCGATTGCAGCAGACGGGCGCGGCTGGGTGGTCGGGGGGCGGGCCCAGGGGTTGCCGCCGTCGGTAACGCTGGCGCGGGACGGCGCGATCCGGTTCGACCCCGAGGGGGGCGCGACCGGGGGGGCGATCCGGTTGCGCGGCGCGGCGCAAAGCGTGCTGGTGCGGGTCGATTGGCTGACCGGCCGCGTCAGCGTGGCGCAGGTGAATTGAGATGCGCAGAGGCGTTGCGATGCGCGGTGAGGACGGGTTCACGCTGGTCGAAGTGCTCGTGGCGCTGGTGATCGCATCGATCGCGCTGGCGGCGCTGTTCCGCGGCGGCATCGACGGCATGGTCTCGGCCGGGGTGGCGGGACGGATGGAGGAGGCGATGTCGCGGGCACAGTCGCGGCTCGCGGCGCTGTGTCATGGCGCGCGGTTGGCGCCGGGGCGGCAATCCGGCGATGACGGCGGCGGGTTCACCTGGGCCTCGGAGATTGCCGCGCTGGGCAGTGCCGTGGTGCCGCGGGGCAGCGACGACGAGCCCAAGGCACCGCTCAAGGCCGCTCTGTTCGGGGTGCAGGTGACGATCTCGTGGGGTGGGCGGGAGCTGAAACTGGCGACCTCCTGCCTGGCGCTGGGAGCGGCGACATGAGGCGGGAGCGCGGGTTCACGCTGCTGGAGGTGCTGGCGGCGCTCTCGGTGTTCGGGCTGATCCTGCTGATCCTGGGCCAGGGCATGCAGTTCGGCCTCTCGGCGTGGCGGGCGCAGGGTCGGGCGCTGGCGCTGCCGGACGAGATGGAGACCCTCGACCGCATGCTGCGGCGGCTGGTGACGCGGGCGGTGGCGCTCGACGAGAGCAGCCAGGGCGGGCCGATCCAGGGCGGGGCCGGTCTGCTCGACGTCATTACCCGGCTGCCCGGACGCGACGGTGGGGCGGCGGTGCCGACCCAGGCGCGGCTCGAAGTGGATGGGACGCATCGGCTGCTGCTGCGGCTGGTGCCGCGCTGGCATGTGCGCTGGCAGGTGCCGCCGGCGGGCGAGGTGGTGGTGCTGGCGGAGCGGATCGAGCGCATCGAGTTCGCCTACTGGCAGCCGGCCCAGGGCGGCGGCGGGAGCTGGGTGCGGACCTGGCCGGGGCCGGCGCTGCCAGGGCTGGTGCGGATGCGCCTGGTGTTCCCCGCCGGCGACGCACGGCACTGGCCCGATATCGTTGCGGCGCCGATGACCCGTGGGTTCGCGGGACAACAGGACGGGTGGTTTCATGCTGGCTGAATTCGGGCTGTGGTGGTGGGAGCGGATGGGCGAGCTTGGCCGCCCGGCACAAGAACCGCGCGCGGCCGACACATTGCTGCTGCGGCCCGATGGCGATGCCATCGAGATCGGCCGCCGCCGCCGTGGCCGGGTGCGTCCGCTCGGCAGGTTCGCACCCGGCGCGGCGGCGCGGCAGCGGCGGGGACGGGAGCGGGTGACGCTGGTCGCCGGGGTGGCGTTGTTGCGCTGCCCGCTGACCTTGCCGCTCGCCGCCGAGCGGGGCCTGGCGACGCTGGTGCAGTACGAGATGGACCGGCTGACCCCCTTCGCCGCGGCGGAGGTGGTGTGGGCATGCCGGATGCTGCGGCGCGACCGGGCCAAGGGGTCGTTGCAGGCCGAGCTGCTGTTGCTGCCGAAAGCGCGGATCGCCGCCGCCTTGCAGGCGCTCGCCGATGCCGGGCTCACGGCCAGCCATGTGGAGGCGAGTTTGCCGGGCGGGGCGCTGCAGGTGCTGCCGCTGGTGCCGCCCGATCCCGGGATCATGCAGCGCGCGGCGTGGCGGGTGCGAGCGGCGGGCGGGTTGTGCGCCGCGCTAGCGGCGGCCTGCGTGGCGTTGCCGGTGGCGCGGCAATGGCAGGCACTCGACCGGATCGAGGCGGAGATCGCAACGCTGCGGCCCGCGGTCGCCGAGGCGCAGGCCTTGCAGCGCCGCCTGGCCGGCGCGGGCGCGGAGGATGCGCTGACGGATGGGCGGGGCAGAGCGGCGGATGCGCTGGCGACGCTCGCAGCACTGACCGAGGCGCTGCCGGACGACACCTATCTGACCCAGCTCACCCTCCAGCAGCGGCGGATCACGCTGGAGGGCCAGACCACCGGGGCGGCGAGCCGGCTGATCGCGGCGGTGGCGGCGGAGTCCAGGTTGCGCGATCCGGCGTTCACGGCGCCGGTGGTGCGCGGCGATGCGGGCAACGAGATCTTCTCGCTCCAGGCGGAGCTGGCCCGATGACGGCCGCCCTTCCCGAGGGACGGCGCGGCCAGGCGCTTGCGGTGGCGATCACGCTGGCGGGGCTCGTGTTGCTGTGGTTCGGCGCGGGTGCGCCTGCGGTCGCGTGGTTTGACGCACGCGAGGAGAGTCTGGCGCGGCAGGTTCAGCTGGCGGCGCGGATGCGGATGCTGGCCGCCAGCGTGCCGGGCTTGAGGCGCGAGGCGGAGGCGATGAAGGCCGAGACGGGCCATGACGGCGCCGCCTTGGCCGGTGCAAGCGATGCGGTGGCGGGGGCGGGGTTGCAGCAGGCGCTCGACGACCTCGGCAAGGCGGCCGGACTGCGGATCGGCAGCGCCGAGACCCTGCCAGCCGAGGCCGCAGGGGCGTGGCAGGCGGTGAGCGTGCGCGTCACCCTCACCGCCCCGTGGCCGCCGCTGGTGCGCCTGCTGGAAGCGATCGCCACCGCGCCGACGACGATGGTGGTGGATCATTTGCAACTGCGCGCGGCACCACGCGATGTGCGCGATCCCGATCGCCCGGTCGACGCCGCCTTCACCGTGACCGGATGGCGCGCGCGCGAGGAGCGGCCATGATCCGCCTCGCACCCCTTCTGGCGCTCGCCGCGATGCTGGCCGGCGTGCTCGTGGCCGAACTGCTCGAACCGGCCGAGCCCGAAACCGCGTTGGTCCAGCGTGCCGAGACAAGATCGCGCCCGCCCGGGCCGTCCCGGGCCGAGGACAGCGACCCGGCTCCGCTCGACGATCTCGTCGAGACCATCCTCGACCGGCCGCTGCTCGACCCGTCACGCGAGGCGAAGGCGGGGACGGCGACGATGCCGGCGGCGGCGGGAGACGCGCTGCCGCGCCTCGCTGGCGTGCTGATCGGGCCGGACGGGGCCAAGGCGCTGTTTGCGGCCACCGGCGGCAAGCCGCTGGTGCTGGGTGAGGGCGACCGGCTCGGCCCCTACGAAGTGACCAAGATCGAACCGAATGCTGTGACCCTCACCGGGTCCGAAGGAGATCGCTTGATCCATCCGAGCCACGCCGCGGCCGCCCCCCCCGCCGCCGGGCAACCCAAGCGCAACGGAGCCGCACCGTGAAGCCCCTCTCGTTCCGTCGGGGATCCATCGGCCGCGGACTGCACCTGGCCGGCGCGCTGCTCGCGGCCTTGACGCTGTGCTCCTGCGCACGGCCCCATCGCGGCCCGGCGCCGGCCCCGGCGGCGGCGCCGGATCAGGTCTTCATACCGCAGAACCAGGGCGCGACCGCGGCGCCGCGGGTGAGCGGACTGGTCGGCACGCCCAGCGGCGAGCCTCCGGCACAGATCGCCATGGGGGTGCCGCGGGTGGTGCCGCCGGGCGCCGCGGCAGCAGGGCCGGGGGAGTTCGCGCTCGACTTCGCCGATGCCGATCTGCGCGAGGTGGTGGGCCAGGTGCTGGGCGGGATGCTTGGGCAGACCTACGCGATCGATCCCGCCGTGCGCGGCACCGTGACATTCCATGCGGAGCGTCGGCTGGCCCGCGAGGAGCTGGTGCCGACGTTGCAGGCACTGCTGGCGTCCAACGGTGCGGCGATGGTTTCGGCGCGCGGGATGACCCGGATCGTGCCGGCCGCAAGCGCCGGGGGGGCGGGCGCGCGGGTGGTGCCGCTGCGCTTCGTCTCGGCGGAGGAACTGGCCAAGGTGTTGCAGCCGATGGCGGGCGGCAACGCCAAGGTGGCGGCGGAGAATGGCCTCAACGCGCTGATCCTGTCCGGCGATCCGGCGCAGATCGACGCCTTGCAGGAGTTGATCGGGACCTTCGATGTCGATGCGCTGGCCGGGCAGTCCTACGCCCTGCTGCCAGTGGCATCCGGCAATGCGCGGGACTTCGCTGAGGCGTTGCAGGAGGCATTCCGCGGCCGCAGCGGGGCCTCGCTGGCCGGGGTGGTGCGGGTGTCGGCGTTGAACCGGCTGGGCGCGGTGCTCGTGATCGCCGCGCAGCCGCGCTATATCGAGGAGGCGCGCCGCATCTATGGGTTGGTCGAGCGCGAGCGGCGGGCGACGGTAAGGAGTTGGCGCATCTATTACCTGCAAAACAGCGCGGCCGAGGATGTCGCCTTCACGCTGCAATCGGCGTTCACCCCCAACAGCATCACCGCCGTGCCCAAGTCGCAGCAGGGCGCCAGCGGGCGGGCCGGCATGTTGACCCAGTCGCTCGGGCGCGGCAGCAGCGCGCAGGGGGGTGCGAGCCAGGGTGCTTCCGGCCAAAGCGGGATGGCGCAAGGTGGCGGGTTCGGCGGCCAGGGCGGAGGCGGCCAGGGCGGCGGCGCGGCGCCGGCGCAGGCGAGCGGGCCGGGTGCCACCCGTCTCGGTGGCGGCGCACCGGCGGGACAGACAGCCGTGACCAGCAATCCCCTGCTCGGTGGGCTGGAGGCAACCGCCAGCGGCGGCGAGCAGGCGGATTCGATGCGCGTGCTGCCCGATGACCAGAACAACGCGGTGTTGATCTACGGCACCGCGCAGGAGACCGACACGATCGAGGCGATGCTGCGCAAGATCGACATCCTGCCGATGCAGGTGCGGATCGACGCCACCATTGCCGAGGTGACGCTCAACGATCAGCTCAAATACGGCACCCAGTTCTATTTCCGCAGCGGCGGCGTGGTCGGCGCGCTCAACAACGCCGCCGGCACGGTGGTCGATCCTACCAAGATCGCGCTCGGCGCCGGCTTTCCCGGCTTTCTGCTCGGCGGCACCGGCAGCGGCGGGGCACCGGTCGCGCTGTCGGCGTTGCAGGCGATCACCACGGTCAACGTACTGTCCTCGCCGCAGTTGGTGGTGGTGGACAACCAGCCGGCACGGCTTCAGGTGGGCTCGCTGGTGCCCTATCTCAACGCCAGCGCGCAGAGCACGCTGACCTCGAACGCCCCTGTGGTGAGTTCGATCAGCTACCAGCCGACCGGCGTGATCATGGACATCACGCCGCGGGTGAACAGCGGCGGGCTGGTGACGCTCGACATCACCCAGGAGGTCAGCGACGTGGACACGACGACGCCCAAGGCCTCCGGCATCGACAGCCCGACCTTCCAGCAGCGTATCGTCAGCTCGCGCGTGGTGGTGCAGGACGGGCAGACCGTGGGGATCGCCGGATTGATCCGCGACAGCGCCAGCCGCTCCAACAGCGGCTTGCCGTGGCTGAAGGATGTGCCGCTGCTCGGCGTGCTGGCCGGCACCCAGGACAACCAGCGCGGCCGGACCGAGCTGCTGGTGCTGATCACGCCGCATGTCATCCGCAGCCAGCGCGAGGCGCACGACCTGACCGAGGATATGCGCGAGGCGCTGCCCAATGCGGCCGGCGTGCCGGGTGCGCTGCGCGGGATGCGGCCGAGCGGGTCGAACGATCCGAGCGCGCGGGTGCGCCAGCAGCTGGTGCCGTAGCCATGCCGCGGCGGGAGCGGGGGTTCGTGCTGCTTGTCGTGCTGTGGACGGTGGCGCTGCTGGCGCTGCTGACCGCGCATATCACCGGCGCCGCGCGGGCCGCCACCGGGCGGGCGATGGCGCTGCGCGGCGGCGCGGTGGCCGGGGCGGCGGCGG